>CANJUF010000028.1 GCA_947477745.1 Sphingomonadaceae bacterium | reverse complement strand
GCGATCAGGCTTTCGTCGAGATGGCGGCGGCCCGAGACGCGCAGGCGCCGATCCTGAAGCCATGCGCCGCGGCTTTTCTCGGCCCAGTAGCTTTCATCGGTAATCGGCTGGTAGACCAGCGCGGCTGTCACCTCGCCCCAGCCTTTCCCGTCAAGCCGCGGCTCCTGCACCGCGATGGAAATCGCGAAGTGAGGGATGCCGTGGAGAAAGTTGCTGGTGCCGTCGAGCGGATCGATGATAAAACGCGGCTTGCCTTCTTCACCGGGAATCTCGCCGCCTTCCTCCATCAGGAAGCCCCAGTCGGGCCGCGCTGATCGCAATTCGTCCCACAAGGTGCGCTCGGCGTGCTGGTCGGCCTTGGAAACGAAATCGGCCGGGCCTTTCTTGGAGACCTGCAAGTGCTCGATCTCGCCGAAATCGCGGCGCAGGCGCTGGCCCGCCTTGCGCGCGGCGCGTTCGATGACGCGGATCAGGCCGGAAATGGCGCTCATTGGGAGATCAGTTCGCCTTGCTGACGTAGGTCCGCTCGTAAACGTCGACCACGATCCGTGTGCCGCTGCCGATGTGCGGCGGCACCATCACCCGGACGCCGTTATCGAGCATCGCGGGCTTGTAGCTGGATGAGGCGGTCTGGCCCTTGACCACGGCGTCGGCCTCGACGATCGTCGCCTCGACCTGTTCGGGAAGCTGCACCGAGATCGGACGCTCCTCCCACAGTTCGAGCGAGACTTCCATGCCATCCTGAAGGAAAGCATCGGCCCCGCCCAGCAGGTCTGCCGGAAGCTGGATCTGCTCGTAAGTGTCCTTGTCCATGAACACCAACTGGTCGCCGTCGGCATAGAGGAACTGGAAATCCTTGGTGTCGAGCCGGACCTTCTCGACCGTGTCGGCACTGCGGAAACGCACGTTGGTCTTGCGCCCGTCGATCAGGTTCTTCATCTCGACCTGCATGAAAGCGCCGCCCTTGCCCGGCTGGGTGTGCTGGGTCTTGGCGACCTTCCAGATGCCGCCTTCGTATTCGAGAATATTGCCGGGACGGATATCGACGCCGCTGATCTTCATGGGAGCTGCCTTCGCGGGAGTAATGTCTGTGAGGCCGCGCCCTTAGCGCGCTGGCAAGGCTGTGGCAATCGCATCGCGGCAATGCTAGCCGGGGCTGGTCATGCTACGTCTTCCCTTCCTCGCCTTCGCCCTGGCGCTCGCCTGCGCGGCCGCTCCGGTTCTAGGCGTGCCGGGCGGCGAGATCGGCACCCTGCCGACCGGCCGATACATATGCGAGAGGCCCGGCGACATCACCGGCCTGGTTGCGGTGCGCGTGCCCGAGCGCGATTTCCGGGTGCTTGCATCCTCAAGCTATGCGGTGAGCGGCAAACGCGGCAGCTACCTGCTGACCGGCAAGCGACTGGTGATGACCGGCGGTCCGTTCGAGGGCCGCGCTTTCGAGCGCACCTCAGTCGGCTACCTGCGTGAACTTGGACCCAACGGCCAGCCGGGCGATTTGCGCTGCGTGCTTACCGCCAGAGGCATGCACTGAACGGGAAAGCTTGCGGTGCCCCGCGACTGCGGTAGTCTGCCCGCAAAACCGGGAGAGACATATCATGGCATTGAATGAGGCGGCCCTGCAGACTTTGATCGATAAGGATGCGATCCGCGAACTGGTCCTGCTTTATTCGCGCGCGATCGACCGCAAAGATTCGGCGCTGCTGCGCGATCTCTACACCGAGGATGCGCTGGACACTCACGGCACCGACTTCAGCGGCAACGTGACCGATTATGTCGCCTTCATCGAGAGCACCGCGCCCTTCATGCCCTATTCCGGGCACCATGTATGCAACCACCTGATCAGCGTCGAGGGCGACAAGGGCCACGGCGAGGTTTACGTGCTCGCGGTCCACTGCCTTGGCGCCGAGGACGGGCCGAAGGTCGAGGACTGGCATGTGGTGCGCTACATGGACGAATACCGCCGCTGCGCCGACGGCAAGTGGCGTTTCTCCAAGCGCTTCGTCACTTACGACATGATCATTGCCCGCCCGTTCGAGGGCCAGGGGTTGCTCGGTGTTGGAAGGGACCCGAGCTACGGCGAGCTTGGTAACCGGCTGTTTGCGCCGGGCGCAAGGGGCTAACCCCTTAGCCCCCAGCAACCTTCTGCATCACGACCACTTCCTGAACGCCCTCGAGCGGCACCGACCAGTCCGCCTGCACCACCCCGTCCACCGCGAAAGCAGCGCGCACGTCAGCCAGGTCGGCAAAGCCCGGCCCCAATTCCTCGAGCCGGTTGACCACGCCGAACAGGGTCCGCCCGGTGATCTCGAAGCGATCGGTGCCGCCGAAAAACTCGCGGTCAAACGGCGGCATCACGATCACACGCATTGGTGCATCAGCCTTCGTTTAAGGCCGCATAGACCCGCTCGGGCGAAATCGGCAGATCGCGCATGCGCTTGCCGATGGCATTGCCGACAGCCGTCGCCACGGCGGCGAGCGGCGGCACGATCGGCACCTCGCCCACGCCCTTGACGCCGTAGGGATGGCCCGGATTGGCCTTTTCGATCATTACCGTGTCGATCATCGGCATGTCCGAGGCGACCGGGATCCGGTAATCGAGGAAGCCCGCGTTATCCAGGCGGCCGTCCTTGTTGTAGATATAGGCTTCGTTGAGCGCCCAGCCGATGCCCTGCACCGCGCCGCCCTGCATCTGGCCCTCGACATAGGCCGGATGGATCGCGCGGCCGACGTCCTGCACGACGGTGTAGCGCACGACCGAGACGTTGCCGGTTTCCCGGTCGACTTCCACGTCGCAGATCTGCGCGCTGTACCCGGGCAGGTGCTGGAGCGGGCTGACCCCCTTCTCGAACGAGATAGGCCCGCCGGTCGCGCCCGATTTCTCGGCGATCTGCCTGAGCGACAGACGCTTGCCGTTGCCGGTTTCAACCGCCTCGCCATCGATCCATTCGATCGTCGACACGTCGACATCGAGCATCTTGGCTGCGCGCTGCTTGCATATGTCGATCACAGCATTGGCTGCATCGATCACGGCAATACCCGTGGCGTAAGTCGTGCGGCTGCCGCCGGTCACCATCGAGAATCCAACCGACGAGGTATCTGCGACAACCACGTTGATCTGCTCGTAGGGGACGCCGAGCGTTTCGGAGGCCATGATCGCCATCGACGCGCGGCTGCCGCCGATGTCGGGGCTGCCGGTGGCGACCAGTACCGAGCCGTCCTCGGCGAGCGAAACGCTCGCGGTCGAAGGCCCGCCGTAGTTCATCCACGAACCGCAGGCGACGGCCCGCGCCTGCCCTTCACCCAGGGGTGCGGTGTAATGCGGATGCGCCTTGGCGGCTTCGAGACATTCGATGAGACCGACATTTCCGAGCGGAGCGCCCATCATTCCCGGATCGCCCGGTCCGACGGCGTTCTTGAGCCGAATCTCGATCGGATCGATTCCCAGCTTGTCGGCCAGTTCGTTCAACGCGCATTCGACCGCGAAGTTGACCTGCGGCGCGCCCGGCGCGCGATACGCCGCGTGCTTGGGCATGTTGGTCAGCACTTCCCAACCGATCAGCGAAAAGTCCGGCACCTTGTAATGACAGATCGCGTGCATCACGCCGGGCATGGCGTCCGTTCCCCGGAATGCACCGGCGGAATAGACGAATTCGACCTTCGCGCCGACCAGATTGCCCTGCGCGTCCGCACCGAGCGTAACGTCGATTTCCGCGCCCGGAGCAGGTCCGCTGGCACGGAACACGTCCGAACGGCTCATCAGGAGGCGAACGGGACGACCGCTTTTCTTCGAAAGCAGGGCTGCGACCGGTTCGAGATAGACACTGTTCTTGCCGCCGAAACCGCCGCCGATCTCGAGCGGCATCACCCGAATGCTGCCGATATCGACATGCAGGAACGATGCCGTGAGGCCGCGAATATTGAACGCGCCCTGGCTCGAGCACCAGATGTCGATCTTGCCGTCCGGCTTCCATGAAACGACGCAGGCGTGCGGCTCGATGTAGCCCTGGTGGACGGGCTTGAGCGTGTAGTGCGCGGTTACCGTCGCCGCCGCGCCGGCCAGCGCCGCATCGGCGTCGCCCTTGGCGTAGGGAAACTTGGTGGTGACGTTGGGGCTGACCTTTTCGCCTTCGGCCAGGCCAGTCGCCTTGAGGTTCGGATTGATCGCCGGAGCATCGAGCTTGAACGATTCGTTGATGTCGATGTGGTAAGGGAGCTGCTCATATTCCACCACGATCAGCGCGGCGGCCTCGTCGGCTGCTTCCTGGCTGATGGCAGCGACAGCCGCGACCGGATGGCCGTCATAATAGGCCACATCCCGCGCCATCACGTTCTGCGCCATGTCCACCGTGCTGGCAGAGGTTTCGCCCATGCGCACGATCGTGTCCTCGACCGAGGGGAAATCGGCGCCGGTGACGACCGCTTTCACGCCAGCCACGGCCTCGGCCTTGCTGGTGTCGATCGACTTGATCCGGGCGTGCGGATGCGGGCAGCGCACGATCGCACCGGCCAGCATGTTCGCGGCCTTGTAATCGGTGCCGAAAATCGCCTTGCCGGTGACCTTGTCCACGCCGTCGGGGCGGATCGGCCGGGTGCCTACGACCTTGAAGGCGTCCTTGGGTTCGGGAGCATTCATGCTGCGGTCCTTTCCTGCCTGAGTTCGGCTGCGGCATCCATCACCGCGCGCACAATCTTGTCATACCCGGTGCAGCGGCACAGGTTGCCTGCGAGCCAATAGCGCACCTCGGTCTCGGTGGGGTTGGGGTTCTTGTCGAGCAGCGCCTTGGAGGCGACGATGAAGCCCGGTGTGCAGAAGCCGCACTGGAGCGCGGCGTTCTCGAGGAACTTCTGCTGCACGGGGTGCAGCTGGCTGCCCTCGGCGATGCCTTCGATGGTCTCGACACGGCGGCCCTGCGCCTCGCCCGCCAGCACCAGGCAGGAGCAGACCATCTCACCGTCGAGAATGACGGTGCAGGCACCGCAGTCACCCGAGCCGCAGCCTTCCTTGCTGCCGGTAAGGTCAAGCTCGTCGCGCAGCGCGTCGAGCAGGGTCTGGCCCGGCGAACACAGGAACTCGCGTTCGTCGCCATTGACGGTAGTGGTAACGTGAATCCGGCTCATCAGTTTCCTCCGGCCCGCTCACGGGCAATCTGAATAACGCGCTTGGCGAGAACTCCGGCCATCGCCTTGCGATAGGCAATGGTTCCGCGCTTGTCGTCGATGGGATTGCAGGCGGTGCTGACCGCCTCCATCGCCTTGGCCACGGCGCCGTCGTCGAGCTTGCTGCCGACCAGCGCCTTGCCCGCATCCTCGACCAGCAGCACGGTAGGAGCGACAGCGCCGATCGCGATCCGCGCCGAAGTGCAGGTGCCGCTGGCGTCGATCGTCAGGCTGGCGCCCGCGCCGACCACGGCAATGTCCATCTCGGTGCGCGGGATCGAGCGCAGATAGGCATCCGAGCTGCCCTTCTGCTGGCGCGGAATGCGGATCTCGGTGACGAATTCGCCGTCCGCCAGCGAGGTCCTGCCCGGCCCGGTCGGGATCTGCTCGACCGGCACTTCGCGCTCGCCTGATGCTCCGGCGACAATCGCCGTGGCGCCGGCGGCAACCAGCGCCGGAACGCTGTCGGCCGCTGGCGAAGCATTGCACAGGTTGCCTGCCATGGTCGCGCGGTTGCGAACCTGGACCGATCCGATCAGGTTCGCCGCCTCGACCACGCCGGGCCATTCGGCGGCAAGCGCCTTGTTGTTCTTGAGCGAGGTGCACGGCACCGCCGCACCGATCGCAAAATAGCCCGCTTCTTCACGGATTTCCTTGAGCGCCGCGATCCGCTTGAGATCGACGATCGCCGCCGGGGCAGAACGCCCCGATTGCATCTGCACGATAAGGTCGGTTCCGCCTGCAAGCGGCCTCGCACCCTTGTTGGCGGCGAGCAGGTCGGTGGCCTGCTTTACGGTATCCGGCGCGTGGTACGCGGGACTGGGCATTGAATTCTCCCTTTTCAATTTGCGCGGAAGCTTCACTGTGGCGGCGGGTTCGTCAAGGCCGAATGCCTGCGCCCCCGCGAAATAATTGGCCTTACGGACGGCTTACTGCGCCACGCTGTAGCCGCCGTTGACCGGGTAGGTCTGGCCGGTGATCCACGAAGCCCGATCCGAGCACAGGAACGCGGCAAGTCCGGCAACGTCCTCGGGCTGACCATAGCGGCGAATGGTGTATTGCGACACGGCTTTCTTGTACTGCTCGGTCTGCTTGTAAGCTTCGAACTGCTCGGGGGTCTGCATCGTCTGGATCGAGCCGAGCGCGATCGAATTGCAGGTGATGCCGTAGCGTCCCGCGTCCTTGGCGAGCGAACGCATGAAGCCCGCCGCGCCGGCCTTGGCGGCGGCGTAGACCGCCAGCTTGGGCTCGCCGACGCGGCCAGAATCCGAAACGATGGTGACGACGCGGCCCTTCCCGGCCTCCACCATATAGGGCAGCGCGACGTGGCAGCAGTTGAGCACGCCGAAGAAATTGGTGGCGATGTACTTGTTCCAGACCGCGGGATCCTCGTCCCAGAACGGCTGGCCCATGTCGAATGTCCCGTCCGGGCCGGCATTGCCGGCATTATTGACGAGGATAGTCGGCGCACCCAGCTCGCCTTTCACGGCCTCGAACACCGCAGCGACAGCGGCGCGGTCGGTCACGTCGAACACGGCGGGCATGGCCTTTACGCCCATGGCGCGAATTTCGGCGACAACCTCATTGGCGCGGCCCGCGTCGAAATCGTTGACCGCGATGCCGCCCGCGTTGTGTTTTGCCAGCTCAAGCGCGATCCCGCGCCCGACGCCCTTGCCGGCGCCGGTGACAAGCGCCACCTGTCCGCCGATGTCGAGTGTATCTTCGCCGATCATGGCCTTGCCTTCTCCCCTAGATGCGATTTCCCTGCCTCGCGTGACAGGCCGGTCTTCGGCGGCTAGTCACGGGCGCGAATCGATTGTTGCGGCGTTCGGCCAAATCGCGCCGCCGCGCAAGCCAATGAAACCGGAATTGCTGACACCCTCATGACCGAACCGACATTCGTTGCCGTTGCCCGCCTCGAAGACGTGCCGCCCGGCGGTAAGAAATGTGTCACCGTCGATGGCCAGAAAGTGCTGCTGTGTAACACCAAGGACCGCATCTTCGCGGTCGAGAACCAGTGCAGCCACGTTCTCGAGCCGCTCGATGAAGGTCGCATGCGCGGCGGCTGGATCGCCTGCCCGATCCATGGCGCACGCTTCGATCTCGAAACCGGAAAGCCGCTTAACCCGCCCGCGATCTTCCCGATCAAGACCTACGAGGTTCGGATCGAGGGCGATGACATCATGGTTTCTACCTTGGGCAAGTTCCCCGATTAAAGATCACGCCCGCGACGTTGCCCCGCCATCGACGCACATCACCTGTGCGGTGACGTATTTCGCGTCGCTCGACATCAGGAACGCCGCCATCGCCGCAATATCGTCAGGCTCGCCCAGCCGGTCCTTGAACATGTTCGAGCGCATGAACGCCTTCTTGGTCGCCTCGTCGAACTTCTTTTCCAGCCGTGGGTGCAGGATCAGGCCCGGCGCGATCACGTTGGCGCGGATGTTCTGCGGGCCAAACCGCGTCGCGACGTGGCGCATCAGCGCCAGGATCGAGGCCTTGGCCATCGAATAGGCGACGCGGATCGGCGCCACTTCGTAGGCTGCGCCCGAACTGGTGTAGAGCATCGCGCCGCCGCCGCGCTTGAGCAGCTCCGGCACGGCCGCCTTGGTGCACAGCACGAAGCCGCGCGCATCGACCTCCATCTCCTCGTCCCAGGTTTCCATCGGCAGGTCGAGCACGTCGACGCTGATCGTGCCGTCGACAAAGCTGGCGTAGTTGGCGTGGAAGGCGTCGATCCCGCCGAAATCGGTGACCGCGCGGTCGACCAGCGACTGGATCGATTCGGCGCTGGTGCCATCGAGGTGCTGCGAAACGGCCCTGCCGCCCGCTGCTATAACCTCTTCCGCGGAAGCCGCCGCGACGTCAGCATTCCTGTCGCCGATCACGACGACCGCGCCTTCGCTGGCATAGCGGCGCGCACAGGCCCCGCCGATTGCGCCCGAGCCAGCCAACACGATAACCTTGTCTTCAAGCCGCTTCATATCCGTTCCCCATCCCAATGAATTTCCGATCAGGACTATCGCGGCTTGATCGGCTTGAACAGCGCATCGACCGATCCGATGTCCTGCCCGCCTGCGCGGATCAGCCCGCGCGCGAACACTAGCGAGGAAGTAACGCGCACGATCTCGGCCTTGCAGGTAATGAAATCGCCGAAACGCGCCGCGCCAACGAACTGGTAAGTCATCTGGACGGTCACGCAGTAAGGATTTCCCGAGGCCTTGGCCGCCGCGAACCCCAGCACGATATCGGCGAAGGTCATCATCGCGCCGCCATGCACAACGTCGCCGCCGGCATTGTCGTTGCCGATGTCATCAGCGGCTACGAAGCCGGCCTCCATTGCCCCGCGATCGGTGCGGAACAGCACTTGGCCGATCGCAGCGGTAAAGCCGGACGAGCGCAGCTCGCGCCAGCCCTCGGCCTTGAGGCCCTCAACAGTCTCGCTCATCGAATCAGGTAAGATCCTGATTGCCGAGCCCCGCTGCGTGCCGGGCAGCGATCCAGCCGAAGGTCATCGACGGGCCGATGCTTGCGCCGGCGCCGGGATAGACGTCGCCCATCGGCGAGGCGGTGGTGATGCCGCAGGCGTAGAGGTTCTCGAACGGGGTGCCGTCCGCCTTGAGCACGCGCGAATCGCAATCGGTGAGGACGCCGCCGTAGGTATCGACATCGCCCGGAACGACATCGACCGCGTAGAACGGACCCTTCTCGATCTTTCCTAGCGTCCGGCCCGGCCCCGGCGGGACAAGGTTATCGCCAAGGTAGCCCTGATAGGCACGGTCGCAGCCGCGCTGGAAATCCTCGTCGAGGCCCTTGTCGACGAAGCCATTGAAGCGATCGACCGTCTTGCGCAGGTTGGCGGGCGGAACGCCGATCTTCTCGGCCAGTTCCTCGATCGTGTTCGCTTCCTTTAACCAGCCGCTTTCGCGCCAGCCCTTGGGAATGCGCGAGCCCATCTTGTTGGCCAGCGGGTACTTGATCATGAACTGCGAATCCATGATCGCCCAGCTCGGGATCGCGGGCACCACGGCATCGCGCTCCATCATCACTTGGCAGATATGCTCGTAGGAGCTGGCCTCGTTCATGTACCGCTCGCCCGACTGATCGACCTGGATCGCGTGCGGCTTGGCGCAGACGTTCTGGGTGCCGGGCTTCATGTAAGCCGTATCGAAACCCGGTCCATGCGTGCCGGGGAAGCCCACCATCTGCTCCATGTGCGCCAGCGTACCGCCGATCCGCTCAAGCTCGCGGTGCATGTCGCCGGTGCTCGATTCGATCGCGTTCGACCAATCGCTGTTGCTCTTGGGGATATATTTGGCGCGCATCTCCCGGTTCATGCCGAAGCCGCCGGCATTGACCAGTACGCCGATGTTCGCGCCGACGCGCCAGGGCTTGCCGTCCTTCTCGGTGAGGACGCCGACTGCCTTGTCGCCTTCAAGGATGATTTCTTTGACCGGCGAATTGAGCCGGATTTCGGCGGCATTCTTTTCAAGCAGCGCCTTGAGCATCCGGCCCTGAAGCGCCGCGCCCGCGCTGACCCAGTGTTGTCCGAGCAACTTGCCCATCACCACCTTGGCGGCGGTCTTGGCGAAGACGCCGCGCGCCGCCCAGCTTCGCGACATGTTGGAGATTTGCAGGCCGTCATCGAGACGGACCGGCATTTCCAGCATGCCCATGCGCAGCTTGCCCGGCCAGTCGCCAGGCAGTTCCTTCTTGTTGAACGGCACGGCGGTGACGGTACGGCTGGTCTTGTTGCCGCCGGGAAGCTCGTCGTAATAGTCCGGCCAGAAGCGCGATCCACGCTCCAGAGCGACCCCCTGTCCAACCACGAAATCGAGCATCCGGGGCGCCTCGCGCACATAGGTGCGGCGCTTCTCGGGAGAGGTTCCGGGGAACTCGGGGCTGTCCTTGACCACCGAATCGAGATAGGTGATCGCCGCTTCCTCGTTATCCTCGCCCGGGTCCATGAAGCGGTTGTTGGGGATCCACATCACGCCGCCGGACTTGGCAGTGGTGCCGCCGAACCACGGTGACTTCTCGATGATCACCACCGACTTTCCGGCGCGCTTCATCAGCAGCGCGGAACTGACCGAGCCGGCGCCGCTGCCTACGACCACCCAATCGAACGTCTCGTCGAAATCGGCCATGTCATTCGTCTCCGTTATGATTTCCGCCGTTCAGGCGGCGGGCTCGTACCTGTCGCCGATGGCCTTGAAAAAGGACGAATAACCAGCTGCCTGGTCAGTCGCGGTGCCCGGCGTCATCCCGCCGGACTGGGCAAAGGCGCCCATCCTGCCCATGAAACCGTCGGGATCGTCGGTTTCGACATCGTAGATGGCGAGGAAGGTGTTGGTGTCCGCGCCGATCATTTTCGCGACCAGCTCATAGCGCTGCGCTCCTTGCAGGCCCAGACCGTTGACGATCTCGGGAATGTGCACGTTGTTGTACCAGTCGTGATATTCCTGCTCCTTGCCGGCGATGGGCGTGGTCAGGGCTATCAGTTTGCAGTGTGCCATCGGTTTTCCTTCTTCCCGTTTAAGCTTGTTATGTGGCCGCCACCTTCGGACAGTGCCGGAAATGTTTCAAGGGCGATTCATTGGTCGGCATCGTTGACGATGACAATTCGCCCGGCTGCCTTGCCCTCGCGCGCGGAATTCATCGCAGCGGCGAAGTCATGGAGCGGATAGCGTTCGGCAATCGCGGGTGCAATCACGCCCTGTTCGGCAAGTTCGAGCACTTTGGCCCGCAGCCCGTCCGCCTTTTCGGGCCAGCGCTTCATCGTATCGCCAAGGTGGACGCCGACAATGCTCACGCTCTTGAGCAGCGCAAGGTTGGTGGGGATCGCCGGGATCCCAGCCGTAAAGCCGATGACGAGATGCCGTCCGTCATAATCGAGCGTGCGGAGCGCGAGTTCGGATAGGCTGCCGCCCACCGGGTCGAACACTACGTCGACCGGCCTGCCTTGGTTCGCCGCCCTCACCTGATCGCGCCAGTCGCTTGCGCCGGTTTCCACTGCGGCATCGGCCCCCGCGGCGAGCGCCGCCTGCCGCTTCTGCTCGCTCGATGCCGAAGCAATGATCCGAAGGCCAAGGTGCTTGCCGACCTGTATCGCCGCAATCCCCGTGCCGCCCGCCGCGCCAAGCACCAGCATCGTCTCGCCCGGCTTGACACGGCCCCGGTCGATCAGCGCGTATAGCGCGGTGTTGTAGTTGGCGATGATGACGGCCGCGGTTTCGAGCGAAACCCCTTGCGGCACGCGGCTGACCCGCGATGCCGGGAAATTGTTTGCCGCGGCGAACAGGCCGCCGCTGCTGCTGGAAAACAGCACGCGGTCACCCGGCGCAAATCCGGTTACGCCTTCGCCAACCGCTTCGACCAGGCCTGCGCCTTCGCTGCCGGGAATATAGGGCAGCGCGGGCATATGCTGATACTTGCCGGTGGTGGCCAGCACGTCGACGAACGAAACGCCCGCCACCTTGATCGAGGCGCGCACCTCGCCGGGGCCGGGCGGTCCGGGATCGAAGTCCTCCAGCGCGAAACTCTCGGGCATGCCGAAAGCGCGAACCGTTACCGCTTTGCCCATGCCTAGTGCTGACCGCCGTCGCAGCGCACCAGCGAGCCGGTGACATTCACCGAAGCGGGGCTGGCAAGAAACAGCGCTGCGGTGAGGATCTCGTGCGGCTCTGCGGCATGGCCGCGCGGGATATTGATCGGCCCCAGTCCCTTGTCAGGCCATGCCTCGACGATGTCGGTGCGGAAGCCGCCAGGCGAAAGCGTGTTGACCCGCACCTTGGGCGCATATTCCCAGGCGAGGCTTTTCGACATGGCGTTAAGCGCGGCCTTGGCCGATCCATAAGGCACGGTGCCGGGAAGCGGCATCAGCGCGCCTGAGGAGGATACGTTGATGATCGAGCCGCCCTCGCCATCGGACATGCGCTTGGAAATCAGGCTGGCGAGCCGGAACGGGCCCTTGAAGTTGAGGTTCACCACCGAATCGAACAAGGCTTCGGTCACCTCGTGACTGGGCATGGCCGGACCCATCCCGGCATTGTTGACGAAGATATCGATACGCCCGAAGGCTGCGTAGGCCTCTTCGACCAGGCTCTCGCACTGGTCCCACTTGCCGACATGAGCGGAGATCGCCAGCGCCCTGCGCCCCAGCGCGCGGCATTCCTCGGCCACCGCCTCGCAGTTTTCGAGCTTGCGCGAAGCGATGATCACATCGGCGCCGCGCTCGGCAAAGGCCTTGACCATCTGGTAGCCGAGCCCGCGCGAGCCTCCGGTGACAAGCGCGATCTTGCCGCTGAAATCGAATAGCGGATCCATTGTCACTCTCCCGTGATCCGCGGCGGCAGGATCAGTAAACGCCGCCCTGCTCTTCGGCGAAATCCTTCGCTTCGGCAGGTTTGGCGTCATCATCGCCCGATGCCTTAGCCGCGGGGCCGGCCCGGCTGGAGCGGATCTGCGCGATCAGTGCATCGCGCTTGGCGGCGAAATCGTCCGCCTTGGTCCAGCGCTGCGGCTCGGTATTGGGCTTGAATGCTTCCCAGATGATCGAGGACTTGGCATCGTCGCCCGGCTCCACGCCGGTAACCTGTTTGCCGGAAATCCGGTCGATCCGCACCATCCGGATACCGGCGGGGGCGACGAACGGGCGAGCCTCCCACCGGCTTTTGGTTTTCTGCACCATGTCCTTGAAGATCGGCGCGGCGATCCGCCCGCCCTGCGCATAGCCGCCCAGCGAGCGCGGCTTGTCGAATCCAAGATAGACCCCGGCAACATATTGCTGCGTTCCGCCGACGAACCACACGTCGCGCGGGCCGCTGGTGGTGCCGGTCTTGCCGAACAGCGGAATACCGAGATCCTTGAGGGTTGTCGCGGTGCCGCGAATGACCACGCCGGTAAGCATGTGCATGGTCTGGAACGCGGTTCCGGCATCTATCACCTGCTTGCCGGGCCGAGGTACGCGCGGCATCGGCTTGCCGTCCCATTTGGCCATGTTGCATCGGGCGCAGCGGCGCTTGTCCGACTTCCAGATCACCTTGCCCTTGCGGTCCTGGACGTAGTCGATCAGCGACGGCGTGTACTGCACGCCGTGGTTGGCGAGCGCAGAGTAAGCATTGACCATGCGCAGCACGGTGGTGTCGCCCGCACCCAGCGAAAAGGCGAGATAGGGCTTGTACTCGCCGATCCCCACGCTCTTGATGGTCTTGACCACGCGGTCCATTCCCGCGTCGTTGGCGATTCGCACCGTCATCAGGTTGCGGGACTGCTCAAGCCCCCAGCGCATCGTGTGGTTGCCGCTGCCGCCGCCGCCGCCGAAATTGCTGAAGCATTTCTGACCCAGCGACGCGCTCTGGAATACGCAGAACCTTCCGTCGAGCACCTGCGTGGCGGGAGTCATCCCCGCATCGAGGCCGGTCGCATAGACGAACGGTTTGATCGTCGATCCCGGCTGGCGCAGCGCCTGGATACCGCGGTTGAACAAATCGAGCCCCGAATCGAAGCCGCCCTGCACCGCGATGACGCGCCCGGTCTGCGGCTCCATCACCACCATGCCGCCTGCCACTTCGGGGATGGTGCGGACCGCGTAGGCGCTGCTGTTGACGGGTGCGGCGGCAACCAGATCGCCGACCCTCGCCGCGCCCGGAATGTTGGTGAGCGCCGCTGTCGCGCCATCGGCGAAACCGATCCGGCCATCACTGCCGCTGTTGGCGAGGATGACACCTACGCGCCATTTTTCATAATCGACCGACTTGTTGACCAGCGCCATCTGCGATTGCCAGTTCTCCGGATCGAGATCGAGATGAGCAACCGGGCCGCGCCAGCCCTGCCCTGCATGATAGCGCAGCAGGCCGGTGCGCAGCGCGTCACGCGCGGCTTCCTGCATCTTGAGGTCGAGCGAAGTGCGAACCCATAAACCGCCGGCATAAACGCTATTCGGCCCGTCCTCGGCATTCTCACCGTAACGCTCGATCAACCGGCGGCGCACCTCTTCGGCGAAATAGCCGACCGCGCGCGAATAGGTGGTCGACCGGTTGGGCGCGAGCCCGAGCGGCATTGCCTTGGCCGCTGCCGCCTGAGCTGGCGTGGCCCAATCGTTTTCCACCATCTGGTCGAGAACGTAATTGCGCCTGGTGATCGCCATGGCGGCATATTTCGCGCGGCCATAGCGCTCCGGCGCCTTGGGCAGAATGGCAAGGAACGCCGCTTCATGAAGCTGGAGTTCGCCGACATCCTTGTTGAAATAGGCGCGGGACGCAGCCTGCACGCCGAAGCTTTGCCGCCCCAGCGGAATCTCGTTGAGATAAAGCTCGAGGATCTGACGTTTGCTCAAGGTCGCCTCGATACGGCGCGCAACGATCATTTCCTTGAGCTTGCGCGTTATCGAATACTCGTCGCTCAGCAGCACGTTCTTGGCGACCTGTTGAGTGATCGTCGAGCCGCCCCGGGCGCGTTCGCCCGAACCGAGCTTGGAGACATAATCGACCACCGCGCCAAGCAGGCCGGTGTAGTCCACTCCGCCGTGCGTCCAGAAGGTCTTGTCCTCGGCGGCGAGGAAGGCATTGATCATCGGCCTGGGGAAATCGTCGAAGCCAAGTTGGACGCGCCGTTCGCGCGCATAGCTGTAGACGATTTCGCCATCGACGCCGCGCACCATGGTGGGCAGCGGCGGCTGATAGTCGAGCAGTTTGTCAGCCGACGGCAGGTTACGGGTCAGCACGATCCAGAACGCCGCCAGCACCAGCAGAAACCCGCCGCCAATGTAGCCGAACAGGCGAAAGCGCGCGCTCGTCCGCCAGTTGCGGGCAAACCATTCCGCCGCGCCGCCGGCATATCGGCGAATCTTGTAGTGCACGGGGTCGGAAGCGTTCGAAGCAGTCTCGGCCATCATCGCCGGTCCCTAGCACGAGGATTTCGGGCAGCGCCAGACCTTCGCATATGACTTCGCAGATCAGGAGGCATTGGTTTGCCGCGCGAAGTATGCACGCACGGCGCGCGCAGCCGCCTGCGAAATGGTTTCGCGGCCAATTTTCGAACTCAGGTAAGCCGCATCGGTCGCGTTGCTGATATAGCCGGTCTCGAACAGCACCGAAGGCACGTCGGGCGCCTTGAGCACGGCGAAGGCCGCGGACTGAACCATGTCAGTGTGCATGCGTGTGTTGCCGCGCAATTCGCGCAGCAGCAGCCGCGCCAGATCGACCGAGCGCGCATCGGTTTCATTCTGCGAAAGATCGAGCAGGATCGCATTAACCGCATCGCTCTGCCGGTCGAGGCGAACGCCGTTGAGCACGTCGGCGCGGTTCTCGCGCGCGGCGATCCGCGCCGCCGCCTGGCTCGATCCCTTTTCGGACAGGATATAGACGCTGCTGCCGCGCGCCTCGTCGTTCTCGGCGCTATCGGCATGGACCGACAGGAACAGGTCGGCCCCGAGCCTGCGCGCGATCGCGCTGCGCTCGCCGAGGGCGAGGAAACGGTCGTCGGGCCGCGTGATCGCGACGCGAATGCCGCCGCCGGCCAGGATCTCGTCGCGAATGGCGCGCGCCAGCGCCAGCGTGACCTGCTTTTCAGGCAGGCCCGGCTTGCCCGCGCCGGGATCGTGACCGCCGTGGCCGGGATCGATTACCACCAGCGGCCTGCTGGCGTCGATCGGCCCTTCGACCTTGGGCAAATCGACCTCGGCCTGGGCCGGCATCAGATCGATCCGCAGAACATAGCCGTACCCCTGTCCCGGCAAACCGTACATCCGGTCGATCACCAGCGACGCCGCGAGCACGACAAGCGGAAACACGAAAAGGAAGCCAAGCTGGAACCTGCGGGACATTTTGTGCCAGTAATCCCGCCGCGCGCGTGCTGCAATGGGCGCGCCGGCAGGTTCCCACGGCCCCGATCGCGTGGGCAATCTCCCCCCTGAGCGCGGCCACGTTTGAGTAATAAACTTGCCGTAGAAGATGTTGGCTGCTAATCGCGGCGGCCAGGGAATAAGCACATCCGATCCCGGCATCGCCATCTAAGCGCCAGTCGCTTCGTTCGATGCTCCGGTATGGAAATGTCCCTACACAGGTCCGGGAGCACCCGCTTTCCCGGACTCAGCCAGGTTGATGCGAGTTATGAGAACCCGTTTGCCGTTCTGCCAGCCCCCGTTTGCGGGATTGCAGGCAAGACCGACGGCAACGGCCGCGCGCAGGCTTTTCCAGCGCTCTCAAGAATCCGCAGACACGATCGCAAGAGGCACGAACAGGATTTTCCGCCGCCTCGAGCAAACAACCGACCGCGCTCAGATCAGGCTTGGCCCGATCGGCCTGCGCGGCTTTCACAAACACATTGGCGCCCGCCTGCCGGCTCGATCCGGCCCGCGTGGCGCCTGGAGAATACCAAATGGCAACGCGCATGCTAATCGATGCGCGCCACCCGGAAGAAACTCGGGTGGCGGTGCTTCAAGGCAACCGTATTGAAGAATTCGATTTCGAATCTGCCGACAGGAAGCAGATCAAGGGCAACATCTACCTCGCCAAAGTAACGCGGGTAGAGCCATCGCTGCAGGCTGCATTCGTCGATTTCGGCGGCAACCGGCATGGTTTCCTCGCTTTCAGCGAAATCCATCCCGACTATTACCAGATCCCCAAATCAGACCGCGACGCCCTGCTCGCCGAAGAAGCCGCTCACGCTGAGGAAGAGGCTGCGCTGCGCGCTGCCGACGACGGTGACGATAACGGCGACGACGACAATGACGGCGATTATGACGACGACGATGACGAGGATGGTCTCGACGGCAGCCTGACCGAAGTCGACCCCTCCGACGCCGACGATGTCTCGACGATCGAGGCAGGCCACGTCGAAAACGACAACGAAGACGATGCCGATGAAGGCAATGGCGACGACGCGGAACGCGGCGATGCCGACGCTGACGGTGATGAAGACAGCGCTCAGGGCCGCGATCGTTCGCGCCGTCGCGGGCGCCGTCAGGGCGGCGGCGGACGTGGCCGCTCGAAGGAAGCCGACGATCTGCGTCAACGTCGCATGGCGCTGCGCCGCCGTTACAAGATCCAGGACGTCATCCACAGGCGTCAGGTGCTGCTGGTCCAGGTCGTCAAGGAAGAACGCGGCAACAAGGGCGCGGCGCTCACCACCTATCTCAGCCTTGCGGGCCGCTACTGCGTGCTCATGCCCAATTCGAGCCACGGCGGCGGGATTTCGCGCAAGATCAACTCAGCAGCCGATCGCAAGCGCCTCAAGTCGATCATTACCGAACTGAGCCTGCCCAAGACCATGGGCTGCATCGTGCGTACCGCAGGCCTTGCGCGCACCAAGACCGAGATCAAGCGGGACTTCGACTATCTCGCGCGGCTGTGGGACGAACTTCGCGAGACCACGCTGAAAAGCTCTGCGCCCACGCTGATCCATTCGGACAGCGATCTTATCAAGCGCGCGATCCGCGACATCTACAACCGCGACATCGAGGAAGTCGTTGTCGAGGGTGAGGATGGCTACCGCGCCGCCAAGGACTTCATGAAGCTGCTGATGCCCAGCCACGCGCGGCGGGTGAAGCCCTATGTCGATCCGGTGCCGCTGTTCCAGCGTTACGGCGCGGAAGATCAGCTCACCGCGATGTACGATCCGGTGGTGCAGCTCAAATCGGGCGGCTACATCGTCATCAACCCGACCGAGGCGCTGGTTTCGATCGACATCAACTCGGGCCGCTCGACTAAGGAACACGGGATCGAGCAGACCGCCGTCACCACCAACCTCGAAGCCGCGCGCGAAATCGCCCGCCAGTTGCGGCTGCGCGACATGGCCGGCCTCGTCGTCATCGACTTCATCGACATGGAATACGGATCGAACGTCCGTAAGGTAGAGAAGGCGATGAAGGACGCGCTCAAGAACGACCGGGCGCGCATCCAGGTTGGCCGCATTTCCAGCTTCGGCCTGATGGAGATGAGCCGCCAGCGGCTGCGCACCGGCGTGCTCGAGGCGACCACGCGCGAATGTCCGCACTGCGATGGCACCGGACTGGTGCGCACCGCCAGCTCCGCGGGCCTGTCGGCCCTGCGGCTGATCGAGGACGAGGCTGCCAAGGGCCGCGGAACGACCGTCACGCTCTACGCCAGCACCGAGGCGGCGGTTTACCTGCTCAACGCCAAGCGCGCCGACCTTGCCGACATCGAGCTGCATTACGGCGTCCACGTCGAAGTCATTCCCGAGGGTGAGAACGAAGGCGCGAAGATGCGCGTCGCTTCGAGCGGGCCGCGTCCGACCACGATGCCGGTGTTCGAGCCGATCGTGATCGAGGAAGACGATGACCTCCCTGAAGACGAGGACGACGAGGATATCCGCGACGACCTCGATGAAGACGAGGCCGAAGGCGAAACCGATGCCGATGGCAATGCTCGCCGCAAACGGCGCAGGCGGCGGGGCGGCAAAGGCCGCGGCCGCGAGCGTGACGATGAGCGCACCGCCGAGGAAGGCGTCGATGCCGAGAACGACGGCGAGAGCGAAGCCGAAGGCGAGGAAGACGATTCCGAGCGCTCGGCACGCGACGAAGTCAACGAGGACGGTTCCCCGAAGAAGCGTCGCCGCCGTGGAGGTCGTCGCAGGCGCGGCCGTGGTCGCGGCGGAGAAGCCGAGGGCCAGCAGGACGGCGACGACGAGGCCCAGCAGTCCGATACGGCGGAACCCGGCGAAGACGCTATGGTCCCGGTCGATGCTGGACAGGGCGCCGAAACGCCTGCCGACGAAGCAGTCGCCGAGGCTGAACCGGCTCCCAAGCGGAAGCGTGCAAGCCGCAGGAAGGTAGCGTCTGAGGAAGAAGCCGAGGCTTCATCGCCAGTCGAAGCCGAAGCCGATGCCCCGCCTGCTGCCGAGCCCGTCTCGGACGAAGCACCGGCAAAGCCCAAGCGCACGCGGCGCAAGAAGGCTGAGCCGAGCGAAGTCGAAGTTGCAGAGCCGGGTGCCGTTGAAAACGCGGACGAACTGGTCGCCGAAATTGCTGCTGTCGAAGCGGCTGAGGAAGCGGCTGCAAAGCCCAAGCGCACACGCCGCAAGAAGCCGGCCGAAATCGAAGCCGAAGTGGCTGAAGCTGCGCCGGCCGAAGAGCCCGTGGTTCCGGCTGCCGACGCCGAGCAGGCGCAAGGCGAAGCCCCTTCGCCCCAATCGACGACAAACGCCGATGGATCGCCGCGCCGCGGCTGGTGGCAGCGCACCTTCGGGGAATAACGGATCAGCGTGGGCGCGGGTTCAGACCCCCGCGCCCATGCCGCCGGTCACGCGCAGCGTCTCACCCGTCACGAAGCGCGCACCGCTTCCCGACAAATAAAGCATGGCCTCGACGATGTCGTTTTCCGCGCCGTCGGTCTTGAGCGCTTGGCCGGCGCGCACGAAATCCATCGTCGCCTCCGGGAGTTCCGCCTTGATCGTCTCGGTCAGGATCATGCCCGGCGCGATGGCGTTGACCCGGATACCCTCGCCGCCCAGTTCGCTCGCAAAAGCGATGGTAAGCGCGGCGACCGTCAGCTTGGACGCGCCGTATGCCGTTCCCGAAGGATAAGCGGCCATCGAGGAAAGGCTCACCACGTTGGCGCCGTCCCGCCCAGCCATGAAGGGCGCGGCAGCGAGCGTGCAGGTCACCGTCCCCATCACATTCACGTCGAACAGGCGGCGCACCTTGTCGATGCCGAGCACGCGCATCGGCTTGCTGTATTCGTCCGAATGCAGCCCGGCGTTGTTGATCAGCAGGTCGATGCCGCCGTGGCGCTGCGCCGCCAGGTCCATCACCTCGGCCATGCGCGCGGCATCGGTGACATCGCCTTGCAGCGCCTGCGCGGAAAGCTGCCGCGAGGATAGCTCCGCCGCCGCCGCCTCGCCCGCCGCCCGGTCCAGATCGACCAGCACCGCATGAGCGCCGCGCGCGCACAGCGCCTCTGCAAAAGCCTTGCCGAAGCCTCTGCCCCCGCCCGTGATCACTGCCGTGCGGCCCTGCCACTCGCTCATTCTCAAACCCTCCCGATTGCGCCATAACCTTCACTGCGGGGAGCAATGTGGCAAGCCCCCTTGCCCTGTGGGCGCGAGGCGCTAGAGAAGGCGCGATTACCAGTTATTTGGGCGCGCGCAGCAGGAACCCGACATGGCGACTTTCACTCTCCCGGCCAACAGCAAGATCAAGAAGCAGGGCAAGGTCCACAAGGCCGAGGGCGCCACGAAGGTCCGCAAGTTCACCGTCTATCGCTACGATCCCGACTCTGGCGAGAACCCGCGGTACGACACGTTCGAGATTGATCTCGACACCTGCGGGCCGATGGTGCTCGACGCGCTTATCAAGATGAAAAGCGAAGCCGATCCTTCGCTCACCTTCCGCCGCTCGTGCCGCGAAGGCATCTGCGGTTCGTGCTCGATGAACATGAACGGCAAGAATGGCCTCGCCTGCACCACCGCGATCGAAGACCTCAAGGGCGATATCCGCATTACCCCGCTGCCGCACATGGACGTGATCAAGGATCTGGTGCCCGATTTCACGCACTTCTATGCGCAATATGCCTCGATCCGCCCTTGGCTGCAGACTGTCTCGACCACGCCTTCGGGCAAGGAGCGGCTGCAATCGCCCGAACAGCGCGAAAAGCTCGACGGGCTGTACGAATGCATCCTGTGCGCCTGCTGCTCGACCGCTTGCCCCAGCTACTGGTGGAATTCGGACAAGTTCCTGGGCCCTGCGATCCTTTTGCAAGCCTACCGCTGGCTCGCCGACAGCCGCGACGAGATGACCGGCGAACGGCTCGACGAGCTGGAAGACCCGTTCCGGCTCTATCGCTGCCACACGATCATGAACTGCGCGAACGTGTGCCCCAAGGGCCTCTCGCCCGCGCGCGCCATTGCCGAGATCAAGAAGATGCAGGCCGAACGGCTGGTTTGAGCCGCGATGCGCCGCCCGCGATGAATATCGTCGATATCGAACGTCGCTCCTGCGCCGGCGATCCCGATCTTGGTGAATACTTCGCGCCTGATACGCGGCGGCCGGTGATCCTGACAGATGCATTCGAGCACTGGCCCGCGCAGCGCAAATGGTCGTGGGAGTACTTCAAGACCCATTGTTACGACGACATAGGCAAGTTGAACCTCGGCTTTGAAAGCGATTGCTACAAGCTTCTAACCCGGCTGGGCGCCTTCATCGAAAACCTGGATACGGACATGTCCGCCATTCCCGGTTTCTGGTTGGACAAGGACGACAGGCATTGCGATTTGCCGGCAGATCCGGGTCGCTACGGGCAGGGTTGGTCATATTGCTGGAATGCTTTCGCACTCCATCCTCAACTTCGCGCCGACATCGATCCTTTCCCCGCTTGCGTTCCCAATCTGCTAGCTACAGTTCCCGGCGGCCTGCGCGAAACGATCGAATCCATATGCGGATTGGAAACCTCTACTCTCTACTTGAGCCGAATAGGCGCCATCGCCCCATTCCATGTCGATTTCTTCCACACGTTCGGTAGCCTGTTTCAGTTCGAAGGAACAAAGGATGTGTGGTTCGCTGCTCCGGGCGTCGGACAAGGCGGCGCTCTGCAAAATTTCGATCCGGGCCGGCCCGGCTTTGAACGAGACCCTGATCTCTCAGGAGCCGTCATTTATCACGCAACGCTCGAACCGGGCCAATGCGTGATCATCCCGCCCGATTGGTGGCACGCCGTCAGGGCGATTGACCAATCGATGACACTCAGCTGCAACTTCTTCAATGAATTCAATTTCCCGGAATTCATGGCCTGTTTCTTGAAAGCTGCGCTGGAGGACAAGCGCGGCGCAGACCACATCGAAACACTCGATCGCCTTTGCCAGGTGGGCGCTGCGCGCAACTACGGGGACAAAGCTTGAGCAGCCCCGTACCGCCGCGATTCATCTGCGAGCCCGATCCGGCCAGTCCCGGCTGGATGCGCTGGGACGTGATGGATCACGGGCGGTACAACCATGTGTTCATCGGCCCGATGCTGGTGCGGCGCGAGAGCGGCGCCACCTGCCGGGTGCGCATCGACATCGCCGAGCGGCACACCAATGCCGGAGGCACGGTTCATGGCGGCACAATCCTTGGCTTTGCCGATGTCGCCATGTTCGCCGCGCTATATGTCCTGACCGGAGTCGATCCGATCGGTTCGACCACGATAGACTTGTCGACCCAGTTCGTCGGTGCGGGTAGCCCCCGCAAGCCGATGGATGCGGTGGTAGAACTGCTCCGGGAGACCCGGAGGCTCGCCTTCCTGCGCGGTAAAATCCTGCAAGGGGAGCGGCTCGTCGCTGCGTTTTCCGGAACCGCGCGCAAGCCATCGCAGCCATCGGCATGAGCGCAATGCTCGAGCGATACCGCGCGCTGGTCGAGGCGGGAGAACTGCGCGCCGATCCCGAACAGCTTGTTGCCGCGACGCGTCTTGCGCAGCTGCAGGATGAGCTTGAGCGCGCCGAAAACGAAGGCTCGCAGGGGCTGCTTGGCAAGCTGCTGCGCCGCAAGAGCGCGCCGCCGCGCGGCATTTACCTGTGGGGCGGCGTCGGGCGCGGCAAATCGATGCTGATGGACCTGTTCCACGAGACACTGCCGATCAAAGCCAAGCGCCGCGTCCACTTCCATGCCTTCATGATCGAGGTCCACGCCTTGCTGCGCGAGGAGCGGCGCAAGGAAGCGGGCGATCCGATCCCGCCCGTCGCTGCCGCGCTGGCGCGTGACCTGCGCTGCCTCGCCTTCGACGAGATGGTGGTGAACAATTCCGCCGACGCGATGATCATGAGCCGGCTGTTCACCCAGCTTATCATCGAGCAGGGCGTGACGGTCGTCACGACTTCGAACCGGGCGCCGTCCGAGCTTTACAAGGATGGTCTCAACCGCGAGCACTTCCTGCCGTTCATCGCGCTGATCGAGCGCGAGCTTGACGTTGTCCCTTTGAACGGCCCGGTCGATTACCGGCTAGAGCGTCTCGGGGGTATCGACATGTGGCATACGCCGCTTGGCGAGGAAGCGACCGCTCAAGTGCGCGAGGCGTTCTTCCGCCTGACCGACTATCCGCCCGAGGACAGCGCCCACGTCCCTTCCGCCGAGCTGGACCTGGGCGGCGGCAGGATCCTGCAGGTACCCAAGAGCCTGAAGGGCGTTGCCGTGCTCAGCTTCAAGCGGCTGTGCGCCGAGGCGCGCGGGGCGTCGGACTATCTCGCGGTAGCGCGCGCTTATCATACGGTGATTATTGTGGGCATTCCGCGGATGGGACCTGACAACCGCAACGAGGCGGCGCGCTTCGTGACGCTGATCGACGCGCTTTACGAAAACAAGGTGAAGCTGCTGGCGACCGCTGCGGCAGAGCCGGAGCAGCTATACACGGCAGGCGATGGAAGTTTCGAATTTGAGAGAACGGTGAGCCGCCTCAGCGAAATGCAGAGCGCGGAATACCTGGCGCTGGGACACGGCGAAGCCTGATCCCTAGCCCGCAAGACGCCAATAAACACACAACAGAAAACGCAAAAACCTCGGAGCACAACCAGCACTCCAAGGGGATTTACGCTAAATGCTAAAACCGCAATGGGTGCGGAATCGCTGTAGAATCAAATAGCCCCGAATGGGCAGGTAATCGACAAACTGGCATTGTGCGGCCCAGCAGGCCGCAAACGCTCAGCTCAGCCCCAGGGGTTGAAAATCTTCCACATGATTCGCTCTCCAAGCTGCGCACAAGATAGTTGCGCGCTGCCATGGTTAACGAATCGTAAATTGTCCGTCGTCAGAACATTTGGCGCAGATCGCGGCGTAGATTAGCGGAGTGCGGGCCTCGTCTGGGGGTTGATGTTAGGCGGCGAACCGCCCCCGGCGCAGCCGGTCAGCGCCAGGCTGGAGAGCGCGGCTCCCGCCAGCAGGCGGGTTGCGGCGGACTTGCGGCTGAAATCGGACATGCAAGCGACCCTATCTGCGCCGGATGCGGAGACGGGGACCATGTCCACGAGCCGCGATCTGGCAAAAACCAGCCTCGGCTATCGTTAAAAAAGGTGAATATTGCGTTAGCCTTGATCGGCAATATCGAGGCATTCCCGTTTCGGGACGCTGCTTCCGGCAAGTGTTACCCGCTTGATCAGACGAGCATTTCCAGCGCCGGACCCTGCCCCAGGAAGGCCGACGGGCTGGCGCTGGCGCCGTAAGCCCCGGCGCAAAACACAGCCACCAAGTCGCCCACTTCGGCGCGCGGGAAGTGGCCCTTGTCGGAAAGCCGGTCGAGTGGGGTGCACAGGCAGCCGACGATGCTCGCTGCTTCCTGCAGCTCGCTGCCGAATTTCGTAGCGATGGCAGCGGGATAGTTGCGCCGAACGACCGTGCCGAAGTTGCCCGAGGCGGCAAGCTGGTGATGCATTCCGCCATCGGTGACGAGAAACACCTCGCCGTGGCTTTCCTTGCGGTCGATCACCGTGGCGAGATAGACCCCCGCCTCGCCGACCAGAAAGCGGCCAAGTTCGATGCAGAAATGCGTATCCGCCAGTTCGGCGGGCAGCGTATCGAACTGCGCGGCCAGCTTTTCGCCCACCAAAGCCAGATCAAGCGGCTCGTCGCCGGGGAAATAGGGGATGCCGAAGCCTCCGCCGAGATTGCAGTGCGGCAGCGGCGCGCCGCTCTCGCGCACCAGCCGCGCGGCGAGCGCCAGCGTCTGCGCCTGGGTGTCGGCCACAGCCTCGGCGTCAAGCGCCTGCGAACCAGCGAAGATGTGGAAGCCGCGCCATTCCGCGCCGCTGTCGATCACTTGCCGCACCAATGCGGGAACGCGCTCGGCATCGAGGCCGAACGGCTTGGCCCCGCCGCCCATTTTCATTCCCGAACCCTTGAGATCGAAGTCCGGATTGACCCTTATCGCGAGGCGCGGAGTTTTCCCCAGACGCTCGCCGATGGCGATCGCGCGCATGGCCTCGGCCTCGGATTCGAGGTTGAGCGTAACGCCCGCACCGATGGCAGCCTCAAGCTCGCGATCGCGCTTTCCCGGCCCGGCGAAGCTGACAATGGCGGGATCGATCCCGGCCCTGATGATAATGTCGAGTTCGCCGCCGGAGGCGATGTCGAAGCCGTCCACCAGATTCGAAAAGGTCTGAAGGATCGGAATGAACGGGTTGGCTTTTATCGCATAATGAATCGCCAGCCGCTTCGGCATGGCTGCGCGAAGCTGCGCTACGCGCGCGCGCAGCATGTCTGCCGAATAGACGAACAGCGGTGTCTCCCCTGCCTCCGCGACAAGCTCTGTGACCTTGCGCCCGCCGATCGCAAGTACGCCATCGACAGCGCCGTAACCGGCAGGGATCGGACCAAGCGGCTTCACGCCGCCAGTTCCGCGTAAAGGCCGGTTCGGTCGAGCTTGCCATTGGGGCTGATCGGCATGGCATCGCGCCAGTGAATGACTTTGGGCTGCATGAAATTGGGCAAATCCTGCATGAGCTTCTTGGGCAATTCCTGTTGCGGATCGGCAGCATCGGCGCGGGCGCGCACGACAAGATGGATGGCGTGGCCAAGCCGTTCGTCGGGAATGCCGAGCGCCACCGCCTCTGCCACCAGCCCGGTCGCCAGCGCCGCGTCTTCCAGTTCTTGCGGCGAAATACGGTTGCCCGCGCTCTTGATCATCGCATCGCGCCTGCCGACGAAATAAAGCAGGCCGTCACCGTCGCGGCGCACCCGGTCACCCGACCAGACCGCCATGCCGCCATAGCGCGATACGCTCGGCGCGGGCTTGTAGCGCTCGGCGGTGCGCTCCGCGTCTTGCCAGTAGCCATGGGCGACGAGCGGGCCGCAATGGACCAGTTCGCCTTCCTCATTGTCGGCAGCGATCTGCCCCACATCGTTGATCACGAGGATCTCGGCATGCGGAATCTCCTTGCCGATCGAGGTCGGGTGCGTGTCGATCAGCGTGGGTTCGAGGAAAGTCGAACGGAAAGCCTCGGTAAGACCATACATCGCGAACAGCCGCGCCGAAGGGAACAGACCGCGCAGCTTGCGCACCAGATCGGGCGTCAGCGCCCCGCCGCTGTTGGTCAGGCGTCGCAGGTTGCCGGCAACCTTGCGCGGCCATTCCAGCTCGGTAAGCTGCACCCACAGCGGCGGCACCGCCGCCAGCGTGGTGATCGCGTGCTTGTCTATCGCCTTCATCACGTCGCGCGGCACCAGATAGTCGAGCGGAACGACGCAGCCGCTGGCGTACCAGGTGGAGAGGAGTTGGTTCTGACCGTAGTCGAACGAGAGCGGAAGCACCGCCAGCGTGCGGTCATCGGCGGAAAGGCCGAGGTAAGTCGCAACGCTCTGCGCCCCCAGCCACATGTTGGCATGGCTGAGCATCACGCCCTTGGGCCGCCCGGTCGATCCGCTGGTATAGAGGATCGCGGCGAGCGAATCCGGGTCTGCGTCAGAAGCGCCAAGCGTAGCGGGCTGGCCCATTGCCGCCGCGACAGCTTCATCCTCGCCCAGCACCGCGCAATGATCGGGCACGTCGCCCTCCTGCAAGGTCGCCAGCCGCGCGGGCGTGCCGATCAACATGACCGAACCGCTGTCCTCTAGGATATGGCGGACCTGCGCATGCTTGAGCAGCGGGTTGACGGGCACATGGACCAGCCCGGCGCGCGCCGCCGCCAGCGGCATCAGGCAAGTCAGCTCGCCTTTCGCTGCCCAGGTCGCGATCCGCGCACCGCGCTCGGGCACCATGGCCGCGAGCCAGCCCGCAAGGCGGGACAAACGACTTCTTAATTCCTGATAACTTAAAGCCTCGCTGCGCAACACCAACGCAGCCGCATCATCGTCGCCAGTTTCAGCGAGATGGTCGAGCGGTCGGATCGAAGGGATGGCGGCACTACACATGGATGCGAGGAGGCTCCAGTTGGGATACGGTGAGTTGATAGCGATCGAATATCACGCCGATCTTAAGGAAGTGCAATTGGATGCACAGCTTGCGGCGCTGTTGTCCCCGGCGCAGCAGCAGGCCCCGTTCGATCGCCTCGACTGGCTGACCGGCCTGGCTTCGGCGTGCAACATGCCGCCGCTGTTCGCCGCCGCGCGCGACGATCGCTCGCTGGTCGTGCTGCCGCTCAGCAGGTCGGACGACCAGCTCGTCGGCTTATCCAACTATTACACGTTCCGCTATCGCCCGCTGATCAGCAGCAACAGCGCCGATCCGCGTGAACTGCTCACCGCGCTGGCGCGCGATCTGGCAGAGCGAACTCACCGCATCACCTTGACCAGCCTGCCCGACGAGGATGGCAGCGCCTCCTTGCTCGAGGAAGTTTTCCAGGGCGCGGGTTGGACCGTGCTGCGTGAGCAGTGCGACTGGAACCACATCCTGCGCGTCAGTGGGAGGACTTGGGACGATTACCTTGCTGGCCTTCCCGGCAAGCTGCGCAGCACCATCAAGCGCAAGTCGGGCAAACTGCAGTGCCGCATTCTCGACCGGTTCGACGAAGTGTTCTGGGCGCAATACGTTTCGATCTACCGGGAAAGCTGGAAGCCCGAGGAAGGCTCCATCGAGTTCCTGCACCAGTTCGCGCAGGCCGAGGGCGATGCGGGCCGCCTGCGCATCGGCGTCGCCTATGCCGAGGGCGTGCCTGTCGCGGCGCAGATCTGGACCGTGGAAGGCGGCACCGCCTTCATTCACAAGCTCGCCTATCGCGACAGCGCCAAGGCAGTGTCGCCGGGAACCGTGCTCTCCGCCGCGATGTTCGAGCGGGCAATCGACGCCGACGGGGTAGAATTGATCGACTACGGTATCGGTGACGACCCCTACAAGCGCGACTGGATGGAAGAAGTGCGGCCGCGCTATCGGCTCGAGATGTTCCGGCCGGGTTCGCCCCGCAACTGGATCGCGCTTGCCAAGTCCGGGCTCGCACGGCTTGCCGGAAAGGGCCAGCACGGCTAGAGGCCGCGCTCGTTCGTCCAAGAAACGCATCGAAAGACAGGGCATGCAAGACCAGACCGACCAGCTGCTGCGCCGGATCCTGACAGACGTTCTCGGTCTGAAAGACGGCCTTGCCGAAAATTTCACGCCCGACACCGGCCTGTTCGGCCACTTGCCCGAACTCGATTCGATGGCGGTCGCGGGCCTGCTCACCGAAATGGAAGACCGGCTCGACATCGTCATCGAGGATGACGACATCGACGGCGAGATGCTCGAAACCTACGGCGGCCTGCTCGCCTTTGCCGAGGCCAAGCGCTCGGGCTCGTGACGCCGCTCGGCTGGCCTAACCCGCTGCCCGGCGGGGCAAGCGCCGAGGAATACGCGATCGCATTCGATCGGGGCCGCGAAAGGCGGCTGCTGATCGTCCCCGCCCTGTTCGACGAAGCCAACCGGATGCGGCGCTTCTCGCTGGAGGTGATGCGCCGTCTCGACGCTTCGGGGATCGATTCGGTCCTGCCCGACCTGCCCGGAACCAACGAGAGCCTTGAGCAGCTCGAGACGCAGAGCATTGGCAGCTGGTGCAGCGCGGTTGCAGCGGCGGTGCAGTTCTTTGGCGCAACGCATGTACTCGCGATACGCGGCGGCTGTCTGCTGATGCCGCAGGGTGTGCCCGGCTGGCTCTACGCGCCCGCCAAGGGCGGCTCGATCCTGCGCCAGATGCTGCGCGCCCGCTCTCTCGCCAGCCGGGAAGCGGGACGCGAAGAGAGCCGTGAGGGGCTGACCACGCTGGCCCTGACCGATGGCATCGAGCTGGCCGGATACCGCATCGGCCCGCAGTTATTCGTCGATCTCGAACATGCCGAGGCTCCGGAGCGCGAGGGCCTTACGCTGGTAGAACAAGGGCTAGTCGGCGGCGCGGGGCTGTGGCTGCGCGCCGAGCCGGGCGAATCGCGCGAACAGGCAGACGCGCTCGCGGCGGTGCTCGCTATCGGGATGCAGTCATGACCCGGCGGCATTTCACTTTCGATTGCGAAGGATCGTTGCTGATCGGCACGATCGACGCCCGCACTTCCGCGACTGCGGGCCTGCTGCTCGTTACTGGCGGCAACGAACTGCGTTCGGGCGCCTTTGCCGGACAGGCGCAGCTTGCCGCGCGCCTTGCCGAACAAGGCTTTGTTGTCATGCGCTTCGACCGGCGCGGGGTCGGCGACAGCGAGGGCGCGAACGGCGAATTTCGCACCAGCGGCCGCGACATTGCTGCTGCGATTGCCGCGTTCCGGGCCGAGTGCCCAGCCCTCAGCCGCATCGTCGGTTTCGGCAACTGCGACGGCGCTTCGGCGCTGATGCTGGCCGGAGGCGAGGGCTGCGACGCGCTGGTCCTGTCAAACCCCTGGACCTTCGAGGGGACCGGCGAAGACGAGCAGGAATCGCCGCCCGAAGTGGTGCGCGATCATTATCGCAAGCGGCTCACCGATCCGGCAGCGATCAAGCGACTGCTTTCCGGGCAGGTCTCGCTAGGCAAGCTGTTTGGCAGCCTGCTCGGCGCGCTGAGGCCATCCGCCCCGCCAAGCTCGCTGGCGCAGGATATGGCGACGGGGATCAAGTGCTTTACGGGCGATATAACCTTCCTGATCGCCGCGCGTGACCGCACCGGAAAAGCGTTCCTTGCCACCTGGGACAAGGCCGATTCGCGAATCGTGACGTGCCCCGATGCCACCCACGCCTATGTCGAGCCGCACGCGCGCGACTGGCTGGAGAAGCAGTTGATTGAGGCGCTCGGGCGCTAACACCTACTCCGCCGCCTCTTTCGCCTGCTCGGCGAATTCGCGCTCGGCCAGATAGCGCTCGGCATCGAGCGCGGCCATGCAGCCCGTGCCCGCCGCCGTGACCGCCTGGCGGTAAACGTGGTCCATCACATCGCCGCAAGCGAACACGCCGGGGATCGCGGTCTTGGGCGTGCCCGGCTCGACCAGCAGGTAGCCGTTAGAGTCCATCTCGAGCTTGCCCTTGAACAGTTCGGTCGATGGCGAGTGGCCGATGGCGACAAAGGCCCCTTCGGCGGCGAACAGGCTTTCCTCGCCGCTCTGCGTATCGACCAGCCGCAGCGCATTAAGCGCGCCATCCGCGCCCGCTTCGAAACTCGCCACGGTCTTGTTCCACAGCACTGAAATCTTCGGATTGGCCAGCAGGCGGTCCTGCAGGATCTTTTCCGAGCGCAGCGAATCGCGGCGGTGGATCAGGGTCACGTCTTCGGAATGGTTGGTGAGGTAAAGCGCTTCCTCGACCGCGGTGTTGCCGCCGCCAATCACCGCAACCTTCTTGCCGCGAAAGAAGAATCCGTCGCAGGTCGCGCAGGCGGATACGCCCTTGCCGCCCAGTTCCTGTTCGCCGGGTACGCCCAGCCACTTGGCCTGCGCGCCGGTTGCGATCACCAGGGTATCGCCTTCGTAGATGTCGCCTCCGTCACCGGTCGCGGTGAATTTCGATCCTGACAAGTCGACCGAGGTGATCGTGTCCCACATCATGCGCGTGCCGACATGCTCGGCCTGCGCCTGCATTTCCTCCATCAGCCATGGGCCCTGGATCATGTCGCGAAAGCCGGGATAGTTCTCGACATCGGTGGTGATGGTAAGTTGTCCGCCGGGCTGCAAGCCCTGCACCACGATCGGCTCCATGCCCGCACGCGCGCCATAGATCGCGGCGGAGAGCCCGGCCGGACCCGAGCCGATGATGAGCATGCGGGTGCTGTGTGTCGCCATTTTCCGTGTCTCCTGTTGGGGCGGCAGATAGGCGCAACTCGCGGCAAATTCCAGCCAGACCCTGCGCTCGTCCGCAATTTGATCCCTGTCAAAGACGCGGGGCTAGATGAATTGCTTTTGCAACCTAATCGCATTAGCAGGCCAACACTGCACGGGGAGGACCAATGAATAGTCTGAATTTCGCCGCACTTGCGGCAAGCGCCATTGCCTTGACGTTCGCCGCGCCTGCCCTCGCAACGCCGGGTCTCGGCGGCGATGTCTACGGATCGAGCGTCGAAGAAGGCGAAGTCGAGGTCGAAGCGATTTACGGCGCGCTCGGCGGCGGAGAAGACGACGGCGAGGACGTGCTCAAGCTCGAGGCCGCCTATGGCGTCACCGACAAGCTGAAGATCGGCGTGCTGACTGAACTTGAAAAAGAACCGGGCGAAAGCCGCAAGGCCGAGGAAGTCGCAGTCGAGGCGATATACGAGCTGGGCAGCGCTGGCGGGATTGGCTTCGCGCTTTACGGCGAATACGCGATCGGATTGAACGGCAACTCCGACAAGCTCGAGGCCAAGCTGCTGATGCAGCACAAGTTCGGACCGTTCGACCTGCGCCTCAACCTGATTGGCGAGAAGGCATTGGAGGGCGGCGAAAAGTTGGAACTCTCCTACGCCGCCTCCGCCGATGTAGAGGCCCTCGGCGAAATACGGCTTGGCCTCCAGGCCTACGGCGATCTTGGCACGTTCAGCAGGTTCGCGCCGCGTGCGGAACATTTCGTCGGGCCGGTTGCCAAGGCCGAGATCGAAGGGCTCGGTCCCGAAATCGAAATCGAGGCAGGCTACCTGTTCGCGCTGGGCGCGGCGAAGGACGATACCGACGGCCAGTTCCGGCTAAAGCTCGAAATCGAGTTCTGACCGGGATTGACGGGCGCGCCGGGGCAGGCAATGCCTTGGGCATGGCATTGAATGGTCCGACCTCGAACACCTATTACTCGCAGCGCCTGCGGCTGCATTACGTCGACTGGGGCAACCCGGACGCGCCGCCGCTGATCCTTCAGCATGGCGGGCGCGACCATTGCCGTAGCTGGGACTGGGTGGCCGAGGAGCTGTGCCGTGACTGGCACGTCATCTGCCCGGACCTGCGCGGCCACGGCGACAGCGCCTGGTCGCCCGAGGGGCACTATTCGCTCGATGCCCATGTCTACGATTTCGCGCAGCTGATCCACGCGCTCGATTACGACAAAGTCACGCTGATCGGCCATTCGCTAGGCGGCAACATCTGTTCGCGCTACTCCGGCCTCTATCCCGACAAGGTCATCAGGTTCGTGAATATCGAAGGGCTCGGCATGTCGCCGGAGACGCAGGCGCGCATGCCGCCGCGCGGCTCGCCGGAGCGGCTGCGGCTGTGGATCGAGGACAAGCGCAAGGCCGCGGGGCGCGTGCCCAAGCGCTATCCCTCGCTCGAAGCGGCCTATGCACGGATGAAGGCGGAAAACAGCCATCTGTCGGACGAGCAGGCCCGCCACCTCACCGTCCACGGCGCGTTCCGCAACGAGGACGGAACCTTCAGCTGGAAGTTCGACAATTACCTCAACGTCTGGTCGGCCAATGACATGCCGCTGCTCGAGCTGGAGAAGCTGTGGCACGCGATCTCGTGCCCGATGCTGCTGCTGTGGGGACTGAAGAGCTTCATGCCCAGCCCGACGACCGACGGGCGCATCGATCATTTCCGCACCGCCCGCCTGATCGAATACGAAAACGCCGGGCACTGGCTGCATCACGACGAGTTCGACCGCTTCATGGCCGACGTGAAAGCGTTTATCTAACCTTCCGCAATCGCAGCGCGCAGCTGGTCCCTCGCCGCCTCGTCCAGCCCAAGTGCTTCCGCCAGCCATGCATCAATCGAGCCGTGGCGCTCGTCGATCGCGGCGAAGGCGGCCTCCAGGTATTCCGGCTCGACGCCCATGATCGCGCGCGCTGCCTCGTCGCTTATGTCGCCATTGACCCCGCGCACCGTCTCCATGCCCTTGCGGATGCGTGCCTCGCTATCGCCGGCGGTGTTGGTCAACAGGTAATCGGCCATGACATCGTCGCGGTGGACCCCGGCCGCCAGCTGGATTGCGGCGACCGCCACGCCGGTGCGGTCCTTGCCGGCCATGCAGTTGATCAGGCTCGGCCCCTTGCCCTCGCTCAGGGCTTTCGCATGGCCGCGCGTCATCGCCAGCAGCTCGGGCCGGAAAGCGATTCGCGTATAGGTGTCGCTCATCATCTCGTGGATAAACCCGGCGTCGCGAGCACCCGCAAAGCCGCGCGCTGCCTCGATATGCGGAGCGAACTTGGGCCGGTCCGGATCGGCGGAGAAGTGGACTTCGCCCGCGTAGCCGTCGGGCCTGCGGCAAGGGTAAAGCGCACGTTCCTTCGACGTGCGCAGATCGAACACCGAGGCGAGGCCCACCGCAGCGACCTTGTCTAGGTCGTCATCGGTCGCGCCGTTGTGCTGACCCGAACGCCACAGCATGCCGCGCTTCAGCCTGCCGCCGCCAACCAGCGTATAGCCGCCGTAGTCACGGAAATTGTGGACCCCGGCCATCGGGATCACGCGCCATTCACTCATCGGATCATCCTTGTGTTTCAGTTGGTCGCCTAGTCGAAGCCACAGTTTGGGTCAAAGCTGCGCGAAGCCCCTTGCATTCCGGCCTCGTTCGCGGGACGAACAGTCTGACAACGGGAGAGGATTCGTCATGAAGTCACTTGATTTCGACAAGATGGCAGAAGGTCTGCGCAACTGGGGCCGCTGGGGTCCCGAGGATCAGCGCGGCACGCTCAATCACATCGATCCGGCGGCGCTGTGCCGCGCGGCTGCCGAGGTGAAGCAGGGCAAGATGTTCAATCTTGGCATCGCCTTCGATGAAAACGGCCCGCAGTTCGGCGGCTTCCGCTTCAATCCGATGAAATACATGACCGCGATGGATCAGAAGCACAGCGAGGAATTTCCGCGCAGCCGCTTCAACGACGACGTCATCCATATGCCGCTGCAATGCGCGACCCAGTGGGACGCCTTCAGCCACGTTCACTACGACGGCCAGTTCTACAACGGGTTTTCTGTCCACGAGCACCTGAGCCTGCAAGGCGCGACCCGCTGCGGCGTCGAGCACATGGCCAAGCCGGGAATCGCTTCTCGCGGCGTGTTGCTCGACATCGCCAAGCTGAGGGGCGTCGATATCCTGCCCGGCGACTATGCGATCAAGCCCGACGATCTCAACGAGGCTTGCGAAGCCCAGGGCGTCAGCGTCCTGCCGGGCGACATCGTCGCGGTTCGCACCGGGCAGATCGGCAACCTGACGCGCGGCAGCCGCGAACAATTCATGAGCGGTCAGCCCGGCTGTCACCACACCTGCGCCGAATGGCTCCACGACAAGAGCGCGGCGGCGATCTGCGCCGACAACGTCGCGGTCGAGGTGATGAACGCCGAGACTTACGGCGATGAGATGTTCCTGCCGATGCATCTATTGTGCCTGCGCGACATGGGCCTGCCGTTCGGCGAACTGTTCGATTTCGACGCGCTCGCCGCCGATTGCGCCGCCGATGGACAGTACACGTTCCTGCTGTGCGCGCCGCCGCTCAACATCACCCGCGCAGTCGGCTCGCCGATCAATCCCATAGCGATGAAGTAAGCCGGCGCGGACATGCTGGACCTCAGCGGGCGCGTCGCCATCGTCACCGGCGCGGGTCGCGGCATTGGCCGCGAAACCGCGCTGGCGCTGGCAAGGCGCGGTGCAAGAGTGCTCGTCAACGATTACGGCGGCGGTGCATCGGCAGCCAAGCCGGGTGGCATCGAGGTTGCATCGGCGGTTGTTGAAGAAATCCGTGCGCTGGGCGGGCAGGCCGTCGCCGATGCGCACGCGGTCGGCACGGCCGGGGCGGCGCATGCCATCTTCAGCGCGGCAATCGAGGCGTTCGGGCGGATCGACATTCTCGTCAACAATGCCGGCGGCAACATCACCACCGGCGTCGAACTACTCGACGACGCACGCGCCGAAACGGTGTTCGCCTCCAACTTCACTGGCGGCTGGATGCTGCTGCGCAAGTGCTGGCCGGTGATGCGCGAGGCGGGCTTTGGGCGGATCGTCAACATCATGTCGGGCTCGATGCTCGGGCTGGCAGGGCGCGGGGTGTACGCTTCCGCCAAGGCGGCCTACTTGGGGCTCACAACCGTCGCCGCTGCCGAGGGCGAGGCGCACGACATCCGAGTGAACGGCGTGTGGCCCACCGCCCAGACCCGCCTGATGGACGGGATCGACGATCCAGCACTGATCGAGCGGATGAAGGCCTTCCCGCCGCATCTGGTGGCCGAAGCCATTGCCTTCTTCTGTTCGCCCGAATGCAAGGCGACGGGCGAATTCTACGATGTCGGCGGCGGCAAGGTGGCCCGCATCGCATTTGCTCAAAGCGGCGGGTTCAATGATCCCGAACTCACCGCCGAAAGTCTCGCCGCCAATTTCGAAGTGGCGCGCGACATGACCGATGCAGCACTAATGGACGGCGAAAGCTAGTTTGTGGTCGCATCGCTTGCAGCGAAAAACCGGTACTCACTTTTTCGCGCGATGCTTTATCCCTTCAGCAATTCCTTGGCGATGATCGTCTGGCGGATTTCCTGGGAACCCGCCGCGATCTCCATTACCTTGGTCGTGCGGTAAAGCCGATTGACCTCGGTGTCGCGCATGTAGCCCGAGCCGCCGAAGATCTGGACGGCTTCGTCGCACACCAGCTTGGCGGCGCGTGAAGCGGTCATCAATGCGGCAGCGGAAACCTTGTGTATTTCGCCCCGACCGGCCTGGGTCAGCTCCATATTGTCGCACATGGTCAATGCCTTGTGCAGGTATGTTCTCGATACTTCGATCTGCGCATACATATCGGCCAACTTGGCCTGGACGAGCTGGAACTGCCCGATCGGCTGTCCGAACTGAACGCGCGTCCTGGCATGATCGAGCGCGAGGTCGAGCGCGCGCTGCGCCGGGCCGATGCACAAGGGCGCGGAGAGCAGCCGCTCGACGTCGAGCCCGCTCATCATCACCGCGATGCCGCGGTTCTCCTCGCCGATGAGGTTTTCGACCGGAACCTCGCAGTCCTCGAACACAAGCTCGCCGGTTGGGCTGCCGCGGAAGCCCATCTTGTCGAGCTTCTGGGCGCACTTGAACCCCGGCGACGTAGCCTCGACGATGAAGGCCGAAACGCCCTTCGTGCCCGCCGAAGGATCGGTCTTGGCATAGACCAGGAACAGGTCGGCCACCGGCCCGTTGGTGATGTAGATCTTGCCGCCATTAAGCAGGTACTTGTCCCCTACCCGCCGCGCGGTGGTGCGCATCGAACCGATCGCGTCCGATCCCGCGCCCGGCTCGGTCATGCCAAGCCCGCCCATCAATTCGCCCGCGCACATCCTGGGCACAAAACGCTGGCGCTGCTCCTCGTTGCAGTTGCGATAAAGCGCATCGAGGCACAGATTCTCGTGGCTGGTCCAGCTGAACGCAAAGGCCGGATTGGCATAGGCCATTGCCTCGCCCATCATCCCGGCTGCAAGGTAACTAAGCCCCTGCCCGCCGTATTCGCTGGGGATCGTCAGGCCGAGCAGACCCATCTCGGCGAGCGCCTTGAACTCGTCTGCGGGCCACCATTCCTCGTCGTCCATCTTCTGCTGGAGCGGCCAAAGCCTCTCCATGAAATAGCGCGAAGAATAGTCGACCAGCGATTCGATCTCTTCGAGGCTGAGCTCGGCTTCGGAACTCATGAGGATGCCTTTCCTATCCGGCAATCATCTGGCCGCCATCGACCTGTAGCACCTTGCCGGTGACATAGCTTGCCTCGTTCGAAGCGAGGAACCTGACGACCCGGGCGATTTCCTCGGGCTCGCCCATGCGGCCAAGCGGCGCACCCGCCAGCAGGCGCTTGGTGGCTTCTTCGCCCCATGCTCGTTCCGCATCGGCGCCCATTTCGGTCGCGGTGAGGCCAATCGACACGGCATTGGCGCGAATACCGTGCCGACCTTCTTCCTTGGCAACCACGCGCACCAGCGCATCGAGCCCGGCCTTGGCCGCTGCCGCCTGACCGCCGCGCGGCTGGCAGGCCTGCGCCGCTATCGAGGAAACCGCTACGATCGCACCGCTCTTGCGCTCGTGCATGTGGCGCACGCAGGCAGCCAGGATATGGAAGAAGCCGGTGAGGTCGGCATCGAGAAAACCCGTCCACTCCTCGGCCGTCAGTGAACGGATCGGCTTCCACGCGGTATAGGCCCCCGCGCAATGCGCCAGCACATCGATCTTGCCAAAGTGCGCGACCGTTTCCGCCACTGCCTGCTCGACTGCGACCGGATCGGTCAGGTCCGCCTTGATCGTCGTAGCCTTGCCGCCTGCCGCGTGAACGGCATGCGCAGCCTCTTCGACCGCCGCCGCGTTGGAGCGATAGAGCAGCGCCGCATCATAGCCGTGTGCGGCCATTTCCGCCGCGACTGCCTTGCCGACACCGCCGCTCGCGCCGGTGATCAGCACCACTGGCCTTGCCTCGGTCATTGCCTGTTCCATCCTGTCTTGCCTCGCGCGGCCGGATATGACACGAGCGCGTTGCATTTCAATCCAAATCGACAGGAATACGGCGATGGCCTGGGGCAATTACGAATTTATCGAGACGAAGCTGGAAGATCGTGTCCTGACGCTCGCACTCAACCGTCCAGAAGCGGGCAACGCGACCAACAAGGACCTGCATGGCGAGCTGTCGCGCGTGTTCATCGAAGCCTCGCACGACATGGACGTCGATATCATCGTGCTCACCGCCAAGGGCATGCTGTTCAGCGGCGGCGGCGATATCCAGTATCTCGATTTCATGATCAGCAACCCCGACGAGTTCGACCGCACCATCGTCGAAGGCAGGCAGATCATCTACTCGATGCTCGATTGCGAGAAGCCGATCATAGGCAAGATCCAGGGCCATGCAGCGGGCCTCGGCGCGACGCTGGTGGTGTTCTGCGACGTGACCTTCGTCGCCGATCATGCCAAGATTTCCGATCCGCACGTCAAGGTGGGCCTGACTGCTGGCGATGGCGGCGCGATCATGTGGCCGATGCTGGTCGGCTATGCGCGCGCCAAGGAATACCTGATGACGGGCAAGGCGATCGGCGCGAAGGATGCCGAAGCGATCGGCCTCATCAACCACGCAGTGCCGCTCGACGAGCTCGACGCGCGTGTCCATGCCTTTGTGCAGGAGCTGGCCAACGGGTCGCAGATGGCGATCCGCACCACCAAGATGGCGATCAACATCGGGCTCAAGCAGCTTGCCCACGCGACGATGGAGTTCGGCTCGGCGATGGAGCGGCTGACCAACCGCTCGCCCGATCACCGCGCCGCGATCGACGCCATGCTGCGCAAGGAAGCGCCGGTCTTCCGCAAGCGGTAAGCAGGCGATGGCGGCCGCTTTGCCCAATGTGCCGCTGCCCGCGCTGGTGCTCAAGCATGCGGCGGAGCACGGCGATGAGGTCGCGCTGCGCCAGAAACACGGACAGGACTGGCAAGAGCTGACCTGGGCCGTCTATGCCGCGCGGGTGAGGAATGGCGCGGCGGGGCTTGCCGGGCTTGGCCTTGGCCAGCCGCTCCACACCGCGATATTTGCCGACAACAGCGTGGACTGGCTGGTCGCGCAGATGGCTACGGGCCTGATCGGCGGGGTGCCATTGGGCTGCTATCCGACCAGCAGCACGCCCGACCTGCTCCACGCGCTGGGCCACGCGGACGTCTCGGTGCTGTTTTGCCAGAACGATGCCTTTCTGGCGAAGGTCCTGCCAATCCGCGCGCAGCTCCCGCTACTCAAGTGGATCGTGATGTTCGATCCCGCCAGCGAGGCGATCGGCACCGACGGCGTCATCTCGCTTGCCTCGCTTGAAACCGGCGGCGCAGCCGCCCTCGTCCGTGATCCCGCACTGCTCGATGCGAAGATCGCGGCGCTGTCGCTCGATCGAGTGGGGCTGATCGTCTATACCTCGGGCTCGACCGGCGCGCCAAAGGCAGCGATGCTGACTTACCGCAACATGCGCGCCACGGTGCAGGGCTTTGGCGAATTGCTAGGATTCGGCCCCGGCGCGCAGATGCTGTCATACCTGCCACTGTGCCATATCGCCGAACAGGCGATGACCAATTTCGCGCCGCTTTACACCCGCTCGACCGTGTCGATCGGCGGCGGCCTGCCCACGCTGATCGAGGACATGCGCGCCGTCCGGCCCACCTATTTCTCAGGCGTGCCGCGTGTCTGGCTGCGCTTCGAGGAAGCAATCCGCAAGGCGGGCGCGGCGGGCAAGGAGGCGCTCGCGCTGGTGGGGCTGGACCGAGCGGCGGTCGCGACCAGCGGAGCGGCGAGCCTGCCGGTCGAAACGCTGAATTTTTTCCGATCGCTTGGTCTCGAACTGCTCGAACTTTACGGGATGACCGAGAACTGCTCGATGATGACAGTCCACCGGCCGGGCCGGGTGGTGGCCGGCACAGTCGGTGAGCCGCTCGATACCGTGGACCTGCGCATCGCGGAGGACGGTGAGATCCTCGTGCGCGGAGAGAGCGTGTTCGCGGGCTACTACAAGAACCCCGAAGCGAGCGCGCAGACTATCGTCGATGGCTGGCTGCACACCGGCGATCTTGGGGTGATCGAGGACGGCCAACTGCGCATCGTCGACCGCAAGAAGGACCTGATGATCACCGATGGCGGCAAGAACATCGCCCCTGCCGAAATCGAGGCGCTGATGCGCACCAGCCCGCTGATCGCCGAATTCGTGCTGGTCGCCGAGGGTCGCAAATATGTGACGGCGTTGGTCCAGCCCGATCCGGCAGGGTTCGGCGGCGCGGACTATGCCGCGCTCGTCTCCGCGCCGGACACTGCGGAGCATCTCGCCGCCGAAGTCAATCGCCTGAATGATGACCTGCCGCGCGTCGCCCAGATCAAGCGGCTGTTCGTGCTGCCCCAGCCGCTCGCCAGCGATGAGGGCGAGTTGACCCCGACGCTGAAATTGCGCCGCTTCAAGGTCCACCAACGCTATGCCGCCGAGATCGAGGCGATCTATGCCGGCACCGCCGGGTTCGATGTAGCCGGCCGCCGGGAATAGATCCTATTTCGGCGGATCGATCGGGTTCATCCGCCGATTGTAGCCGAGGAATCGCAGGCGCAGCTGCTCGGCCCGCTGAGCAGGCGTCACGCGCGGGTGATCCTTCGGAAGAAGCGTTCGCAGCAAGGCCAGCTTCACCCGCGTTACCTTGGGCTTCTGCACCTGCTGCTTGGGGGTCTGCCAGCGGATGAACACGCCGCCGCGCGGATTGCCCGCCGCATCGAGCCAGTTGGGCGTGCCCGGATCGGTCTGCGCGATGACATAGCGCAGCACCCCGTCCCTGTCCTTCCATGCCTGCGTGATGTTGTGGGAGATCAGCCGCGTCGCATAGTCCGGGGCTTCGCCCCACAAAGTGCCGAGCTGGATATTGTGCCACGCTGCCTCTACCGCCGGAATTTCGATCAGCACTGCCTCGTCGGCATTTACCTCATACTGCATCGTGTTCTTGAAATTGGTTGGAAAGCCGCCGTCGTCGATTTGCTCGTAAGCCGCATCGAAGTGGTTCACCGGCTCGGCCAAGATGATCTTGCGGTATAGCGGTCCGGTCGCGGCGATGAACCTGGCGAGCGCCTGCGCGCCCATCTCGAACTGCGCCGCAGACAGCACTGGCGCACTGCGCGGCGTTCCGGGCGCGGGATCGACCACCTCGATGGCAAGGCTGGCCTCGGTGTCGGTCAGCCAGTTGCCCATCATCTGCCGGATCAGGAGCTGCGAGCTTTGCCCCGGCCCCATCTTGATGAAATTGGGATGATTGCCTGTGTTTTCCGGCCCCAGAATGATATCGAAATTGCCCTTGGCGTCGAGCGCCAGATCCTTCGATTCGAGCTGTCCCCCGGTGTTGAACTTCCCGCCGCCAATCGAGAACTGCTGGAAGGTGATATAGGGCACGGTGCCGCGATTGCCCTTGAGGCGATAGGTCAGTGCCGGATCAAGCGGCTTGACCATGTTGTAAATCGCATCGGGATTGTCGAAGCCATATTTGCACAGCTTGGTCGGGCAGCGATCGATGATGGGGTGCCAGGCATCAGATTCGGGCAGGAACGCGTCGTTGTGCATCTCCAGGCGCCGCAGCACATAACGATAGCCCTGCGCACGGTCGACGCTGCCGGGTTCGGTCTGGGCCTTCACCTGATCGCCGAGATCGCGCAGCGCCTTGATGACAGCATCGAAGCTGGCGTCGGCATCCTGCGCGTGAGCCGGCTGCCCGGCCAGAACGACCGCGCCGAGCGCCACCAGCAGCGACCTAGCGCGCCGCATTTTCGTTCGCCTTCAATTGCTTGAGCCGTTCCGGGCCGACTTTTTGGCCGGTCAGGTAATATTCGCGCATGGCAAGGCCGATGTCGTGGACCGCGCTCAGAAACGCCTTGTGGATCACCTTGCCGAGCAGCGCGCCGATCGGGCCGAAGCGCGTCTCGTAAACCATCGCCGGGAGGAAAATTGTCCCCTCACCGTCATCGTCGATCTGGTAGCGGAAATAGAAGCGGCTGAAGATCGGCATCGCCACCTTGTCGCCCTTGTGCAGGCGGATGAGGAAGCCGCGGCCATCGGTCCATTCCTCGACCGTTTCCTGCATCTCGCTGCCGTTCTCCATGGTCACGGTGCGGCTCGCGCCAACGCCTTCGCGCTGCGCGGTATCGATATGGATGGCGGTAACGCCGGGAACGTAGTTGTGCGCCAGCGACAGGTCGCGCAGCTTCTCCCACACCTGCGCACGCGGCATGGGAATATGCACGCGCCCGACTGCTTCCTTGAGTGCCATGGTTCTCTCCCTTTGGGAGAGGATGCGCGAGACGGGTCAGCCTGTCCAGATGTCAGGCGCGCAAGCCTCAGGCGATAGCGGATTTGCCCAGGAAACCGGGGACCGGACCGTTCCAGCCGCCATCTTCGCCTGCCTCGGCATCGTTCCGGCGAGGTTCGGGGGGGCGCGCATCGTCGCGCTGGCGGCGCGGTTCGGCCTCGGCCCTGCGCGGGGCCTTTACGGCCTTGTCACGCTCGGGCCTTGGTTCACGCTCCGGCCTTGCTTCGCGCTCGGGCCGAGCGGCGCGCGGGGGCCTGGCTTCGCGCGCCGGGCGGGCCTCACGCGGCGGCCTGGCCTCGCGTGCGGGTCGTTCATCGCGAGCCGGCTTTTCGTTGCGCGTCGACGTCTTGCTGCGTCCCGCCTCGAACACCGGGATGACGATGCCGGTCAGCTTCTCGACATTGGCGATGGCTTCGGCATCTTCGGGAGCAACCAGCGTGAAGGCCTTGCCGGTCGCACCCGCCCTGCCGGTGCGGCCGATGCGGTGGACATAGTCGTCCGGATGCCACGGCGTATCGAAGTTGAAGACGTGGCTCACGCCCTTGATATCGAGACCGCGCGCGGCAACGTCGGAGGCGCACAGGATGGTGATCTTGCCCTCCTTGAAACGGTCAAGCTCGGCAATGCGCGCGCTCTGGTCCATGTCGCCATGGATTTCGCCCGATGAAAAGCCATGGCTCGAAAGGCTCTTGTTGAGTTCGCGCACCGTAGTCTTGCGGTTGGCAAAAATGATGGCGTTGGTCACGTCTTCGGCGCGCAGCAATTCGCGCAAGACGTCGCGTTTGTCGCGGGCGGCAACGAAAACCTTGTGCTGGGCAATGTTGACGTTCGCGGTGGCGGCGCGGGCAACCTCGATCTTCTTGGGGTTCGAGAGGAACTTTGCGGCCAGTTTCTCGATCGGCGGCGGCATCGTCGCCGAAAACAGCAGCGTCTGGCGCGTGGTCGGCAGCTTGGTGCAGATATGCTCGATGTCGGGAATGAATCCCATGTCGAGCATGCGGTCCGCCTCGTCGATCACCAGCAGTTCGCAGCCGGTCAGCATGATCTTGCCGCGCTCGAACAGGTCCATCAACCTGCCCGGTGTCGCGATCAGCACGTCGACGCCGTCAGACAGCGCCTTGACCTGATCGCCCATCTGCACGCCGCCAATCAGCAGCGCCATCTTGAGATTGTGGTTCTTGCCGTACTTCTCGAAGTTCTCGGCAACCTGCGCCGCCAGTTCGCGCGTAGGTTCGAGGATCAGCGAGCGCGGCATCAGCGCGCGGCGGCGGCCCTGCGCAAGAATGTCGATCATCGGAAGCACGAAACTGGCGGTCTTGCCGGTCCCGGTTTGCGCAATGCCGATGATGTCGCGCATCATCAGGACCGAAGGAATTGCCTGCGCCTGGATTGGAGTCGGCTCATCATAACCGGAGGCTATGACCGTTTGCAGCAGTTCGTCAGACAGGCCGAGATCGGCGAATTTCATATCAGGTGGGTATTTCCGGAATCGGGTGTGACTGCCGAG
>CANJUF010000027.1 GCA_947477745.1 Sphingomonadaceae bacterium | reverse complement strand
GTCCTGGCCACATGGCCAGTCTTCTCAGCATGGCGCAGCACTTAGAGCTTGCGCTGAATATCGCGGTCTTCCTTGGTCATTGGATCCATCCTCCTGGCTGCCAGTCAGCAGCATGAAAGATGTCCCGCAAGTCCGTACAGTCCTACACGATCAGGTGCTCACCGAAGTGATACGGCTGTCGGCTTGGCCTCCCGGGACTTGCCGCAAGATCGCGTCGCCCAGCATCCGGCCCGACATCCATGCGCATTCGATCCGCGGACCCAGCAGCCAGTCACCGCACACGCCCAGGCCCAGGTCCGGGTTCCACATGGCGCCGGTGCCCGTCCCCGATGACAGCGCAAAGCGCCAGCGATGCGCCGCTGCGGCAATCGGTTCGGGAATTTCGCAGACCGCGGCTTTCTGAAGCTCGCCAAGGAGAAGCGCGGCAATCTCGTCCTGCGCAAGCTCAAGATGATCATGGCTCCATGGCCCGCTCGCCTGGACCACCCAGGCCTCGGGTCCCGCACGACCGGGCTTCGCATTGTTGCGAGCAGCCCAGGCGATATTGCCGCGCTCCCGCATCACCGGCGGCAGAGTGCCGAGCGGCCGATCGAACACGAACATGCCGGTCCAGCAGGGCTGCGAACGAGAAAGTAATGCAGATCGCGCCATGGCGAAATCGCGCAGCGACAGGATCGGCGCGGCTTGCTCGGCAGGGACTGCGACGATCACGGCATCGAACGGTCCCGATTTTTCCCCGTTGTGAGTAAGCCGCCAACCGGCAGGACACTGCTCTGCCGCCGTCACCAACTGACCCCAGTGCACATCGTGCGTGTGGGCCATGCGGCTGATAATCGCGCTCATGCCGGGGACCCCCACCCAGCCATCGGGGGCGGCGATCGGCCACGGCGCTACGATCCCTGCATTGTGCCACGCCCCGGTCAGATTCCGGAAAGCCGGATCGCGCGCGGTGAAATACTGCGCGCCGTGATCGAAGCATACTTCGCCAAGCGGCGTCTGCATCCGCCGGGTCGACATCCGGCCGCCCGGTCCGCGTCCCTTGTCAAAGAGCGCCGCGATATGGCCTGCAGCTTGCAATACGTCGGCGCACGAAAGCCCTGCCATGCCCGCGCCGATAATCGCGAACCTCATCGGTTCAGCACTTGCCGATCAGCGCCAGCACTTCCTTGCGACTGTCGGTATTCTGGAGAAAGCAGCCGAGCATGCGGCTTGTAATCATGGAAACCCCGTGCGTCTTGACGCCGCGGCCAGTCATGCAACCGTGCTCGGCTTCGATGACCACTGCGACGCCTTGCGGCTTGAGGCGCTCCCAGATCGCCTGGGCGACTTGCGCGGTAAGCCGTTCCTGCACCTGAAGCCGGCTGGCATAGCCGTGCAGCACCCGGGCCAGCTTGGAGATCCCTACCACCTGTGCGCCGGGCAGGTAAGCAATCGAAGCGGTCCCGGTAATAGGGGCCATGTGATGCTCACAGTGCGACTGGAAGGGAATGTCCTTCAGCAGCACGATCTCGTCGTATCCGCCCACTTCCTCGAAAGTGCGCTCGAGGTGCAAGCCCGGATCGCTGTCGTAGCCCTGGCAATATTCCTTCCACGCGCGCGCGACCCGCTTGGGCGTGTCGACCAGCCCCTCGCGGTCCGGATCGTCGCCGGCCCAGCCGATCAGCGTGCGCACGGCTTGCTGGACTTCATCGGGAACGAAGAGCTTGCCTCGTGTCAGTTCGAAATCGCCGGCGGGCGCAGGAAAGTTCATCTTTGTCTCTCCATCTTGAGACGGGTCCACGATCCGGGCCAGCGCGCGCATCGCTCGCAATGCCGAGCTGTCCGAGCGCATCTCGTCCAGGCTTTAGAGGCGGCATGACCCCCGGAAGCGCGGGCCACTTGCTGAGCTTCACTTCTGGCGCGGCGGGCAGACCTGTCCAACCTGTCCAAACGGGCACTTTGCCTGCCTGCTTTGCTGGTCTAGAGCATGCGGATCATGTCACTATCCGCGATGATCGGGTCCAGTCCCATAGCTGCCGTGATCAGCGATCCCCGCTTGCCCGACAATCCCATCGTCGAATGCAACGATGCTTTCGTCCAGCTCACCGGATACGCGCGCGAAGAGATCATCGGCCATAATTGCCGGTTCCTTTCCGGCCCGGGAACCGAGCCGTGGCTCACCGAGACGCTGCGCAGCAATATTCGCCGCCGCCAGCCGGCCATGGTCGAAATCCTCAATTACAAGAAAGACGGCACGCCCTTCCGCAATGCGGTGATGGTCGCACCGATTTTCGATGCGGCCGGCGAGCTGGAGTTTTTTCTCGGCTCGCAGATCGAGATTGCCGAAGACGTCGCGCGGGCCAACGATGCCCGGCGCAAGGCGGCGCACGATCGCATCGCCTCGCTCAGCCGCCGGCAGCGCGAGGTTCTCGCGCACGTTGCCGCCGGCAAGCTGAACAAGCAGATCGCTTACGAACTGGGCATCAGCGAGCGGACCGTGAAGATGCATCGATCGGCCGTGTTCGCTGCTCTCGGCGTCCGAACCAGCGCCGATGCCATTCGGATGGCCATCGAAGCGGGCTATTGAAGCGCGGCTTCCGCTTGCCCCTTCGGACAGGTATCGCCGCGCTGAAGATCGACTAGTAATGTTCGTGCCAGTGGTTCCGGTTCCTCTCCCACTCTCCCGACCTGGACCATTGGCATTTCTCTTCAGCGGGTCCGGCCTGTCTCTCACATGGCTGGGCCCGCATTTTTGATCTGCGGGCACCCGTGCCAGAATCGCCCTTCGAAAAAATCTTCACCGCGAAACTGAGGATCAGTCCGCACGGCGTCGTCCTTGCATCGAGACCATGGAGTCACCGATGCAAACCAGGCCGCGAAACGACTTGATCCGCAGGAAGTACCAGGAAGTGTTCGGCGCGAGCGTGCGCCCTGCTTACGATAACTGGCTTCAGGCAAACGAGAGCGCAGATGCTGCGCTCGGTTATCGCCGGGCCGGTTCCGGTCCGCTGTACCTTGAGGCCTATCTCGACTGCCCTGTCGAGCAACTGGTGAGCGCGGCTGCCGGAAGGCCGGTCGAGCGGACCGCGATCATCGAGATCGGCAATTTCGCCGCCGACAACGCCCTAGCCATGGTCGAACTGTGGGGCCGCGCCGCCAATGATCTTGGCGGCAACGGCGAAGTCGCCGTCGCCACGCTCACCGCGCCGCTGCGGCGCATGTTTGCCCGGATCGGCCTGCCGATAACCCAGCTGGCGCCCGCCCGCGCCGAGCGCCTTGGCGAGCAGGCCGGACAATGGGGCAGCTATTATGCCAGCGATCCGGTGGTTTGCATGGGCGAGATTGCGCAAGGCCAGGCCGCGCTCGCCGCCTTTCTCGCGCGCCGTCAGAGGATGGCTGCGGCATGACTGCCATGCTTGATGCAATCCGCGCGCATGCCGCCGCCGACCCGGACGGCGCGGCTATCGATCCTTGCGGCGAGCCGCCGGTGAGCTGGAAACGGCTTGCCGATCTAGTTGAGGCCCGGACGCAGGAACTCGCCGCCGCGTTCGGCAATGCCCGACCTGTCGCGCTCGAATGCGATCATTCGGCGGACGCCGCGGTGCTGGAACTGGCCTTGCTCGAAGCCGGCGTGCCCGTGCTCTCCATCCCGTCGTTCTTCACGCCCGAACAGAGGCAGCACGCCATTCAATCCTGCGGCGCGCAAGCGGTCTTCGCCGCCCGCCCCCTGACGACCGCCCAGCGCACGCAGACCGCGCCTGTTCCGCTCCCCCGCGGGACGGCGCGGATTACCTTCACCTCGGGCTCGACAGGAACGCCCAAGGGCATCTGCCTGTCCGCCCGGCACATGCTGTCGGTGGCGGGATCGGTGACCGAGGCGCTGGGTTCCCGGCATGCCGGACGCCATCTCGCGCTGCTGCCGCCAGGCGTCCTGCTGGAGACCGTCGCCGGCTTCTTCGCGGCGATGCTCGCGGGAGCGACCTGGCTATGTCCGCCGCAGGCGCGCGCCGGACTTGAAAACCCCTTCCGACCGGACTTTGCGGCCATGCTGCAAACCATCCGCGAGACGGACGCGACCTCGCTCATTCTCGTGCCCGAATACCTTGGCGGCCTGGTTGCGGCGATGGAGGCGAGCGCCGCCCGCTTGCCGCTGCTCACGCTGGTCGCGGTCGGCGGCGCCAGGGTGTCACCCGAACTGATCGAACGCGCGCGCGCAGTCGGCCTGCCGGTGCGGCAGGGCTATGGCCTCACCGAATGCGCCTCGGTCGTCAGCATCGAGGATGATGGCTACGCGGCGCCGGGATCGGCGGGCCGCCCGCTCTCTCATGTCCAAGTGCGAATTGCATCCGATGGCGAAATCCTCATCGACGGACCGATGTGCCTCGGCGCGGTCGGCGGCGAAGTCCCGGTCGGCACGCTTGCCACCGGGGATCTAGGCCGGATCGACCTGCACGGACGCCTGTGGATCGAGGGACGCAAGTCCAGCCTTATCGTCACCAGCTATGGCCGCAACGTGTCACCCGAGTGGGTCGAGGCCGCGCTGCTGGCGCAGCCGGGTATTGCGCAGGCGATGGTGTACGGCGACGGCATGCCGCTGCCCGAGGCGCTGCTGGTTCCGGCGGGCCCGGACAGCGATCTTGGCGCTGCGGTGGCTGCCGCCAATGCCGGACTGCCCGGCTATGCCCACATCGGCGCATGGCACGAAGCGGCGCATTTCACGCCCGACAATGGCCTGCTGACCGGCAACGGGCGTTTGCGGCGCAACGCGATTGCTAAGGCCTATCTCGGTGGCGAGCCCGCGTTCTTCACCCAGCTTGAAGCGGCCACGGTGCGCGAACGGCTGCGCTTCATGGCAATCCCGCAGCTCCAGGCAGGCCTTGCCGGCGCGATCGACCGCAGCGCCTACATCGCCTACCTTACGCAGGCTTGGCACCATGTGCGCCATACCGTGCCGCTGCTGGCGGCGGCCCGCGAACGGCTGGCCCACCGGACCGACCTTGCCGCCGCGCTCGGCGACTATGTCGATGAAGAAACGGGTCACGACGAATGGATCCTCGCCGATATCGCAGCCGCCGACGGCGATGCGCAGGCGGTGCGGGCCAGCGATCCGCATCCCGCGACCCGCGCCATGGTGCAGCACGCCTATGAGGCCATCGCCCATGGCAACCCCGCGGCGCTGTTCGGCATGGTCTTTGTGCTCGAAAGCGTCAGCGTCGCAATGGCGCGGCGCGGGGCGAGCGCGGTGCAGCAGCGGCTCGGCCTGCCAGGCGAGGCGTTCACTTATCTCAACTCGCATGGCGCTCTCGACGAGGAGCACATGCACTTCTTCGCATCTTTGGTGAACGGACTTGCCGACCCGGCGGACCGCGGCGCCATCGTGCAAATGGCGCGCGACATGTTCCGCCTTTACGGCGGCGTGTTCGCCGCGATCCCGCTCGGGGAGCCCAGCCTTGAAGCCGCTTGAAGGAAAGCGCGTCGCCATGACCGGCGCGGCGGGCGGGCTTGGCGCACCGGTTGCGCAGCTGCTGCGCGAAGCGGGCGCACACGTGACCGGAATCGACCGCGCCGAATGCCCCGCCTGCGATGCCAGCGTGCTGACCGACCTGTCGGACGACGCCGCGCTGGCCAGCCTGTCAGGCGAACTTGCCGCACATCCGCCGGACGTGCTCGTCAACATAGCGGGCGTGATGCGCTTCGGCCTGCACGAGGATCAACCGATCGATGCTCTTGCGATGTGCTACCGAGTAAACCTGCTGGTCCCGGCGGTGCTGGCGCGCGCCGTGGCCGGGCCGATGCGCGAACGCGGCAGCGGGCAGATCGTCAACGTGGGCTCGGTGCTGGGCGCGATACCCTACCCCTGGTTCGCCGCCTATTCGAGCAGCAAGGCGGGCCTTGCCGCGCTGAGCCAAGCGCTGCGCCGTGAACTTGCGGGAAGCGGCGTCTTCGTCACGCACATCAATCCGCGCGCCGCGAAGACGCCGTTCAACTCTGCGCAGGTCAACCGGTTCCTCGAATTGACCGGGATGAAGGCCGACGAACCCGATTGGGTCGCAGCGCGGATCGCGCGGGCCATCGTCGCTCGGGCCGGAACCCACAACATCGGGGCGATGGAGCGGATCTATGCCGCGCTCAACGCGATCGCGCCCCGCATCATCGATTCCGGTCTCGCGGGCCAGGTCAGGAAAGCCCGCGCCGAATTCTCGCAAAGCTAAGGAGTAATCCCGAATGAAACGCATCCCATTTGTTGCGGCGCTCGCTGGCGTCCTCGCCATCTGCATTCCGGCCGCCGCCTGGGCAGGCATGCCCGAGGACGTGAAGGCCATCAACGACGGCTGGGCGCACATCACTTACGAAGTGCACGGTTCGAGCACTCAGACCAAGGCGCTGGACAAGCTGGCAGTGCAGGCAGCCCAAGTCGTGAAGCGCTATCCGGGGCAGGCCGATCCGCTGCTGTGGCAGGGCATCGTCCGCTCCGAGCAGGCCAACCGCGCGAACATGTTCCACAAGCTCGGCCTGGCGACCGAGGCGCGCGACATCATCGCGAGGGCCTATGCGCTCGATCATGGTGCCGCGAACGGCGGGGCGGCGATGAGCCTGGGCGTGCTCTATTACAAGGTCCCCGGCTCGCCGATCGGCTTTGGCGACAAGGCCAAGGCCGGACGCCTGCTGCACGAGGCGCTGAAGCTCGATCCCGACGGGCTCGATGCGAACTATTTCATGGGCGACTACATGCTCGACACAGGCAACAAGGCCGCCGCGCGCGGCTACCTGCTGCGGGCATTGAAGGCGCCGAAGGATGCCGCGCGCCCGGTGTGGGACGCGGGCCGTCGCCGCGAAGTCCAGGCACTGCTCGCAAAGGCGCGCTGATGGGACTTGCCAGCCGGTTGGCCGGTCAGCTCGCCAGGCCGCGCGGCCTGGCAGGCCGGTTGATCGGCAATGCCATGGATGTCGCCAACCGCCGCCCGACCCGGATTGCGCTCGACCTGCTCGACGCGCAGCCGGGCGAGCGCGTGCTCGATGTCGGCTGCGGAACCGGCGCGACATTGTCGATGCTGCTTGGCAGAACCGCGGTCGAGGCCTGGGGTCTGGATCCCTCGCATACCATGATCGCAGCGGCGCGCAAGCGGCTGCGCGGGCGGGCACGGCTGCTCGAAGCGTCGATCGAATCGCTGGACCTCGCTGGCGGCATGTTCGACGCCGCGCTTGCCCTCAACGTGCTCTATTTCGAAGATTGGGACGCGGCGATGGTACGCCGGATGCATCGCCTGCTGCGGCCCGGCGGACGGCTGGTCGCCTATGTCACGTCGCGCGCGACGATGGAAAACTGGGCCTTCGCGCGCGCCGGCACGCACCGGCTGTTCGATGCGGGCGAATTGGCGCAGGCGCTCGCGGCGGGCGGATTTGCGCCCGGACAAATTCAGGTGCATCAGCAGCCGATTACAAGCTCGGTCCAGGGTCTTGTGGCTCTCGCCGTCAAACAGGGCTGAACAAGGCGCGCCAGTGAATTTCGAAGGCAAAGACCGACCGGACGGCAGCGGACTTCTGGTCGCGTTCGACAGCCAGCGCGCGCAATTGCTGCGGTTTCTCGCGGCGCGCTACGGCAATGCCCAGGAAGCAGAAGACCTTCTCCAGGACCTCTGGATCAAGACATCGTCGCAGCCCAGCGGGCCGGTGAGCAATCCGCGCGCCTATCTGTTTCGCATGGCGAACAACCTCGTGCTCGACAGGAGAAGGGCCGAGCAGCGCGCGATGCGCCGCGACCATGCCTGGCTGTCGGAGGATGGCGGCGGCAACGCCGCGCCCGAAGACCGGCCGGACCTCGAGCCGGGCGCGGACGAGGAACTCGCTCGCAAGCAGGAAGCCGGCCTGCTGGTGCGGGCAATTGCCGAACTTCCCCCCGGCGCGCAGCGTGCCTTGCGGCTTCATCGCCTTGAAGGCCATTCGCAAGGCGAAGTGGCCGAAATCATGGGGATCAGCCGCAGCGGCGTGGAAAAACATCTCGCGGTCGCGATGCGGCGACTGAAATTTTCGCTCATCGACTGCGGATTTGGCCCGGTCGTGGCGTCTGATCAACAGGGGCATGCCGGCGGAACCGATCCGCCTTTGGAACCGGAAAGATGAACAGGGACGACGACACCATTTTCGCCCAAGCGTTGGCCTGGCACGCCAACAGCGGGAGCGATGCGATGGACTGGGAGGGCTTCACCGACTGGCTCGAAGCAGACTCGCGTCACCGCGAGACTTACGACGCTGTCGCCCTGAGCAGCTCTCTTCTGGATGAGCACCGCGGCACCTTGACGGCCGCCGTGCCGGGCCACGCAAACGACGATGAGATTGGCGCACGGCCCTCGGCCATGCAACGCAACTGGATGCGCTGGGGCGGCGCGGCGATTGCCGCTTCGCTGGTCGCGCTGGTGGTCGCGCCGCAGCTCACCGGACCCGCCGCACAGACCTATCGCACCGGCTCGGCGAGCCGCACGATCGCGCTCGAGGATGGCTCGTCGGTGATGCTTGCGCCTCGCAGTTCGCTGGAAGTCGGCGGAAGGCATCAGGAACACCTCGCTCTCGAAGGCGGTGCCTGGTTCGATATTCGCCATGATCCCTCCCGCGCACTGCAGATCAAGGTCGGCGAAGTGAAAATCAGCGATATCGGCACCCGGTTCGACGTGCAGCAGGCGGCGAGCCAGGTGCGGGTCGAAGTGGCCGAAGGCGTAGTGCGCGTGAGTTCGCCCGCGCTCGGCCAGCCGATCCGGCTGCAGCGCGGGCACGGCATGACTTACGATTCGGGCGCAGGTTCGGCGATTGTCAGCCCGATCGGGCACGAGGCAATCGGCGAATGGCGATCGGGGCAACTCTCTTTTGATGCTGCACCCTTGGCGCTGGTCGCCGCCGATCTCTCCCGCTATGCGGGCGTCGACTTGGTGGTGGCTCCCGGCCTTCGGGACCGCCGGTTTTCGGGAACTCTGGTCATCGGCGATGGCGAAGCGGCAGTGCGCGATCTTTCGCAGCTCATGGGCGTCGGTGTGCGCCGCGGGGCTGCTGGCCTGGAGCTCACCGAGCGCCGCTGAAACGCGCGCGGCGGCAAGCCATGCGATTGACATTCCCGCTTCGCGCCTGCCGCAGGCAATCGCGGAGCTTGCGCGCGAGGCAGGCGTGTCCATCGGCGCGGAAGGAAGCCTTCCTTCGGTGCGAACCCCGGCAGTGAAAGGCCGGGTGAGCGTCAGCGCGGCGCTCGCCCGCCTGCTTGCCGGGACCGGCTATGCCGCGCGGCAAGTCGCGCCAAGAGCCTGGCGCATCGAGCGAGCCGCCGGTCCGGCCCCGCGCGATGCAGCGCCGCCGCTTGCTTCCCCCGCCGATGTGCCTGAAATGGTGGCCGCCGATCCGATCATCGTCACCGCGCCAAAACGCGAAGCGGCGCTTGGCGAATTGCCGATGGCGGTTTCGGTGGTGCGCCCGGAGCCGGTGCAGGCCGCCGCCGCGACAAGCGGCACGGCGCTAGTCGCGGCGCAAAGCGAAGGTCTGGCGATGACCGCGCTGGGTCCCGGGCGCAACCGGCTGTTCCTGCGCGGCATTGCCGACGGGCCGTTCAATGGCGAAAGCCAATCGACCGTGGCGGTCGTATTCGATGAAGCGCGGCTGACTTACGCCGCCCCCGACCCCGACATCCGGCTGGTCGACGTGGAACGCGTCGAGGTGCTCAAGGGGCCGCAGGGGTCGCTTTACGGGACCGGCGCGCTTGGCGGCATCTACCACATCGTTTCGCGCCATGCAGACCTCGACGAAACGTCGCTGGCCATGTCGGCAGGCGGCGAGCGTCTGGCGCATGGCGGCGCCGGATGGAACGGCGCGGCCATCGGCAACCTGCCGATCGTTGCGGGAACGGCAGGGCTGCGGCTCGTCGGCTATGCGGCCCGCGAGGCGGGATGGGTGGACACCGGCGCGCGCCGCGACAGCAACGAGACCGACCTGCTCGGCGCTCGCGCCAGCCTGCGGGTGGAGGCAGGCGGCGGCTGGCGAGCGGACCTTTCAGGCCTGCTGCAACTGCTCGAATCGCGCGATAGCCGCTATGTCTATGCGCCCGGCCTGCGGGCGAGGCCCTCGCAACTGCCCGAACCTCATGACAACGACATGCGCCACCTGTCAGCCCGGCTCGTGCGGCAAGGCAGCGGCGCGGACATCACGCTGTCCACCGGCATGTCGTGGCACGAAGTCGGCGATACGCTCGACGCCACGGTGGGAGCGGCCGGGTTCGGGCTGGCGCAGCCGAGCCTGCTTCACGACGACCGCCTTTACCGGGTCTGGGACAGCGAGGCGCGGATCGGTGACCATATAGGAAACTGGCGCTGGCTGCTCGGTCTCAGTTACGTGGAAGCGCGGCAAAAGGCGCTGTCGGTCCTGGAATCCTTCTCGGGCGCATCGTCCGTGATCGACGACGACCGGCGCGACACCCGCGACCTCGCCTTGTTCGGCGACGTGACCGTGCCGCTCGGCAGCGGCCTGAGCCTCGATGGGGGCGCACGCCTGTTCCGCACCACCGTAATCGAATCGCGGCGGATCGACACCGGCCCGGTATCGCGCACTAGGCACCGCGAGGGCATGACACCCAGCCTCGCGCTTTCATGGAAGCCTGGCCCGGGCCGCCTGCTGTTCCTGCGCTATGCCTCGGCATTCCGGCAGGGCGGCACGGACATCGGGCCGACGGGCAGTCTCGAGACGCTCAGGAGCGATGAATTGCAGACGCTCGAGGCCGGCTGGCGGCAGACCATCGGCACAGGCGGCCAGCTCGACGTGGGGGTGTTCGTCTCGCGATGGGAAAACCTGCAGACCGACGTGCTCGAGCCGAACGGATTGTTCGAGAGCGCAAACGCGGGAAATGCCCGCATCGCGGGCGTCGAAGCGAGCATCGCGGCGCCGTTGACAGCGAACCTGCGGCTTGATGCGGGCGCAAACTTCACCGACGCTCGCCTGACGCGCAACACGCTGGGCGTCAGGCTTGACGACCGCCGCTTGCCGGTCGTCCCCAAGGTAACCGCCAGACTGGCGCTGACCGGCAGCCTGCACCTGGGCGAGGTACCGGCCCAGCTAAAGGTTTCCGCGCGTTATGTCGGGCCGCAGCGGCTGAGCTTCGATCCTGCGATCGACCGGCCAATGGGGTCCTACGTAGAGAGCCGGATCGAGGCTCAGGCCATGCTGGGCGGTGGGCTGCGGGTCTCCATTGCCGCCGACAACCTGCTTGGCGGCACGCAAGACAGTTTCGCCTTCGGCAATCCGCTGCGCTTTGCCGCGACCCGGCAATATACGCCCCGGCGTCCGGCGAGCCTGTCCGCAGCACTCTCGGCAGAGTTTTAACGCAGCCAACCACCGCCCGGAAGGCGCTGACAACAGCGTCCCTCCTCAGCCACGCGCCCGCAAGGCGACGAAATCAAGCTCGGGCTGCGACTGGTGGCACAGCGCGCCGCCATCGATCGTCAGCATGGTGCCGGTGACGTATTTCGCTTCGTCGGAGGCGAGGTAGATCGCGCCGTTGGCGATGTCCGAGGATTCGCCCAAGTACGGCGTCAGCACGAGCTTTTCGAAAGCGCCCTTAATCTGCGGATCGGACAGCATCCTGCGGAAGTTCTCGCTCCCGGTATTGGTGAAGCCGACGACGATGGTGTTCACCCGGATGCCGTCCTTGCCATAGTCGAAGGCCATCTGCCGGGTGAGCGAATTGATCGCTCCCTTGGAGGCCTGGTAAGCCGGACGCCCGGGGATCGAACCGACGCTCGATGATGCGGAGATGTTGATGATCGAGCCCACGCCCGCCTGGCGCATGTAGGGGATCGCCGCCTTGCTTGCCCAAATGGTGCCGTAAAGCGCCGCCTTCATGATCTCGTCGAGCACATTGGTGTCGAGATCGTGGACGTGACTGTCTCCGCCCGAGCCGACATCGTCGCTGGCAATGGCGTTGTTCATTAGCACGGTGACCGGGCCGTAGGCCTCTGCGGCCTTGTGGACCGCGCCGGAAATGTCGGCCTCGATCTTGTTGTCGGCGCGCACGAACATGCCGGTGCCGCCGACCTCGCGGATGCGTTCCTCGACTTCGCGCCCGGCTTCCTCGGTGCGGCCGGTGAGCACGACCTTCGCGCCCTGCTGCGCCATCATAATTGCGGTGACCCGCCCGATGCCTTTGGTGCCGCCGGTGATGACCGCGACCTTGTCTTTCAAGCGCATTCCTGTTCCCTCCCGAATCGTCTAACCAATTACATATGCCAGCAGGGAGGGAAGGTCATGGCAAGATATCGCGTTGCGCAGTGCTACACCGGGGCGGTTGGCGCGGAAATCGTGCGCAGGCTGGCGGGGCATCCACAGCTCGAACTGGTGGGCGTGCTGGTTCACTATCCCGAGAAAGCCGGTAAGGATGCAGGCGAACTGGTCGGCGGCGCGCCGAACGGCGTGATCACCACGACCAGCCTCGACGAGATCATCGCGCTGAAACCAGATGCCGCGATCTGGTGCGGCGCGACTTATGACGTGGATGCCTATGCGCGGCTGCTCGAGGCCAGGATCAACCTCTACACCGGCATGGGCGCATGGTTCCTCGAAGGCCAGCCGGAGGAAGCCCGGCTGCGCAGCGCGGCGGAAAAGGTCGGCGTGTCGCTGTGCGCGGGCGGCAACATTCCCGGCCTGATCAGCGACGTGCTGCCGCTTTTCCTCACCGGCTACACCGGGCGCATTCGCCAGCTGCGCATGTGGCAGCGCAACGACATGGCTTCGGGGCCGTCGGCGGTGCAGATTCAGGTGCTGGGCGTCGGCCTGCCGCCCGGCGAGGGCGCGCATGCCGAGGCGATCAATCAGGGCTGGACTCACTCGATGGAGCAATCGAGCCGGATGATCGCCCATGCGCTGGGCGCGGAATGGCAAGGCGTGACGCTTGAGAACGTCGAATACGCGATCGCTCCGGAAGATTACGTTCTGTCGCCAAGCGGCCTTGAAGTGCGCAAGGGCATGGCGGCAGGCGTGCGCTGGACCTTCTCGGCACGCGCCGGCGGACGCGAGTTCTTACGGCTGGTGACCGAGCAATCGACCCGGCTCGATCACGGTCCCGGCTGGCGCACGAGCCTCGAGGAACCGGCCTGGAGAGTCGAGATCGACGGCGATCCGCCGATCGTCTGCACCTTCGGCTGGCCGGCAGGGACCGAGCCGGGCAAGGCATGCCACGATCTCAACGCGGTGCGCGCGATCAACATGGTTCCGCGCCTGATCGAGGCGAAACCCGGTGCGCTGACGGTGCTTGATTTTCCCGCGCCGGTGGCAAGCGATGGGCTGCTGCTGGATTGAAGGGCTATGCCGCCCACGGCCCGGTGATCGCCAGCGTCGTAGCCGGACTGTAGGCATTGACGAACAGCGTCCTGCCATCGGGCGAGAAGCAGGCGCCCGCCAGTTCGGTCTGGGTGCGCAGCCGCGCCAGCGGATATACGCCGCCATCGGGCGCGATGCCGCGCAGGTGGTTGTCGACGACAGCGGTATACTGATCCTCGCAGACGATCAGGTGGCCGTTCGGCGCCACGGTCAGGTTGTCGCCGTAGTTGAACCGCTCTTTCGACAGGCTTTCGAAGAACAGTTCGAGCCGGTCCGCGCCCGGCACCAGCCGGAACACCTGCCCCAGCCCCGCCGCGCCGCCCGAAGTGCAGCAGAAATACAGTTCATGCCGGCCCATGTGGATGCCTTCGCCGCGCGCAAACAGCGTCGCGCCCTTGGCAGCACCGCGGCGGCGCAGGTTGTCCTCGGGGCTATCGACCTGGTCGAGATCGATCCAGCGCACGGCCCGCGACTTGCCCGGAGACAAGCGCCGTTCCTCCCAGTTGCGGCTGTCCTCGAGGCCGCGCGCGGCGAGCGCCTGCAGCCTGCCGCCGCTTGCCAGTTTGCCCGGCTCGTTCGGCACGAAGCGATAGAGCAGGCCCTCGTCACGGTCCTCGGTCATATAGACGATGCCGGTGGCCGGATCGACCGCCACCGCCTCGTGATTGAAGCGGCCCATCGCGGTGAGCGGCACGGCTTCGACAAGTCCGGGCGCATTCGCCGGAACCTCGAACACCCAGCCGTGATCGCGCTCGACGCCGCGTCCCGCCCGGGTGGTGTCTTCCTCGCAGCTCAGCCATGAGCCCCAGGGCGTGGTGCCGCCCGCACAGTTGCGGATCGTGCCTGCGAGCGAGCGATACTGGCGCACGGTGGCGAGGCTAATGGCATCGAGCACCTGCGTGGTCGTGCCGCCGTGCAGCACCCTGCCAGCCGAAGTCCGGTCATAGCCAGCGGCAGGCGCGGCGCCGCTTTGTTGCCGCGCGGTGAGTTCGTGATTGCGCACCAGCGCCAGGGTGCCGTCACCCAGATCGAAGCAGCCCATGCCATCGGCATTGTCGGGCACGCTCCCGCCATCGGTCATGGCATCGCCGAGCCGCGCGATCACGCGGTACGAAAAGCCGGAGGGCAAGTCGAGCAGGCCCGCTGGATCGGGTGCTAGCGCGCCATAGGGGCTCTTCGCGGCAGGGGCGGCAAGGCTGCGCGCAGCACATCCGCTCGCCAGCAAGGCGGCAAAGGCCGTGCCCGTAGCGGCAAGGAATGCGCGGCGGTCCTGGTCCATCATCGGCAAGCCCATAATTGAGGAATATGGCTATACCGAGACACGCCCCCGGCTCCAGTAGCGTTCGATGTCGAGCGGGCCTTTGAGGCCGGGCGAGGCTGCGCACACCGCCGGAATCGCGTTCATCACCGGCGCGCCCGAGAGGAATCCGCTGTGCTTGCCGTAAGACAGTTCGAGCTCGAAACTCGGCTTGCCGGTCACCGAAATCCGGTATGCCATGTCGACCGGCGCATGGGGCCGGTTCCATTTCGGGTCGATGTCGCGGCTGACGCAGTCGACATGCTCGACAATGATCACAGGCTTGCCGCCGACCAGCGCCTGAAACTCGAAATTGACGACGCAGCAGGTGCCAGCCTTGACCGTGCCGAACCCGGTTTCGATGTCCTGCTTGGCGAACTCGCGGTCCCACACGAGGCGGGTTTCGTCGATCTCGACTCCGAGAACTTCTGCAAGCTGGTACAGCGTGGGCGACCAGTACTTCTCGATGAAACCACCTGCGACGAAGACCGGCGTGAAGCTGGCGTCGCGCCCGAACCCGAAATAGTCGCGCATCGCCATTTCGGCCGAATACTGGCCGAAATAGCCAAGCTCGGACATGCGCACGCATTCGATCTGGTCGGCCGCGGCGAGCGCGGCGATGGCAAGATCGGTCGTCGCCCAGCCCGGATCGATGCCGGTGAAAAAGCAGGTGCTCTGCCCCTTGGCGCAGGCATCGTCGATCAGCTTGCGCTGCGCGGGCGGGGTCGTCGCCGGATGGGCCAGGGCAAAGCCCGAAAAGGTGACGACATTGGTTCCCGCCTCGAGGAACGGAACGAGATCCTCGATCGCCTCGTCCTCGCGGCCGGTGCTGTTGCCGAAATAGTTGAGGCAATCGGCCTTCAGCGCGACAAGTTCCGCCCAGTCGTTGGTCGCTTTGATGCCGGTCGGCGCAAGCCCGATCAGTTCACCCGAATCCTTGCCGGCCTTGGCGGGATCGCTGACATAGTGGCCGACCAGTTCCAGCTCGGGGTTGTTGATCACCGATTCGAGCGCGTAGCGCCCGACATTGCCGGTGCCGCAGTGGACGACGCGGTAAGCCATGGCCCGCCCCTCAGCCCAGCAGCTTGTTGACGAAGGCCACGGTCGCCTCGAAGCTTTCGGCAGAGCCAGGCAGCTCTTCGCTGCGCACCGGGGCGACATGCTCCATGCCGTCGACGCCGAGCAATTCGCTGCGCAGGCCCGCTTCGATGAGCTTGTCGTGGAACGAGAGCGAATCGTCGCGCAGCGATTCGCCGTTGCCGACATTGATGAAAGCGGGCGGGAAACCCGAGATGTGCGCGAACAGCGGCGAGGCCAACGGATGCTTGAGGTCGAAGCCCTGCATGTAGGTGTCGGATGCCATCTGCGCGGATGCCTCGGGGAAGAGGACATCGCTTTCCGCGTTTTCCTTGAACGAGGCGGCGGTAATCGTCATGTCCACCCAGGGCGAGAACAGCAGTGCGCCATCGATGCGCGGGCCTCCGCTGGCAGCGGCGTAGACACCCAGAGCCGCCGCCAGTCCGCCGCCCGCCGAATCGCCGCCGACCAGCAGGGGCGCGTCGCCGATCCGCGCGCGCAGTGCGACAAGCGCCTTCCACGCATCGTTGAAACCGGCCGGAAACGGATTTTCCGGAGCGAGCCGATAGGCGGGCAGCACCACCGCGATCTGGCAGCGGTCCGCAAGGCGCTCGGCGAAGCAGGTGTCGTTTTCGGGCTTGCCCAGCCGGTAGCCGCCGCCGTGCAGCATCAGCAGCCAGCCGCGCGGCGTCTTGCCATCGGGGGTGACGTTGAGAGTGCGCACGCCGTCGATCACGTCCTCGGCAACCGGCCGTACCGGCTTTGGCATCATGCCCGCCTCGGCGGCCTTGGCCATCATCGCACGGCGCTCGGCCAGATCGGCTGGAGCCTCGCGCCCCTCACGCTCGGCAGGAATGGTGATCGACTGACTCATTTCGGTTGCTCTCCCGGATTGCGCGGCGCTAACTGCCCACGCTTCGTTGCTGGCGCAGGGGATATGTGATTTCAGCGCGGTCATCGAGTCCGTATTTCGCAGGCGGCGCGAAGCGGCCAGATTTGCCGGGTGGCAAGGCTTCGCGCGCGCGATTGACCTCGGCGCACAATAAAGGTAATCTCAAAGGCGAAAAATAATTCGCCATTTCGAATTCGTGGGAGCGGACTTCTGGAACACTCGGGTTATATCGACGGCAAGTTCGTCAAGGGCGAGGGCGCGGAGTTCGCGGTCGAGAATCCTACCGACGAAACCACGGTCGACACTGTAGCCAGCGTATCGGCGGCGCAGGTCGATGCCGCGATCGTCGCCGCTCGGCGCTCGTTCGACGAGGGCAAGTGGTCTGGCATTTCGATGAAGGAACGCGCGAAGGCCATGACCCGCTTCGGCGAGGCCATGCGCAGCCGCGAGGCCAAGCTGCGCAAGCTCGCGGTCGACGAGGCGGGATGCCCGATCTCCTCGTTCGTGATGATGGCGCAGGTCGATGGCCCGCTGCGCATGACCGATGACATCATCGACATGTTCCTCAAGCTGCCCGAGATCGAGGACAACCCGGTGCCGATGCACGAGCGGGTGACCCCCTACTACCAGGTGCAAAGCGTCAAGCGCTGGTCGCCGGTCGGCGTGGTTTCGGCGATTTCCGCATACAACGTGCCGCTCTACACCGCCTTCTGGAAGGTCGTGCCCGCGCTGATGGCGGGCAATTCGGTAGTGCTGCGGCCCAATCCGCTCACCCCGTTGTCCTCAATGGTCTTTGCCGAGGCGGCCGAGGAAGCGGGCCTGCCGCCGGGCGTGTTCAACCTCGTGATCGAGGAAGGGATCGCGGGCGGCCAGACCATGTCCGAACATCCCGCGGTCGATCTCGTCAGCTTCACCGGCTCGTGCGCGGTGGGCGTCAAGGTTGCCCAGCAGGCCGCGCCGACGCTGAAGCGGCTGGTGCTCGAACTCGGCGGCAAGTCGGCGCAGATCTTCCTGCCCGACAAGGTCGATGCCGCCGCGATGCAGGGCCTGATGGTCTGCGGTTCGCATGCCGGACAAGGCTGCGTGCTTGGCACCCGGATTTTCGTGCCCGAAGACCGCAAGGCCGAAGTGCTCGAGAACATGGCCAAGATGGTCTCTGCCCTCAAGATCGGGCGCTCCGACGATCCCGCGACCCAGCTCGGCCCGGTGATCAGCGCGGCGCAGCGCGCGCGCTGCGAGCATTTCACCAATGCCGCGGTCGAGGCAGGCGGCACTGTGGTCGCCGGCGGCAAGCGCCCCGCGCACATGGACAAGGGTTTCTTCTGGGAAGCGACCGTGCTCGACCTGCCCGATAACAAGAACCCCGCCGCGCAGGAGGAGATCTTCGGACCGGTGGTGGGTGTCATCGGCTACCGCGATCTCAATCACGCGGTCGAAATGGCGAACGATACGCAGTTCGGCCTGTCAGGCCACGTCCACGGCGCTGACCGCGCCAAGGCGCTTGAAGTGGCGCTCCGCCTGCGCACCGGCGCGGTCAACATCAACGGCGGCTTCATGTCGAGCTACGTTTCGAGCGGCGGCATCAAGATGAGCGGCCTCGGGCGCGAGCGCGGGGTCGAAGGCCTGCGCGAATTCCAGATCCAGACGAGCGTGAACATCGGCTGCGGTTAGCCGCAGAATCCAGAGGTAATGACAATGGCGACCAAGGCAGCAGGGAATCTCGAGGACGCGCTGTTTTCGGACAATCCCGAATACAACGCGATGTTCGACGTGAACCAGCAAGGCATCAATGCCGGTTCGGAAGAGAACAAGGACTATACCGACGATCTCAACGCCGTGGCGGCGAAGGGCGCGGTGCAGGAAGGCACGATGCGCTCGCACCTCGGCCTGCCCGGCGGCACGTTCGACATGAAGGGCGCGGACAAGGTCTTCACCTTCTACTCCTACCGCGCGAACGAGATCGGCTGGCGCGAGAACACGCTGTTCTCGTCCGAGGGCTATCAGAAGATGAACATCGTCCAGATGATCGGCCCAACGATCCTGTCGATGGTCGGCAAGCAGCACAAGCGGCTGCGCGCCACGGCCCAGCCGCTGTTCAAGCGCCCGCGCGTGCTCGGCTGGTGGAACGCGCGCTTCGTCCAGGACACGGTTGACGTCCTGCTCGACCGGATCAATCGCACGGGCGACAGCCGCTGCGACCTGAACGCAAACCTGTGCGCCCCCTTGCCGATGGCGGTGGTCACGCGGGCGATCGGCCTTGAAGGCTCAAGCGTCATCGATTTCCGGTTTCACTTGCACAGGGGTTCGTTCGGTTCGGCGGATACGCCGATCGAGGACCGGATGGCCTCGTTCCAGTATGTCGACCGCGTGCTCGATGAGATGGTCGAGACCAACCTGCGCGAACCGGGCGACAATGTCATTTCCAGCCTGATGGACAATGACGTCACCGAGGACGACGGCTCGAAGCGCAAGCTGACCAAGGAAGAGATCTTTGCGTTCTGCAAGCTGGTGATTTTCGCGGGCGGCGGCACGACCTGGCGCCAGCTTGGCATCACCATTCACGCGCTGCTATCGCACTATCACTTCTGGGAAGCCTGCCGCGAAGACCGCACGCTGATCGAACAGGCCGTCGACGAAAGCCTGCGCTGGCGCGCGACCGACCCGGTGTTTCCGCGCCTGTGCGTGGCCGATGCCGAAGTCGCGGGCGTGTTCATTCCCGCCAATTCGCAGATCCAGCTCTGCCTCGGCACGGCCAACCACGATCCCGAAGTGTTCGAGAACCCGACCGCTTACGACATCTTCCGCAAGAAGGAGCACCACATGGGCTTCGGCTTCGGGCCGCACCGCTGCCTGGGCATGGATGTCGCCAAGCAGGAGATGGTGATCGCCATCAACGGCCTGATGGACCGCTTCCCCAACATGCGGCTCGATCCCGATCAGCCCGCGCCGGTCTATGGCGGGCTCGAGCATCGCGGGATGACCTCGCTGCCGGTGGTGCTGCGCTGAAACTGGCGAAACCCGTTCGCCCGCGCCTCAGCGTTCAACCGATTTGCCAGTGGTGCCACAAGGTGCCACAGTGATTCGTCATGAACACGCATAGCTTTCCACCGGCGCCCCGATCGACCGCCAATCCCGCGCCGCCGCGGCCCGCGAACTCGCTGCGGCGCACGACTTCGATCGACGTATCCTGGCCGGAAGGGACCGACCAGCCGCGCCTGTTCATCGGCCGTGTGCGCGATTACCGCACCGGCTCGCCCGGCCAGCCCGGAACCGAGATCGGCCATGCCGAACTGCGCGCGGTGCTGGAGGACGACAAGACCATCCGCTCGATCTCGGCCACGCCCGAGCCTGCGCGCCTGCAGGAGATCGTCGGCCACCGGGCGGGCGGGCACCTGCGCATGTTCGTGCGCGACATCATGCCCGAACTGGTGGCACAGGCGGTGCCGCTTTATCTCGTGCTCGACGATCTGTCGGGCTCGGCGCTGGTCTCCAACATTTCGTGGTCGATGTGGGATCCCACGCTGATGCTCGATCGCCGCGCCAACATGTCGGACCAGGAGTTCGAGGAAATGATGTCGGGCCGCGCCAATGTCTGCTGGGGGCTGGCCGAAGGCAACAGCGGGCTGACCTTCCGGCGCGATGTCAGCGAAGTGGCTGCCGCCGATGCGGGCGAGCTGCGCAACGCTGCCGATCCGCTCGGCTGGCACGAATTTGCGGAGAATGATGGACCGGGCTTCCGCCGCGCGCGGCGCATCGACGTGTGGCGCGATCCTTCGTCAGGCCTGCTGACGATCGATTCGGCGTTTCAGGACAGCGCCAAGAAGCGCGACGGCGGTCGCACCGCGATCCACGAATACCTGCTGCGCGTCACTGCCGATCCCGACACGCTCGAAGTGCTTTCGCTTGAACCCGACGCACGCATCCTGCCATTCCCCGAGTGCCCTGGCGCAATCCACAATACTCAGCGGCTGGTCGGCTCGAGCCTCGGCGACATCCGCGACGAGGTGCTGCGCCAGCTACGCGGTCCCGAAGGCTGCACCCACCTCAACGATGCGATGCGCGCACTGGCCGATGTGCCGGTGCTGGCTGCGTCGCTGCCACGTTAAGGCGCACCCCACGAAAGAATGCCCAGCCCCTCCTGGGCGAGGCCTGCCGAAAGCTCGTCGATCATCCTGCGGCGCAGCTCGCGGATCAGGATCGCGCGGGTATGGCGCAGCATTGGACCGGGCAGCGCCGCAAGTTTCGCGGCAATTTCGCGCGCACGCGGCATGAGTTCGCCCGCAGGCAGCACTTCGCCGACCATGCCGAGCTGCTTGGCCTCCGCCGCGCCGATCCGCTCACCGGTGAGCAGGAAATAGCGCCCCCGGTTCGGCCCCAGCAGCATCGGCCATACGACATGAACCCCGTCGCCCGGCACCGTGCCGCTCGGCACATGGGCAAGGTCTGCAAATTCCGCGTGATCGGCAGCAAGCACCACGTCGCACAGCATCGCCAGTTCGGCATGGATCGTCGCCGGGCCGTTGACCGCCGCGATCATCGGCACCGGCACGGCGAGGAGGTTGTTGAGCAGCTCCATGCCCTCTTGATGGATGCGCGCCCACATGTGCGACACTTCGGTTTCGGGCGAGACTTCCTGATCATCGAACTCGGTGATGAACAGGTCGCCGGTGCCGGTCAAAAGCACCACCTTGTTCTCGCGGTCGAGTGCGATCCGCGCGAAGGCGTCGCCAAGTTCGGCATGGAGGCTCTTGAGCGTCGTACCCCATTTCGCCGGGCCGCCGCGCGTGTGCATCCGCATCTCCAGCACGCCGCCCTCGCGCGCGAACTCGATGCATTCGTAGCGAGTGGCATATTCGGCAAAGTCCATGGACGGTCCTCTCTCGATCGGTTTGCCATCGTATCGCCCGTGTGATGCCTGCCTTGCAAGCCGGTTGTCGCCGCTCACGCGATACTGCATGGTTGGCCAGGAGAGGACCCCGCACCATGAAACATCATCCCGTCTCGCTCGCCTTCGACATGCGCGCGCCCGATCTCGGCACGCCGGTGCCCGATCTCTATGCCGCCGCGGTCGACATGGCGCGCTGGGCCGACGAGAAGGGCCTCGCCGGTCTGCTGCTGATGGAGCATCACGGCTCGGACGACGGATACCTGCCCCAGCCGTTCACCCTGGCGGGCGCCATGGCTGCTGTGACCAAGCGCATTCATCTCATGCTCGGCGCGGTCATCCTGCCGCTGCACGATCCGGTCGACATTGCCGAAAAGATCGCGGTGCTCGATCTTATCGCTAAGGGCAGGCTCGGCGTGATTCTCGGCGCGGGCTATGTCCCGTCTGAATTCGCCATGTTCGGCAAGCCGCTGGCGGACCGGGCACGGCTCATGGACGAGGGCATCGAGGTGATCCTGCGCGCCTTGAAGGGAGAGCGCTTCGAATATGAGGGGCGGCCGATCTTCGTGCGTCCGCTGCCCACGCGCGATCCGCACCAGATCCTGATGGTGGGCGGCGGCATCGCCACCGCCGCGCGCCGCGCGGCAAAGTTCGATCTCGGCTTCGGCCCGACCAGCGGACATCTCGTCGATATCTATATCGCCGAATGCGAGAAGCTTGGCCGCAAGCCGCGCCGTTTCAACCGCCCGACGCCGGGAATGCCGCAAGGCATCCATCTGTGCGAAGACGCGGAGGAGGGCTGGAAGGTGATCGAGCGGCACGCCGCCCATGTCGTCACCGAATATGCCAAGTGGTCGGCGCAGGCCGGCGAAGCGTCAAACTCGCCGTTCAAGGGGCTCGAAGACCCGGCAAAGCTCCGCGCATCGGGCATGTTCGTCGCCTGGACGCCCGACATGCTGATCGAGCGCATGCGCGAACTGCCCAACCATGCGGGCGTGTCGCTGCAACCGCTGCTCGGCGGGCTGTCACCCGAAGAGGGCTGGAAGAGCCTAAAGCTTCTCGAGGAAACTCTGCCGCGCATCCGCGAACTGGAGCAAGAGGGCTGATCGTCCCGCCGGGATGGCCCAAAAGCCGACCCGACAGGAACGATTTTTTACCAGACGATTTCGCCGGTATCGACGACCACGCAAGAACCCTGCATCGAACGCGAGGCCGGGCTGGCGAGATAGGCGACCATGTCGGCCACGTCGTCGATCACGCACATGCCGCGCGGATTGCCCAGCCGCCCGACGACTTCGGGATCGAGCGCGAAAGCAGGATGCGCTTCGCCCGCCAACGCCGTATCCATGCCGCCCGGCGCGACCGCGTTGATGCGGATCGGGGTCTTGATATATTCCACCGCCATCGTCTTGGTGAGGTGCAGCAGGCCCGCCTTGCTGGCGCAATAGGCCGAGAAAAAGCCCTGCGCCTTGAAGGCCGCGGTGCTGCAGACATTGACGATCGCGCCGCCCTTTTCGATCATGTGCGGCACGGCAGCGCGCGACAAGAAGAATGGCGCCTCGAGGTTGACCTTCATCACGATGTCCCAGTCGGCCTCGGCGATATCCTCGCTGCGCCCGCAGCGCAGCACGCCGGCGATGTTGCACAAGGCATCGATCCTGCCGAACTCGGCAACGGTCTTTGCCACGGCGGCAGCGCACTGGGCGCGGTCGGTCAGGTCGAGCGGCAGTTCGAGCACCTTGCGGCCCATCGCGCGCACCTTTTCGGCCGTGCCAGCGAGCGCCTCAGCCGAGACATCGAGTAGCGCGACATCGGCGCCCAGTTCGGCGATACGCACCGCGCTGGCGCCGCCAAGCCCGCCGCCCGCGCCTGTCACCAGCGCGACCTGCCCGGTCATGTCCATCATTGTCGGCATATGCTCTCTCCCGTCTCGTGAATGTTCTTAAGCCGGCTGGTTCATCCGCAAGCGCGGGGCAGAGTCAAGGACAGACCGGCCAGGGTGCAGATCGGCCTGCCGATGACGTGGATCAGAAAAGGATCAGCTTTGGCGGTGGATGTGCCTGTCGCGCTGGTCGGTCAGGCGCGGTACGCGCTTGGTCGAAACACCGTCCAAATGAACGAGCGGCGCCAGTGCCGCCGGGCATGCTTCATCAGCTCGCGTTGTTCGGCCCTGACATGCTTGGTCAGGCGCCAGTCTCTCCAGCCGTCGAGCACCGGGAAGAATCCCAGAATTGCGACAAGCAAAATGACGAAAATTACGGTGTGAATCGCCGACATGCTTACAACTTATGCCTCTGCCCTTTACCAGAGGTGTAATTTGCCGCGGCGAACTTGGCAAGATTGCCGCCGTGCGATCGCGCGCAGACTGGCGCGGCCTGCCGGGCAAGCGACGCAATTCATCGCGAACGCGGGAAAAACTGGAGCGGGCGAAGGGATTCGAACCCTCGACCCCAACCTTGGCAAAAGTCGAAGCGATGTATTGTATCATAATATCAATAGTTTATATTGCATTTTAAAATCCGAACACGATCCGAAGATGGTCTCTTTCATTTAAAGAGGTATCTGATTTTATTGGACAATATGGCTCATGCAGGGTCATGTAAAGGTTGGGGTGTATTGCTGATGGCGTTCGCCGATGTGATCTCATCGATCAGCAATTGCACCCATTCCTCGGTGTAGCCATACCCTTTGCCGAGGGAGTCGTAGACGCAGTACTTCGCATTCGTCAGCTCTGGCGAAGAGGATTTGCTAGCCGGGCGAACGTTGTGTCGCTTCCATGCTCTCTGATGGTCATGTTGCGAGAATGCGCATTTCGCCGCCCGTGCGACACGTCGAATAACGTCCTTGGGCTTCATCAGGTTATCGTTGGCAACCCTGACGGTCTTCCACTTCACGGCCACAGCAAATTTGTCGAACTGCTCCCGCTGATCTTCACTCATCTGGTCGTGTTGAAGGAACTGTATCGGCAGTGCGTCGGTGGATTGATGGTTGCCGACCTGAATCAGAAAGGCCTTGAAGGCGAATTGGCCGCTGCCCAATACCTCGGTGGAGAGCATCCCACGATAATCTTCGATGAACTTTTTGATCTCGCTTGCCTGCTTGTCATTCTTGGCCGCCTGACCGAAGGACTCACCGCTCGGAAACATCTGCAACGAAAATGACAGCACCTCTCGGAGTTGGTGCTTCACTCCAAAATGCTCTCCGATCAGGTTGTCAAAGTTCAGAATGAGGGCTTGGCATTCTCCGAAGATGGCGGGGTCGATCTGTGGAATGTGACGGTGTTCAATCTTGTTCCTCAAGGGAATGAAGAACTCAACGTTCTTCCTGATCGGGTTTTCCGAATCATTCTTCCAGTATTGCTTCGTGCATTCCTTCAGCTCCCAATGTCGATAATCACCATCGATAATTTCATATCGACCATTTTTTGCCTTCCGATACGGGTTTTTTCCATTCTTGATAAAAATGGCATGGAAGAGGGAAGTCCAAGCGATAGTCATCAAGGCAATATATGCTGCTGACTTAAAGCTGGTGCCGGGCTTGTTATACACCTCAACAGCGAGAAAGGCGGAATCCTTGGCTTTTTGAAGGTAAGGACGCACTTTCCGTCCAACTCGATTTGCTGCCATGTTCCGTCACTCTTTCAATCTGTATGTGAATCAGAGAGATAATGCCCCAATCGTTATGGAGGCATTACAGCGGCAGCGGCAATGCGATTTCGTCGTCTGACGCCCCGCCTTGATGGACTTGCCTGCTGCAAAGCGGCATATCTCCTTTAGCGTCGGCCTGCGGCGATTCAGGGGGATTGATGTTCGAGCTTTCCTTCAAAAACATAGACAACGCACTGTGGACCGAGGCGGGCTGCCAGAACGAGTTGGATTACGTCGAGCAGACCTCGTGGATCATCTTCCTGAAGTACCTCGACGACCTCGAGACGGACCGCCAGACGGCGGCGAAGCTGACGGGTGGGTATTACATGCCCATTCTGGACGAGAAGCACCGCTGGAAGGCATGGGCCGCCCCCAAAAAGGCCAACGGGGAGATTGACCATGTCAATGCGTTGACGGGTGATGACCTGATCGACTTCGTAAACCGTGACCTGTTCCCCTACCTTGCACGCTTCCGCCAGACTGCCGACAGCCCCGACACCATCGAATACAAGATCGGTCAGATTTTCAGTGAGCTGCGGAACAAGATCCACAGCGGCTACAACCTGCGGGAAATCCTCAATCGGGTGGACGAGCTGCATTTCCGTTCGCAGGCGGAAAAGCACGAAATGTCCCATCTCTATGAGGACAAGATCAAGAACATGGGCAATGCGGGCCGCAATGGTGGGGAATACTACACCCCCCGTCCGCTGATCCGTGCCATCGTTCAGGTCGTGGCCCCCAAGATCGGGGACCGCATCTATGATCCCGCCGCTGGATCGGCAGGCTTCCTGTGCGAAGCCTTTGAGTACCTGAAGGACACCAAGACGCTCACCACGCAGGACGTGGAAACGCTGCAAAAGCGGACGTTCTTCGGCAAGGAAAAGAAGTCGCTAGCCTACGTCATCGGCACGATGAACATGATCCTGCACGGGATCGAGGCCCCGAATATCGTCCATACCAATACGCTGGCCGAGAACATCAGCGACATTCAAGAGAAGGACCGCTTCGATGTGATCCTTGCCAACCCGCCGTTTGGGGGGAACGAGCGTAAGGAAATCCAGCAAAACTTCCCGGTCAAGACGGGCGAAACCGCCTACCTGTTCATGCAACACTTCATCAAATCGCTGAAGGCTGGCGGACGGGCAGGCATCGTCATCAAGAACACCTTTCTCAGCAACACCGACAATGCCTCGGTCAGCTTGCGGAAGCTGCTTCTCGAAAGCTGCAACCTTCACACCATTCTCGATTGCCCCGCCAAGACCTTCCCCGGTGCCGGTGTGAAGACGGTCGTGCTGTTTTTCGAAAAGGGGAAACCGACCGAGAAGGTATGGTACTACCAGCTCGACCCAGGTCGCAGCCTTGGCAAGACCAACCCCTTGAATGCCAACGATCTGGCAGAGTTCATTGAACTTCAGAAGGGATTTGCACCGTCACCGAAGTCATGGACTGTCAGCATCTCTGATGTGGATCATGGGACCTATGACCTATCGGTAAAGAACCCTGATGGCGGCGAGGAAGTGACTCTGCGGACACCGCAGGAAATCCTCGATGACATTGCCACCCTCGATGCCGAAAGCGCCGATATCCTTGAGCAGATCAGGGGCCTACTGTGACGGGGTGGCAAGACGCTCTTCTTGGAGAGCTTTGTACGATTCAGAGCGGCAGCTCGAACACGCAGGATGCTGATCCGAATGGTGAGTTCGCCTTTTTTGATCGTTCGAAAACTCCGAAACGAAGCAACCGCTACCTACTGGACTGTGAAGCCGTCATCATCGCTGGTGAGGGGGCAGAATTCAGACCCAAAAAGTATGTGGGCAAATTCGACCTTCACCAAAGAGCCTATGCAATCCACGGTTTTGGAGGTCACCTTTTAGGGGACTATTTGTTCTACTACCTCGAACATTTTCACACTTACTTTCAAAAGGTTGCGGTAGGAGCAACTGTCAAAAGCCTTCGGCAAAGGCATTTTGAAAACATGCCTGTCACATTCCCGAAACGGATTGCCGAACAACAGCGGATCGTTGGCATTCTCGATCAGGCATTCGAGGCCGCCGCTAAGGCCAAGTCTAATGCTGAACGGAATCTGGCGAACGCTAAAGAACTGTTTGCTAATGCTTTCGACGATCTTCTGGCGCAGCGATGTCAAGATGCGCCGATGGCTTCGCTGGCCTCGATTGCTGACTTTAAGAATGGCTTGAATTTCACCCGAAGCAGCAAGGGTCAAGTGATCAAGATTGTTGGCGTGGCCGACTTCAAAAACAACTTTTGGACACCTGATGAGTTGGACGAAGTCCAGATTGAAGGCAGCCTGAGCGAAGCCTACGAGTTGCGTGACCATGACATTCTTGTTGTTCGCTCCAACGGAAACAAAGAACTCATAGGCCGCTGCATTCTGGCACGGGGCGTCGAGGGGAAAACCTCACATTCAGGCTTCACGATTCGTGTTCGGCCTCATTCAGATGCGGTTGATTCTGAATATCTGACGCACTTCATGAAATCATCAGCGGTACGGAAAGCACTAGTTGCAAGCGGGGACGGGGCAAGCATCAGCAGTCTTAATCAAAAGGCTCTATCGTCTGTGATGGTTCCGATCCCTCCTGTTTGCGTACAGCGTGAGATTGTGAACGATCTTTCGGTATTAGGTGAAAAGATTGGGCAAATGACACTCATCATGGGTCAGAAATCTTCGGCAATTGACGAGTTGCGGCAGTCTGTCCTTCACCAAGCCTTCAGCGGAAATCTTTAGAGCCAAACCATGTCCCTGAACGAAGCCGAAACCCGTGCAGAACACATCGATCCCGCCCTGAAAGCAGCGGGGTGGGGTGTCGTTGAGGGTAGCAAGGTCCGGCGTGAAGTCATCACGCTGGGGCGCATTCAGGGCAGCGGCAAGCGTGGCAAGCAGGACATTGCCGACTACGTTCTAGAATACCGCAACCGCAAGCTGGCGGTGGTCGAAGCTAAGAAGTGGGATGCCCCGCACACGGAGGGGGTGGCACAGGCCAAAAACTACTGCGGCAAGCTATCTGCCCGTTTCGGCTACTCGACCAACGGCCAAAAAATCTACGGCATGGATATGCAGACGGGATGGGAGGCCGATGTTGCCGCTTTCCCAACTCCTAACGAGCTATGGGAGATGGTCTTTGCCGAGGCCAACGAATGGCGGGATAAGTTCGCCAGTATTCCGTTCGAGGACAAGGGCGGCTTGGTTTCTGCCCGTTATTATCAGGAAAATGCGGTCAATCGGGTGCTGGATGCAGTGGCCGAGGACAAGGAGCGCATCTTGCTCACGCTGGCAACGGGGACAGGCAAAACGCTCATCTCGTTCCAGATCGCATGGAAGCTGTTCCATAGCCGCTGGACCTTGCAGAAGGATGGCAAGCGCCGCCCCCGCATCCTGTTTCTGGCGGACCGCAACATCCTTGCCGACCAAGCCTTCAACGCTTTTTCGGCCTTCGATGATGGTGTTTGCGTTCGCATCGATCCCAGCGAGATCAACAAGAAGGGCTATGTGCCGACCAACGGCAGCATCTTCTTCACGATCTTTCAGACCTTCATGAGCGAAGGTTCTGGCCAGCCGAATTATGGCGCATACCCGCCCGACTTCTTTGATTTCATCATCATCGATGAATGCCATCGTGGCGGGGCCAACGATGAAGGCAATTGGCGTGGGATTCTGGAGTATTTCTCGCCTGCCGTGCAGCTTGGTCTGACGGCCACGCCTAAGCGCAAGACCAATGCCGACACCTACCGCTATTTTGGCGACCCAGTGTATGTCTACTCCCTCAAGGAAGGAATCAACGACGGCTTCCTGACGCCCTTCCGTGTCGTGCAGATCGCCACGACCATGGATGACTACACCTACATTCCCGATGACGTGGTGATTGAAGGGGAGGTCGAGGAAGGCAAGCGGTACGAGGAAAAGGACTTCAATCGCACGATCATCATCCCCGAGCGGGAACGCAAGCGGGTGAAGGTGTTCATGGATGCTATCGGGCCGAACGAGAAAACCATCGTATTCTGTGCGACGCAGGAACACGCCCTGATGATCCGAGACATGATCAATCAGGTGAAGAAGGTGCCTGATGCAAACTACTGTCATCGGGTGACGGCTAACGATGGCGCCCTGGGCGAACAGCACCTTCGGGATTTTCAGGACAATGACCGCACCATCCCGACAATCCTGACTACGTCGCAAAAGTTATCAACGGGTGTTGATGCCCGCAATGTCCGCAATATCGTGCTTATGCGGCCCGTTAACTCGATGATCGAGTTCAAGCAGATCATAGGTCGAGGCACTCGTCTCTATGACGGCAAGGACTACTTCACGATCTACGACTTCGTGAAGGCCCACCACCTGTTCAACGATCCCGAATGGGATGGCGATCCCATTGAGCCCACGGGGGGCAGCACTGGCGGCGGCGGAGACGTTGGTGGAACGGGGGGCGGCGGCGACACTGGCGGTGACGAGAAGCCAGAGAGGATCGTCATCAAACTGGCCGATGGCAAAGAGCGGCTGATCCAACACATGACGGCGACCAACTTTGTCGGCCCCGATGGCAAGCTGCTGTCCGCCGCTCAGTTCATTCAGCTTTTGTACGATACCCTTAGCCTGCCCGAATATCTGAAGGACGAAGCCCAACTTCGTGAAATTTGGTCAGACCCAGAGACCCGCAACAATTTGCTGGGCCGCTTGGAGGATGCTGGCTTCGGCAGGGACAATCTCGCAGCGATCCAGTCAATCATCGAGGCCGAGAACAGCGACCTGTTCGATGTGCTGCAATTTGTCGCCTACAACAAACCCACAGTGCCAAGGGCTGAACGGGTCAAAGCGACGATCAGTGGCATTCATGGCGAACTGGACGAACGCCAACAGGAATTCGTTGATTTCGTGCTGTCTCAATACGTCGAGTTGGGCGTTGATGAGCTGAATCGAGAGAAGCTGCCGCAGCTGATTGCCGTGAAATATGGCAATATCAACGACGGCTTGGCAAAGATTGGCGGCATCGATCAGGCGAGGGCTGCATTCCTAGGATCGCAGCGTCGCTTGTATCAGTCAGTGATGGATGGGGGACAATGACCAACAACACTAATGCTCTCGCTTTTGTTGAGAAGTGCAAAACGCTGAGAGAGCTGAAAAACATCATCGACAACGCCCAAGCCCAGTTGGCTGCGGGAAAGGACGTTGCGACCGCACAGAAGGTCCATGATGCAGCACTTGGTCGATATTGGGAGATGTCTGCAGCTAAGCATGGAGCAGGTGCTGCTATTGATCAGGCGCTGTGGACTGCCCTTCATGCCTATGAATACCTCAAAGGTCAGGAGAAGGGCAAAACCTCGAGGGCGACGTACCTGCGACGCAAGATTAGCCAGACTGACATTGTAACCGCAGTCTCGGGCAGCGTTCTGAAAGGTGGCAAGACTTCGGGACTGCAAGCCCTGCGGGACATGGGCAGGTTGGACGCTTCTTTCGAGGCGGTTGTCGTTAAATATGCTGACTCATTCGCTCCCGAGGTGGTTGCTGCGGCAAATCGGACACTTGCGGAGCTAGGATAGCTGCTCGGCAAATCTGCTCATCGACCACCTTCGAGAGCAAAGACGTCGAGAGATCATCGAAGCTCTTACGTTCAAGGAATGGCTTGATCCGCTTCAGCAGCAGTATTTTGTAGTGGATGGATAGCTTGTGCGGCTGAGCCTCTAGCCGCTCGATATAGGACTTAATTGCCGGACCCATCTGTTTGGCAGGTGGCGCCTCACCGGTGAGCGATTTGACCAGAAGCTGGTTGTAGAGGTCATCAGCGAATTTGAATGCCTGATGCTCGTCACCTGTGCCGGTGCTGCGATTTACGTAGCCCGAGCCGTTTGGGACCTTAACCCGGCAGAGCCAGGTCGGCTTTTTGAAATCCGCACGCTGGTAGAGGTAAATCAATCCATCACGGAACGTCTTGCTATCTGTGACGGCTCCCTTGGGAGCGCTCTTGGCGTCTGTTGCTGGCTTTGCAGCCGACGCAGATTCTTTGAGACCCGCTTTTCCCAAAATCCGACTACCCCCCCGATGAATCCGAATATGATCCGAAGATGGTGGATTTTAGGATTTTTGAAAACGGCTATTTCCTAAACCGTTGTTTTCTCTAGGAAAACTGGAGCGGGCGAAGGGATTCGAACCCTCGACCCCAACCTTGGCAAGGTTGTGCTCTACCCCTGAGCTACGCCCGCTCAAGACGCCTGAAGCCTTCGCATTCACGCGTTGGCTGGGGTGTGAGGCGCGCGGTTAGCACCGGCAAACTGTGCCCGCAAGGGGAAAAGCACCCCGCACTCTGCCGGAGACCGCGCATTCTCGCAGCGAGTCGATTGCACCTTCACAAATCGGCGCGAAGGCCCAAATTGGGGCCGATAGGAAATCAGGCAACGGGAGCAGCGAACTTGGCCAGCATGGGTCTCAATATCGACGAGCAGAAAGCAGTCGAACGGTTCCGCCAGCAAGTGGCCGAGCCCTCGATGACCAATCTCGTTGTGCTCGATTTCTGGGCGGAATGGTGCGGGCCGTGCAAGGCGCTGACCCCGGTGCTCGAAAAGGTCACCGCCGAATATGCCGATCGCGGCGTGATCCTGGCCAAGGTCAATGTCGACGAGGAAGCCTTCATCGCGGGCCAGTTCCAGGTCAAATCGATCCCTACGGTCTATGCGATTTTCCAGGGCCAGCCGGTCGCCGATCTCACCAACGCGCGCAGCGAATCGCAGCTTCGCCAGGTGCTCGACCAATTGCTTGAAAAGCTCCCCGTCACCGGCGGAGCAGGCGGCGGCGCACCCGCGCAGGATCTCGCGCCGCTGATCGCGATGGGCGAGGAAGTGCTTGCCAGCGGCGACGGCGAACGCGCGGCGGGCATTTTCGCGCAGATCGCCGAAATGGCGCCGACCAGCGTGCCCGCACAAGCCGGACTGCTGCGTGCGCTCGCCATGGCGGGCCGGCTTGACGAGGCGGACGCGGCGCTGGCCGCGCTCGATCCGGCGCTTGCCTCCGATCCAGAGATTGAGCGGGCGCGGGGCGCGCTCGAACTGGCCAAGGCCCGTCCCGACGATGGCGAGCTGGCGGCGCTGCGCCAGGCCGCCGCAGGCGCGCCCGAGGACATGGAGGCGCAGTTCGCCTTTGCCGCCGCTGCTTTCGCCGCCGGCGAGCGCGACAGTGCGGCCGACACCCTGCTCGCCATGATTTCGAAGGATGCCGAGTGGAACGAGGGCGCGGCCAAGGCGAAATTGCTGCAGATCTTCGAGGTTATCGGGCTCGACGATCCGTGGGTCGCCGCCACGCGCCGCCGCCTCTCGCTGATCCTGTTCGGCTAGGCCAATGTCCAGCCAGCGCATCTCGATCTTCCCGCTGCCCGGCGCGGTGCTCTATCCGGGGCTGCAATTGCCGCTGCATATCTTCGAGCCGCGTTACCGCGCGATGGTCAGCGATGCGCTGGCGCGCGACCGCCGGATCGGCATGATCCAGCCGCAGCGGCCGGTCGAGGGCGCGCCGCTGTTCTCGGTCGGCACGCTGGGCCGGATCGGCGAGGTCGAGGCGCTTCAGGACGGGCGCTTCAACATCGTGCTCGAAGGCGAGATGCGGTTTCGCATTATCCGCGAGCTCGAGGCGAAGACGCCGTTCCGCCAGGTCGAGGCCGAATTGCTCGAGGAGCCGGCCGGGCAGGTCCTCGCCGCGGTCGAACGCGCCGGGTTCGAGCGCGAAGCGCGCCGCTTCGCCGATGCGCAGGGCTATGCGGTCGACTGGGAATCGGTCACCCGGCTCGACGATGCCGCGCTCATCAACGGGGTGTCGCAGATCGTGCCGTTCGATCCGGCTTCGAAGCAGGCGCTGCTGGAAGCGAGCGACTTGTCGGCGCGCTGCGAGTTGCTGATCCAATTGCTGCAGTTCTTCGGCCACGGCGACAGCGACGACGACACCGCGAGCACCCTGCAGTAGACCGGGCGCGCAAACGCTGCCGGGCCTAGATCCCGAAGCTGCCCTTCAGCCCGTCGATCACATATTGCGCGGCAAGCGCGGCCAGCAGCACGCCGAGCAGGCGCGTGATCACCGCCTCGACCTTGTCGCCGAGCACCCGCATCAGCGGCGCGACGGCGATCAGCCCGACCATCATCACCGCCATCACCGCCGCCAGCACGACAAGGCTTTGCTGCAGGCCGCTGGCCTCGTTCATCAGCAGCATGACCGCAGCAATCGCCCCCGGCCCCGCCAGCATCGGCATGGCCATGGGGAACACCGAGACGTCCTCGATCTCGGGTGTGGCGATCATCTTCTCGACGCGCTGCTCGCGGCGCTGGGTGCGCTTTTCGAACACCATCTCGAAGGCGATCCAGAACAGCATGAAGCCGCCGGCGATGCGGAATGAATCGAGCTCGATGTGCAGCGCGCCGAGCAGATCCTCGCCGAACAGGGAGAAGACCAGCAGGATCGCGGTCGCGATCAGCAACGCGCGCACCGCCATGCCGCGCGCCTGCGCCGCGCTCGCGCCCTTGGTCAGCCCGGCATAGATCGGCGCGCATCCGGGCGGATCGATCACCACGAACAGGGTGATGAAGGCCGAGATGAACAGCTCGGTCATGTCACGGCGCCGGGACGGGCCTAGCGACCGGGCGCTCGAACGTGCTGCCATTCCAGTATTCGAGCGCGTAGTAGCGGCTGCCGTTGCTTTCGACCCGCGTGACCCAGCGCAAGGTCTTGTCGCGCGATTCGCTCAGCAGCACCTGCGTTCCCGGCGGTGGTACCGGCACCAGCGCAGGTTCGATCGCCGTCTTGTTGCTGCAACTGGCGATCTTGGCCTCGATCATCTCAGGCGCGGGCGGCGCGGCAGCCATGTCGCCTCCCTGATCGAGTACCCATTTCAGTGTACCCTTGTCATCGCGCCGCCATACGGTGCTGAACCATCCTTGCTTGCCCGCGTTCTGCCACGCGCCCCAGGTGATCCCGTATTCGCCGTCACAGCTCGACCAGACGCGATGCGGCTGCCATTGCAACGATTGCGCCGGATCCGGGCGGCCTTTGAGCCATTGCTGTCCGTTCACCGGCTGGGGCGCGAACATCACCGCATCTTCCGCCGCGAATTTGCGGAACGCGGTCCACTGTCCCTTTTCCTGCGCCATGCGGTTGAAAGCGATCTCGGCGGCAATCAGCGCAGAGGGGTTGGTGGCGTCCTTGACCTGCCGCTTGCGCGCCTCGCCCGGCCCTGCCGCCAACGCGAGGGCGATCAGGGCAAAGGCGGACAGGTTACGCTTCAAATCGCGTCCTCGGCCAGATCGAGTCCCGCATTGCGGTGCGCCGCTACAATCGTGTTGCGCAGCAGCACGGCGATGGTCATCGGCCCGACGCCGCCGGGCACCGGAGTGATCGCCCCCGCGACCTTGCTCGCCTCGGCGTAGTCGACATCGCCCACCAGCCGCCCCTTGGGCTTGTCTTCTGTGGGCGGGAGGCGATTGATGCCGACATCGATCACGGTCGCGCCGGGCTTGATCCAGTCACCCTTGACCATTTCGGCGCGGCCGACGGCAGCGACGACTATGTCGGCGCGGCGCACCACATCGGGCAGGTTTCTCGTGCGGCTGTGCGCGATGGTGACAGTGCAGCTTTCGGCCAGCAGCAAGGCCGCCATCGGCTTGCCGACGATGTTCGAGCGGCCGATGACCACGGCATCGAGTCCCGACAGGCTGCCCAGCCGGTCCTTCAGGAGCATCAAACAGCCCAGCGGGGTGCAGGGCACGAAGCCGGGAAGGCCGACCGACAGGCGGCCCGAATTGATGACATGAAAGCCATCGACATCCTTGTCGGGGTCGATCGCGGCGATCACTTTCTGCTCGTCCATGTGGCCGGGCAGCGGAAGCTGAACCAGAATGCCGTCAACCGCCGGATCCTTGTTGAGCGTGTCGACCAGCGCCAGCAAGTCAGCCTCGGGCGTCGCGTCGGGCAACAGATGCTCGTAGCTGTTCATCCCGCATTCCACGGTCTGCTTGCCCTTGTTGCGCACATAGATCTGGCTGGCGGGATCGTCGCCGACAAGCACCACGGCAAGGCCCGCCTTGCGCCCTGCCCTGGCCTCGAACGAAGCTGCGACCTCGGCGACTTTGCCGCGAAGGTTTTCGGCAAATGCCTTGCCATCGATGCGGTGTGCTTCGCTCATCCTGCGGCCCTCAGATTGGCAAGTACGATCAATATAAGCTGCAAGGCAAGGATCAGCACGAGCGGCGAGAAATCGATCGCTCCGGTATTGGGCAGGATCCGCCTGATCGGAGCCAGCACCGGCTCGAGCAGCGAATTGATCGAGCGGTAAATCGCGACGATGAACTCGTTGGTGGCGTTGATGACGTTGAATGCCAACAAGAGTCCGATCACGAACTGGACGATGATGAGCATCACCAGGACGTTGATCAGCAGATCGACGATCTGGATCAGCATGTTCAGGATCACAGGCGGCTCCCTTGAGGCGGCAGGTGTGCGGCTGATAGCCGAGGGCAGGCCGGCGGGGCAAGTTTTGCTCCCCGCTCGCTGGCCGGCTATGCCCGGATCAGTGTTCCCGCGCCCTGCGAGGTGAACATTTCGAGCAGCATCGCGTGCGGCACGCGCCCGTCGAGCACGACAGCCGCCTCGCAGCCCGCCTCGACCGCATGGACGCAGGTTTCGAGCTTGGGGATCATCCCGCCCGAGATCGTGCCGTCCTGCTTGAGCCGCTCGATGTCGGCAGGCCTCAGATCGGTGAGCAGGCTGCCCTGCTTGTCGAGCACCCCGGCGACGTCGGTGAGCAGGAACAGCCGCGAAGCGCCCAGCGCCGCGGCGATTGCGCCGGCCATGGTGTCGGCATTGATGTTGTAAGTCGAACCGTCGCTGCCCGGCGCGATTGGCGCGATCACCGGGATGATCCCCGCTGCCGACAGCGTCTCGATCACCGAGGTGTCGATGTGCTCGGGCTCGCCGACGAAGCCGAGGTCGAGCACGCGCTCGATATTGCTGTCGGGGTCCTTGGAGGTGCGGCTGACCTTTGCCGCCGTCACCAGCCCGCCGTCCTTGCCCGAAATGCCGATGGCCTTGCCGCCCGCGCCCGCGATCCAGCCGACCAGTTCCTTGTTGATCGAGCCGGACAGGACCATTTCGGCGATCTCGGCGGTTTCCTTGTCGGTGACGCGCAGCCCTTCGACGAAGTGCGATTCGACGCCGACGCGCTTGAGCATCGCGCCGATCTGCGGCCCGCCGCCGTGGACCACCACCGGGTTGATGCCGACGGCCTGCAGAAGCACGATGTCCTGTGCGAAATCGAGCGCAAGCTCGGGATCGCCCATCGCGTGGCCGCCGTATTTCACGACAAACGTGCGGCCCGCATAGCGCTGGAGATAAGGCAGCGCCTCGACGAGAGTCTCGGCCTTGGTGAGCCCCGATTGCCTCTGGGCGGAATCGTGCGGTTTGGTCATGGCAGCGCCCATAACCGCACGAAGCGTGAAATGCACTAGGCGAAGCGATCATCGCTCCCTAGCGTTCGGGACTGGCTAAGCAGGGGCAGGCGATTTGCGGGAAGCGGCATTTTCGGCAGCGGGCATTGCGCTGATCTTCGCGCTCGCCGTGTTCCTTTCGGACGACCGCAAGGCGATCCGCCTGCGCGTGGTCGGCGCGGCCTTCGCGCTTCAGGCAGGGTTTGCGGCGCTGGTGCTGTGGTTCCCGCCGGGCAATCTTGCGCTTCAGGCGGTCGCACGCGCGGTCACCAGCCTGCTCGGCTATGCCCGCGCAGGAACCCAGTTCGTGTTCGGCCCGCTCGCCGACGACCGGCTGGGACAGAGCTTCGCATTCGGCGCCTTGCCCACGATCGTGTTCTTCGCCGCGCTGATCGGCGTGCTCTATCATGTGGGGATCATGCCGCTGGTGATCCGCTGGATCGGCGGCGGCCTGCGCAAGGTGACCGGGATCGGCCGGATCGAGAGCCTCTACGCCGCCGCGAACATCTTCGTCGGGCAAAGCGAAAGCCCGCTGGTCGTGCGCCCCTATCTCGAGCGGCTTTCGGCCTCGCAGATGTTCTGCCTGATGACCATCGGCATGGCAGGCGTGGCGGGCACTATCCTCGCGCTTTATGCCAGCATCGGCGTGCGGGTGGACTATCTCGTCGCGGCCGCCTTCATGTCGGCGCCGGGCGGCCTGGCCATGGCCAAGATCGTGATGCCCGACCCGCCCGAGCTGGCAGGCATGCCCGAACCTGATGCCGACATCGCGATACTGGGCGGCGATGAACGCGCCGCCAACGTGATCATGGCGGCTGGCCAGGGCGCGATGACCGGGCTGAAGCTGGCCGCCGCCGTCGGCGCGATGGTGCTCGCCTTCGTGGCCTTGATCGCTCTCGCCAATGGATTGGTCGGATGGCTTGGCGGACTGTTCGGATACGGCGAGATCACCGCACAGCAGATCGCGGGATATGTCTTCGCTCCCGTGTTCTGGCTGCTCGGCGCGCAGGACTGGGCCGAGGCGGTGACGGCGGGCTCGTTTTTCGCAACCAAGCTGGTGCTGAACGAGGTGGTCGCTTTCATGGCGCTGGCCGATGCGCCGGGACTGTCCGCGCGGATGCAGGCGGTGGCGATCTTCACGCTGTGCGGCTTTGCCAACTTTTCCTCGATCGCGATCCAGATGGCGGTGATTGGCAATCTTGCGCCAGGCCAGAACGCGGTTGTCGCCCGGCTCGGGCTGCGTGCGCTGGCTGCCGCAAGCCTCGCCAACCTGATGAGCGGGGCGCTGGCGGGGCTGTTCCTGATTCGCTGATATTCGGCACAAACGCGTAGGTTTTTGCTCCAAAATGGACCTCGGGGCAGGTGTTTGTCCGGATGCGCTTTAACACCGATGTGGCCAGGGCAGGCACGCCATGCCCGCCACCCTGCTCGTCCTCGCCGCCGCCTTCACGCTGTGCACCAGCGCCCCGCGCGTCACCTGCGTGGTCGATGGCGATACCTTCTGGTTCGAAGGCGAGAAGATCCGCGTGGCCGACATCAACGCGCCCGAAACCGCGCAGGCCGGCTGCCCGCGCGAGGCCGCGCTCGGCCAGCGGGCGAAGCTGCGGCTGGCCGCATTGCTCAATATCGGGCGCATCGAACTGGTCGCGGGAAACCGGGAGCGCGACCGCTACGGACGGCTGCTCCGCACCGTCAGCCGGGACGGACGCAGTCTGGGCGCGGTGCTGGTTGCCGAGGGACTGGCCGAGCCGTGGCGCGGCAGGCGCTCGGACTGGTGCGCAGGCGAGTTGCAATCCGCGAGATGACTCGCGCCGCCTGGTGAGGTATACCCGGCCATCGGCAACAGCGGGGACATGACGCAATGAACCAGGGCGATGATCGGGGCAGCCTTGAAGGACCGCCCGCCAGCATGATGCCCTCGGCCACGCCGGCCGGAAGTAAACGCCCGCCGCCTCCCCCTCCTCCGGGCGGCCAGCCTGCTCCGACTACGGCTTCGACCGCTTCGCAGTTCGACCTGAACCAGCCGACCATCATCAGCCTGCTTTACCTCTCATCGTTCGTGTTTGGCGTGACCTCGATCGTGGGCGTGGTGCTCGCTTACGTCTGGAAGTCAGAGCCGAAGGAGGAATGGGAGGTCTCGCACTACCAGTATCTGATCAACACCTTCTGGATCGGTCTGGTAGGCTCGTTCATCAGCGTGCTGCTGATGCTGGTGCTGGTCGGCTTCCTGCTGATCATCGGCGTGGCGGTGCTGGTCGCGGTGCGCTGCGTGTTCTCGCTGATCAACGCCCAGAAGCGCGAGCCGATGCCCAATCCGGGTACCTTGCTCGCCTGACAAGTAACGCGCGCCGGTTGGCTGTGCCGCCAGCGGCGGGAGCGTTGGCGTACATTCATACCGTTCTTCGCCAGAACGATAAGTGCGCGCCCCACTCCCGCCTGCTGCCGGCCGAATGAATTTGTAATCCGTTCGGTCTGGCAATTACCGCATCGGAGTGGGCGAAGCCGTACCTGTGCTTTCCGGCGTGGGCGTTCCGGTCGGCATGCCGGGGCTTGCCGTCGAAGTCGGCGTTGCGGTCGGAGAGCCGGTGGTCATCGGCTCCGCCGTTGCCGACGGGGTGACCGGCGCCACCCGCTCGTCTTCCACGATCACGTCGCCGCTGGTGTCAGCCGCATCGGTTTCGGCCGGAGCGGGCTGCTCCGACGAACAGGCGGAAAGAGCCAGCGCCAGACCGGCGGTCAGCAGACAGGATGAAGTTCGAACTTTCATAATGTACTCCTCATAATCGTTCGGTCTGTGCGAAAGAGTTTGTCGCCGCACTTGTTCCCGGCCAGATTGCCGGATGCGACGAAGGGAGAGGCGGAGATGGGACGGCATGAAGGCAAGGTGGCGCTGTGCGCGGGCAGCGCGACGGGGATGGGCGCGATGGCGGCAAGGCGGCTCGCCAGCGAAGGCGCGAAAGTCGTCGTCGCCGACGTCAACGAGGCGGGCGCGCAGAAACTGATCGATGCGATCAAGGCCGACGGCGGCGAGGGGCTCGCGCTCCATTTCGACATCACCGAGGAAGCCTCGGTGAGCGACACCATCTCGCGGGTGGTGGCTGAATACGGCCAGCTCGACCTGATGCACGTCAACGCCACCGACCGCGAGCGTAACCTCGAGGACAAGGACTGCGTCACCACCGACCTCGCGGTGTTCGACCGGATGCACAAGGTCTCGCTGCGCGGGCACCTCCTGTGCAGCCGCTTCGCCATCCCCGAGATGCTGAGGACCGGCGGCGGCGCGATCGTCTACACCTCGTCGGGCGCATCGAAGGGATCGGCCCCGATGCGCATGAGCTATTACATCGCCAAGGCCGGGCTCAACGGGCTGATGCGCCACGTTGCCGACCGGTGGGGGCGCGAAGGCATCCGCGCCAACTGCGTGTGCCCCGGCGTGATCCTCACCGACGCGATCATGATCAACACCAGCGAGGCCGAACGCGCGGCCATGCTCAAGTCCACCCCCAGCACCCGCCACGGCAGCGAGGAGGACGTCGCCTCGCTCGTGTCGTTCCTGCTCAGCGACGAGGAAGCCGGCTGGATCAACGGCCAGGCGGTCAACCTCAACGGCGGCGGGCTGATGGCGGTCTGATCCGTTTCTGGTCTGGCCTCAAGCGCCGGCGGCGGCATCCGCCGCCTTGGCTTTCCTCGCATAAGCTCGGGCGCGCGTTCGCGCTTGCGGGCCTGCGGCCCGGACTAGACCTGAACGCAACGTCCGTGCTCAAACAAGCGCCTCGGGGTGGCGCGCCTCGATCATCGCCTTGATCCCTTCGCGCCAGCCAACCTTGCCCGGCCCGGTCAGCGCGATGCGCTTGGCCGGATCGCAGGCGACGCCCGGCTGCGCGAAGGGCGCGGAATAATACTCGATTTTCGCCTCGCGCCCGGTCAGTTCGGCCATATAGGCGATCATGTCCTGCGCGCTCACCGCCTCGTCGCCGCACCAGTTGACGATTGCAGCGGGCACGGAGGCCGCCGACAGCACCCCTTCGACCTGATCGACGATGTCGCGCTCGTGAATCGGGCTGTAGCCGTTGGGATTGGAGCGCAGGCGAATCGTCTCGCCCTTCAGCAGCGTTTCGAGGTGGTGGCTCGGCAGGCCGCCGTTGTCGCCGTAAGCCGAATTCATCCGCGCGATCACCAAGGGCAGCCCGAACAGGCGGGCGCAGGTGCGCGCCACGCCCTCCTCCATCAGCTTGGAGATGCCGTAGGTCTGCATGCCGGGCAGGCCGCCGTCGCCGACCGGATCGTCCTCCTTGTAGAGGTGCATGCCATCGGGGTTGGGCGCATAGACCGAGCTGGTGGTCATTACCATCGCCTTCTTGGCGCTGCGGCAATGGCTGAGCAGCAGGCCGGCGCCCTCGGCGTTGACGCGAATCGCGCTCTCATAGTCGTTGCCGGGCGAGATATAGGCGGCAAGATGCAGCAGCACGGTGAAATCCTGAGGCAGGTCGCCGAACTGGTCGGTACCCAGCTCGACCTTGCGGGTGGTGACGCCCCAGCTTTCCACCTCCTCGCGGCTGCCCGGCTGGCTGAAACGGGCGATCCCCCACACCTCGTTGTCCTTCGCGAGCGCCTTGGCGATCGGCGTGGCGATCTGGCCGGCGGGGCCGGTGATGAGGATTTTTTCGTTTTTCAGCATGTGGTTCTCTCCCGATTCTTGTTGGCGGCGAGAGTAGCGGGGCAAACGAATAACAAAAGCGCCAGATTGCAGAAATTCGTCATCCCGGACTTGATCCGGGATCCAGGCCATTCTCGCCGCAAACTGGACCCCGGCCTTCGCCGGGGTGACCGGAGTGTTTTACGCAGAGCGACGTGACAATTCCGCCCACCCAAAAAAAACCATTTTCCTACACTTGCGCGAATCGCATATCATCGCGCCCGTCCGATGCGGCTGCAGGCGCATGGGATGGACCGTCCTGCGGTCTGCACCTCGCAAGGGGTCAGGGGCGCGGGAGATGATCGGCGCGGGCGTCCCGGCATGCAAAGCCGAACGTTCGCAATGGCAAGCCGCCACGATATGGCTCCGTTCCGTCGCGTCATAGCTGGAACGGGAACCCTCGGCCGGCGGCATCAAATCTCGGCGCAATGCTACCTTGAATGCGAGTACCCAGGCGTCGCCGAGTCCGGGCAAGAAATGCGGCAACCCCGCGCCGGTCATCGTTCCCCATGCCGCACCCGGCAGCGCAAAGCTGTGCGGGGCGGAGGTGTGTCTGATAAGGCACGGGCGAAGCGAGCGGAGGCGATTGGCGAGCATGCGCACGATCAAGGCGGCACTGGCATATTGGGGCGCGGTGTTCGCGCTCGCGTTCGTGATCGGCGCGCTGCGCGTGACATGGCTGGCGCCGCGTATCGGCGAGACGGCAGCGGTGCTGATCGAGGTTCCGGTGATCCTGGCGGCATCATGGCTCGCGGCGGGGTGGGCAGTGAGACGGTTCGCGATTGCCTCGGCAGGTCAGGCTGCGGCGATGGGGGCGCTGGCGTTCTTGCTGCTGATGGCGAGCGAGGCCTTGTTGGCGGTGGTGATCGGGGATGGCGTCGGCGCGTGGCTGGCCGGGATGGCGAGCACTGCGGGCGCGATCGGACTGGCGGGGCAGCTAGGGTTTGCGGTTATGCCGATGATGGTGCGCAGAACGTGAAATCCGTCCCGTTTACGAGGAGCCGAAGGCGTTGCGCAGCAACAGCGGCCGGGGGTGCTCCTGCTTTCTCCCCTCCCGCTTGCGGGAGGGGCAGGGGGTGGGCATTCTCCGGCCATGCCCGACTGGAAACCCCGCAACACCCGGCGCGCACGCGGCCTGCGCAATGCGGCGACTCCCGCCGAGCGCAGCCTGTGGGAGCGCCTGTCGCGAAGTCAGCTTGGCGTAAAGTTCAGCCGCCAGATGCCGGTGGGCCCGTGGTTCGCGGACTTCCTCTGCCGCGAGCATCGGCTGGTGATCGAACTCGATGGCTTCTCGCACGACGTGCAGTCCGGGCGAGACGAAGCCCGCGACCGCTGGATGAACGAGCACGGATACCGGGTGCTGCGCTTTGCCAATCGCGATGTGATGGAGAATGTGGAGGGTGTGGTCTTGATGATAGCCGAGGCGATTGAAGAATTGCGTCACTAATCTCCCCTCCAGCCTGCGGTTGGAGAATAGCTGTGCCTTGAACAACCCTCCCGCCTGCGGGAGGGTCGCGAGACTCACGGCGTAGCCGCGTAGTCGCAGCGGGGTTGGCCTGCTTCTCCCCTCCCGCTTGCGGGAGGGGCCGGGGGTGGGCAACTCCAACGCCCCGCCATGCCCACCCCTAACCCCTCCCGCAAGCGGGAGGGGAACGCGCTACACGCGACGACGAGTGCCTTGGCGAGGTGCTAGTGCGCGAAGGCTATGCGGAAAGGTGGAATGGAGATCGGTAATCGGTGTTAACTGATCAACAAACCAAGAGAACAAATCAACTCGCGAACGTAGGAGCTAGGTTAGCTGATCGCATAGGCCCGATTTGCCATCGCATATCTCTCGTAGCCGGTCGCAATGTTTGTGCGCTTGAGAAAGCTGGTTGGCTGCGAGCCCTTGAAGCGTCTGCTTAACAGATTCCTCCTCTTGAACATTGGATGCATTGTGCGCTTGATTAAATTACTGAAGGGGAAATCGAGCTTTAACTACATGCGTCGATATTTCCGTGAAAAAATTCCTGACTTTCTTGCGGACTACTTCATCAGAAAAGGCAACTAAATGCTCCCTATTTCTACCCCATACTTGAACTTCAACATCAATTAAATCTAAGAAATCGCTTTGTATCAATCGACTTCTATCTCGATGGTCCTGTAAATACCTTACATATTCAGAAATATTGAGGATTGCATCTCGACAAAAGAGCGCAACGGTCTTCCGTTGTTCACGCTTTTGAAGCCTTAATGACACCCATGAGGTAAACGCTGACAGAGCGACCCCCAAGACGGTACCCCACAGAAACTCCGAAGAGACTACATCGCCCAGCCAATCCATCCCCGCCAGTTCCCCCCTACTCCGCCGCCTGCTCCCCGAACATGTCCGGCTCGCTGCCGTCGTCGGTCTCTTCGGTGTCGTTGGCCTTGGCGTTGCGGCGCTGGTCGAAGTTCGCCCAGACGGTGTTCCAGTCACCCCGGGTGGCGCCCTTCGAATATTCGGTCGCGCGCTGTTCGAAGAAGTTGGCGTGCTCCACCCCGTTAAGCAGCGGCGCGAGCCACGGCAGCGGGTGATCGTCGACCATGTAGATCTCGGGCAGGCCAAGCTGGCGCAGCCGCCAGTCGGCGATGTAGCGGATATAGCGCTTGATGTCCTTGGCGGTCATCCCCGGCACCGGCCCCATCTCGAACGCCAGGTCGATGAAGGCGTCTTCCAGCCGCACGGTCTTCTGGCAGCAATCGATGATGTCTTCCTTGACCGCCCTGGTGAGGCAGCCGCGTTCCTGCACGAAGGTGTGGAACAGCTTGATCACGCCTTCGCAGTGCAGCGTCTCGTCGCGGATCGACCAGGTGACGATCTGGCCCATGCCCTTCATCTTGTTGAAGCGCGGGAAGTTCATCAGCATGGCGAAGCTGGCGAACAGCTGCAGCC
>CANJUF010000026.1 GCA_947477745.1 Sphingomonadaceae bacterium | reverse complement strand
GTCCTGGCCACATGGCCAGTCTTCTCAGCATGGCGCAGCACTTAGAGCTTGCGCTGAATATCGCGGTCTTCCTTGGTCATTGGATCCATCCTCCTGGCTGCCAGTCAGCAGCATGAAAGATGTCCCGCAAGTCCGTACAGTCCTACACGGCGGCGATGACAGTTCCCACAAAATCGAGGCCGGGAGTGAAAGGTGTATCCGGCGTCAACGAATAGGTGCCGGGACACATTGCCACGTCCGGCAGGGCCTATCCGCAGGCGATCACGCGAATGGCAAGCTGGCCTACGTCCGGCGGTGGGAGCATCCGCTCTTGCTGATCGAGAACATCCAGGGGTTCACCTTTTGCCACGATGATCCAAGCCCGCATGTTGGCTCCTGTCTCTTGCGCTCACAACTATGGGTGATAGCCATTTGGCTCGCAAGGCATGAGCAATCTGCCGCGCATATGCCGCGAATTTCCCAGGACCTCTCGGGCCGCCAGCTTCCCACTTGTATGGCTCAATTTGTTAGACGTATCGCTTTCGCCAACGCAATGTAGGTCATATGCAAGCGCGCGGCGCACTCCGCAAAAGGGAAGGTACGACCCAAATGTCTCAGGCGAGTAGCGGAAAGGTTGCGATTGTTACCGGCGGTTCGGGAGGCATAGGCATGGCTACCGGGCGCGCACTGGCTGCCGGCGGGCACCATGTCGTTCTTTCGGATATCAGTCCGGATAGGGGCGAGGTCACGGCAAGAGATATCGGCGGTTTGTTCATTACCGCCGACGTGACACGTGAAGCCGATGTCGCAAATCTGGTCTCGACGACGCGCGAGAAACTCGGCCGGCTCGATGTTATGGTCTGCAACGCGGGGATTATCGGGCCAGGCGGAAGGATCACGGACATCGAGGACGTGGACTGGAGCAACGCCATCGCGGTGCTGCTCAACAGCGTGTTCTACGGCATGAAGCACGCCGCGCGCGCGATGCAGGCGGCGGGTCGCGGCGGCGTGTTGCTGGCGACGACCAGCATTGCCGCACATCGCACCGTAGGCGGCCACGCCTACAACGCCGCAAAGCATGGGCTGACCGGGCTGATCCGCTCGGTCGCCACCGACCTCAGCCCGGACGGCATCCGGGTCAATGGCGTCGCGCCTGGCCATACCCTCACCCCGATGTCGATGCAGGTGTACCGCGACACTGATGCAGCACGGACACGCCTTTCCCAACTCAATGCGCTGGGCAAGGTAATCGAACCCGAAGACATCGCGGCTGCTTTTGCCTTTCTCGCCAGCGATGCCGCGCGCTATATCACCGGGCAGGAAATCGTGGTCGACGGCGGCTGGCTCGAATGCATGAACCGGCCGGCGATTTTCGACCGATGAGGCAAATCGATTTTCAATATCGACGGGACTGAAGACTAAGAGACTGACCCAAAGAGAAATCTATATCGAGCCTGTGCAGCGCCTGCTCCTATCAGGCAGGGGAGACCTCAGGCAGGAGCAAACTCACCCGTGTGGCAAGCAGCGTCTCGTCCTGGCCGCCATTCTCGAGTGAAGAATGGCGACTTGGAAATGCAGTCGTCGCTTGCGCCATTCCACCCTGCAAGGCAACGATCTTGTCCAAACTGGAACAACTCAGACGGGGGATCGAAGCCGTGGGAACCTACATCATTTTCACTCGCGAGGAGCCGATCAAGGACGAGGCGGCCATGCAGGCCTATCGCGACATCAACGCCAGCGGTCCGCGCACCGAAGGCTTGGAAGCGCTGGCCATCTATGGCGAAATCACGGGCCTCGAGGGCGAAACACCCGACGGGGCGGTCGTGCTGAGGTTCCCGGACCGGGCCACGGCGCTGAAATGGTACAATAGCCCGAAGTATCAGGAGGCCATCGCGCACCGCAAAAGAGCGGCGCCCTACCGCGCGTTCATGGTCGAGGGCCTCTGACCCGGCGCCAGACAGGCGCGTTAAATGGCATGTTCATTGCCGCTATTGCCGTGACCGGCTTGCATTCATGCGCCTTCGGAGGGATGTTCGCCGCGCTCAATAGTGTCGAGGGTGCTTTCAAAAGATGGCCGGGTATGAGCCGGGGCAATAAGCGGAGTAGATGGCAAGACCCCTTTCCCGTTTTACTACTTCCATTCTTCGCCCGACGTAATCCGAATGGTGGTTCTGATGTAGGTCAGATTTCGCTGACAAAAGCGGACAATCCCTCACCGCAGTTGAAAGTCCGAAACTGGCCTTTCGTTCAGCTTTCTGCCTTCGCTATCGTACGACCGCTTTCGGCGAACGCCCCGACTAGGCCGAATGGCCGAGAAGTCGTGGGAAGCTGCCTGAACTCAGGGCAGTGCAAGGACATCGACCGATGCTGTCCTACCGAGAGCATCGGCAGAGAGGTTATGCATTTCCAAGTATGATATGCGGCGCCATTCGACGTTTGTGACCGAAATGCCGTGGCAGACGCGTTTGCGCAGGTGAGGGAGGAAATCGGGGACGTCACCATCCTGGTGAACAATGCAGGGAAACCCTGACTGACGCGGATTTCCTTGACGAGCCTTACTTCGGCTGCGGGCGGACGGGGGTTCATCGATTTGGAATCTCCATGCGTCGATAATTTTTCCGGGAATTGAGCGCGCTGCCTAAGTCTACCTAATTTTGCTAACCGGTAATATGCAGCATCGCGTTTGCGCTCGGGAAAACCGTCTGAAGTTACCTGACTTCGATACCAACTAGCCGATCTTACGCATCTCAATTCGAATGTCCGCTTTGTTGTCGTAACCGGAACGTCTGCAATGGCGTGGCTGTCGTGGGAAGCGGACAGCCTGACCGATCATGTCAGTGGCTGCCCACATCCATACAAGGCCACCAATCGAACCACCGATTCTTATGCCCATGTTGCCTGGGGATACTCGCCGAACCAGAATCCACTGTTTTGGCGACTGTCTGCAAATTGTCATTTACAGGTGCTTTTAGCAGTTGCAGCAATTCCGGCGGATTGTCGCATCTGCCTTGCTCGGCTACAGGGGAAAAAGCATGCATCTGAAGTATTTGCTCGCCGCAGGCGTGGCTTCGATTGGATTCACTGCGCCGTTCGTGACACCGGTTTCGGCGCAAGAAGTTGCCTCCTCGATTCGCGGGACGGTCGATTCGGGCGGAAACGCGGTTGCCGGTGCGAGCGTGACGATCCTCCACGAACCTTCTGGCACGCGCTCGACCACCACCTCAGGCAGCGACGGTGCTTTCAATGCAGGCAACCTGCGTATCGGCGGGCCATTCACGGTGACGGTTTCGGCACCGGGCTTTGCGGATGCAAAGGTCACCGACGTGTTCCTCCAGGCCGGCCAGCCGTTCCGCCTGCCGGTCATGCTTGAACCGACAGACGAAATCATCGTTACCGCCGAGGGGCTGAGCGGCGCGCGCATTACCTCGCAAGGGCCGATCACGGTGCTGAACAGGACCACGCTGGAAGGCGTGGCTTCTGTGGCCGGAGACATCCGCGATGCCGCCCGCCGCGATCCGTTCGTGAGCATGGACGCATCGAACGGCCGCACGATCGAGATCGCCGGCAACAACGGTCGGCTCAACCGTTTCTCAGTCGATGGCATCCAGTTTTCGGACGATTTCGGTCTCAACAACGGCGGCCTGCCGACCAATCGCGGTCCGGTGCCCTATGATGCGATCGAGCAGCTTTCGGTCAAGGTCGCGCCCTTCGACATTTCTGAAGGCGATTTCCAGGGCGGCGCGGTCGATGTCGTGCTGCGCTCGGGCGGCAACGATTTCACCGGATCGGCTTTCTACACCTACACCGACGACAAGCTGACCGGCGACAGGATCCGCGGCGCGCCGGTGCGTCTCGACTTCGACGCCAAGACCTATGGCGCGTTCCTGTCCGGCCCGATTATCGAGGACAAGTTGTTCTTCGCGGTTGCCTACCAGCGCACCAAGGAAGGCAAGCCGATCGATGAAGGTCCGTCGGATGCGGGGTTCGCCACCCCGGTCCCGCGCGTCACCACCGCGCTCGTCGATCAGATCGGGGCGATCGCGCAGTCCAAATACGGTTATGACGCGCTCGGCGTGTTCAACGGCACGCAGGAAGCCGACGAGAAAATTACCGCCAAGCTCGACGCCAACCTCGGTGACAACAACCGCGTCTCGCTGACCTACATTCGCAATGTCGGCTCCAACCAGTTCTCGCAGGGCAACAACACCTCGCTGACCGGACCAACCTATGGGTTGAAATCGAACGGTTACGAACTGACCGAAGAAGTCAACACCGGCACGCTTCACTGGTTTTCCGACTGGTCGGATACGTTCTCGACCGATCTGCGCGTTTCCTACCGTGACTACAACCGCGGCCAGAACTCATTCGGCGGCGATTTCATGCAGTTCGGCGTCTGCACCGATCCAGTCTCTATCACCGACGGCACGGGCGGAAACAGCTTCACGAGTTGCGGCAATACAACCACCTCCAACCCCCGCTTGTTCCTAGGCCCGGACATCAGCCGCCAGGCCAATGAGATGAACAACACCAACCTCAATATCGAGCTGACGCCACGGCTTGAAGCTGGCAACCACAGTTTCAAGGGCCTGATCGGCTTCGGCCGGACCAAGACCTTCAACCTGTTCCTCCAGCGCGCGATCGGCGACGTATACTTCGATTCGATCGCTGATTTTCAGGCCGGCGTGGCCAGCAGCGTGCAGTTTCAGCAGGCCGTGCCGAGCCTCGATGCCAACGACGCTGCCGCCCGCTTCTCCACCCAGCAGTACAACTTCGGCTTGCAGGACGACTGGCAGGTCAACGATACGCTGCTGGTCAGCATCGGTGCGCGCTATGACCTACAAGGCAGCAATTCGAAGGTTCCTGCCAATCTGAACTTCCTCGCGCGCGCGGGTTTCCCCAACAATTACACGTTCAATGGCAAGGGCACGTTCCAGCCGCGTGTCGGCTTCGAATGGGATGCCACCGATCGCCTGATCATTCGCGGCGGCGTCGGAAAATTCGCTGGCGGCGCTCCCGACGTGTTCCTGTCGAACTCATTTTCGAACACCGGACAGCTCACCAATTCGGTCAATATCGTTCGCAATGCCACTGGGTGCAACAGCGGCGATGCAGCGTTCTGCAATGCCGCGCTGACCGCGATCAACGGGACAACCTTTGCACCCGTGGTGAACACGTTCCTCACCACCAACACTGCTTCCTTAACGGCCGCGCCGGTCGCAGCGATCGCGCCCGGCTACGATCTGCCGGCGCTGTGGCGCGCGACCCTGTCGGCCAGTTATGAACTTGGCGACGGCTGGCTTGTGGGCGCGGACGTGCTTTACGGCTGGACCGAAGCGGCTAACACCTACATCGATACCCGATCGGTGGTGATCGGCACGCTGCCCGATGGCCGCCCGCGCTATGCCCGCACCACGCAAGGCATCCTTGCCGGCGACACCAATCAGGTGAACCAGGACCTGGTGCTGAATAGCACCAGTAAGGGCCGCTCGATCTTCGCTGTCGCGCGGTTCGACAAACGGTTCGATTTCGGCCTCGGGCTGGGTGCGAGTTACACTTACCAGAATATCAAGGACGTGAACCCGATCACCTCAGCCACGCCCGGTTCGCTCTATGGCAATGCCGCCATGGCCGATCCGAACCTTGCGGCCTATGGTCGCTCGATCTACGAGGTCAGGAACTCGGCCAAGTTCAATATCGACTACGACCATGCCTTCTTCGGCGACTACAAGACCCGCTTCTCGATCTTTGGCGAGTGGCGCACGGGCCGCCCCTACAGCTATACCATGCGTGATGCGGGCTCGACCAATTCCGTGAGATCTCCTGTATTCGGAACCAACGGTTCGAACACGCGCTATCTGCTCTATGTGCCCAGCGGCATCGACGATGCGAAAGTTAGCTATGACTCGGTGGCAACCCGCGATGCGCTCGATGCATTCATCAGCGGATCGAAGCTAGACGGCCATCGCGGCGCGATCACTCCGAAGAACCTTGGCACTTCGCCGAGTGTGTGGAAGATCGATCTCCACCTCGAGCAGGAAATCCCGACCTTTATCGGCTCGAGCCGGATCAGCGTGTTTGCCGATGTCGAAAACTTCCTCAACATGCTCAACAGCGACTGGGGCGTGCAGCGCCAGGTCAACTTCGCCTATTTTGCGCCTGTCGTAAACGTGCAGTGCCTGACGGTCGCGACCCCGACGGCGACCGCGCCGGGCACGGGCGTGGTCAATTCGGCGCCGACGCAGACCTGCGCGCAGTACCGCTATTCGAGCTTCTCGAAGCCAGACGTGGTCAATCAGAACCAGGCGCGCCAGTCGCTCTACCAAATCAAAGTCGGCGTTCGTTTCGAGTTCTGATCGATCGGGATCGAAGGGCACTGCGAGTGTCCGTCGTCAGAACATTTGGCACAACTCGCGGCGTAGATTAGCGGAGTGTCGGCCTCGTCTGGGGGTTGATGTTAGGGCGGCGAGCTTGCGGTGCAAGCGCTATATGCTTCTGGGCTTCCTACCCCGTGTCCGGGTCGATCTCGGCGCAGTCATACCGAGAGCAAACATAAGATCCTCAGCGTCGTGGAAAAACACTGACATGTCATGCTGCTGACTGGCAGCCAGGAGGATGGATCATAGCCCCAAGGTGCCCCTCTTGGGCAACATCCGTAATGGGGTCGTTCCAGATAGCCGTTAGCGGTGGGGACGGTGAGGCGATTGCAATTCGCGATAAGGGTTAGTGATGACTACGCCGCTTTCGCTATGCTGAACTCCTGGCCGAGCGGACGAAGGTTTCGCCGCAGGTTGCGGCACAACCTAACCCAACTCAATCACCCGCCTCTCGGCCATCTCCAGCGCCGCCAGAATGCTGATCTGGGTGTGCTGGACCGAGACGTCGATCTGCTGGCCGTAGACCTTTGGGCGCAGCTTCGATGCTGTCCACTCACGGGCGTGAACGCGCAGCTTCACGTATATTTCGCCAGTCGCGGATGGCACCCGCATCCGTTTTGGCGAAGGCAGAAGCGTCACTGTTGTCGAGCCGATCGATGAAGTGATGGACAGGCTCAACCAGCTCCCGATCATAACTTGAAATCTTTGTTTGGGCGAAGGCCCAAGCGTTAACCAGTCGGCGCGTACAGAAGCTGTGAGCAGGCTTTCGCTTCGCACTGGTCCGTCGTTTTCGAGCCCGCTCAAAAAGCCTTATCCGGCACCGCAAAGTCGGATTGCCGGATAAAAAGGGTTTTCGACGAATATCTTGCCATACAGGACGGATCATGGATCGCCAGCATATCATCTACGCTCTCGTTGCCCTGCTGTGCGTGCTTGCGGGCATCGGCTTCGCCTGGTTCACGCGGCGGACCAAGCGGCAAAAGCGTGAACGCCTTCACCGCGAAAAACGGCAGTCGGACCGCGAGCGGCTGGCGGCTACCCGGATGGCCGACAACGACGGCAAGGCACTGAGTTCCAGGTTCGCCACGGCCAACGTTTCCGAAAGGGCGCCCGAGCGTCTGATCTAGCCTGCGGTCGCGGCAGGATTCGGCGCAATAGGGTTGCCAGTTGCCCTGACCATCCCCATATGGCCCCTATCGCGAGTTTTCGAATGTAGGCGCTCGCGGCTGAGAGACGCTCGCGCTCCCGCTTACGTTACGGGGCGCGTCATGCAACTCTCGAAATCCTGTTCAGCTATTCGTTCAGCGCCCGGCGGCGATCGCCAGTGACCACGCTTTTGCCAACCGAAAACAAGCCGCGCCGACTCAATTTCCGGCCGGCTGCCCGGTCGCGCCCGATCAATCCCGATCAGGCGAAGCGTCAGGGCGAGATTGCCAGTCTGGCGTTTTTGCACCTAGGCGGCAGAGAGCGCGCAATGGCTTTTCTAAACACTTTCGACAGTTATCTCGAAGGGCGCCCCATCGATATCGCGGTGTCAAGTCAGGACGGCTGCTGGAGGGTGCGAAGCGCCATCATGAAACTGTCCGCATCCAGATCGGTGGATTGAGAGATGGCGAAGGAAGAACTTCTCACCCTCGAGGGCCAGATCGATGAGATCCTGCCCGATGGCCGCTTCGGGGTAATGCTCCAGAACAATCACAGGATCATTGCATACACCGCCGGCAAGATGCGCAAATTCCGCATCCGGTCGATCGTGGGCGACTCCGTGCTGGTCGAAATGACCCCCTACGACCTGTCGAAAGGCCGCATTGTCTACCGCGAGAAAATCGGCGGGAACGGCCCCCCAAAGGTGCGCAACAAGCGCCGCTGATGGCCAGCCGAAGCGGCGCTGTTCCAAGCTGAGCGGCTCACGGCCAATCGTTCAAGGCTTAGACAGAAGCGCTAATAGCGCGAAAAAAATCAGGGCGCGACAGCGCTCATGCAAGAAGACAAGGGAAGCGAAAATGAGCCGAGATGACATCAAGCCGTTTCTGATCAGCAAGAGCGAGGATGGCTCATTCCGGCTGACGATCCGCGATACGCATTACAATTCGCTTGGATATCCGATCGTGAAATCGAGCCTCCATGAGGAAATCTTTGCGACTGCGGCTTTGGCCAAGGCCTATGCGCGGGATAATTTCGGGGCAAAGGCCGGCGAATACGCCAAGGGCTAAGGCCGCGCTCCAAGGGCTTGCATCTGACCGCGCTCAGGTCCCGGTCATGACCTGGTAAAGCCATTCGGTCGCGAAAGCTGCAATCATAAGGCTGCAGATTATGGTGGTGCGCTGGGTCATCAAAGCGACCGGCGGCGCGCACGCGGCAATGCCGTTTCAGGAAATTTCGTAGATCACGGCGGCGTTGCCTTCGGTGCTGCGCACACGCCACTTGGCCCCTTGCTGTTCTAGCTGACGGTTCAGGTATGATACCGGAGCAAGCTGGCTGCCATTGGCCATGCCCGCCGTTACGTTTACGCCAAGGCGGTTGTACCGGCGCGTCGCTTCGGCGAGAATGAACTGCCTGCCCTTGCCGAGCGAGCCGGCCGAGTGGCCCGCGACAATTCCGGAAGCGCTGGTCGGCAGGCCAAGGAAGTTGGGGCTGGGCGCGAAATTCCAGAACAGTGCACCGCTCACCAATATAAACCAAGCGACGCCTGCAGCGGCGAAACCGACTTTGAAATAGCCCATCTCTAGTACTGACGAACGCCGAGTTCTGCGCGCAGATCCGCAATGCGCCTTTCGTAGTGGCGGACCAGGGTAGAACCGCAACCCACGCCGGTGCAAGGCTCGCTGTCCGCGTTGATCAGGGCGATCTGGTGCTGCCTGAGCAGCTCATTCAGGTCCAAAGTCAGTCTCCATCCGGGCGCTTTCGGCGCTTTCACGATCCTGCTCCTGCTGCGTCTCGAGGAGCTTGAGCGCCCTGGTTTTGGCAATGCCGATCGCGCGGTCGGCCATGGCCTGCCATGCCGCCTGCGAGCGAAGAGCACGCTCGCGGACGTTGTCGAGGCCGGCATTGTCCGCCTCGTCGGCGGCTTCCTTTGCCCGGGCTTCACAGAACTCGATGGTCAGGGTCATTGCGCGATTTCCTTTGGCCTGCAGAAACAGGGAGGACCGCAAAATCGCGGTCCCCCCCAGCCTTGCATTGAATCAGGCCGAAGCGAGATTGACTGCCGATTCCTTGCCATTCTGGCCGCGCTCGACGTCGTAAGAGACGCGCTGGTTGTTTTCGAGCGTGTGCATGCCAGCCGCCTGGACGGACGAGATATGAACAAAGCTGTCCTTGCCGCCATCATCAGGCGCAATGAAACCGTAACCCTTGTCCGCGTTGAAGAACTTTACTGTGCCGATAGGCATGATGTGTTTCCTTTCAAGAAACGAGTGGTTGCTCCTCCGCGATATGCGAAGAAGTCGTGCGTCAAATCGTCCTGTTGAAAGGAAGTCGTCGTCAGGTTTGCACCACACACCTTTTCAGGCCGGGGCGTTCATCGTCCGCCGAAGTCCGTCGCAAATTTCGACGTCAGCGAGGACTATGTAGCACAGTTCATGCCGATTACCTAATCACACCTTTGCGCAGGCAGCCAGGATCCCTTCGCGGTGGACCCTGGCGAGCTTGACAGCCCTAGGCGATCTCCAGATCCTCGAAAGTGGGCTTGCGCAGCAGCACCCACATCTCGGGGCCGCGAAGCGGGTTCATCGTCGCCGACCGGCCATGCTTAGACCAGTAATAGCTCTGCACGCGGCGGTCGCTCCAGACGCGCGTATTGTTACGCTCGTCAATCATGCGGTTGTAGTCCCAGTAGGGCTCGGGCTTAACTTCGACCGAGGCCTTGTCGTCCAGGATCAGCTCCTGCATGCACTGGATTGCGAAGCAGGCGACCAGTTCGTGGAAAGTGGCGGGGGAGAGCGAGCCGTTGGTGTTGGGGCCGTAAATCGCGAAAAGGTTGGGGAAGCCCGGCATCATGCAGGTGCGATAGGCACGCGCCCCGCCTTCCTTCCACAGCTCCTCGATGGTCGCGCCGCCGCGCCCGGTGATCTTCATCGGGAACAGATACTCGTTGGCATGGAAGCCGGTGGCGTAGGCGATGACATCAACGTCGATCTGCCTGCCGTCGCGGGTCTCGATGCCGGTCTCGTTGATCCGGGCGATACCGTCAGACACAAGGTCGACATTGTCGCGCTGGATCGCGTCGAAGAAGCAGTATTCGGGATCGGCCTGGATCGGCCGCGCCGACCACACCGGATGCTCGGGGATGAGCCTCGCGACCAACTCGGGATCCTTGATCTTGCTTTCCAGGAAGCCGACGGAGACATCGCGCGCGATCTTGTTGCTGGCGCTGCAGCAATGCGGATCGTCGAAGTCCGGATCGATCATGGTGACCGCCTCGAAGGCTTCGGCCGAGCCGCTCCCGAGCCGCATGAAATTGGTGTAGAACGGGAAGTTGCGGTTGAGCCAGAAGACCTGCGGCCCGAAAGGAGAGCGATAGCCCGGCGCCGGAAACAGCCACTGCGGCGTGCGCTGGAACACGGTGACGTGCTCTGCCTCGAGCGCCATTTCGGGAACCGTCTGATAGCCTGTCGCCCCGGTGCCGATCACCGCGACCCGCTTGTCCTTGATCGAGGCGTGATCGGGCCATTCGACCGTGTGCCACGCCTCCCCTTCGAAAGTGTCGCGCCCCTCGATGTCGGGCAACCTCGGGCGGTTGAGGAAACCCACAGAGGTCATCACCGCATTGGCGCGCAGTACCTTCTGCTCGCCGTGCTTGTTTGATGTGACGATTTCCCATTCCGAGGTCGCCTCGTCCCAGGTCAACGAATGGACCTCGGTTTCGAACACCATGTCTTTCCTGAGGTCGAAGAAATCCGCGACCCAGGAGAAATAGCGCTGGTTTTCGGACCAGGGCGAGAACGGGTTGGCATAGGGGAAATCGACCCCGAACAGGTGGGTGTAGGACCGGCTTGGCGAATCGAGGCGCGATCCGGGATAGCGGTTCTCGTACCACGTGCCGCCCACCCCGGCGTTCTTCTCGATCACGGTATAGGGGATGCCGGCACGCTTGCAGTGCAGCGCGGCGACGAGCCCGCCCATGCCCGCGCCGACGATCACGACATGGAATTTCTCGAGGCGCTCGGGATCGGGCGAGGTCCGCCATTCGGGCGTGCGCGCCCACGGGTCCAGCGCAGTCTCCTCGATGTAAAGGCCGAGCGATTCGTCCGGAATTATCTCACCGCGCATCAGGCCAAGGCTTGTCGGCAGGCGGTCGCGCGGGCCGATGTCGATGGGTCCTGCGCCCCCGTCTCGGTAGGCCTTGAGGTATTCGGCAGCCTTCCGCCGAACCATGGCCACATCCTCGTCTTTGGCCATGACCTTTCGTTCCAGATAGCCGCCGAGCACGGTCTTGAGGGGGAGGTCCTTCAGCTCGTCGTCACCAGTAAGCTGGTAAAGCAGTCCGCGCATCGCCATCGAATCGGCATATTTGATGGCGTCTTCGATCTCGGCGTCGCTGGCTTTCAGCAGGTCGGGCCTCGCCAGCCCTTCGATCTTCGACATTGCTTGCACCTCTCCCATGTCCCGCGACATTTATCGAGGCTGACTATCGGCAAGGAAAGCCGATCAGACAAGTGTTTCGATGCGCCGATAGCATCCTTGCCCAAGTTCCCCTCAGCCGCTGCCCGGACACTTCCGCTGCACTGCGTTGACGCATCGGCAGGATCGTGCACAGTGTCGCCAAGTCGGCAAAAAAACCGACCGGGAGAGAGAGCACAAGGAGAACACCCGTGCTGACCGAAGAACAGAACAAGCTGCTGACCGAAGTCGAAGGCGATGCCCCGTTCGGCCAGATGATGCGCGAACGCTACTGGATTCCCTGCGTTCGGAGCGCTGCCCTTGTCGCCGACGGTCCGCCGCAGCATGTGCGGCTGCTTGGCGACGACTATGTCGCGTTTCGCGCCACCGATGGCCGCATCGGCTTCTTCGACGAGGCCTGCCCCCACCGCGGCGCGTCCCTGGTGCTCGCGCACAACAACGATTGCGCGCTGCGCTGTCTCTATCACGCCTGGAAGATTGACGTTTCGGGCGAGATCGTCGACGTGCCTTCCGAAGGCGCGCGCGCGGCCACGTTCGGCAAGAACATCAAGGTCAACACCTATCCCACCTTCGAGGGCGGCGGCCTCTTGTGGGTCTATCTTGGCAAGGGCGATCCACCGGCCCGGCCGCCGGTCCCATTTCTCGATCTCGACGAGGAACTGGTCTGGGTGTGCCGCAGCGTATCGCCGAGCAACTGGTTCCAGGGCGTCGAAGGCACGATCGATTCGGTTCATGTCGGCACCCTGCACCAGAGCTGGATCGGCGATCATTACAAGACCGGGGACAGCAAGAACCCCTCGATCGCGCTCACGCTCGATAGCCACCCGCGTTACGAGGTCGAAGAAACGCCTTACGGCATGAAGGCCGCTGCACTGCGCGACCTGCCAGACGGCCGGCAGTATGTCCGCGTCACCACTTATGTCATGCCCTTCGTCTCGCTGGTTCCGGCAGGCGGCACTGACCGCGAGGGCACTATGTTCATCGCGGTGCCGCGCGACAATCACGAGCACATGCTGTTCTGGGGTTTCTGGAGCGAACAAGCGCCCCGCCTCGAAGGCGAAAAGGACATGACCGTGGGCGAGCGCGACCTCGACAACTGGGTGCGTTTCGACGAAGGCCCCAATCGCACCTGGGGGCAGGACCGCGGTGCCATGGCCAAGGGCCATTTCAGTGGGTTCACCGGCTGCATCGTCGATGAAGACCTCGTCATCCAGGCTAGCCAGGGCGTGATCCAGGATCGCACCAAGGAAAACCTGTGTTCAAGCGACGTCGGCATCGGCCGCCTGCGGCGCCGCCTGCTTGACGAGATCGCTGCCTGGCAGAACGGACTGCTGGCAATCGACGGGCCGGTCCCCGACAAGGTGCGCCCGCTCGATACGATTGTCGCCGCCGAGCAGGCCTGGCGCGAACTGGTTTAGTGCCCAGCCTTGCCGATGCGCTGGCCGCGCAGTTCGTGCGGATCGGCTATGTCGCGGTCAACGTCAGCGATCTGGAGCGCAGCCGCGCCTTCTATGAAGCGGTGACGCCGATGCGGGTTATCGCCCGTACCCAGGCGCCCTTGCAGCCGTTCAACCTGCTCGGCGAAGCGCAAGGCCGCTTCGATGGCTACCTGCTCGACGATGGCAGCGGCGGCGATCCGACGCAGCTCCATCTGATCGAGTGGCAGCAGCCGGGTCCGCGCGGCAAGGCCAGTGAGACTTTCTTCCACGCCGGCTGGGGCAAGATCGCCTTTAGCCACACCGGCGCGGACGAAGTGCTGGCACGGCTCGCGGCGAACGGCGTGACGCCCTGCAACCCCGAGATCCGGCGCCAGTATGTCTCGGTCACCGATCCCGACGAAGTGATTATCTCGTTCCTCTACAATCCGCAGCGGCCGCGCCCGAGCTTCTTCCACTGCGTTTCCGGGCCGAGCGACCCCATGCGCACGGTCGCTTTCTATCAGCGGCTGTTCGGCCTCGAATACTGGATGGCGAGCCAGCCCGCCGCGCCGCTTCCCACCTCGCAGGGGCCGGGCGCAAATGAAGCGCAGTGGGATTCGCATATCCTGCGCAGCTGGGGCGATCACCGCTTCAACATCGATGTCTCGAAAATACTGGTGCCGCCGCAGACCGGCAGACCCTGTCCGGACCCGCTAAACCTGGGCATTGCGCGCATTGGCATCGAGGTGAAGGACCTTGAGGTGGCGCTGACCTTGATCGAGCAGGCGCTGGCCGAGCAACCCTGTGGCGAAGCGCGGCTGATCGGAGAGATCGAGCACTGGAACCTTGGCAGTGAAGTGCCGCGCCGCAAGGTCGCCGCACTCAAGGATCCGGACGGCATGCACATCGACATCTACGAGCCGGAGCGGCAATTCGTGGCATCGGTGCCGGCTTAAACTATCAGGGAAGGATGAAGATGAAGTACCGGCAGCTCGGCAAGACCGGCGCGTTCGTATCCGAACTTGCGCTCGGCGCGGGGACCTTCGGCGGCGGCATGGAACAGCGCGAGGCCGACGAGATGGTGCGCGCCGCGCTCGATCACGGTGTCAATTTCTTCGATACCGCCGATGCCTACATGGCCGGTCAGTCCGAGACCATGCTTGGCCAGTCGTTCCGCAATCTCGGCCTTTCACGCTCGGACCTGTTCGTAACGAGCAAGGTCAACAACCCGATGGGGCCCGGCCCCAACGATCGCGGTTCCTCGCGCCTGCACATCATGGACGGGGTGAAGAAGAGCCTCGATCGGCTCGGTCTGAACTATCTCGATCTCTACCAGGTCCACTCGACCGATCCTGTGACCCCAATCGAGGAGACCTTGCGCGCGCTTGACGACCTCGTCTCGCAAGGCTTGGTCCGCTATCTCGGTGCGTCGAACTGGATGGCCTGGCGGCTGAGCAAGGCGCTTGGCATCTGCGACAGGCGCGGCTGGTCGGGCTTTGCGACGACCCAGGCCTATTACTGTCTCTCGGCGCGCGAAATCGAGCGCGAGCTGGTCCCCTGCTGCATTGAGGAAGGCGTGGGTATTCTCGCCTGGTCGCCGCTTGACGGCGGTTTCCTCACCGGCAAGTTTCCGCGTGACGGCAAAATGGTCGCAGGCACGCGGCAATCGCAGCTTCAGGGCTACCCGCCGGTCAACAAAGAGCGCGCGTGGGACTGCGTCGATGTGATGCGTGAGATCGCCGCCGAACTGGGCGGCGGGGTAACGATCCCGCAAATCGCCATCGCCTGGGTCATGGCGCGGCCTGGAATAACCAGCGTGCTGCTGGGGGCGCGCAAGCTCGATCAGCTTGTCGATACGTTGGGCGCGGTCGACGTGACCTTGAACGAGGAGCACCTGGCGCGGCTCAATGCAGTGAGCGCGCTACCCAGCGAATATCCCGAATGGATGCTCACCCGGCAGGCGCCGCAGCGGCTGCCCGAACCGTTCGTGCCTAATCAGTAAGGCGCGTGGTCAGTGAATTGCAGTCGCGCCCGCATCCGCGCGTTCTCGGCCTCGGCGTCGCCCAGCACCTCAACCGAGTGATAGACATTGGCGAGCGAGAGCATCAGCCGCATCAGCGCGGCGTCGCACCCGGTGAGGCTGCCAATCGGCTTGCCGTCAAGGTGAGCGAGCGCCGCCTGCATGAGCGGCTGCGCTGCCTGGTAAAACTCCAGCCGTTCAGCGTCACTCGCGGCGGAGCGCGCGGCCGCGCGCGCAGCCTCGCCAGCGAGCGCCCAACGCTCCACAAACGGTTCGAGCGCCCTGAAGCCCGCAGGCAGCGCGGCCATCAGCTCGCCTCGGCCTGGAGGGCGCGGACCTTCTCCGTCACCGTGTTGTAGAGGTGGCGGCACAGCGCTTCCTGCGTCTGGAAATGAATGTGCTCGATCGCGCCGCTGGAAAGTCCGGCGTAGCCATCCTCGATCACGTCGATGTCCTCGGCGTGAAGATCGCGCATCATGGTCAGCCCGGCATGGCGCGCGAACAGTTCGGTCGCGTTTTCGGCCTCGCCCGCCCAGTACATGCGTATCACGCCGCGCGCAGTGCCCGCGTCGACCGGATAAACGACGTGGCTGAAGTTCTGCAGCGGATTTCCGAGCATGAACAGGGTGGGGAACAGACCATAGTATTCGCGCCCGTGCGGCGTATCCAACAGCCCCTTGGCGGCGAGCGCGGTCGCGCCCGCCATAAAGCCGCCGATCTGCACCGGGCCGCGCGGCTGGGTCTCGGGATTGAACCAGATCGTTTGCCCGCGGTGATCGCCAAAAAAGCGGTACCGCGTCGGATAGCCGTGGCGATAATAGAACTCGGGATCGATGAGGCTCGTGCCTTCCTCTGCGGTGAGAACCGCCATGGTGACATCCCCTTGATGCGAGCGCCTGGAGGATTCCTGCCGGAGCAGGCACCGATACGCCTTGTATAGTGGCCGCTACATTAGTCGGCGAGGCAGGCGAGTCAACTTTGCGCCTGTCCCGGCCAGAGCGCCTGCGAACTCAAGGCGGTAAGCACCTCGCGGATTTGCTCGGACGTCGCATCGCTGGCCGAGAACAGCACTGGCCGCAGCAGCACCGAGGCCGCGACCATGCCGAAGATCAGCCGCGAGGCGATGTCGAGATCGAAAGGCGGCATCTTTCCGGCGCGCGCATAGGCAGCGGTGACTTCGTCGGCGGCCTGCCGGAACGTGGCTTCGAGCCCGGCCAGCCGCACCGGCTCCGTGCCGCCGGTGTCGGAGCTGCCCAGCATCAGCGCGCTGAACACTTCGCGGTTCTGCTCGAAGAAGTCGAACAGCTCGCCGCTCTGCTTGCTGGCGTTGGGCGCCTCGATCCCCTTGGCGCGCGCCTGATGCTGCTCTTCCCCGAAAGTCTCCATGATCTTGAGGAACGGCGCGGAGACCACCGCATCGTAGAGATTGGCCTTGCCGCCGAAATGGCGGAACAGCAACGTCTCGCTGACATCCGCCTTGCGCGCGATCTCCTGCGTCGTCGCACCGGCATAGCCGCGCTCGGCAAACAGCTGGAGCGCCGCGTCGCGGATCAGGGCCAGCACGTCGTCGCGGCTTCGTCGCTGCCTTCTGCGGCGTATTGGTTCCGTCAAATCGGGCCTCGTCAGCTTGCGCCAGGGACTGGTGCCGGGTTCTAGGCAATTGTCGGCGCGGTGCCAAATCGGCGGGGCATTTTGTCCGCAGGGGGTTGATCGCTTCGATCGGCGCACCGCCGCGATTCTCGCCAATTGACCCGCTCGCAAACTCGCTTAAGGCTTCGAACCAGCAAGACGGTCAAGCGAAGGGAGATTTCATGCCGGGCATCGATTATTCAGGCAAGCATGTGGTGGTGACCGGCGGAGCGACCGGCGTCGGTGCCGGGCTGCTCGAAGTGCTGGCCGAACACGGCAAGCCCAGGGTCACGGTGCTCGACCTGCGCGAACCCGCCGGCCCGCATGATGTGTTTATCGAGACCAACCTCTCCAACCGCGATGCAATCGATGCCGCCGTCGCGCAGATCGACGGCCCGATCGCGGCGCTGTTCAACAATGCCGGCGTTGCAGATACCAGCCAGCGTGACATCGTGCTGGCGGTCAACTTGCTCGCGCCGATTTACTTGACCGATGCGCTGCTTCCCCAGATCGAACAGGGCGGTGCGGTGGCGACGACCGCTTCCATCGCCGGCATGGCCTGGTCGCAGCGCCTGCCTCAGCATCTCGAACTGCTGGCGCAGGAAGGCTGGGACGCCAAGGCCAAATGGCTCGACGGGCGCGATCTCGGCACCCAGACCTACGCCTTCACGAAGGAGACGATGCAGGTCTGGACGATGCGCGATGCGGCCCGCCTGCGCGGCCACGGCATTCGCATCAACAGCGCCTGCCCCTCTCCGATCGACACGCCGCTGGTGAAGGATTTCTTCGAGACCATGGGTGACGATGCGATGAACTTTTCCATCGAGGCAGCCGGCCGCATGGTTACGGGGCGCGAAGTCGCCATGCTGCTCGCCTATCTCGGCAGCCCGGCGGCAACCTTCGTCAGCGGCCAGAACATCGACATCGACAACGGCATGCGCGCATCGATGGTGACAGGCATGCTCAGCTTCGGCGGAGCAAAGGCATGAAGGCAAAGTCGCTCGAAGGCCGCTCGGTGATCGTCACGGGCGGCGGCACCGGGATCGGCGCGGCCTGCGCCGTACTGGCGGCTGCCGAAGGTGCAAAGGTGACGATCTGTGGACGCAGGCGCGAGCCGTTGGAGAACACTACGGCGCGGATCACCGCGGCCGGCGGCGCGGTACATCTGGCCACCGGTGACGTCACCTCGGAAGAAGACGTGGCCCGGATCGTTGCCGAAGCGGTTGAATTCGGCGGCGGCCTTCACGGGCTTGTCGCCAATGCCGGCGGCGGCGGCATGCTCGCGCCCTGGCACCTGCAGGACACCGACAATTTCATCCGGGTGCTGCACCTCAACGTGCTATCGACCATGCTGTGCGTGAAGCATTCGGTAAAGCACATGGCGGCAGCCGGCGGCGGATCGTTCGTCGGCATGTCATCGATCGCCGGGCACGTCACCCACCCCTTTTTCGGGGCCTATACCGTCGGCAAGGCGGGCATCGAATCGATGATGCGCAATGCGGCGGACGAATACGGCCGCGCCAAGGTCCGCTTCAATGGCATCCAGCCGGGATTCATCAGCACCGAGATCATGGAAGGCCTTTCCAAGGGCGGCCCGATCTACGACAGCTACGTCACCCAGACGCCGATGCACGGCATTGGCGAGCCTGAAGACATCGCGATGTGCGCGCGCTTCCTGCTGTCGGACGAATCGCGCTGGATCACCGGGCAGATGATCGCAGTGGATGGCGGCAATTTCCTGCGGCGCGGACCGGACTATTCGGCATCGATCGAGCGGATGCACGCGCCCGAGGATGTGCTGCCCGCACAGCTTTGAAGGCAGGAATATTCAGGCGGCAGTGACGCTCGCCGTCATGTTCTTCCTGCCGTCTTGCTCGGTCCACACGCTAGCGCCGTCGTCGCTCTCCTCGCCGCAGACGTGCAGCGGCGCTCCGGCGAAGGCGGGCTGCTGCCCCCGGAACGAAAACTTCGCGATCGGCCGCTCCAGCTTGCGCGCCGCCAGATCGATCAGCAAGGTGGCCTGAAGCGGCCCGTGCACCACGAGCGCGGGGTAGGCTTCCTCGCCCTGCGCATAAGGCAGGTCGTAATGGATGCGGTGTCCGTTCATGGTCAGCGCCGAATAGCGAAACAGCAGGACAGTGTCGGGATCGACTTGCTCGCACCACGGCGCTTCGGGCGCGGGGCCCTGGCCTGACGGGCCGGTGATCGAACCGGGCGCAGCCGGTTCGCGGTAAACCAGATCCTGATCCTCGATCACCGCAAGGCCGTTCTCGCCGCTCAGCCGGTGCTCGACCGTGACGAACACCAGCCGCCCGGTCTTGCCGGTCTTTTCCTGCACGTCGAGGATCTTCGAGACCTTGGTGGCACGCTCGCCCAGCATGAGCGGCTGAACGAACTCGAGCCTGCCGCCAGCCCACATCCGGCGCGGCAAAGGCACCGGCGGCAGAAAGCCGCCCTTGGCCGGGTGCCCGTCCTCGCCAAGCCCGGCGGGCGGCTGCACGTTCCAGAAATAGAGCCAGTGGTGCAGCAGGGGCATGGGCGCACCCGCAGCGTTCGGCGCGGTGTGGCCCAGCGCCGCGAGCAGGGCATTGCTGCGCGCAGGCTCGATCGTGTCGGTCATTTCCTCGGTGCGCCCGATCCATTCGGAAAATTCGCTGCTCATCGCCTGACGTGAAGCTCCATGCATGTGTCCTGCCATGCCCCTTGCCCTGCCGCGCCGCTTGCTGCAACAATCGGTGCGGGATTCAAGAGGGGGAGAGCTGGCCGATGAAAGCCGGGACGAGGATTGGCCGCATGGCCGCAGTGCTGTTCGGTGTGATCCTGCTGGTGATCGGCGGCTTTATGGCTTGGTGGGGCGGGCAGCTGATCGGGCTTGGCGGGTCATTCTATTACCTTCCGGCCGGCCTTGCCGCTGCCGCTTCGGGTTTGGCGGTGATTTTCGGCAGATGGCGGACCGGCTTCTGGATATTCATGGGCCTGCTGGCGGCTACGGCGGTCTGGTCGCTGGTGGAAGCCGGACTTGATGGCTGGGCGCTGATGCCGCGCCTGATCTCGCCTCTGGTGCTCGGCCTGCCTTTCCTCATCCATGCGCTGTGGAAAGGACCGCGTAGCCCCCGCCTTGCCAGCCTGGCCACGCTCGCCTTGGCTGCAGTGCTCGCCGTCACGCTGGCGGCGAAGTCGGGTTACGAAGCGCCGCAGGCAGCCGCGCGCCCGCTGATTGCCGCGACGGCCGATGCCAACGGTGACTGGCCGCATTTCGGCGGCAGCAACCAAGGACGCCACTTCTCGCAGCTAGCACAGATCGATCGCGGCAATGTCGGCAAGCTGGAGAAGGTCTGGTCGCTCCCGATGGGTCCGTTCGATCCCAAGCCGATGGCGCAGTTGCAGACAGTCGGCCTCAAGGCGGGCGATCTGCTCTACAACTGCACGCCGCTGAGCGATGTGATCGCCACCGAACCAGAGACCGGCAAGACGGTGTGGAAGTTCGATGCAAAGTCGGACGTCTCGGGCCATTTCCTGTCGAAATGCCGAGGCGTCGGCTATTATGAAGTGCCCGAAGCGCAAGGCGCCTGCGCCAAGCGCGTGTTCATTGCGGCGACCGACGAGCGGCTGATCGCGGTCGATGCGGCGAGCGGCAAGCTATGCGAGGGCTTTGGCGAAGGCGGGATCGTCGATCTCAAGCGCGGCATCGTCCAGCGCAATCCCGGCTTCATCCGCCAAACCTCCGCGCCCACCATCGTGCGCGGCAGAGTGGTGCTGGGCGCGGCGGTTGCCGATGGCCAGCACGCTGGCGAGCCATCGGGCGTAATCCGCGCCTTCGACGCGGTGACCGGCAAGCTCGCCTGGGCCTGGGATGTCGACAACCCCGACAAGCACAGCGAGCCGGCCGCGGACGAAAACTATGCCCAAGGCACGCCAAACGCCTGGGGTCCGCTCAGCGGCGACGAGGAGCTGGGTATGGTCTATGCCCCGCTCGGCAACGCCACGCCCGACTATTACGGCGGGCACCGCTCGGACGGCAGCAACAAGTACGCAAGCTCGGTGGTTGCGCTCGATGCCGCCACGGGCCAGCTCAAGTGGTATTTCCAGACCACGCACTACGATGTCTGGGACTATGACATCGCCTCGCAGCCGGTGCTGTTTGACTGGCACGGCAAAGCGGGCGAGGTGATCCCGGCGCTGTTGCAGCCGACCAAGCGCGGCCAAACCTTCGTGTTCGACCGGCGCGACGGCACGCCGCTGTTTCCGATCGTGGAACGGCCCGCGCCGCAGAACGGCGCTGTCGAGAAAATGTCCCCGACCCAACCGTGGTCAACCGGCTTTGCGCGGCTCGACCGTCCGGTGCTGACCGAAAGCGAAATGTGGGGCATCTCTGCGCTCGATCAGTTGTGGTGCCGTGTTGCGTTCAGAAAGGCGCGCTATGATGGCTACTTCACCCCGCCCGGTGTGACCCCGAGCATTGCCGATCCCGGCTACACCGGCGGCACCAACTGGGGCAGCTTCTCGGTCGATACTACGCGCCAATTGGGCTTCACGCTGTCGGCGCAGATGGTCAACTACATCCGCCTGATCCCGCGCAGCGATCCCGAGGCGAAAGCGCTCAAGGCCAGCTCCACGGCCAATTCAGGCGGGCCCGTGGCGCAGGAAGGCACGCCCTATGCCGCGAGCATCTCGCCTTTCCTCTCGCCGCTCGGCATCCCGTGCCAGGAGCCGCCATACGGTATCATCAACGCCATAGACCTCAAGACCGGCAAGATGGTGTGGCGCCGCCCGATTGGCTCGGCGCGCGATCTCGGCCCTTTGCGCACTGCGATGCACCTGCCCTTCACCATCGGCACCCCGGTTTTCGGCGGCACCATGGCGACGGCGGGCGGGCTGGTCTTTGCCGGCGCATCGCAGGATCACGCCTTCCGCGCCTGGGACAGCGAGACCGGCAAGCTGCTGTTCGAGGCGGACCTGCCCGGCAATTCGTCCACCCGGCCGATGACCTTCATGGGCAAGGACGGGCGGCAATATGTCGTGGTTGCCTCTGACGCGCCGGTGACGAACGGCAAGCAGAACGGGATGATCACCGCCTTCGCGCTGCCGAAGAGTTGAGCGATGAGGATGCGTCTGCTTTGCACCCTGCTCGCACTGGCCTCGCTGTCGGCCTGCAATATTGCCAGCACGCAGGATTCGGCGGCGGACGAGTGGCGCGGGTTCGGCAACACCGGGGCAGAGCAGCACTACGCCGCGTTTGACCAGATCGATGCCGGAAATGTCGCCGGTCTGGGGCTCGCCTGGTTCGCCGACCTGCCGCAAGGTAACAGCGCAACCGGGCCGGTCATGGCCGATGGCAAGCTGTTCGTCACTACCGGCCACGGCCATGTCCGCGCCTTCGATGCCGTGAGCGGCGAGCCGCTGTGGGACCATGACAGCGGCGCGCGCGAGACCTCCAAAGGCTTGCAGATGCGGCTCGGCTGGGGGCCCAAGGGCCTCGCATACGAGGAAGGCCGCGTCTTCCTAGGCACACACGATGGCCGGGTCATCGCGCTCGATGCCGCAGACGGGTCGAAGCTGTGGGAGCAGCGCGAATTTCCCGCAGGAGACATGCGCTACATAAACGGGCCGGTGCGCGTTTTCGGGGGCAAAGTGATTATTGGGCACGGCGGCGCGGACTTCACGCCGCTGCGCGGCTATGTCACCGCTTACGATTTAGCCACCGGCAAGCGGCTGTGGCGGTTCTACACGGTTCCCGGCGAGGAACCCAATTCCGGCGGCACCAAGGCTGACGCGCTGATGCGCGATACGTGGCCCGGCGGCTGGACGAAACCGGATGGTTCGCGCCGGGGCGGCGGCGGCACTGCGTGGAACGCATTCTCCTACGATCCCGAACTGGACCTGATCTACATCGGCGTTGGCAACGGCTTTCCCTACAACCAGGCCGTGCGCAGCCCCAAGGGCGGCGACAACCTGTTCCTGTCCTCGATCGTCGCGGTGAAAGCCGGGACCGGCGAATATGTCTGGCATTATCAGGTCTGCCCCGGCGACCAATGGGACTGCACGGCGACACAGGACATGAGCCTGGCGACGCTGGAGATCGGCGGCAAGCCGCGCAAGGTGCTGATCCAGGCGCCCAAGAACGGCTTCGTCTATGTGATCGACCGCGCGAACGGAAAGCTGTTATCCGCCGGCCAGTTTGCCGACAAGGTCACATGGGCACAGCGGATCGACCTTGCCAGCGGCCGTCCGGTCGAGAACCCGGGCCTGCGCTATCACGGCAAGCCCGGTCAGTTCGAGCTGTGGCCCGGCGTACGCGGCGCGCATTCGTGGTTGCCGCAAAGCTTCAGTCCGAAAACCGGGCTGCTTTACATTCCCGTGATCGAGGGTGCATCGACCATCGGCGATGCGGGGCTCGACCTTGCCAATCTGCCGCCTGCGCTGAGCGCAGGCGTTATGATGGACCCCGATCCCGACCTGCCGGGCGCACGGCGCGGCTTTCTCAAGGCGTGGGATCCGGCGGCGCAGAAGGAGCGCTGGCGCGTTGCGATGCCAGGCAACTGGCCCGGCGGCGTGCTCTCGACCGCAGGCGGTCTCGTCTTTCAGGGACGGCTCGACGGCTTTCTGGTCGCTTACGATGCGCTCAGCGGCAAGGAACTGTGGCGCTTCGCCGCCGGTGCGCCGGTTGTCGCCCCTCCGATTTCGTGGCGCCTTGGCGGCAAGCAATATGTCACCGTGCTCACCGGCAACGGCGCGGGCGGCGGCGGGCTGTTCTCGTCGGAAAACACGAAGCTGGAGACCGATTATTACCTGCCGCGCCGGGTGCTGACCTTTGCTCTGGGCGGCAAGGCCAGCTTGCCGAAGCGCGATGCCGCGATGATCCGCCCGCCGCTCGCGGATCCGGGTTTCGTGCCTGATCCGGCGCTGCTTGCGAAGGGCGGGCGCGCCTTCGCCCAGTGCATGGTTTGCCACGGCATGCAGGCGCTGGCGGCGGGAAGCGGTCCCAACCTGCGTACCTCGCCGGTCATTCTCGATGCCAAAGCGTTCCGATCGGTGGTGAAAGACGGCGCGCTGCTGCCGGCCGGAATGCCGCAATTCTCCGAGATCGACGATGCGACGATTGAGGCGATCCGCCATTACCTGCGGCTGCGCGCCCAGCAATATGCAGCAGAGAAGCGCAGCAAGCCGAACTAGGCGACAACTGCCTCAAGCACCTGGAGTGTGCCCTTGTCGGCATCGATCCGCACCTGCACACCCACCGGCAGGCTGATCGTGTCGGCGACATGGCCGAAGCCCAGGCCCGAAAATGCCGGCACGCCCAGCGGCTTGAAGTGGTGGTCCATCACCTCATAGACGGTGTAGTTGGAATAAGGCGCGCCCGGATTGGCGCAGTTGGTGCACCGGCCGAACACCACGCCCGCCACCGATTTCAGCACCCCCGCCTGAGCCAGCTGTGTCAGCATCCGGTCGATGCGGTATTCGGCCTCGTTGGTTTCCTCGAGGAACAGGATCGCACCCGAAAAGTCCGGCAGGTATGGAGTGCCGATCATCGCCGAGATCACCGAAAGATTGCCGCCCAGCAGGTGCCCCGTCGCCGCACCGCCAGTGAAGGTCTGCACCCGGTCGCCGCGAGGCGCGAGGCCCGGCCCTTGCCAGGGCGGGACCGCGTATGTCGGCAAGGCCCCCTCGAACGCGAGCGCGCGGAAATCCGCCCATGCCTTCGGCGGCCACGAATGGCTGGCATTGGGACCGTGTATGCCCAACAGGCCGGTCTTGTGCCAGTCGGCGAGAAGCAGCGCAGTAATGTCGCTCGATCCGACCAGCAGCTTGGGGTGCGCCCGGATCAGGTCGAAATCGAGATGCGGCAGGACGCGCTGGCAGCCCCAGCCGCCGCGGACTGCGAAAATGGCGCGCACCGTGTCATCGGAGAACATGGCGTGAAGGTCGCCCGCGCGCTGTTCGTCGGTGCCGGCAAGATAGCCCTCGCGCGAAAGCAGGTGCCTGGCCGGCTTGGGAACCAGCCCCATCGCGCGCACCGTATCCGAGACCTGCTCGACACCGAACCGGTCGCCCACGAAGCCCGCCGGGCAGACCAGCCCGACAGTGTCGCCGGGGCGCAGCCGCATTCCCCGGGCGAGCGGCGGCGCGCCGCCGACCTGCCGCGGAACCGCGCCCACCATCGCGGCGGCGCCAAGCCCGCTCAACACCTGCCTCCTGCTTGTCATGCGCCAAGCCTAGCGTGAACGGTGCGCAGGGCAAGGCTTCACGCCGGTCAGCCAAGCCACTAGGGTGCACGCATGACCGAAGAAGAAATGAAACTGACCGATCGGCGCTTCTACAAGGCAGAGCAGGAGGTCTCGTTCGACGAATCGCGGCCGAACGACACGCCGCAGACGCGCCACCCCACATACCGCCTCGCCTTTCGCGATACCGACTTCCTGCTGCGCGAGGAGCTGCGCCCGGTGCGCTTCCAGCTTGAGCTGCTCAAGCCCGAGATGCTGCTGGAGGAAGCCAACATCGGCTCGACCCTGGTGATTTACGGATCGGCGCGGATTCCCTCGCCTGAAACCTGCGAGAAGATGCTCGCCGAAGCGGTCACGCCCGAACGCAGGGCGGTGGCCGAAAAGCTGGCCGAGAAATCTCGCTTTTATGAGGTAGCGCGCACGCTGGCGCGAACAGCAAGCTCCTGCGCGCTGGTCGAGGACGGCATGCGCCAGTTCGTGGTCTGCTCGGGCGGCGGCCCCTCGATCATGGAAGCGGCGAACCGCGGCGCTGCCGATGTCGGCGCGGAATCGATCGGCCTCAATATCCTGCTGCCGCACGAACAGGCGCCCAACGCATTCGTCACGCCCCGCCTTTCGTTCCAGTTCCACTATTTCGCCTTGAGGAAGATGCATTTCCTGCTGCGCGCCCGCGCCCTGGCGGTGTTCCCGGGCGGCTTTGGTACGCTCGACGAACTGCTCGAGACGCTCACCCTCATCCAGACCGGCAAGATGAAGCCGATCCCGGTGCTGCTGTTCGGTCAGGAATACTGGGACCGCATCATCAACTTCGAGGCGATGGTGGAAGAAGGGGTAGTCGACGCCGAGGACATTGCGTTGTTCCGCTGGTGCGAAACCGCCGAAGACGGCTGGCGGGCGATCTCGGACTTCTACGGGCTCGATTGCGGCTGAAGATTACCGCTGCCGACCCACGGCCTGATGGCCGATCGGGCCCTGTCCATATCCGAAACCAGGTGCCAGGCGGATTGCCTCGAGAACGAAGGCACCGGCGCGCTTCACAGCGATCTCAAGCGGAAATCCAGCGCCCAGATAAGTAGCAACGGCGCTCGACAGGGTGCAGCCGGTCCCGTGCGTGTGTTTGGTATCAAGCCTTTCATGCTCGAATTTGAGTGCAAGACCCCCCCGTGCGACGAGCAAATCGGTCACGGTCCGATATTGTGAATGTCCGCCCTTGGCAAGGACATGGCAACCGAACTCGTTGGCAAGAGCCGTTGCCGCCTCCCCGATCTGCTGCAGGGTGCGAAGTTCGCCGCCCGACAAGGCTTCAAGTTCGGGAATGTTCGGTGTCAGCAAAGTGGCCAGCGGCATGAGGCTGGTGCGCATGGCATCGATCGTTGCCTGATTGGCAAGGACCGCGTCGGATGTCGAAACCATCACTGGATCGAGCACGATCGGCACGCCTAGCCCTTCCAGCCGTTCCGCGACGGCTTCGGCAATCTCGGCCGAACCCAGCATGCCAATCTTGATTGCATCCACGCCGATGTCGTCGATGCAACTGCTGATTTGCTGCGTGATCGCATCAACGGGGAGCGCAGTTATCGATTGGACACCAAGCGTATTCTGCGCGGTCACCGCCGTGATCGCGGTCATCGCATAGCCGCCAAGCATGGTGATGGTCTTGATGTCGGCCTGGATACCCGCGCCACCGCTCGAATCCGAACCGGCGATAGCGAGAATGCGGGCAGGCGCGCGCGGCGGGGTCATCGGCCCTTAAAATGCCGCCGTGTCGAAGGCGGCGCTTTCTCGTGCTGTGCCTTGGCCCGGGTCGGCCGGTCGACAAGCTCGCCCCCGCAATTGGGGCACAGGTCGTCAAGCGCTTCGGTGCAAGGCGCGCAGAACGTGCACTCGAAGCTGCAGATGAACGCGCCGGGTGCTTCGGCGGGCAGGTCACAGCCGCACCGCTCGCAGTCGGGCCGCATCTCGAGCATCAGGCCGCGGCCTGTTCGACCGCGTCGCAAATGCTCGCCACTGCTGCCTCGACCTCGCCGGCGTCGTCGCCTTCGGCCATGACTCGAATCACGGGTTCGGTGCCCGAGGGGCGGATCACCAGCCGGCCCTTGCCATCGAGGCTCGCCTCGGCATCGGCGATTGCCGCCTTTACGCGCGCGTCGTCCAAAGGCTTGCCGCCCGAAAAGCGCACGTTCCTGAGCAATTGCGGAACCGGATCGAACAGGTGGAGCAGTTCGCTTGCGCGCTTGCCCGATTGCACCAGCGCGGCGAGCACCTGCAAGGCGGCGATGGTGCCGTCTCCGGTAGTGGCATGGTCGAGCAGGATCATGTGGCCGGATTGCTCGCCGCCGACATTGTAGCCGCCCGCCTTCATCGCCTCGAGCACGTAACGGTCGCCAACCTTGGCGCGCACGAGATCGAGGCCCAGACCGCCGAGATAGCGCTCAAGCCCGAGGTTCGACATCACGGTCGCGACCACGCCGCCCCCTTTCAGCTGCCCGCGCGCAGCAAGCTGGCCGCCGATCAGCGCCATGATCTGGTCTCCGTCGACGGTCTGGCCCTTTTCGTCGACGACGATCAGCCGGTCGGCGTCGCCGTCCAGCGCAATGCCGATATCGGCGCCGGTTTCGATCACGCGCTGCGCGACCAGTTCGGGATGAGTGGAACCGCAGTTCTCGTTGATGTTCTTGCCGTTGGGCTCGACCCCCACCGCTTCGATTTCGGCGCCAAGCTCCCAGAAGGCGCTGGGCGCGACCTGGTAGGCCGCGCCGTTGGCGCAATCGACCGCGATGCGAAGGCCATCGAGCCGCAGGTTGTCGGGCAGCGAAGCCTTGACCGCGTGGATATAGCGCCCGCGGGCATCGTCGATTCGCCGCGCTCGGCCAATGTCGGCCGATGCGGCCAGCGGCTGCGAGCTTGCCAGCATGGCCTCGATCGCCAGTTCATCCTCGTCGGAGAGCTTGAAGCCGTCGGGGCCGAACAGCTTGATGCCGTTGTCTTCATAGGGGTTGTGGCTGGCGGAGATCATCACGCCGACATCGGCGCGCAGCTCGCGCGTCAGCAGGGCCACGGCTGGCGTGGGCATCGGGCCGAGCAGGACCACGTCCATGCCGACGCTGGTGAAGCCGGCCACCATCGCGTTCTCGAGCATGTAGCCCGAAAGGCGCGTGTCCTTGCCGATCACCACTCGGTGCTTGTGGGTGCCACGCAGGAAGCGCGTTCCCGCCGCTTGGCCGACGCGCATGGCGACATCGGCGGTCATCGCCCCTGAATTGGTGCGCCCACGAATGCCGTCGGTTCCGAAATACTGCCTGGTCATGCCGTGATCCCTAGGGTCCGGGGCCCATCAAGTCACGATCAGAAATACCGCGCAAGCTTGAACTGGAAGCGGTGGCGGTCCGAGCGGTAGAGGTCGTAATTCGAATCCACCTTCATGTAGGTATATTCGATCGAGGGGGAGAACCCGGCTACGCGGAATTGCCTCAGGCCCGCATAGGCGCGCGCCTGATAGCGCCAATCCCTGCGGCGCTCGCTCGAGAATACCGGCTGCGGTGCATCATAACGCGACCACGTCATGGTCGCCGAGCAGATGGTGAGCGACGGCAAGTATAAAGAAGCCCGTCCGCTGGTGGCCGCGCTCCGCGCCGCGCCGGGCATGGCGATCCCTTACAATTTCCTCGATGGCATGATCGCGATGGGTACCGGCGATGTCGACGCCGCGACCGGCCTTTTTCGCAATATCCTCAAGGACCACCCGGACCAGACCCGCGTCAGGCTCGAGCTTGCCAAGGCGCTGATGATGCAGGGCAAGTTCGCGGGAGCCGATTATCACCTGCGTCTTGCGCAGGCCGATGAAAGCCTGCCCGAGGACATTTCGCGGATGATCGGCAAGGCGAAAGCGGATCGCCGTCGCCGGCCTGGAGGTAGCGGACATTGGGAGTGGTCAGCTTCGGCGTGCCCCATTGCGGCTCGACCGCGCCGCCAAAGTCGGTGCGGCTGGCGGGATCCTGGAAGCGCGACTGGGTGTCGGCGCCGGTAAGGTTATCCTTCACCACCAGCGTGTAGACCGCATCGGCCGGGTCGTAGGAGATCGCGATGGTCGAGGCGCGCACCGTGGTGGTTTTGCCCGCATATTGCTCGCCCTGCTGGTTGCGGGTCGGGATGCGGTCGTCGGTGAGGTATTCGTAGACGTGGCTGCCGCCGACGCCCTGATAGGTTTTCGCCGCCTTCGGATTGGCGAAGGTGTGCGTGGTGTTGGCCGTGCCGCCGGTTCCGCCGGTGCCTGCCACCGGAGGAGGCGCGCTCGTCACACTCGACGGGCCGCCGCCGCTGCACGCGGCGAGCAGGGAAGTGCTGGCAAGCAGGATAACAAGACGCATCGGTAAACCCCCGGATTAACTTTAGTGTCCAAGGGATATGCCGGTTCGGTTAATATCGGGTAAACCGGGCCGGCCAGCGGCAGCCGGAAAGAGCGTCAGGCTTCGAGTTCGACGTCCCAGTAAAGCCAGTCGCGCCAGGTCTCGTGCAGGTAGTTCGGCGGAAAGGCGCGCCCGCGCTCCTGCAACTGCCAGTTGGTCGGGCGAATCGGTCTGACGATCGGCGGCATGCGCGCCTGTTCGGGAGTGCGCCCGCCCTTCTTCATGTTGCACGGTGCGCAGGCGGTGAGGATGTTCTCCCAGCTTGTCCTGCCGCCGAGCCGCCGGGGCACGACATGATCGAAAGTGAGATGGCGCGGCGAGCCACAATACTGGCATGAGAAGCGATCGCGAAGGAACACGTTGAAACGCGTAAATGCTGGAAATTCCGAGGGTTTGACATATTGACGCAGCGCGATCACCGAGGGGATCTGCATCGTCCAATTGGGACTGTGAACCGCGCGTTCGTAGCATTCGAGCACGTCGATCCGCTCGAGAACCAGCGCCTTGATCGTGGTTTGCCAGGGCCACAGGCTGAGCGGATAGTATGACAGCGGCGTATAGTCGGCATTGAGGACCAGCGCGGGACAATCGGCAGGATTGCGGAAGGGATCCCCGTCCGCGCTGCGAAACCTGGCCGCGCGCTCGATCAGCTCCGACTTGAGCATGGCCTCCAGTTGCAGCCTTGGATTGCGGTTTGATGGCAACGCATGCAGCGAGTCCAGCATGTTATGCGCCTTGGCGTCAAGAGTTGCCTTTGCGCGCAATCCACAGGAGAGGTGCTGCATGATCCGCACCCGCTTCGCGCCCAGCCCCAATGGCCCGCTGCACCTCGGCCATGCCTTTTCCGCCGTGGTCGCTCATGACCGGGCGCGGAAGGCAGGCGGCGAATTCCTGGTGCGGATCGAGGACATCGACACGGGGCGCTCGCGCCCTTATCTGGCGCAGCAGGCACTCGACGATCTGGTCTGGCTTGGGCTCGAATGGCAAGGCGAGCCGGTGCGCCAGTCGGCACGGCTCGCCAGCTATGGGCAAGCGGCGCGGCAGCTGCGCGAGGCGGGTCTGCTCTATCCCTGCCGCTGCACGCGCGCCGAAATCGCCGCGGCGGCGACCGGCACCGGCCCCGACGGTCCGGTCTACCCCGGCACCTGCCGAGGTCGGGACATCGATCCGCTCGGCGTGGCCTGGCGGCTCGACATGGAGGCGGCACGCGCGCGCAGCGGGCCACTCGAATGGCTGGACGAGATTGCCGGCCCGCAAGTGGCCCGGCCCGAGCGCTTCGGCGATGTGGTGCTGGTGCGGCGGGACGAGCCGGCAAGCTATCATCTTGCTGCAACGCTCGACGATGCCGCTGACGGGATCACTCATGTCACGCGCGGGCGCGATCTGTTCGAGGCGACACACGTGCACCGCCTGCTGCAGGCGCTGCTCGGCCTGCCGGTGCCGGTCTGGCATCACCATGCCCTGCTGGTGGAGCCGGATGGGCAAAAGCTCGCCAAGCGGCGCGGTTCTCCCTCGCTGGCAGACCGGCGCGGGGCCGGGGAAGACGGACTGGCGCTCGCGGATGCCCTTAGGGACAGGCGGTTGCCCGCTGGCATTTCGTTCGGATGACGACTACATACGAGCCATGAACTATATCCTCATTCCGATCCTCGTGGTCCTGATGGTCCTGGTGGTGGTCAGCCTCGCTCGCGGCATCGCCGCCTTCCTGCAAAGCACCAAGCTCGACCTCGAGCACGGCGACGATGGTCCGCGCGCAACCGAGATGCAGCTCAAGCAGAACAAGATGATGTTCGCGCGCATCAAGTATCAGGCGCTGGCGATCGTCGTCGTCGCGCTGATCATCATGGCCAGCCGCTAAGCCGTTGGTTCGGCTGAACCGGATCTATACCGGAACGGGCGACGACGGCACCACTGGCCTGGTCGACGGCTCGCGCCTACCCAAGCACGCCGCGCGGATGGAAGCGATCGGCGCGGTCGATGCCGCCAACAGCGCGATCGGTCTGGCGCTGTGCGCCATGGCGCAAAGTGCGCACGCGGCAGTGCTCACCGGCGTGCAGAACGACCTGTTCGATCTTGGCGCGGACTTGGCGACGCCCCTGGGATCAGCGGGGGTCGCAGATTTCACGCCTTCCGACATGGTGTTGCGGATCGTGCCTGCGCAGGCCGCGCGGCTCGAAAAGGCGATTGACGGCGCGAACGAAGCGATTGCGCCGCTCACCAGTTTTGTCCTTCCGGGCGGCAGCGAAGCAGCGGCGCGACTCCATGTCGCGCGCGCTTCAGTCCGCGCGGCGGAGCGGACGATGAGCGCGCTAGCCGCCAGCGAACCGGTCAATCCCGCCGCGCTTGTCTACATCAATCGCTTGTCGGACCTGCTGTTCGTGCTGGCGCGGGCGGAAAACGACGGGGGCCGAGGCGATGTGCTGTGGGTTCCCGGAGCAAGCCGGACCTAACTAGCCAAGCAGCGGTTGGCCCGCTAGGCAAGCGGCAGCCAACCACAATTCTTCAAGAGGTATCGAGATGAGCACTATCGCGGTGATCGGCGCGGGGCAGATGGGCGCGGGCATTGCCCAGACGGCGGCGGCGAGCGGCAGGAAGGTTCTGCTTTCCGACATCAAGCTTGAACTCGCCGAGGCGGCAAAGGCCAAGATCGGCGCGAGCCTGGAAAAGCTTGTCGCCAGGGAAAAGATCGCCAAGGCAGATGCCGAGGCGACCATAGCCAACATCCATCCGGTTGCCGACTATGCGCCGATGGCCGAGGCCGAGTTCATCATCGAGGCCGCGACCGAGCGCGAGGAAATCAAGCTCAAGATCTTCGAGGCGGCGGGCAAGGTGCTTGGCGCCGACGCGATCATGGCCTCGAACACCAGTTCGATCCCCATTACCCGCATGGCACGCTCCTCGCCCGATCCGAAGCGCTTCATCGGCATGCATTTCTTCAATCCGGTGCCGCTCATGAAGCTCGTAGAGGTAATCCCCGGCCTTGCGACCGCGCCCGATACCACGGCCCGCACCCGCGCGCTCGCCGAAGGCATGGGCAAGGAAGTTGTGATCGCCGGCGACGAGCCGGGCTTTGTGGTCAACCGCCTCGCCGTGCCTTTGCTCAACGAAGCGTGCTTCGTGCTCGGCTCGGGCGCGGGCTCGGTGGAGGACATCGACAAAGGCGTGCGGCTCGGCCTCAATCATCCGATGGGTCCGCTGCAACTGGCCGATTTCGTCGGGCTCGATACGATCCTCGAGATCCTGAAAGTGCTGCAGAGCACGACCGGCGATCCCAAGTACCGCCCCGCGCCATTGCTCGTCAAATATGTCGAGGCTGGCTGGTACGGCGTTAAGGCCGGGCGCGGCTTCTACGACTATTCGGGACCGGAGCCCGTTCCGACGCGGTAAGCCGCCGCGCCGCAAGGAACCTGCGCCTTCGCCTGCTCGTTAGTGCGGCGAAGGAGACAGCACATGACAGACCGCCCGCGCATCACCGAAGGAGAAAAGCGCCACACCCGCGACCTCGCCCCGGAAAATGCCAACGACGAGCAGAGCGAGGAAGAAGCCCAGGCGCAGAACGTCACCGATGATGCCATTGACCGGGCGACCTCTGCTTTCGGCCTCGACGAAACGGAAAAGGCCGAAGGCGGCATCGACGACGATTCGACACAGGATCTGGTCGACCACATGAAACAGATGGAAAGCAGCGGGACGATCGACATGTCGGCTTACGCTGGCGAGCCAAACCACGACGACAACGTCGACAAATATGGCAAGCGCGCAAAGATCGATGACTTGCCCGGAGACGGCAGCTGATCGGGGCTACTTGGCTTCTTTCGCCCAAGGGTTTGCAGCGTGCGTCGGCTTGGCGTCAGGTTTGTGCGCGACAGATACGAGCGCGGCGATCGCTTCGGCGTCTCCCGGCTCGTTTTCTGCCGGGACCGAGCAATAGGCGGTCAACAGCACGCCGGACGCCCAGAACATGGCGTTCCAGCGGCTTTTGAATACCGTGGTTATCTTCGGTCCGAACATCGCCTGCTTGTCGCATAAACAGCATTAATTTTCGGTGCCCGCCTCGCGCTTGAGATCGTACAGCAGCTCCAGCGCCTCGCGCGGGCTGAGGGCATCGAGATCGAGACTCGAAAGCTTCTCGCGCAGCCGATCGACTTTTCCCTCGGCGGCATCGAGCGCGGCGGCGAACAGCGGCAGCTCGCCAAGGCCAGCCGCCAGCCCGCCGGTTTGCGCGCGTCCTTGCTCCAGCTTTGCGAGCACCGACTTCGCCCGTGCCAGCACCCGGGGCGAGACGCCCGCCAGCTTGGCGACCGCCAGACCATAGCTGCGATCCGCAGGCCCTTCGGCCAGTTCGTGCAGCAACACCAGTTCGCCCTTCCATTCGCGCGCGCGGACGTGATGGAGCGAAAGCGAATCGCACGTCTCCGCCAGCCGCGCCAGCTCGTGGTAATGCGTTGCGAACAGGCAGCGGCTGCGGTTGACCTCGTGGACCGCCTCGACCACCGCCCAGGCCAGCGCCAGCCCGTCATAGGTCGAGGTGCCGCGCCCGACCTCGTCGAGAATCACGAAACTGTGCTCGGTCGCCTGGCTGAGGATTGCGGCGGTCTCGACCATCTCGACCATGAAGGTCGAGCGTCCGCGCGCGAGATTGTCCGATGCCCCGACCCGGCTGAACAGCCGATCGACAAGGCCGATGGTCGCGCCGGTCGCGGGAACGAACCCGCCCGCCTGCGCCATCAGCACGATCAGCGCGTTCTGGCGCAGGAAAGTGGACTTGCCGCCCATGTTCGGCCCGCCGATCAGCCACAGCCGGTTGGCCGGATCGAGCGTGCAATCGTTCGCCACGAAACGCTCGCCTTGCGCGGCCAGCGCTTCCTCGACCACCGGATGCCTCCCGCCTTCGATGGCAAGACACGGCTCCTCGGCAATCGACGGGCGGGTCCAGCCGCCTTGCGCCGCCCGCTCGGCCTGACCGGCGGCAACGTCGATCCGCGCCAGCGCCGCCGCCGTCCGGGCAATCGCTTGCCGGGCCTCGACCGTGTGCTCCACCAGCGCCTCGAAATGCGCTTCCTCGGCGGCCGAGGCGTGAGCGCCAGCCTCGGTAATGCGGGCCGCTTCCTCATGCAGCGCCACCGCATTGAAGCGCACCGCGCCCGCCATGGTCTGGCGGTGAGCAAAGCCGCTATCGGGCGCCATCAGGGCATCGGCATGGCGCGCGGGCACCTCGATAAAATAGCCCAGCACGTTGTTGTGCCGGATCTTGAGCGCGGGAACGCCGGTGCGCGCGCGGTAATCGGCTTCGAGTGCGGCAATGGCGCGGCGGGCATTGCCAGCGGTTTCGCGCAGCACGTCGAGCCCGGCATCGTAACCGGCGGCGATGAAACCGCCCTGGCCCCGCTCGGTCGGCAGCGAGGGCACCAGGGCGCGTGATAGTTCGTCGACCAGCGCGCCGTGACCGCCAAGTTCGGGCAGCAGCCCGCGCAGCAGCGGGGGCAGATCGCTGGTCGCCGAAAGCAGGTCGGCAATGCGCCATGCTTCGCCAAGGCCGTCGCGCAGCTGTCCCAAGTCGCGCGGACTGCCCCGCCCGGCAACGATCCGCCCGAGCGCGCGGCCAAGATCGGGCAGACCGCGCAGCAAGGTGCGAAGGTCCTCGCGCAGGAATGTCTCATCGAGCAACCAGGCGACGCATTCAAGCCGCGCCTCGATCGCGGCGACATTGCGCAGCGGCGCGGACAAGTCGTCGGCAAGCTGGCGCGCGCCCGCACCGGTGACGCAGCGATCGATGCAGGCGATCAGGCTGCCCGCGCGGGTGCCCTGCTGCGAGAGCAGGATCTCGAGGCTGGCACGGGTCGCCTCGTCCATCGCCAGATGCGCCTCACCGTCGAGCACGCGCGGCGCAAGCAGCAGCGGCAAGGTGCCGCGCCCGACATGATCGAGATAGGCGATCAGTCCGCCCGCCGCAGCCAGCGAGGCCCGGCTGAACTGGCCAAAGCCGTCCAGTGTCGCGACCTGATGCACCGCCTTGAGGCGCGCCTCGCCCGCGTCGCTGTCGAACCCGCCCGCAGGGCTTTCGATGGCATCGCCGCAATGCTCGGGCCTGTCGCGCCCCGCTGGAACCACAAGCTCGCTCGGTCCAATTCGCGCCAGGACCGCGCCGAGCCGTTCAGGCAGGCACTCTTCGAGCAGGAACTCTCCGGTTGAAATGTCGCACGACGCGACGCCGATCACGCCGCGTACTTCGCATAGCGCGGTGAGCACATTGGCGCGGCGCGGTTCGAGCAGGGCCTCCTCGGTCAGCGTGCCCGCCGTGACGAAGCGCACGATATCGCGCGCGACCAGCGCCTTGGAAGCCCTGCCTTCCTTGCGCGCGCGCTCCTTCGCTTCGGCCGGCGTCTCGGTCTGCTCGGCAATGGCGACCCGGCAACCCGCCTTGATCAGCCGGGCGAGATACCCTTCTGCGGAATGGACCGGCACCCCGCACATCGGCACCGGCTCCCCGCCGTGCTCGCCCCGGCTGGTGAGCGCGATGTCGAGCACCTGCGCGGCTATCCGCGCATCGTCGAAGAACATCTCGAAAAAATCGCCCATCCGGTAGAACAGCAGGCAGTCTCCCGCTTTCGCCTTGAGAGCGTGATACTGCGCCATCATCGGGGTTGGGGGATCGCTCATCGCCGCAAGGCGTAGCGGGCGCGGGCGCGATTCGCAAAACGCTGCGACGCAACATTTCCCCTATCGCGTCGGCGGGCAGCTTGGTCTATTCGCTCGGCCAACAGGAGAATTACATTGGCAGAAGACAACAACGTCAGTTTTACCGACCGCGAGGCGCTGTTCTACCACAAGACCATTCGCCCCGGTAAGATCGAGATCATCGCCAGCAAGCCGATGGCGAGCCAGCGCGACCTCAGCCTCGCCTATTCTCCGGGCGTCGCCGTGCCGGTGCAGGCAATCGCCGACGATCCGGCAACCGCTTACGATTACACCGCCAAGGGCAATCTCGTTGCAGTGATCTCCAACGGCACCGCCATTCTGGGCATGGGCAATCTTGGCGCGCTGGCTTCCAAGCCGGTGATGGAAGGCAAGGCAGTGCTGTTCAAACGCTTCGCCGACGTCGATTCGATCGACATCGAGCTCGACAGCGAGGACACCGAGGCCCTGATCGAGGCGATCGCGATGATGGAGCCGAGCTTCGGCGGCATCAACCTCGAAGACATCGCCGCGCCCGAATGCTTCATCATCGAGCAGACGCTGCGTGAACGCATGAACATTCCGGTCATGCACGATGATCAGCACGGCACCGCGATCATCGCCGCTGCCGGCCTGATCAATGCCTGCCACATCACCGGCCGCAATCTCGCGGACATCAAGGTGGTGGTCAACGGTGCAGGCGCATCGGCGCTGGCCTGCACCTCGCTCGTCAAGTCGATGGGCGTGCGCCACGAAAACGTGACCGTCTGCGACAGCCGCGGCGTGATCTACATCGGGCGCGAGAACGTCGATCAGTTCAAGTCGGCTCATGCGATCGACACTCAGGCGCGCACCCTGACCGATGCGATGAAGGGCGCCGATGTGTTCTTCGGCCTGTCGGTCGCCGGCGCGCTTAAGCCCGAAATGATCATGGACATGGCGAAGGATCCGATCATTTTCGCGATGGCCAATCCCGATCCCGAGATTACCCCGCCCGACGCGCTCGCCGCGCGGCCCGATGCCATCGTCGCCACCGGCCGGTCGGACTATCCCAACCAGGTCAACAACGTGCTGGGTTTCCCGTTCATCTTTCGCGGCGCGCTCGACGTGCGGGCAACCGCGATCAACGAAGAGATGAAGATCGCCGCCGCCCGCGCCATCGCCGAGCTCGCCCGCGAGCAGGTGCCCGAGGAAGTCGCGGTCGCCTATGGCACCAATCACCAGTTCGGGCGCGATTACATCATCCCCGCGCCGTTCGATCCGCGCCTGATGGAAGTGGTCCCCTCCGCCGTCGCCAAGGCGGCGATGGATTCGGGCGTTGCGCAGCTTGCGATCGAGGATTTCGACGCCTACCGCCATGCACTCAAGAGCCGCCTCAACCCAACGACTTCAGTGCTCACCAACGTCTATGCGCAGGTCAAGCAGAACCCCAAGCGGGTGATCTTTGCCGAAGCCGAAGACGAGATCGTGCTGCGCGCGGCGGTCCAGTATCGCGATTTCGGCTATGGCGAGCCGATCCTTGTCGGACGCACCGCCGCCGTGATCGCAAAGATGGAAGAGCTCGGCGTATCCGATCCGCACAGCTACACAATCGAGAATTCCGCCGTATCGGAACATGTCGGGCCGCTGGTCGAGATGCTTTACGAACGCCTGCAGCGGCGCGGCTATCTCGAGCGCGACGTGCTGCGCATGGTCAGGAACGACCGCAACATCTTTGCCTCGGGCCTGCTCAAGCTGGGCGTCGGCGATGCGATGATCACCGGCATGACCCGGCCCTTCGCGCAGTCAATGATCGAGATCCGCCGCGTGCTCGATCCCAAGCCGGGCCATCTGCCTTTCGGCATCCACGTGCTTGTCGGCAAGAACAACACGACGTTCCTTGCCGACACCACGATCAACGAGCGTCCTTCAGCTCAGGAACTGGCGACCATCGCCATCGAGACCGCGGCTGTCGCCCGCCGCCTGGGACACGAGCCGCGCGTCGCCTTCCTGTCCTATTCGACCTTCGGCAATCCCGAGGGCCAGTGGCTCGACCCGATCCGCGAGGCGGTGCAGATCCTCGACCAACGCCAGCCGGGCTTCGAATACGAGGGCGATCTTGCCCCCGATGCCGCGCTCAATCCCACGATCATGAAGAACTATCCGTTCAGCCGGCTGACCGGGCCTGCCAACGTCCTGATCATGCCGGGGCTGCAATCGGCCAACATCTCGGCCAAGCTACTGCGCGAACTGGCGGGACAGGCGACCATCGGGCCGATGCTGATCGGCATGGAAAAGCCTGTGCAGGTCGCGCCGATGACGGCGATCGCGCCGGATGTGCTGACCTTGGCGGTGCTGGCGGCAGCGGGGATTGCGGGCTGAAAAGCTACTTCGTCTTAGCGGCGGGCGCGCCCATCAAAAGCTTTTCGGCAGGCCCAGCGCATGCGTGGCGACGTGGCTCAGGATGAGGTTAGTGCTGATCGGCGCGGTCTGGTAAAGCCGCGTCTCGCGAAACTTGCGCTCGATGTCGTACTCTTCGGCAAAGCCGAACCCGCCGTGCGTCTGCAGGCACTGATCGGCGGCATACCAGCTGGCCTCCGAGGCAAGCATCTTGGCCATGTTGGCTTCGGTCCCGCACGCTTCGCCGGCATCGAACAGCGCGGCGGCCTTGTCGACCATCAGCGCCGCCGCGCTCACCTGGACATAGGCGCGGGCGATGGGAAACTGCACGCCCTGGTTCTCGCCGATCGCGCGCCCGAATACCTGCCGCTCGCTGGCATAGGCGCTGGCCCGGTCGATGAAGAACCTGCCGTCGCCGATGCATTCGCTGGCGATCAGGATGCGTTCGGCATTCATGCCTGACAGGATGTAGCGGAAGCCCATGCCTTCCTCGCCGATCAAGTTGGCGGCGGGAACGCGCAGTTCGTCGAAGAACAGCTCGGTGGTGGCGTGGTTGAGCATCGTGCGGATGGGGCGGATCGTGAGCCCGTTGCCGACCGCTTCGCGCATGTCGACCAGCAGCACGCTCATCCCGTCCGAGCTTTTGGCGCAGTCCTCGCGCGGCGTCGTGCGCACCAGGACCACCATCAGATCGGAATGCTCGGCCCGGCTGATCCAGATTTTCTGCCCCGAGACGACGTATTCGTCGCCTTCCTTGCGCGCGAAAGTGCGGATCCGCGAGGTGTCGGTGCCGCTGGTCGGCTCGGTCACGCCGAAAGCCTGCAGGCGAAGTTCGCCGTTCGCGACGGCCGGCAGGTATTGCTCCTTTTGCGCGTCGCTGCCGTGCTTGAGAACTGTGCCCATCACATACATCTGCGCATGGCACGCGCCGCCATTGCAGCCCGAACGGTGGATTTCCTCGAGGATGGCGGTCGCCGCACCGAGGCCGAGACCCGAGCCGCCATATTGCTCGGGGATCAGCACGGAAAGAAACCCGGCCTCGGTCAGGGTGCGGACGAATTCGGTGGGATAGGCGCGCTCTCGGTCCTTCGCCTGCCAGTAGCTGCCGGGGAAATCCGCGCACAGCCGGCGCACGGAATCGCGGATTTCGGGAAAGGACGCTTCGCTCATGCCAATCGCCTAGCGCGAGACAAGCTCAGGCGAAAGAACCGCGACGGTAGGAGGCGCGTTTCGGTCTACCCTCCGGTGCGCCTCCAGCGGAAATACCAAACCTCGTGGCCCTGCTTCCGCGCCTTGGCCTCGTAGCGGGTTTCGGGCCAGCCGCCGGGCCGGGTAAGGAAATCGGCCGGGCTCTTGCATAGCCATTCGAACTGATCGCCGAAGCGCTGCATAACCATAAGCGCATGGCGCAGATAAACCGGGTGATCGGTGCCGAAGCGGAATTCGCCGCCGGGCCTGAGCTTGCGAGCAATCAGCGCAATCGGCCCCTGGTTTACCATCCGCCGCTTGGCGTGGCGCGCCTTGGGCCATGGATCGGGGTGCAGCAGATAGACGAACGACAACGCGCCGTCGGGAATGCGCGCCAGCACTTCGAGCGCGTCGCCGTGGTGCAGGCGCACATTGCCGAGGCGGCGGTCCTTCACCTGGACCAACGCCTGGGCGACGCCGTTGAGGAACGGCTCAGCACCGATGAAGCCGTGGTCGGGCAGCATGTCGGCACGGCCTGCCATATGCTCGCCGCCGCCGAAACCGATCTCGAAATGCAGCGGGCGATCGAAGCCGAACAGGCGCTCGGCCGTCACCGGTCCTTCGGCGGGCACCGCGATCTGCGGCAGCAGCCGCTCGATAAGCTCCTGCTGGCCCTGCCGCAGCGGCTTGCCTACCGACCGGCCATAAAGCCGGTTGAGAGTCAGGGGATCGCCGGGCTTGTTCGCGCTCATGAAGAATCCTCCCCTCCCCTTGAGGGGAGGGGATCGAGGGGTGGGGGCTTGGGATAGCGCAGAGTGTTCGAACTTCCGCCCCACCCCGCTGTGACTAGCCTCGCCGATGGCTTGGCAAGTCTCGCTGCCCCTCCCCTGAAGAGGAGGGGCATGTGGTCGAGATTGTTACTTCAGCTCAGTAAGCGCAGACTTCCTTTACGCGCGCGGCGATCGAAGCCGCATTGGGCATTTGCGCCGCCTCGATCTTGGCGTTGAAGCTGATCGGGATGTAGTCCGCGCCGAACCGGCAGGCAGGTGCCTTCAACTTGCCGAACAGTTCCTCGTTGATGGTCGCGGCGATTTCCGAACCGAGCCCACAGAACTCGGTGGCGGCGTGGACTACCAGCGCACGGCCGGTCTTCTTTACCGAATCGAGTACGCGGTGATAGTCGATCGGCATCAGCGTGCGCAGATCGATCAATTCGGCGTTGATGCCGTCCTTGGCCAGCTGCTCGGCGGCGGCCATGCACTGGTGCAGCGTCCAGCCGTAAGTGATGAGGCTGATGTCGGTACCTTCGCGCACGGTCTTGGCGACGCCGAGCGGCACGCGGTAATCACCCACCGGTACGGTCTGCTTGGGCGCGCCGAAGATCAGCGCCATCGATTCCATGATGACGACCGGATCGTCGTCCCAGATCGCCGAGGTCAGGAGGCCCTTGGCGTCGGCGACGTTGGAGGGATAGGCGACCTTGAGGCCCGGCGTATGCAGGAGCCAGGCTTCGAGTGACTGGCTGTGCTGCGCGCCAAAGCCGCCGATCCCGCCCGAGGTAAGCACGCGGATCGTCAGCGGCACATTGGTCGCGCTGCCAGACATGTAGCGCTGCTTGGCGGCATGGTTGGCGATCTGGTCGATGCACACGGCGGTGAAATCGCTGAACATGATCTCGGCGACCGGGCGCATGCCCACCAGGGCCGCGCCGATTCCGCAGCCGATGATCGCCTGCTCCGCGATCGGGGTGGGGCGCACGCGCTCCTTGCCCCACTTGGTCTGCAAGCCGGCCGAGGTCTTGAACACGCCGCCCGGCGGATCGCCGATGTCCTCGCCCAGCAGGAACACGCCGGGATCGGCCTCGAGCGCATTGTCCTGCGCCGAGATGATCGCCTCGAACATGCCCATTTCGCGGGTTTCGCCGGTCATCGGCCCTTCGGCCTCGCGCACCGGGTAGACACCGCGGCGCGGCACTACGGTATTGTCGGCGTAAACGTCTTCGAACATCACCGCGGTGGTGGTTTCCTCAGCGGCGAGCGCGAAATCGACCGCTTCCTTCACTTCGGCGGCAGCAGCCGAATCGATCGCGGCAAGCTCGTCCTCCGTAGCGATGCCCGCTTCGATCAGCAGCGCACGCGTTTTCGGCACCGGCCAGTTGGCCTTGCCCGCCTCAAGCTCATCCTTGGTGAGCAGTTCGTTGTCCTGGAAACCGGCGTGCGTGCCAAGTCGCAGCGTCACCGCCTCGACGAAGACCGGGCCATTGCCCGCGCGCACCATCTCGACCGCCTCGCTCATGCCCTTGTGGAAGGCGACCGGATCGTTGCCGTCGAGCACCATGCCCTTGAAGCCCAGCGCATCGGCGCGGCCCGCAAAATTGGGGCTGGCGGTATAGTCGGGAATCTTGGTGTATTCGCCGATCTGGTTGTTCTGGCACACGAAGATGACCGGCAGCTTCCACACGCCGGCAAGGTTCATCGCCTCGTGCACCGCGCCGATCGAGGTCGCGCCGTCGCCGAAGTTGACCACGGTGACGCGCTTCTCTCCGCGCAGCTTGGAGGCCAGCGCAAGCCCGTTGGCGATCGGAGCGCCCGCGCCGACGATGGCGGTGGTGAGCATCGAGCCCGAAGCAGGATCGGAAATGTGAGGGCTGCCGCCCTTGCCCTTGTTGACGCCGGCGCTGCGGCCCAGCGTCTCGGCGAACAGGCCCTTAAGGTCCACGCCCTTGGCGACCTGATCGTGAATGCCGCGATAGATCGTGACCATGTAGTCGTCGTTGTCGGTCATGGTCGAGATCGTGGCGGGGATGCATTCCTGGCCGGTCATCGGCCAGTAGCTGAAGAACATCTTTCCGGCTTGCTGGCCCGCCTTGATCGCCTTGTCCACCTCGTGGATGCGCGACATCTGGACGTAGATTTTCTTGAGCGTTTCGGGATCGATCCCGAGATTGGGCTTGGTCAGCGTATCGGACATGTTCGTGCTCTCCCCTTGCGCCGTCCATCGATCATGGCCGCGCGGTCAATGCTTCCTGGGTGGAGCATTTCGCATATGCGCGGGAGGGGTGGCAAGCAAGACGTGAGTGCGATGGATGAGGTTGGGCTTTAGCTTTCGCGCGATTTGCCGAGCGCGGCGGCCTTGCGGTCGGCCCACTCCTTGCCCGCATCGCCGCCCCACAGCAGCCAGGCGATGAAACCGGCCGAGGGATCGTTGTCCGAATCCCACTCGTGCGCCTTGGCCTGCTTGTCCACCGCATGGCGCGCAAAGAAGCTGTGCATCGATTTGACGTCTTCGGCCGTGACCGGCTTGCGGCCTGCCAGTTGCTGCGCGCGCCTTACCCCCACCTCGGTTCCGCCGCGGCCGAACTTTTCCCGCAGGCGCAGCCCGCGCCTTGCCGCCGCCGCCATCCGGTGAGTCGGGGTGAAGGTCTCGGCGGCCATCTCAGTCGCGCCGCAGCGCGCCCGGTTTATGCGCCGCGCGCTTGCCTTCCCCGGTTCCGACCAGGAATTCGGGATTATCCGGGGAAGCGGCGACCTTGTGGCCCTTGATCGCGGTCGGCTCGGTCAATTTCTTGACGACCTTGCCGTGCGCCTCGCCGCCGTGGCTTTTCCACGAGACCGCATCGCCCTTCTTGAACTTGTCCGCCATGTCGCATTCCCGAGATTGTTACGATCGGAACACGGGGGATCGCTCCGGGTTCCTGAGGCAGGCGCAAAACGGCCCGCCTCCCTTTCGGAAAGCGGGCCGCCTTACGTTGCCCCCACAACGCTTAACCGGGTAACTCTAAGAGCATCGCGCGAAAAAGTGGGATCCGGTTTTTCGCAGAAAGCGATGCGGCATCAAATAGACAGGTCAGGCCGCTTCGGCCTGCTCGTCGGGATCGCGCAGCACATAGCCGCGGCCCCAGACTGTCTCGATATAATTGGAGCCGCCGCAGGCGTGGCTCAATTTCTTGCGCAGCTTGCAGATGAACACGTCGATGATCTTGAGTTCGGGCTCGTCCATGCCGCCGTAAAGGTGGTTGAGGAACATTTCCTTGGTGAGCGTGGTGCCCTTGCGCAGCGAAAGCAGCTCGAGCATCGCATATTCCTTGCCGGTCAGATGCACCCGCGCGCTATCGACCTCGACCGTCTTTGCGTCGAGATTGACGGTGAGCTTGCCGGTCTTGATGACCGACTGCGAATGGCCCTTGGAACGGCGCACGACCGCATGAATGCGGGCGACCAGTTCCTCGCGGTGGAACGGCTTGGTGACATAGTCGTCGGCGCCGAAGCCAAAGCTGCGCACCTTCGAATCCATCTCCGAAATGCCCGAGAGGATCAGCACCGGGGTCTGCACCTTGGCGACGCGCAGCTTCTTGAGCACGTCGTAACCGTGCATATCCGGAAGATTGAGATCGAGCAGAATGATGTCGTAATCATACAGCTTGCCAAGATCGAGGCCTTCCTCGCCAAGATCGGTGGAATAGACGTTGAAGCCCTCCGAAGTGAGCATGAGCTCGATGGCCCTTGCAGTTGTCGGTTCGTCTTCGATCAGCAGCACGCGCATGAGTATGCCCCCTGTTATCTTGCCCCGTTCGAACACACACATAACTGTTCTTCAACGGTCATTGCGGTCCATTAACCATACGATCTATGAAGGCTAAAGGTTAACGTCAGGTAAAGTGCTTGAATCCGCGAGTCGCGAATGTCCAGAACTAGGCTCAGGACTCATTGATTGAGCCAGAAGATGACGGTTGCGGCGATGCAGATGGCAGACATGAATGTGTGCGGCTCCAGCGGATGAACCGGTTGTAGATCGTCTTGGCTGGCCCGTACTGCGCGGGTGCATCGCGCCACCGCAAGCCATTGCGGATCACGAAAATGATGCCGCTGATGATCCGGCGATCATCGACACGCGGTACTCCATGCGAAAGTGGGAAATACGGCTCGATCCTGCGCATTTGCGCATCTGTCAGCCAGATCAAGTCACACATGGCAACGCCTCCTC
>CANJUF010000025.1 GCA_947477745.1 Sphingomonadaceae bacterium | reverse complement strand
GTTCTTCGCGAACTATCGTCCGCAGTTCTACTTCCGCACCACCGACGTCACCGGCGAGGTTATCCTCCCCGAGGGCACCGAGATGGTCATGCCGGGCGACAACGTCACGATCAACGTCAAGCTGATCGCGCCGATCGCGATGGATGCCGGTCTGCGCTTCGCAATTCGCGAAGGTGGCCGCACCGTCGGTTCGGGGGTTGTCAGCACCATCACTAAGTAATATAGGCCGCGCTCCGCCGGGGACTAACCAGATTCGTTCTGGCCCCGGCGTCGGTTTTTCGGGGGGAACACACGTTCCCCTTTTTGCTCTTTCTCATCGGTAGTTGGACATGGAAGCTCAGAATATCCGCATTCGCCTCAAGGCGTTCGATCACCGCGTGCTCGATCAGGCGACTGGCGAAATCGCGGATACCGCCCGCCGCACCGGCGCGCTGATCCGGGGCCCCATTCCACTTCCGACCCAGATCGAGAAGTTCTGCGTCAACCGCGGCCCGCACGTCGACAAGAAGTCGCGCGAGCAGTTCGAGGTGCGCACATACAAGCGGTTGCTCGATATCGTGCAGCCCAACGCCACCACGGTTGACGCGCTGATGAAGCTCGATCTGGCCGCCGGCGTGAACGTCGAGATAAAACTGGCGTAATAGCGATTACGTCATCCCGGCGCAGGCCGGGATCCAGAGTGGAAGTCTACGCTCTGGAAGCTGGATTCCGGTTTTCGCCGGAATGACGAACAGGGGCCTCGGCTCCCGACACATAGGAATACCGCCGGAATTTCCGGGCTGCGTTCCCCGTCTCGCCTTCCCACGGAAGGCACTTCAGCCCGGACGGGGCTCGCATAAATCATTGGGCTGGCAAGCACGCGGGGATGGTCTCCGCGTGCCTCTGTGTAAGGAGTTCGGATCATGCGCACTGGCGTGATCGCTAAGAAGGTCGGGATGACCCGCCTGTTCCAGGAGGACGGACAGCACGTACCCGTGACTGTCCTGGCGCTGGAAGACTGTCAGGTCGTTTCGGTCCGCACCGCTGAGACCGATGGCTACGTGGCCGTCCAGCTCGGCGCGGGCGAAGCGAAACAGAAGAACGTCAACAAGCCGCAGCGAGAGCACTTCGCCAAGGCGCAGGTGCCGCTCAAGCAGCGCGTTGCCGAATTCCGCGTGGCCGATGACGCCGTGCTCGAAGTCGGCGCAACGATCGCCGCTTCGCACTTCGTGCCCGGCCAGCTTGTCGATGTCGCGGGACACACCCAGGGCAAGGGTTTCCAGGGCGGCATGAAGCGCTGGGGCTTCGGCGGCATGCGCGCCACTCACGGCGTCTCGATCTCTCACCGTGCTCTCGGTTCGACCGGCAACCGCCAGGATCCGGGCAAGGTTTTCAAGAACAAGAAGATGGCCGGCCACATGGGCGACCGTCAGCGCACGCAGCAAAACCTCGAGATCGTCCGCACCGATGACGAGCGCGGTCTGATCTTCGTCAAGGGCTCGGTGCCCGGCGCGAAGAACTCGTGGCTCATGGTAGCCGACGCGGTCAAGGTCGCTCGCCACGCCGATGCGCCTTATCCCGCGGGGATCAAGGGCGCGAATGACGCCGCTCCTGTCGAGGACGAGATCATTGCGGCTCCGGCCGAGGAAGAAGTGATCGACACGGCTGCACCTGAAGCCGAGGCGCCGGCAACCGAGCAGCAGGCCGATGCGCCCGCTGATGAGGCTCCCGCCGCGCAGCCGGAAGCGTCCGATGGCGAACAGGCCGGCAGCGACGAAAAGAAGGAGGACTGAGCAATGAAGGTCAAGGTCCTCAATCTGGATGGTTCGGCCGCCAAGGGCGACATCGAACTTTCCGACGACGTGTTCGGCCTCGAGCCGCGCGCCGATATTCTCCACCGCGTGGTCACCTGGCAGCTCGAGAAGCGGCGCGGCACTGCCCGCCCGACCCGCGAGCGGTCCGAGGTTTCGCGCACCGGCAAGAAGTTCGGCCGGCAGAAGGGCGGCGGCACCGCCCGTCACGGCGACCGAGCGGCTCCGATCTTCATCGGCGGCGGCAAGGCCCACGGCGCGCGCAAGCGTGATTTCAACCCGTCGCTAAACAAGAAGGTCCGCGTGCTTGGCCTCAAGATGGCGCTCTCCGCCAAGGCCAAGAGCGGTCTGATCGTTGTCGATACGCTTTCGCTCACGGACGCCAAGACCAAGGCGCTCAAGGGCAACCTCGACAAGGCTGGCTGGAGCGGCAAGATCCTCGTGATCGACGGCGACACCGTGGACCAGGGCTTCGCCCGTTCGGCCCGCAACCTGCCGGGCATCAACGTGCTGCCCGCAGCCGGCGCCAACGTCTACGACATCCTGAAGCATGACACGCTGGTTCTCACCAAGGACGCGGTCGAGAAGCTGGAGGCGCGGTTTAATGGCTAAGCAGCAGCAGGTGGACACGCGTCACTACGACGTGATCCTGGCTCCCCACATCACCGAAAAGTCGACTTTGCTGTCCGAGAACAACGCAGTCGTATTCAAGGTGGCGGGCGATGCCAGCAAGCCGCAGATTAAGGACGCGGTCGAGGCGCTGTTCGGCGTCAAGGTCACCGGCGTCAACACGATTGTTGTCAAGGGCAAGACCAAGCGCTGGAAGGGCAGGCCCTACAAGCGCTCCGATGTGAAGAAGGCGATTGTCACGCTGGCCGAAGGCCAGTCGATCGACATCACCGAAGGCGTGAGCTGATCCGATGGCACTCAAGAATTACAACCCCACGAGCCCGGGCCGCCGCGCCCTCATCCTCGTCGACAAGTCGGCGCTGTGGAAGGGCAAGCCGCTCAAGGCGCTGACCGAAGGCAAGCGCAAGACGGGCGGCCGCAACAACAAGGGCCATGTCACCTCGCGCGGCATCGCTGGCGGCCACAAGCAGAAGTACCGCTTCATCGACTTCAAGCGTCGCAAGTGGAACATGGCCGCGACGGTCGAGCGGATTGAATACGATCCCAACCGCACCGCGTTCATCGCCCTGGTCAAGTACGAGGACGGTGAACTCGCCTACATCCTCGCGCCGCAGCGCCTTGGCGTGGGCGATCAGGTTATCGCCGGTGAGAAGACCGACGTGAAGCCGGGCAACGCCATGCTGCTCAGCCAGATGCCGGTTGGCACGATCTGCCACAATGTCGAGATGAAGCCGGGCAAGGGCGGCCAGATCGCCCGTTCGGCAGGCACCTATGTGCAGCTCGTCGGACGTGACCGCGGCCTCGTCATCGTGCGCCTCAACTCGGGCGAACAGCGCTATGTGCGCGGCGATTGCATGGGCACGGTCGGCGCGGTGTCGAACCCCGACAACCAGAACCAGAACTTCGGCAAGGCCGGACGCACCCGCTGGCAGGGCAGGCGCCCGCTGACTCGCGGTGTCGCCAAGAACCCCGTCGATCACCCGCATGGCGGCGGCGAAGGCCGCACCTCGGGCGGCCGTCACCCGGTGACCCCGTGGGGCAAGCCGACCAAGGGCGCGCGCACTCGCCATAACAAGCAGACGGACAAGATGATCATCCGTTCGCGTCACGCGAAGAAGAAGAGGTAAGGGCCATGGCACGTTCCGTATGGAAGGGTCCGTTCGTCGACCTTTATCTGCTCAAGAAGGCGGAAACCGCACAGGATGCCGGCACCCGCGCCGGTCCGATCAAGACCTGGTCGCGTCGTTCGACGATCCTGCCGCAGTTCGTTGGCCTGACGTTCAGCGTCTACAACGGCCACAAGTTTATTCCTGTCTCGGTCAACGAGGACATGGTCGGCCACAAGCTGGGTGAGTTCGCGCCGACGCGGACCTTCCCCGGCCACGTCGCCGACAAGAAGGGCAAGCGCTGATGAGCAAGCCAAAATCCCCCCGCCGCGTCGCCGATAACGAGGCGCTCGCCGTCGGCACCCAGATTCGCGGTTCGGCGCAGAAGCTGAACCTCGTTGCCGGGCTGATCCGCGGCAAGAAGGCCGAGGATGCGATGAACATCCTGTCCTTCTCGAGGAAGGGCATGGCCGTCGAAGCCAAGAAGGTGCTCGCGTCCGCGATCGCCAATGCCGAGAACAACCACAACCTGGACGTCGACGCGCTGGTCGTTGCCGAAGCCAGCGTTGGCAAGTCGATCTCGATGAAGCGCTGGCATGCGCGCGGCCGCGGCAAGTCCACCCGGATCATCAAGCCGTTCAGCCGGCTGCGGATCGTCGTCCGCGAAGCAGAGGAGGCCTGATCCATGGGTCACAAGAGCAATCCGATCGGTCTGCGTCTTCAGATCAACCGCACCTGGGACAGCCGGTGGTACGCGGAAGGCCGCGAGTACTGCAAGCTGCTCGAAGAAGACATCAAGATGCGCAAGTTCATCATGGAGACGCTGCCGCAGGCCGCTATCTCCAAGGTGGTGATCGAGCGTCCGGCCAAGCTGTGCCGCGTGTCGATCTATGCCGCGCGTCCCGGTGTCATCATCGGCAAGAAGGGCGCGGACATCGAGAAGCTTCGCGGCCAGCTCGCCAAGATGACCGGTAGCGAGGTCAAGCTCAACATCGTCGAGATCCGCAAGCCCGAGATCGACGCCAAGCTCGTCGCGCAGGGCATTGCCGATCAGCTGGTTCGCCGCGTGGCGTTCCGCCGGGCGATGAAGCGCGCGATGCAGTCTGCCATGCGGCTCGGCGCCGAAGGCATCAAGGTGATGTGCGGCGGCCGTCTCGGCGGCGCCGAGATCGCCCGTGTCGAGCAGTACCGCGAGGGCCGCGTGCCGCTCCACACACTGCGCGCCAATGTCGACTATGCCGAAGCCGAGGCGCTGACCGCTTACGGCATCATCGGCATCAAGGTGTGGATCTTCAAGGGCGAGATCCTTGGCCATGATCCGACGGCACAGGACCGCCTGATGATGGAAGCGCAGACGTCCGGCGTGCGACCCGCTCGTTAACGACGCCACGGTGAGTGTGAGATAGAGTAAGCGATATGCTGCAACCCAAGAAACACAAGTTCCGCAAGGCCTTCAAGGGCCGGATCAAGGGCGCTGCCAAGGGCGGGACCGAGCTGAACTTCGGCTCCTACGGCCTCAAGGCGATGGAACCCGAGCGGATCACCGCGCGCCAGATCGAAGCGGCCCGCCGCGCGATCACGCGCCACATCAAGCGCCAGGGCCGTCTTTGGATCCGCGTGTTCCCCGATGTGCCGGTTTCGAAAAAGCCTGCCGAAGTCCGTCAGGGCAAGGGCAAGGGCGCGGTCGAATACTGGGCTGCTCGCGTGAAGCCGGGCCGCATCCTGTTCGAGCTCGACGGTGTTGCCGGCCCGCTCGCTGCCGAGGCATTCAGCCGCGCGGCGATGAAGCTGCCGATCAAGACCAAGGTGGTTGCCCGCCTGGGCGACACCTCGCATCTGGGTGGAGGCGTGTGATGGTTGACAAGTCCCGTACCGAAGACCTGCGCGCCAAGTCCGACGATCAGCTCGGCGCCGAACTTGCCGACCTGAAGCGCGAGGCGTTCAACTTGCGCTTCCAGGCCGCGACCAACCAGCTCGAGCGTCCGGCCCGCATCAAGGAAGTGCGCCGCGACATCGCCCGCATCAAGACGCTGCAGACTGAGCGCACTCAGTCGGCCAAGGCGTAAGGAGACACCGATGCCCAAGCGTATCCTGACCGGCACCGTGGTGTCCGACAAGACCGACAAGACGGTCACCGTGCTCGTTGAGCGCAAGGTGAAGCACCCGCTCTACGGCAAGATCATCCGCCGCTCGAAGCGCTACAACGCGCACGACGAGGACAATGCCTACAAGACCGGCGAGCGCGTCCGCATCGAGGAGACCAGGCCGATCTCCAAGACCAAGACGTGGCGCGTACTCGATCGCCTGCAGGCGGGCAGGGGCATGGCGGTGGAAGCCAACCTCGACGTCGAGGCGACCAACAGCACGCAGGCCTGACCACAAGGAATTTTGGAACTGCCGGACAGGTTTCGGCAAGCCAGCAAAGAAGCATCGCAGGAAAAAGTGGGCACCGGTTTTTCCGCCCGCGATGCGACCATAGATTGAATAAGAAGGAAGCGGATCGATGATCCAGATGCAATCCAATCTCGACGTCGCGGACAACAGTGGCGCAAAGCGCGTCCAGTGCATCAAGGTGCTGGGCGGCTCGAAGCGCCGCACCGCCTCGGTGGGCGACGTGATCGTCGTCTCCGTCAAGGAGGCGCAGCCGCGCGCCCGCGTCAAGAAGGGCGACGTTCACCGCGCCGTGATCGTGCGCACCCGCAAGGACGTGCGTCGCTCGGACGGCAGCGTTATCCGCTTCGACAGCAACGCCGCGGTGCTCGTGAACAAGAACGAGGAGCCAATCGGCACCCGTATCTTCGGCCCGGTGGTGCGCGAGCTGCGCGGCCGCGGCTTCATGAAGATCATCTCGCTTGCTCCGGAGGTGCTGTGATGTCCGCCGCCAAGATCAAGAAGGGTGACAGCGTCGTTGTCCGCTCGGGCAAGGACAAGGGCCGCACCGGCACTGTCCTCCAGGTCATGCCCAAGGAAGGCAAGGTGCTGGTCGAGGGCGTGAATGTCGCGACCCGCCACCGCAAGCCCACCCAGACGAACCCGCAGGGCGGGATCGAGCGCCGCGAAGCGCCGATGGCGATCGCCAAGGTCGGCCTCGCGGTCGACGGCAAGCCGAGCCGGGTGCGTTTCGAAACCAGGGACGGAAAGAAGGTCCGCGTGGCCGTCAAGTCCGGGGAGACCATCGATGGTTGATAAATATATCCCGCGCATGCGTACGCGCTACGACGACGAGATCGTCAAGGCGATGACCGAGAAGTTCGGTTATACCAACCGCAACCAGGTGCCCAAGATCGAGAAGATCACGCTCAACATGGGCGTCGGCGAGGCGAGCCAGGACAAGAAGAAGGTCCAGACCGCTGCCGAGGAAATGGAACTGATCGCCGGCCAGAAGCCGATCATCACCAAGGCGAAGAAGTCGATCGCACAGTTCAAGCTGCGCGAAGGCATGCCGATCGGTTGCAAGGTCACCCTGCGCCGCGAACGCATGTACGAATTCCTCGACCGGCTGATCACGGTGGCCATGCCCCGCATCCGCGACTTTCGCGGGCTGAACCCGAAGAGCTTCGACGGGCGCGGCAACTATGCGATGGGCCTGAAGGAACAGATCGTGTTCCCCGAGATCAGCTACGACCGGATCGAAAAGGTGCGCGGCCTCGACGTGATCGTGACCACCACCGCCCAGACCGACGACGAAGCGCGCGAGCTGCTTCGCCTGTTCGGTTTCCCGTTCCCGCTGGAGGCTGTTGAAGAGCAGCAGGCCGCGTAATCCGTCCCCTTGCCGCTGGTCGGCAGAAATGGGCCCCGGTCTTTGCCGGGGTGAAGAAAGAGAAGAAGAGAGCTTAAGTCCATGGCGAAACTGAGTTCCATCAACAAGAACGAGCGGCGCAAGAAGCTCGTCAAGAAGTACGCAAACCGTTACGCGAAGCTCAAGGCTGTCGCTGACGACAAGTCTGCGGACGACGGCGAGCGCCTGATGGCGCGGCTGAAGCTGGCGGAAATCCCGCGCAACGGCAATCCGACCAGGGTGCGCAACCGCTGCGCCACCACGGGCCGCCCGCGCGGGTATTACCGCAAGTTCGGCCTGTGCCGCATCGAGCTGCGCGATCTTGCCAACAAGGGCATGATCCCCGGCGTCACCAAGTCGAGCTGGTAAGGGAATAGTCGAATGGCGATGACCGATCCCCTGGGTGACATGCTCACCCGTATCCGCAATGGCCAGCAGGCCAAGAAGGACTCCGTCCTGTCTCCGGCCTCGACGCTGCGCGCGCGTGTGCTCGAGGTGCTCCAGCGCGAGGGCTACATCCGTGGCTTTTCCGAGGACGAGACCGGCAAGCACAAGCAGCTGCGGATCGAACTGAAGTATTTCGAGGGCGAACCCGCGATCAAGCATGTCGCGCGTGTGTCCAAGCCCGGCCGCCGCGTCTATTCGGGTTCGAAAGAACTGCCGATCGTGCGCAACGGCCTTGGCATTACCATCGTCTCGACGCCCAAGGGCGTGCTTTCCGATGCGGAAGCGCGCACCGAAAACGTCGGCGGCGAAGTGCTCGCGGAGGTGTTCTGATGAGCCGCATTGGCAAAAAGCCGGTCGCGATCCCCAGCGGCGTGACAGCCGAGATGAAGGACGGCCAGCTCAGCGTGAAGGGGCCCAAGGGCACCCTGTCGATGGGCCTGTCCGACCTGGTCAGGTATGAGCTTGAGGACGGACAGATTACCGTTACTCCGGCGAACGATACCAAGCCGGCGCGCAGCCATTGGGGCATGCAGCGCACGATGGTCTCCAACCTCGTCGAGGGCGTGACCGACGGCTTCACCAAGGTGCTCGAGATCACCGGCGTGGGCTATCGTGCCTCGGCGCAGGGCAGGAAGCTCAAGCTTCAGCTCGGCTACAGCCACGATGTCGACATCGACGTGCCCGACGGCATCGAAGTGAAGACCCCGGACAACACGACCATCGAGATTTCGGGCATCGACAAGCAGAAGGTCGGCCAGGTTGCCGCCGAGATCCGCCGCTGGCGCAAGCCGGAACCCTACAAGGGCAAGGGCATCAAGTATCGCGGCGAGTACATCTTCCGCAAGGAAGGGAAGAAGAAGTAATGGCAAAGCTCACTCTTTTCGATCGCCGCCGCCGCCGGGTGCGCACGTCGCTCAAATCGCGTGCGGGCGGGCGTCCGCGCCTTTCCGTGCACCGCACCGGCAAGCACATCTACGCGCAGATCATCGATGATGGCCTCGGCAAGACTCTTGCCGCCGCCAACTCGCTTGGCGCGAAGGGCGCCGATGTCGATGCCGCCGCCAAGGTCGGCGCCGATCTCGCCGCTGCCGCCAAGCAGGCTGGCATCACCTCGGTCGTGTTCGACCGTGGCGGCTTCCTCTATCATGGCCGCGTCAAGGCGCTGGCCGATGCCGCGCGCGAAGGCGGGCTGGAGTTCTGATGATGGCTGACGAAAACAACACTCCCGAGACGCAGAGCGCCGAGCAGCTTGCCGACGCGCCGATCGCGGCCGAGCATCCCCAGGGCGGTGACGCGGGCCAGCCTCGCGAAGCGCGCGGCGGCGGCGGTGGCCGCGGCGGACGTGGTCGCGGTGGCGGCGGCGGTGACCGTGGCGGCCGTGATGGCGGCCGGGGCCGTGGCCGCGATGATCGCCGCGGTGGACGCGGTGGCGACGACGATGGCGGCGAGGAACTGATCGAGAAGCTCGTCCACATCAACCGCGTTTCCAAGACCGTGAAAGGCGGCAAGCGCTTCGGTTTTGCCGCGCTGGTCGTGGTGGGCGACGGCAAGGGCCGGGTCGGCTTCGGTCACGGCAAGGCGCGCGAAGTGCCCGAGGCGATCACCAAGGCGACCGCTGCCGCCAAGAAGAAGATGATCCGCGTTCCGCTCAAGGAAGGCCGCACCCTGCATCATGACGGCAAGGGCCGTTTCGGCGCGGGCAAGGTCAATGTCCGCACCGCGCCTGCGGGCACCGGTATCATCGCCGGCGGTCCGATGCGCGCCGTGTTCGAGAGTCTGGGCGTTGCCGACGTGGTGACCAAGTCGATCGGCACCTCGAACCCCTACAACATGATCCGCGCCACCTTCGACGCGCTGACGACGCAGACCTCGCCCAAGTCGGTGGCGCAGCGGCGCGGCAAGAAGGTTGCCGATCTGCTCGGCCGTGGCGGCGCGAGCGTGGTGGAGGCCGAGGCCGCCGCCGAAGCGGTTACGGAGTAATCAACATGGCTACCATCAAGCTGAAGCAGATCGGTTCGCCGATCCGTCGTCCTTCCAAGCAGAAGCAGATGCTGATCGGGCTCGGCCTGGGCAAGATGCACCGCGTCGTCGAGCTGCAGGATACCCCCGAAGTGCGCGGCGCCATCGCCAAGCTGCCGCACATGGTCGAGGTCGTGAACGACTGATCGGTTCACAAAATTGCGAGCAATCGCCGCGATGAGCCCCGGCCCGAGTGCCGGGGCTTTTTCGTATGTCAAAGCGCCGCCAGCGCATCCCAGTCGCGAATCGCGGCGCAGTTGCGCTCGACCAGAGCGCAGATGAGATTGGCGTTGTGCGCGCTCTGCTCGATCGCAGCAGTGGCGATTGCGGTCAGCCAAAGGCCGGCGACCACATTGCCGCGATAGCTTTCCAGCGCCTCCTCGTCCGAATAGCCGGGAACGGTTTGGCGGATCAGCGCGGCATATTCCGCCACCAGCTCGCGCTCGCAAGCACGCCGATCGGATGGGCTGACGCTGCCCGAGAGGAAATAGGCCACATCGTGCTGCGGATCGCCCGCTGCGGGAAGCTGCCAGTCGATGATCCATGCGGCGGTGCCGTCCGGTCCATCCTCGAACAGCACGTTGTCCACGCGCGGATCGGAATGAATCAGCGTGCGGCGTTTTGGCGTGACCGCCAGCCAGTCGCTCGCGCGCAGGCGGAATGCCTCGACCAGCGCGAGATCGTCGGCAGCGATACGGTCTGCCAGCCACGGCCCGAGCTTTTGCGCGCCTGCCTCGAACAGCGGCAGCATCTCGCGGTGATCGATTAGCCAGTCGAGCGCGAGCGTCTGTTCGTCTCCCCACCATGCCGCATGGAACGCGGCCAGTTCGCGCACCACCGCGCGGGCGTCGCCGATCGAACACCCGGCGATCTGGTCGCCGGGGCGTGTCTTCGATGAGAGATCTTCGAGCACCAAATTGGTGAGTCCGGTCTCGTCGCTCGCGCCGAACCACAGGCGCGGCTTGCGGAACGGCGCATCATTGCCGAGCAATTCGTAAGTCAGCCGCTCGCGTTCGGCCGGGCTGCGGCCGGGGCTGACTCCCTTGGTGCGGCCGAATTTGGCGATGACGTCGGTGGGCGCGGTGACCGTGCCGACATTGTAGCCCATATGGACCTGCGCGGTGGTGCCGCTGGTGCCGTGGCCGATCGGCGCGACGACCGGCTCGATGGCGATGCGTTGCGGGACGACCGCGCCGCCTGCCGCGAAAGCGCGCTCCAGCCATTGCGCGGTAATCTCACCCGTCGTCTCGAGCAGCGGCGGTGCGGTCAGCTTCGCGGGATCGAAGAGATCGCCGTCCTCGCCCCAGAAGCCCTTCATATAAGTCGAGTTCCAGCAACGCGTGAAGTGGCCGTTCTCGGCCTCGAACACCTCGATGCCGCACAGCTTCACGCCCTTGCCGTCCATCGAATCCATGTTCCACACAGACGTGACGAAACGGTCGTCGGCATGGAGCACGCGGTGCGTGAAATAGGGCTTGATGCGTAGCGAGCGCTCGACCCGCTCGATCTGCTCGTCATGGCTGAGCGGCGTGATCGATCCCGCGTCATGGCGGATGATCGGATCGGCGCAGACCTCGCGGATCAGGTCGGTCCGGCAGTTGTTGTAGACCTCGTCCCAATAGATTTCGATCAGCTCGCGCGGCGTGCGAGTGCCCATGTCCTTGATCTCCCTGTTGTCTATCCGCGCGGCGGAATCAGCTTGGCCTGCTGATAGCGCGCGATCCATTTGCGGAACATGTCTTCCGAATACATGGCTTCGGTGAACCCGGCATTCTGGAGCTTTACTGTCGAGATCGAACCGCGCAGCCCGCCCGAGGCGCGCGCGAAAATCCAGTCGGCAAACTGCGCCGACTGGCCGAGAAAACTGGCGGCGCCGGGCGAAATCAGATCGTGCCGCCTGCGCACAAGATCCCATTCGCCAGAGCATCGCGGCACTTGCTCCTCGAACGGGAAGGGCCGGTCCTCGCCAATATCCATGCCGAGCGCATCCGCTATCGCCGGCCACATATCGGCGAGTGCAAACAGGTCGCCGTTGGCAATGTTGAACACCTGGTCGCGAGCGGCCTCTGCCTCGCCCGCCCATGCAATCGCCCGCGCCATCAGGTCGGTGTCGGTCGGCTGCGAGATAGCGCCGCGCGATCCCGGAAAGTGCAGCGGCTTGCCCCGCTGCCTTAGCAGCGCCGCGTAGAAACCGATCGCGCCGATCAGGTTCATCGCGCCGCCCACTGCCATGCCCATCACGAAGCAGGGTCGCAGGATCGTCCAGCCCCAGTCCTGCCCGTGCGCGCGGTCCCTGATGTAGTCCTCCTGCGCCCAGTAGAAGTGGGGGATCGAGCGATCCTCGTCGCGGTCCTCGCGGGCGGCTATCTTCAGCGGCTTGACGTGCGCGCCGTAGGCTTTCGGGCCTTGCAGCACTGTAACGTTGCGTAGCCCCGGCGCGCTTGGCGCAATCGCCTCGATCGTATTGCGCAGCATCGCCGCATTGCGCTCGATGTGGGCCTGGCTTGTCCATCCGGCGACAAGGTCGGGCATCTCGTGCAGTGCGGCGAAGACGATCTGAGTCACGTCGCCCAGGCTCGCGAAGGCCGCGCGGCAGACAGCCTCGTCGGCCAGATCGACTGAAACATGCCTTGCGCCATAGCTATCGAAGGGCGCGCGGCGCGAGACCGCGGTCACCTTGTATCCGGCGCGGGCGAAATGCTCCATCGCGGCGCGCCCGACGAGGCCGCTGGCTCCGGTGACTACGATATGGCCCTGCGCCACGCGCTTACTCTCCCTGACTGCGCCAAGGTGTCTGGACGGGAAGGGGGGCGGGGGCAAGTGGGGGCGCGAATGTTACGGGTCCTTGTCGTCGCGCTGCGAAATCAGCGATTGCACCGCGAACAGGACTGCAAGCAGCAGGGCAAGCGACAGCGAACCGATCGCCGCCGCTTTGACGGCAGTGCCAAGCAGCGCCCACATCAGGCTGGCGAAGAACTCGCCGATCTTGGAGACAATGCCGATCACCGTGGATCGGGGCCTGCGTCAAACCCGGTGCGTTTGCAATTGCCGAGGTGTTTGCCCGGCGCACGGTTTGGGGGTGACAGCACGGCCCACATCGGCTAACGGGCCGCCTTCCCATCAAGCGCGAACAAAGCGAAAGCGAGTGCTATCCCATGAAACTTACCGATCTTCGAGACAATCCGGGTGCCCGCAAGGGCCGTATGCGCGTGGGCCGTGGTATCGGCTCGGGCAAGGGCAAGACTGCCGGTCGCGGCCAGAAGGGCGCCAAGGCGCGTTCGGGCGTTTCCATTGGCGGCTTCGAAGGCGGCCAGATGCCGCTGCACATGCGGATCCCGAAGCGCGGCTTCAACAATCCCTTCGCCAAGGACTATGCCGAGGTTAACCTTGGCCTCGTCCAGAAATTCATCGATGCGGGCAAGCTCGATGCCAATGCAGTGATTGACCATGCGGCGCTCAAGGCCGCTGGCCTCGCGCGCGGCGGCAAGCACGGCGTGCGCCTGCTCGGCAAGGGCGAGCTCACCGCCAAGGCCACCTTCAAGGTCGAAGGCGCGTCGAAGGGCGCGGTCGCCGCGGTCGAGAAGGCTGGCGGTTCGGTCGAGCTTCCTGCCGCACAGGCGAGCGAGCACGAGAAGAAGACCGCACGCCGCGACGTCAACAAGGCGGCCAAGGCAGCCGCCAAGTAAGCGGTTTCGGGCGCCCCTGCGTTTGCGGGGGCCTCGTCGCAGAAAGTTCGATGGCCCGGCTGCAGGTCCCTGTCTTTGCAGGGACTCACGGGGAGGGGTTCGACAAGCGCGATCACTCCCTATATGGGCGGACGGGCAATCCTGGATAAGGTCCATTCGATCCGATGGCTTCACGCGCCGACAACATCGCCAGCTCGCTGAGCTTTGCGAATTTCTCCAAGGCGACCGAGCTGAAGAACCGCATCTGGTTCACAGTCGGCGCGCTGATCGTGTTCCGGTTCCTCAGCTTCGTGCCGCTGCCGGGCATCAATCCGCTGATCCTCGAGGATCTCTACGACCAGACCCGCGGCGGCATCCTTGACCTGTTCAACACGTTCTCGGGCGGCAGCCTCGAGCGTATGAGCCTGATCGCGCTCGGCGTGATGCCCTATATCACCGCCTCGATCGTGGTGCAGCTTGCGGCTTCGCTCCATCCGTCGCTGATGGCGCTCAAGAAAGAGGGCGAGGCGGGGCGCAAGAAGCTCAACCAGTATACCCGCTACGGCACCGTGCTGCTGTGCGCGGTGCAGGGCTGGTTCATCGCCACCGGGCTCGAGGCCTATTCCGCGCAAAGCGGGCTGCAGGCGGTGGTTGCTCCCGGTTACATGTTCCGCGTCGGCGCGGTCATCAGCCTGGTCGGCGGGACGATGTTCCTGCTGTGGCTGGGTGAGCAGATAACCTCGCGCGGGATTGGCAACGGCGTTTCGCTGATCATCATGGCGGGCATCGTCGCCCAGATGCCGACCTTCATCGCCAACCTGTTCGAGGGCGGCCGCACTGGCTCGGTCAACTCGTTCGTGATCGTCGCGCTGGTGGTGCTGATCGTGGCGATGATCCTGTTCATCTGCTTCATGGAGCGCGCGCAGCGGCGGCTGCTGATCCAGTATCCAAAGCGCGCCACCCAGCGCGGCATGATGCAGGCCGATCGCAGCCACCTGCCCCTCAAGATTAACACCGCCGGCGTCATCCCGCCGATCTTCGCCAGCTCGCTGCTGCTGCTGCCGCTGACCATCACCCAGTTTGCTGGCAAGTCGATGTCGACCGAGAGCGCTGTGGGCGGCGTCATTGTCACGCTCAACCAGTATCTCGCGCACGGCAAGCCGCTCTACATGGCGCTCTACGCCGCGGGCATCATCTTCTTCTGCTTCTTCTACACCGCGATCGTGTTCAATCCCGAGGAAACCTCGGAGAATCTCAAGAAGAACGGCGGCTTCATTCCCGGCATCCGGCCCGGCAAGAACACCGCGACCTACCTCGACTATGTGCTGACCCGTATTACCGTGATCGGCGCGGCCTACCTGACCATCGTCTGCGTGGTGCCCGAATATTTCCTCGCGCAGACCGGCATGCACCTGATGTTCATGGGCGGCACCAGCCTGCTGATTGTGGTCAATGTCACCGTCGATACGATTACCCAGATTCAGTCGCACCTGCTGGCGCACCAGTATGGCGACCTTATCAAGAAAGCGAAACTGAAGGGCCGGCTGCGCTAGAGCCTTATTGCCTTTGATTGAAGTGCCCCCGCACTTCCGCCAAAGACGTCAAGGGCCATTGCCGGGAACCGCTAAATAATAAAGCCGAGGGGAAATCCGCGTGAATATCATCCTGTTGGGACCGCCGGGTGCGGGCAAGGGCACCCAGGCGCAGCGCCTCGTCGAGCGGCACGGCATGCGCCAGCTCTCCACCGGCGACATGCTGCGCGCTGCGGTCAAGGCGGCGACCCCGGTTGGCCTGCAGGCCAAGGCGGTGATGGAGCGCGGCGAGCTTGTCTCCGATGAAATCGTCTCGGCGCTGATCGGCGAGGAACTCGATGCGATGGGTTCCGACACGGGCGCGATCTTCGATGGCTACCCGCGCACCGAAGCGCAGGCCGGATCGCTCGATGCGATCCTCGATGAACGCGGGCGGACGCTTGACCATGTGATCGAGCTTGCCGTCGACGAGGACGCGCTGGTCGAAAGGATCACTGGGCGCTTCACCTGCGCCAATTGCGGCAAAGGCTATCACGACACGTTCGAGCAGCCCAAGGTTGCGGGCGAGTGCGACAAGTGCGGATCGACCGAGTTCAAGCGCCGTCCCGACGACAACGAGGAAACCGTGCGCACGCGCATGGCCGAATACCGCGCCAAGACCGCGCCGATCCTGCCGATCTACGAAGCGCGCGGCATCGTCAGCCGCGTCGACGGCATGGCCGACATGGACGAGGTGACAGCCGCGATCGAAAGGCTTATCTCCACCTGACCGGGCAATCAGGGGAGTGCAGGGATGAAGCGTTTCGCGATTCTTGTCGGGGCGCTGCTCCTGCCGGGCCCCGCTCTGGCCGAGGTCAAGGAAAGCTCCTCTGCGGGCTTTGTCATCCAGCTTGGTGTCGATGTGCCGTCTGGCCCGCAGGCGACGTGGGACGCGCTGGTCACTCCGCGCAAGTGGTGGAGCGCCGAGCACAGCTATTCTAGCGACGCCGCCAATTTCTCGCTCGATCCCCGCGCGGGCGGATGCTTCTGCGAAGTCCTGCCCAATAGGGTCTCGCCCAAGGCCGCGCCGCGCGGCAGCGTCGAGCATATGCGCGTGATCTATGTCGAAGAGCCGCGCGCGCTGCGGATGAGCGGTGCGCTCGGCCCGCTTCAGGCGGGTGCGGGGACCGGCACGCTGACCGTGATCCTCAAGCCGCAAGGCGAGGGTACGCGGGTGCTCTGGGAATATGCGTATGGCGGCTATCTGCGCGGCGACGTTCCGGGCATGGCCAAGGCAGTCGACAGCGTGCTGGCGGAACAATTGCTCCGGCTCGGCAAGCTGCTGGGCGCGCGGGGAGGGGCAGAAGCGGCTCAGGCCGCGCCAGCATCCAAGCCAGTTCCCGCCGCGCCTGCGCCCGACAGCGACTTCCTTCGCGAGATGCAGGCGGGAATCGGCGAGGCGCGGGACAGCAATACCGAATCGTCGCCGCCGCCCGGCCTCGGCGCAGCGCCGCCGGAGAAAGCCATGAACGATCAGGGGTTTGTCGGCCGTTGACCCCGCCTGAGCGCTCTGCTTTTGACTGGCGGCGCGCAATCGGCTAAGAAGGCTCTGCACAGGGGAACCGGGCGGGAGCATGACTTCCGGCTCGATGGCCTTTTACAGGCTCGCACGGCGTTGACACGCTTTGCGAATCATTCTAAGTGCGCCCTTCACTCGACAGAAAACGGGTTTGTCCGGCCGGCGGTAGCTTATGCGTACGCCATCCGGGCATTTTACTTTTGAGGCATCCCGCACCTGACGAGTGAGCCATCGCGTTGAGATGGGGTCGCCGCGAACTGGTCGCCGCGCCCTGTGGAGCAGGAGAAACAAGTGGCTCGTATTGCCGGGGTAAATATCCCCACCAACAAGCGCGTTCTGATCGCGCTTACCTATATCCATGGAATCGGCCGGACTAAGGCCACCCAGATCGTCGACAAGCTGGGTATCGATCACAGCCGCCGGGTGCAGGACCTTTCCGATGCGGAAGTGCTCCAGATCCGCGAAACGCTCGATGCCGATCACATCGTCGAGGGCGACCTTCGCCGCAATACCGCGATGAACATCAAGCGCCTGATGGATCTCGCCTGCTATCGCGGCCTGCGTCACCGCAAGGGCCTGCCGGTTCGTGGCCAGCGCACGCATACCAATGCGCGCACCCGCAAGGGCAAGGCCAAGCCGATCGCCGGCAAGAAGAAGTAGGCTTCGTTTACGAGTTCAGCCCCGTTCGGGCTGAGCTTGTCGAGGCCCCGCGCTTCCCCTGGAAGCCAGGCATGGCCCTTCGACAAGCCCGGAACGAACGGTTCGGATAGGGAATACCAAAAATGGCACGCGAACCCCAACGCATCAAAAAGCGGGAGCGCAAGAACATCTCCAGCGGCATTGCTCATGTCAATGCCAGCTTCAACAACACCATGGTGACCATCACCGATGCTCAGGGCAACGCGATTTCGTGGTCCTCGGCCGGCATGATGGGCTTCAAGGGCAGCCGCAAGTCGACTCCCTATGCCGCGCAGGTCGCAGCTGACGATGCCGGCAAGAAGGCCGCCGAACACGGCGTGCGCACGCTCGAAGTCGAGGTCAAGGGCCCCGGTTCGGGCCGCGAGAGCGCCCTTCGCGCGCTGCAGGCGGTGGGCTTCACCATCACCTCGATCCGCGACGTGACGCCGATCCCGCACAACGGGGTGAGACCCTCCAAGCGTCGCCGCGTCTGATCGAGCACACGGGCTGGCCTTTCCGGGCTGGCCCAGTTTCGGATCGGCCGCGGCCCGCGCAATCGGGCTTGCGGCCGAACCTGCAATCAAACCCTAGGGGAAATCCATGTCTGTCAACACCAAGAACTGGCAGGAACTCAAGAAGCCCAACAGCCTCGAGGTCAAGTCCGGAGCCGACCCCAAGCTTCGCGCCACTTTCGTCGCAGAACCGCTCGAGCGTGGCTTCGGCCTGACGCTGGGCAATGCCCTGCGCCGCGTGCTGCTGTCCTCGCTTCAGGGCGCGGCAATCACCTCGATCAAGATTGAAAACGTGCTGCACGAATTCTCGAGCCTCGCGGGCGTGCGCGAAGACGTGACCGACATCGTGCTCAACGTGAAGCAGATTGCCCTGCGCATGCAGGGCGAGGGTGCCAAGCGGCTTCAGCTTTCGGCCACTGGCCCAGGCGAAGTGCGCGCGGGCGACATCGCGGTCTCGGGCGACATCGAGGTGATGAACCCGCAGCTCGTGATCTGCCATCTCGACGAGGGCGCGACGCTCAACATGGAGCTGACCGCCGACACCGGAAAGGGCTATGTCCCGGCCTTGCAGAACCGCCCGGTAGACGCGCCGATCGGCCTGATCCCGGTCGATTCGCTTTATTCGCCGATCCGCCAGGTGTCCTACAAGGTCGATAATGCCCGCATCGGCCAGGAACTTGACTATGACAAGCTCAGCCTGACGATCGACACCGACGGCACGGTCACTCCCGAGGACGCGGTGGCCTATGCCGCGCGCATCCTGCAGGACCAGCTCGCGCTGTTCGTCCACTTCGAGGATGTCACTCCGGTCGGCGCATCGCCGATGATCGGCCTTGCCGCTTCGGTCCCCGAAGAGAGCGACACCAACCAGCTCAACCGCTACCTGCTCAAGAAGGTCGACGAACTCGAACTTTCGGTGCGTTCGGCCAATTGCCTCAAGAACGATAACATCATCTACATCGGCGATCTCGTGCAGAAGACCGAAGCAGAGATGCTGCGTACCCCGAACTTCGGGCGCAAGTCGCTTAACGAGATCAAGGAAGTGCTGTCCTCGATGGGGCTGCGGCTCGGCATGGATATCCCCGGCTGGCCGCCCGAGAACATCGAGGAAATGGCCAAGAAGCTCGAGCAGGAACTGCTGGGGTGATCTGCTGCCTTGTGAGACCCCTGCGAAGGCAGGGGCCTCGCTTTGGCATCCGAGTGGACGAGAACCCTGCATTCGCTAGGGGTCGCAGGGACCGGTGCTCCCTTATTTGCACCAGCTACGGGCTACCTGATACGGGCCCATATCGAACGGAGTAAAACAGATGCGTCACAAGATTTCGGGCCGCAAGCTTCAGCGCAAGAGCGGCCACCGCGCCGCGCTGCTGCGCAACATGGCAGCCGCGCTGATCAAGCACGAGCAGATCCAGACCACCACGCCCAAGGCCAAGGAGCTGCGCCCCTACGTCGAAAAGCTGATCACGCTGGCCAAGCGCGGCGGGCTTTCCAACCGCCGCCTCGCGCACGCGCGGCTGCTCGACGAGACGCAGGAAAAGAAGCTGTTCGAAGTTCTGGCCGAGCGTTACGCCGGCCGTGAAGGCGGCTATACCCGCGTCATCAAGGCGGGCATCCGCGGTTCGGACGCCGCGCCGATCGCGATCATCGAACTGGTTGACCGCGACGTCGATGCCAAGGGCCAGGACAGCGGCCCGGTGATGAGCGAAGAGCTCGACTACGCCGAGGCGTAAGCTTCCGTTCAGCACATGAACGACAAGACCGGCCGCGGGTATCCACCTTGCGGCCGTTTTTGTATGTCAGGTTCATGATGCGATCGATCGCCATCCGTTTGTGTCTGGGCGCGGCTATTCTGCTGCCGCTGGCGGGCGCATTATCGGCAGAGGAAATGCGCAAGGACATGAACCGCTCCGACGATCCCGCCGCCTTGCACTATCCGGTCACCGAGCGCGTGCCGGTGGTCGAGACGCAGTTCGGCGAGCAGGTCGCCGATCCCTATCGCTGGCTCGAGAACGACGTGCGCCAGGATCCGCGCGTGGCCGGGTGGGTCGAAGCGCAGAACAAGGTGACGCGCGGCTATCTCGATGCGCTGCCCTCGCGCGACTGGTTCGAAAAGCGCATCGCCCAGCTGATCGACTACGAACGTATCGGCATCCCGCGCAAGGCCGGCCGCAGTTATTTCTACGAGCGCAATTCCGGGCTGCAGAACCAGTCGCAATTGTTCGTGCGCAAGGGTCTGGGCGGCAAGCCGCGCCTGCTGCTCGATCCCAACTCATGGTCAGGCGACGGGGCCGATGCGCTCAGCGCCTGGGAGCCGTCCGAATCCGGCCGCCTGCTGGCGCTCAGCGTGCAGCAGGGCGGCAGCGACTGGCGCACGTTGCGCGTGCTCGACGTCAAGAGCGGCGACATGCTCGATGACGCGGTGCACTGGGCGAAATTCACCGGCATGAGCTGGATCGGCGATGAGGGCTTCCTCTATTCGCGCTTCCCCGAACCCGAACAGAAATCCGCTTATACCGGCCTCAATTACGACCATGCCGTGTGGTTTCATCGCCCCGGAACCCCGCAGTCCGCCGACGAACTGGTGTTCGCGACGCCGCAGGCGCCGCAAGCCAAGCACTCCGCCGAAGTGACGCGCGATAGCCGCCATGTCGTCATCTTCAGCTCAACCGGGACCGACGAACGCTACGAAGTGCGGGTCATCGATCTCGACAAGCGCGCGCGCGACGGCTGGAAGGCGCGCACGCTGGTCAGCGGTTTCGAGCATGACTGGAAACTGGTCGAGGGCATGGGCAGCAAGCTGTGGTTCGTCACCAACAGCGATGCGCCGCGCTACCGGCTGGTGTCGATCGATCTGGCCGCGCCCAAGCCCGAATGGACCGAGATCATTCCGGAAAGCACGGACATCCTCAGCCATGCCCGGATCATCGGCGGGCACCTGGTTGTCTCGCTGCTTCGGGATGCAAGCTCGAAGGCGCTGATCTACGATCTCAAGGGCAAGTCGGTGCGCTCGATTTCGCTCACCGGGATCGGCAGCGCCTCGGGCTTTCGCGGACGGCCTGACGATCCCGAAACTTTCTTTGCCTTCTCGAGCTTCAATCAGCCGAGTGCGGTTTACCGGATGGACCTGGCCACCGGGAAATCTACGGTCTTCGCGCGCCCCGCCACCGGTTTCGAGCCGCGCGACTATGACGTGGCGCAGCAATTCTACATCTCGAAGGACGGTACCCGCGTGCCAATGTTCATTGTCCGCAGCAAGGCGGCCGCGCTGGCGGGCAAGCCGCTGCCGACGCTGCTTTATGGCTATGGCGGCTTCGACGTGGCGATGACCCCGGCATTCTCGGCAATCCGCATGGCCTGGCTCGAGGCCGGCGGAGCCTTTGCCATGGCCAACCTGCGCGGCGGCGGCGAATATGGGCGCGCGTGGCACGATGGCGGGCGGCTCGCCAACAAGCAGAACGTGTTCGACGATTTCATCGCTGCGGGCGAATACCTGATCGCGCAGGGGATTACGCCAAAGGGCGGCCTCGCGATTCAAGGCGGGTCGAACGGCGGGTTACTGGTCGGCGCGGTCGTCAACCAGCGCCCCGACCTGTTCGCGGCGGGCAATGCCGCGGTGGGCGTGATGGACATGCTGCGCTTCGACAAGTTCACCGCCGGGCGGTACTGGACCGACGATTACGGCGATCCCGCCGTCGAGCAGGACTGGCGCGTGCTGCGTGCCTATTCGCCCTATCACAACATCCGCAGCGGTACCGACTATCCCGCGCTGCTCGTCACCACTGCCGATACCGATGACCGCGTGGTGCCGGGGCACAGCTTCAAATATGCCGCCGCGCTGCAGGCGGCAGGGCCGGGCAGCAGGCCGCGCCTGATCCGCGTCGAGACGAGGGCGGGGCACGGTGCGGGCAAGCCGACCGACAAGATCGTCGAGGAAGGGGCGGACGTGCTTGCGTTCCTCGCGACATGGACCGGGCTGACGCCGCCGCCGGAGCAGGCGCCCTGACGTCGGCGAGAAAATCCGTTCATACAAATAGCGAATAATGTGAACAACATCTGTCGGACGGGTTCAGGCTCATGGCACCATCGCTGCGTTAAAGCGTTTCCATCAGAGGCAATATCGCCTCGATTTGATTGGAAGGACAAGAGCCATGAAGACCTTGACCAAAGCAATGGTCACGACCGTGGCCGCTGGTGCAATGGCGGCCACTGCGGCCACGCCGGCACTGGCACAGCATGATCGTCACCGTGACAACGACAGCATCAGCGCGGGCGAAGTGATCGCGGGCGCGCTGGTCATTGGCGGCATCGCCGCGGTGGCGGCAGCGGCCGACAACGACCGGGATTACCGCGGCGGTCGCTACAACGACTACAACCGCCGGGGCTATTATGCCGGTTATGGCAGTCCGCGCCAGGCGGTGAGCCAGTGCGTTGCTGCAGCCGAGCGTAACGCCAACCGCTACACCTGGGGCCGCGCCGATGTTACCGACATCCGCAGGGTCGACAGGGTTCGCGGCGGCTACACCGTCGATGGCCGCATCGCGGTGCAGAACGGGCGTTATCGCGACGGCCGCCGCTACGGCAACGGCTGGGGTAACGACTATCGCGGCTGGAACGACAACCTGCGTGGTTACGACGCCGGCAGGTTCAGCTGCGATTACCGCAATGGCCGCGTGGTCAATGTCGATTATCGCGGTATTCGCCGCCTTTGATCCGATTTGTTGCACGCCCGGGCGGTTCAGCCACGCGAAAGGCTGGGCCGCCTAGGAGTGCATTTGTGTGGGAGTGGGTTTCATGATCAATCTCTACAAGTCTCGTGCCGCTCTCGTGGCCGCCTCGCTTGCGGCGGTGGCGCTGACGGCTACCCCGGCATCGGCGCGCCACTGGCGTCACCATGACCGCGGTATCGATGGCGGCGACGTGCTTGCCGGGGTGCTGGTCCTGGGCGGGATCGCGGCGGTCGCCGCTGCCGCCAGCAGATCGAACCGCGAGCGACAGGCGCGCGACTACCGCTATCCCGACGCGCGTTATCCGGAAACCCGCGCTCCCTCCGACGGCGACTATCGTGACTGGCGCGCGCAGAACGACCGCGATACCGGTTACGCCGGGCAGGGCGAGAGTGCGGCATATGGTGGCACCGACTGGCGCGGCGAGTCGCTCGACGGCGCGGTCACTGCCTGCACCGGCGAGATCGAGCGCGGTGATCGCCGCATCGACAGCGTTGAGGGGGTCAACCGCGAATCGGATGGCTGGCGAGTCGATGGCCGCTTGCAGGACGGGCGCGCGTTCAGCTGCATTGCTGGCCCCGAGGGGAGAATTCGCAGCGTCACGGTCGATGGGCGTGCGTTGACGTAAAGCAATGGCCCGGTGAGCTTGTCTCATCGGGTCTTGCTCAAGCCCGTGCGGCGCTTGAGCATTTCCGGATCGTGATGCGCCAGCATCCTGGCGATCCGGAGAAAGAAGATTTTTTGCCTTGCTCAGGTCCGTGAGCAGGCAATTCGCGACCGGTCGATCGCCGCGGCGGCAGAGGGTTCCCTGCCGGTGCGGCGATCCCGGTCGTTATATTTTCCAAGCAGTTTGGTATTATTCGGTCGCGAACAGTTGCGACGGATCGGCGAAGGCCTTGATCTCCACCGCGTTGCCGGAGGGATCGCGGAAGAACATCGTTGCCTGCTCGCCCACTTGCCCGGCAAAGCGCACATGTGGCTCGATGACGAAGGCGATGCCTGCCGTGCGCAGGCGTTCGGCCAGCGCGCGCCACTCGTCCATCGGCAACACCAGCCCGAAATGCGGCACCGGCACCTCGTGACCGTCGACCGGGTTCGCGCCTGCATCCGGCGGCGCCATGTTCGCCGCCCGGTGCGCAACGATCTGGTGGCCGCAAAAATCGAAATCGATCCAGTCCTCGGCGCTGCGACCCTCGGCGCAGCCCATCACCCCACCCCAGAAGGCGCGCGCCGCCTTAAGGTCGTAGACCGGAAAAGCGAGGTGGAAAGGCGGCAGGGTCATCGTGAAACGCCCCTGTTCACATATGGATCGGCTTGCCGCGCACCGCCATGGCGGCTTCCTTGACCGCTTCGGAATGAGTCGGGTGAGCGTGGCAAGTGTAGGCGATGTCCTCGCTGGTCGCGCCGAACTCCATGCCCAGCGCGGCTTCGGCGATCATCGTGCCCGCCAGCGTGGCAATCGCCCAGACGCCTAGCACCTTGTCCGTCGCCGCATCGGCGATGACCTTGACGAAGCCTTCGCCCTCTCGGTTGGTTTTGGCGCGGCTGTTCGCCAGCATCGGGAACTTGCCGACCTTGATCTCGCCCTTTTCGCGCGCGGCTTCCTCGGTGAGGCCGACGCCCGCGATCTCGGGCATGGTGTAAACCACCGAAGGGATCACCGCGTGGTTCACGATCCCGATCTGCCCGGCGATGTTCTCGGCAACGGCGATGCCTTCGTCCTCGGCCTTGTGCGCCAGCATCGGGCCGGGGATCACGTCGCCGATGGCCCAGACGCCGTCCACCTTGGTGCGGAATGTCTCGTCGGTCTCGATCTGGCCGCGCTTGTTGAGTTCGAGCCCGATGGCATCGAGGCCCAGTCCCTCGGTATTGGGGCGCCGACCGATGGCGACGAGCACCACGTCGGCCTTGAGCGTTTCGGAGGCGCCGCCCGCCGCCGGCTCCAGCGTCAGGGTGGCGGTTTTTCCCTTGACTACCGCGCCGGTGACCTTGGTCGAGAGGCGCAGTTCCATGCCCTGCCTGGCGAAGACCTTCGCCGCTTCCTTGCGCACGTCGCCGTCCATGCCGGGAAGCAACTGATCGAGGAATTCGACTACGGTGACTTTCGCACCGAGCCGCCGCCAGACCGAGCCAAGCTCCAGCCCGATGACGCCGCCGCCGATCACCACCATGGTCCCGGGCACGGCAGGCAGCTCCAGCCCGCCAGTCGAATCGACGATCACGCCCTTGGCATTGTCGACCTCGACTCCGGGCAGCGGCGTGACCGATGAGCCGGTGGCGATAACAATGTTCTTCGCGGTGTAGGTCTTGCCCTCGATGGAGACGGTGTGCGCGTCCTTGAACGTCGCTTGGCCCTTGAGCCAGTCGACCTTGTTCTTCTTGAACAGGAAAGCGATGCCGCCGGTCAGGTCCTTGACCGCCGCGGCCTTTTCGCCCTGAAGCGTGGCCACGTCGATCTCGACCTTGCCGGTTTTCACGCCGAACTTCGCCAGAGTGCCGTTCGCAGCTTCATCGAACAGTTCGGAACCGTGGAGCAGGGCCTTTGAAGGTATGCACCCGACATTGAGGCAGGTGCCGCCGAGCGTCTCGCGGCTCTCGGCGCAGGCGACCTTGAGGCCAAGCTGCGCGGCGCGGATCGCGGCGACATAGCCGCCGGGTCCGGAGCCAATGATGAGCACGTCATAGTCGTGGGTCTGGTTAGCCATAATCACTCAACGCGAGTCCCTGCGCAGGCAGGGACCTCCTTGCAGAAGGCTCCTGCCTTCGCAGGAGCGCAGGAAAAACCTAGAGATCAATCAACAACCGCGTCGGATCCTCGATCGCTTCCTTGATGATCTTGAGCGTGGTCACAGCCTCGCGGCCGTCAATCAGGCGGTGATCGTAGCTGAGCGCGATGTACATCATCGGCCGGATCACCATCTGGCCATCGACCACGATCACGCGGTCCTCGATCCGGTGCAGGCCGAGCACGGCGCTTTGCGGCGGGTTGATGATCGGGGTGGACATCAGCGAGCCGAACACGCCGCCATTGGAGATCGTGAAGGTGCCGCCCTTCATGTCGTCCATGGTCAAACTGCCATCGCGTGCGCGCTTGCCAAAATCGGCAATGTCGAGCTCGATCTGCGCGAAGCTCTTGGCATGGGCATTGCGCACCACCGGCACGACGAGCCCGTTGGGCGCGGAGACCGCGACCGAAATGTCGACATAGTCGTGATAGACGATTTCCTCACCCTCGATGTAGGCATTGGCCGAGGGCACGTCACGCAGCGCCAGGCACGATGCCTTGGCGAAGAAGCTCATGAAGCCAAGCTTGATGCCGTGCTTCTTGGCGAACAGGTCCTTGTACTTGTCGCGTGCCTCGATGACGGCGGACATATCGACATCGTTGAAGGTGGTGAGCAGCGCGGCATCCTGCTGCGCGCTCTTGAGGCGCCTGGCGATGGTCTGGCGCAGCCGCGTCATCTTGACGCGTTCCTCGCGGCGCTCGCCGGTCGGCGCGGCAGGGGCCGGGGCAGGGGCCGAGACAGGCGCAGGCGCGCTGACCGTCTTGCCCCCGCCGCTGTCCTTGGCCTTGGCGGCGGCGAGGACGTCTTCCTTGGTGAGCCGGCCGTCCTTGCCGGTGCCCTGCACGGCGGAAGGGTCGATCCCGTGTTCGAGCACGGCGCGGCGCACCGCAGGCGACAGCGTCTGCGCCGAAACGTCGGGTTCGCTAGGTGCGGCAACGGGCGGCGCAAGTGTATCGGATGCAGGCGGCACCGGCGCTTCGGTGCGTTCGGCGACCGGCTCGTTACCGGCGGCGGGCGTATCGTCCTCGATGACGGCGATCACAGCGCCGACCTCGACCGTATCGCCGACATTGACCTGGTGCGCACCCATCACGCCCGCGACCGGCGAGGGCACCTCGACCGAGACCTTGTCGGTCTCGAGGCTGGCGATCGGCTCGTCGAGCTTCACCGGCTCGCCGGGCTGCTTGAGCCATTCGCCGATGGTGGCTTCGGAAACCGATTCGCCCAACGTGGGAACCTTGACTTCGCTGCTCATGATCGTGCTGCTTTCCGTGTTGGCTTCTTCGGTGCTGCGGCTGGCGCGGCCTTGCCGGCGGGAAGTCCCAGCGCATCGGCAATCAGCGCTTCCTGCTGCTGCTTGTGGCGGATGGCGAGGCCGGTCGCGGGCGAGGCGCTGGCGTCGCGTCCGGCATAAGCCAGCCGCCCGACCTTGCGGCCCGCCTGTTCGAGTACATCCTCGATCTGGCTGCGCACGAAGAACCAGGCGCCGTTGTTGCGCGGTTCCTCCTGGCACCAAACCACTTCCTTGAGCTCGGTCATGCGCGAGAGGCGCAGCGCCAGCGGCTCGCCGGGGAAGGGATAGAGCTGTTCGAGCCGGACGATCGAGACATTGTCCAGACCCGCCGCGTCGCGCGCCTCGATCAGGTCGTAAGCGACTTTGCCCGAACACAGCACCAGGCGGCGCACCTTCTTGTCCTCGGGCGGCGCCGGGTCGGAAAGAATGCGCATGAAGTGCCCCTCGCCGACGAAATCGGTGGTCGCGCTCTTGGCCATCGGATGGCGCAGCAGCGACTTGGGAGTCATGATTACCAGCGGCTTGCGGAACGGGCGGTGCATCTGGCGGCGCAGCACGTGGAAATAGTTCGCCGGGGTGGTGATGTTGCACACCTGGATATTGTCCTGCGCGCAAAGCTGCAGGAAGCGTTCGAGCCGCGCCGAGCTATGCTCCGGCCCTTGGCCCTCATAACCGTGCGGGAGCAGCAGCACGAGACCGTTGGCGCGCAGCCACTTGGCCTCCGAAGCGGCGATATACTGATCGATGATGATCTGCGCGCCATTGGCGAAATCGCCAAACTGCGCCTCCCACAGGACCAGCGTCTTGGGGTCGGTCATGGCATAGCCATATTCGAATCCGAGCACGCCGTATTCGCTCAGCGGACTGTCATAGACCTCGAACCTGCCGTGCGGCACGCTGGCGAGCGGGACGTAGCGGCGCTCGTCGCGCTGGTCGAGCCAGACCGCATGGCGCTGGCTGAATGTGCCGCGCCCTGAATCCTGGCCTGACAGGCGGACATTGTAGCCTTCCGAAAGCAGCGAGCCAAAGCCCAGCGCCTCGCCAGTCGCCCAGTCGAAGCCCTCGCCGTCCTCGAACATCTTGCGCTTGGCATCGATTACGCGGGCCAGCGTCTTGTGGATTTCGAGATCGGCGGGAACCGTGGTCAAGGTGCGGCCGAGGCTGTCGAACAGCTTGGCTTCGATGCCGGTGGGTACGTTGCGCCGCGCGGTCTCGGGATCGACCGGCTTGTTGAAGCCGCTCCAGCGCCCGGCGAACCAGTCAGCCTCGTTGGGCAAGTAGCTTTTGGCCGCCTCGAAGCTCTCGTCGAGCGAGGCCACGAATTCATCGCGGCACTGCGCATGGAACTCCGCCTCGATCACGCCCTGGTCGACGAGCCTTTGCGCGTAGATCTCGCTCACGCGCGGGTGCTCGCGGATCTTGGCGTACATCAGCGGTTGGGTGAAGCTCGGCTCGTCGCCCTCGTTGTGGCCGAAGCGGCGATAGCACCACATGTCGATCACCACGTCCTTGTCGAACTTCTGGCGATATTCGATGGCGAGCTTGCAGCAGAAGGTGACCGCTTCGGGATCGTCGCCGTTGACGTGGAAGATCGGCGACTGGACCGCCTTTGCAACGTCGGACGGATATGGCGAATTGCGCGCGAACTGCGGGCTGGTGGTGAAGCCGATCTGGTTGTTGATGATGAAATGGATGCAGCCGCCAGTGGCGTAGCCGCGAATGCCCTGGAAGCCGAGCGTCTCCCAGACGATGCCTTGTCCGGCGAATGCGGCGTCGCCGTGAATCAGCACGGGCAGCACTTCGTCCATTTCGGCAATGTCGTCGCGCAGCTGGAGCGTCGCGCGCACTTTGCCGAGCACTACGGGATCGACGGTTTCGAGGTGGCTGGGATTGGGCACCAGGCTCATGTGCACGGTGAGCCCGTCGAACTCGCGGTCAGTCGAAGTCCCGAGGTGGTACTTGACGTCGCCCGATCCGCCGACATCGTCGGGATTGGCGCTGCCGCCCGAGAACTCGTGGAAGATGACCTTGTAGGGCTTGGCCATGACGTTCGCGAGGACGTTGAGGCGCCCGCGGTGGGCCATGCCGAAGACGATTTCCTTCACGCCAAGCTGGCTGCCGCGTTTGATTACCGATTCAAGCGCAGGGATCATCGATTCGCCGCCGTCGAGCCCGAAGCGCTTGGTGCCGACGTACTTGCGGCCAAGGTAGCTTTCGTATTCCTCGCCGCGGATCACGGCCGAAAGGATCGCCTTCTTGCCCATCAGGGTGAAGTCGATGGTCTTGTCGGCGCCTTCGATCCGCTCCTGCAGCCAGCGACGCTCCTCGACATCGGCGATGTGCATGTATTCGAAACCGACATTGCCGCAGTAGTTTGACCGCAGGATATCGACCAGATCGCGCACCGTGACCCATGTGAGGCCCAAAGCGCCGCCGACGAAAACCGGTCGGTCGAGCTTGTCTTCGGTGAAGCCGTGGAAATCGGGGGTGAGATCGGGCGGCAGATCGGAGCGCCCGAGGCCGAGCGGATCGAGATTGGCTGCCAGATGCCCGCGCGAGCGATAGGTGCGGATCATCATCATCGCTTGGATGGAATCGGCTGCGGCCTGCTCGATCCGGGTCTCGTCAATGGGTGCGCCGGGCTGGGCAGCGGCCTCGGCGACCAGCGCCTTCAAGGCGGTGGGATCGAGCGCTTGAGTCAGCTCATCCTCGTCCGCGCCGCCGACCAGCGGCCATCCAGCGTGCTGCCAGCTTGGTCCGGGCTGCGGCCCCTGATCCTCGGCGTCCGGCAGAAACTCGAGATTTTCGTTGCCCATTGGAGTTCTCTCAAATGAGTCCCTGCGTAGGCAGGGACCTTCTTGCAACATGCTCCTGCTTTTCGCAGGAACGCGCACCCTCCCGAGCCCTTGCGCAGGCTGAACCTGTCGCCGTCAGGCCTAACAATTTAACTGATCAACCAAATCATCCCAGTCGGGGTTCCGTTCGACGATCCGCCTGATTTTCCAATCTCGCTTCCAACGCTTCATTCGCACTTCGGCCGTTCTCGCGCCTTGCAAATCGTCGTGCCGTTCGAACCAGACCAGCCTGTGAAAATTGTATATCTTCGCAAAACCGGGGACAGCCCCTTCTCTGTGTTGCCCAATCCGCGCGCCAAGGTCGCTGGTGACGCCGATGTAGAGCACTCCCTCGCGACGATTGGTCAGAATATAGACAAAACCAGGTTTCACCCCTGCTCCGCAATTCTACGAGGTCCCTGCCTGCGCAGGGACTCGCGTCAGGCAATTTCCTTAAGCAGCGCGTCGAGCGTGGTGCCCAATTCGCTGGGCGAAGGGGAAACGCGAATGCCCGCGCTTTCCATCGCCTCGATCTTGTCCTCGGCGCCGCCCTGACCGCCCGAGACGATCGCGCCCGCGTGGCCCATCCGCCTACCCGGAGGCGCTGTGCGCCCGGCGATGAAGCCGACCATCGGCTTGCTGCGGCCGCGCTTTGCCTCGTCCTTGATGAACTGCGCGGCCTCTTCCTCGGCCGAGCCGCCGATCTCGCCGATCATGATGATCGACCTGGTCGCCTCGTCAGCCATGAACAGTTCGAGCACGTCGATGAAATTGGTGCCGTTGACCGGATCGCCGCCGATGCCGACTGCGGTGGTCTGGCCCAGGCCGGCGTTGGTGGTCTGGAACACCGCTTCATAGGTCAATGTTCCCGAGCGGCTGACGACGCCGACCGAACCCTTGGAGAAAATGCTGCCGGGCATGATGCCGATCTTGCATTCGCCGGGCGTGAGCACGCCGGGGCAGTTGGGGCCGATCAGCCGTGACTTCGAGCCCGACAGCGCGCGCTTCACCGGGATCATGTCGAGCACCGGGATGCCCTCGGTGATGGTCACGATAAGCTCGATCTCGGCGTCGATCGCTTCCATGATCGCATCGGCGGCAAACGGCGGCGGAACATAGATGCACGATGCGGTCGCGTCGGTCGCCGCCTTCGCCTCGGCCACCGTGTTGAACTGGGGCAGGCCGAGGAATTCGGTGCCGCCTTTGCCGGGGGTCACGCCCGCGACCATCTTGGTGCCGTAATCGAGCGCTGCCTGGGTATGGAAGCTGCCGGTGTTGCCGGTCATCCCCTGAGTGATGACCTTGGTGTTCTTGTCTACGAGGATGGACATCTTCAATAAAATCCTTGATTTTCTGCTGCCGCAAAGCCCAAGAAAGACCCCACGAGAGCGCCAAACCCTACAGGAAGCCAAAACTGATACTCAATTGAATTTGTAGGCATATTATAGGCCTAATAGAGTGTCAAAACAGATCCGGCCCCAACGAATCCCGCGAGGAGGTGCGTTATTGTTTCAGAACCGGTGAGTATACCAAGAAAGAAGATTACGAGGCCGATCGGGGCAGCGGCAATTCCAAATAAGATTAGTTGTTCAATAATTTCAAAGCTCATTTCAAACTCGGATCGATGCCCTTGCAGGCTTCGAGCAGTTCCTTGACCGCGTCGACCGAAACCTGGAAGTTGGCTTTTTCCTCGTCGTTGAGGCCGATCTCGACGACCTGCTCGATGCCGCCGGCGCCGATCACGGCGGGGACGCCGACGTACAGGCCGTCAAGCCCATAAGCTCCGTCGACATAGGCGGCGCAGGGCAGGATGCGCTTCTGGTCGCGCAGGTAGGCTTCGGCCATCGCGATGCCGCTTGTGGCGGGCGCGTAATAGGCGGAGCCGGTCTTGAGCAGTGCGACGATCTCGCCGCCGCCGGCGCGGGTGCGCTGGACGATCTCGTCGATCTTTGCTGCGGTCGAGCGGCCTTGCTTGACCAGATCGAGCACCGGGATGCCGCTGATCGTCGAATAGGACAGCACCGGGACCATGGTATCTCCGTGGCCGCCGAGCACGAAGGCGTTGACGTCCTTGACCGAGGTCTGGAATTCCCAGGCGAGGAAGGTAGCGAAGCGCGCCGAATCGAGCACGCCCGCCATGCCGACCACCTTGTTGTGCGGCAGGCCGGAAAATTCGCGAAGCGCCCAGACCATCGCATCGAGCGGGTTGGTGATGCAGATCACGAAAGCGTCGGGCGCATTGGCCTTGATGCCTTCGCCGACCGACTTCATCACCTTGAGATTGATGCCCAGCAGATCGTCGCGGCTCATCCCCGGCTTGCGGGCGACGCCGGCAGTGACGATAATGACGTCCGCACCGGCGATGTCGGCATAGTCGTTGGTGCCGGTGATCGCGGTGTCGAAACCCTCGATCGGGCCGCACTGCGCAAGGTCGAGCGCCTTGCCCTGCGGAATGCCTTCGGCAATGTCGAACAGGACGACATCGCCCAGTTCCTTCTGCGCGGCGAGATGGGCAAGGGTGCCGCCGATATTACCGGCGCCGATAAGGGCAATCTTCTTGCGTGCCATGGGCGAGCAGTTCCTTCACGTCGCGGGGAAAGGCCGACGAACGTCAGGCGCTGCGCGATCCCCGCAATGTCCGGACACGCCCTACGAACGCCCCGTTCCCTAAGGTGCGCGGACTCATATTGCAACCGCGAAAAGGGCAGTTATCCCAATTCATTGCCTCGCTAAATCAATAATAGTTCGCAATAGCGATAATGACCTGAACGCGTGCCTCAGGTGCCTTCGGCAAACCCTTATGATCCGGACGCCGGGTCGCGCCGGATCGCCTCGGCAAGACGCCGGTCGAACATCGAGCAGATCGTCAGCCAGTGCGCAAATCCGCTCTCGTCGCCAAGACCGCGCGCCGTGCGGGCCTTTTCCCCCGCCACTTGCGCCGCGTTGAGCCCGTGGCTGCCGAAATGGCGCAGCGTATCGGCGAGCAGCGCCTCGTCATTCGCGGCATGCAGGAGCGCGGCGTTGTCGTTGGCGGCGGTCCAGACCCTGTCGCCCGTCTGGTTCCGCCGCACCACGGCCAGCGAGGGATTGCAGCGGCGGGCAGGGACGAAGCGAACGGTCATAAGGGGTGTTTTCCTCGCGGTGGGACAGTGCACAAGGTCTAGCGCAAGCCTTGCAAGGAAGCGTGTGAGACTATGGTTGCCGCGAGGTAACCAATGCGCCGCGCCCGCCGATCAGGTTCCGGGTCTGGCGATCCAGCGGCCGGAATTGCGATACTCTGCCTTGATGCCCGAGCTTTCGGGCAGCTTCTCGCCGCGGTAGATCGCATCGCCGCCGCGCTGCTGCAATTCGGAGGTGTAAGTGGGGGCGGGGGCGAGTTTGGCGGGAGCGAGCACATTACTTGCCGCTTCCTGCGCCTGGCGCAGGCCGTCGTCATAGGCGCGCTGCAGGGCCACGGGATCGAGCGCCTGGCTGCTCTCGCGGGCGAGCGCTGAACTCTTGAGCGTGAACGCATCGGGCTCGCCGCCGGCATAGGCGAAGCGGAAGGTCGCGCCCTGTCCGGCGCGGCCCTTGAAGGTGTAGAAACGGTGCGCGCCGATCGTGCCGAGGTAGTTGAGGCTCGGCGCCCAGTAGGGATAGATCTGGACCGTGTGGTAATGCGTGGCGAGGCCTGCCGGGCGGTGGACATAGCCGCCCAGCGCCGCCAGCGCGACTTGACGCGCCCGTTCCCAGAACATCGGATTTGGGCGGCGGCCCAGCGACCCGTCGCAGGTGAAGCTGAACTGGCAGCCGGTCTTGCGCTGCGATCCCTGGTAGACCACGCCGCACACGGTATTCGGATAGGCGGGATGGGCAACCCGGTTGAGCACAACTTGCGCCACCGCGCGCTGGCCGGTGTCGGGTTCGCTTCGCGCTTCGTAATAGACCGCGGCGGTCATGCAATCGAGCGCGCGGGTGCGGTCCACGCCGCTGTTATCGATGCTGAGCGACCGGGCCGCCGGGCCGGGATCGAGCACGCCATCATGGACAACGGTGTCGGCATCGGAATGGATGCCCTCGCCGAAGCCCGGCACAGGCTCGGGGCTCATGTCGAGATAGTAGAAGGCGGAGCCGGGAAAGCTGCTGCCGGCCTTTTCGAACGGCATCGGCGCGATGACCACGCCTTCCTCGCCCGCCGCGCCGATGTGGAAGCGGTCCCATTCGCTGGTAGTGGCGGCAAAGGCGGGCAAGGCGATCGCGCCAAGGCCCAGCACCAGTGCGCCCTGCCGCGAGGCCAGCCAGGCGCGCATCGCCGCGCGCCGCGCCTTGCGCCGGTCGCGCACGCGCGCGCCCCGGGTCGGGTGGTGCCGCAGGGTTGCAACGGTGACAGGCTGGGACGGCGACATCGGGTTCCTTGGTCTGGCTACGCGCGCAGCGCGTAACCCGGCGCCTGTTGCATTGCAGCCGCGCAGAATCGCGCGTCCCACGCCGGTACAGTCCCGCCGATTAGCATGAACCTGCGCAGACCGGGTTAAACGCGATGGTTAATCCGGTTACCTCTGGATGCTTGCGGCTCACCGCGCCGCGCAGTAAGGCGCGCTTCACGTCATAGGTTCTTCGCCGCGAACGCATGTCCGGGGCGAAGCGAAGAGGGAAGCGGGTGAGGGGAGCGATCTCCTATTCCCGCGCTGCCCCCGCAACTGTGACCGGGGAGCGAACTCCACATGCCACTGGTGAGCGATCATCGGGAAGGCGGAGTGAGCAACGATCCGGGAGCCAGGAGACCTGCCCATGACGGTCGTTCCGCAGCCGGGCGGGGTGTACCGGAATGCAGCGTGGACCGCGTGCCGATCGGCGTGCGCGGGCCTCTCGCCATGAACGGCATTGCGTTCATGTGTGTGGAGGTTTTATGCGTAAGTTTATGTTTTTTATCGGGTTTTCGGTCGGTTTAATCGAACCAGCGTTGGCGCAGGATCAGGCGATCACGGTGCTGGCGAGCGGCCTGGACGCGCCGGTCGAAGCGAGCGGCCAATCGATCAGCGTGATTGGCAGCGAGGAGATCGAGGCGCTCCAATCGCCCGATCTCGTTACCGTACTTCAGCGCCTTCCCGGCGTTTCGCTCGCCCGCAATGGCAGTCTTGGCGGCGTTACCGGCCTGTTCGTTCGCGGCGCGAGTTCGCAGCAGGTGCTGGTCATGCTGGACGGCGCGCGCGTTGCCGATCTGGCCGCGCCATCGGGAGGTTATGACTTCGGCAACCTGATGACCGGGCCGATCGGCAAGGTCGAACTGCTACGCGGATCGAACTCGGTGGTCTGGGGTTCAAACGCGATCGGCGGCGTGCTTGCACTTACCACCCGCGACGTGATCGGCCTTGAGGCCAGCGCCGAATACGGCGCCCGCGATAGCTGGAATGGCGATGCGAGCGGCGGTTTCGTTTCCGAGCGAGGCACCCTGTCGCTCTCGGCGGGCTATACCCGAAGCGATGGCTTTTCGTCCGCGGCTTCCGGCAGCGAGAACGACGGCTTTCGCCAGTACCGTGTGTCAGGGCGCGGGCGGCTTTATCTGACCGACAGCCTATGGCTGCTCGCGACGGGGCGCTATGCCGACAGCCGCACCGAATTCGACGGATACAATTTCTCACCGCCTTACGGCCTGATCGATACGCCCGAATTTACCGAGACGCGCGAGGCATCGGGCCGGGCGGGGCTGAATTTCGAGCGCGGCCCCGTGGTCCTGGAGGCGGCCTGGTCCCATGCCCGGATCAGCCGCGACAATTTCGACCCGCGCGCCGGCAGCGATCCCTCGTTCGCCTCGGACGGGCGGCAGGACAGGGTCGAGCTCAAGGGCCGGTACACGCTGGATCCTGCATTGCATCTCGATTTCGGCGCGGATCATGAATGGTCGCATTTCGAGACCAGTTTCGACGCGCCGGCTTCGGCCAAGAGCATCAGCGCCCATGCGCTGCTCGGCTGGGCAGGCAGCGGCTTCAATCTCGCCGCAGGGGCGCGGATCGACGACCACTCCGGTTTTGGCAGCGAGTGGACCCTCGGCGCCAACGGCAGCTACGAGATCGCGGACGGCTGGCGGCTGCGCGCAAGTTATGGCGAAGGCTTCAAGGCACCGACCCTTTACCAGCTATATTCCGACTATGGCGATGCCTCGCTCGCGCCAGAACGCAGCAAGAGCTGCGATCTCGGCATCGAAAAGGGCGATCGCAACGGCACACTGCACCTCGCGCTCACGCTGTTCCGGCGCGACAGCCGCGACCTCATCGACTTTGCTTCCTGCACCGGTGAAGTGTGCATCACTCGCCCGTTCGGTCTTTACCAGAATGTCGGCAAGGCGCGCGTGCAGGGCTTCGAGCTGGAACTTGGCACGCGCGTGACGGAAAACTTCCGCGCCTCGGCGGCCTATACATACCTCAAGGCGAAGGACCGCTCTCCGGGCGGTTTCAATGAGGGCAATGATCTTGCCCGCAGGCCGCGCCATACGGTGAATATGTCGGTGGACTGGCAGACGCCGCTAGCGGGGCTGGCGCTCGGCGCGGACCTGCACTTGGCGTCGGGCAGCTTCGACGACGCGGGCAATTTCACCCGGCTCGATGGCTATGCGACCGGTACGCTCCGCGCCTCGCTGCCGGTCACCGAGCATATCGAGCTGTTCGGCCGGATCGAGAACGTGACCGATGCGCAGTATCAGACGGTCGCGGGGTACAATACCGCAGGCCGCTCGGCCTTCGCCGGGGCGCGGGCGAGGTTTTGATGCGACTGGCCGCCGCCCTTGCCGCATGTTTGTTGGGGGCCTGTGCTCCCGACGTGCCTGCGCCCGAGCCGGCGGCCAACCGACCCACGATCGTCTCGCTCAATCCGTGCAGCGACGCGGTGCTGGCCGAAGTGGCGCGGCCGGGCCAGCTCCTCGCAATCTCGCATTTCAGCCACAGCGCCGCGAGCGCCTCGATGGACCTCGCCAAGGCGCGGCGGTTTCGCGCGGTATCCGGCTCGGCAGAGGAAGTGCTGGCGCTGCGCCCCGATCTGGTCGTCGCCGATCCATTCCTCGCGCCCGCCACGCGCGCAGCATTGACGAGGTCGGGCATCGCGGTGGTGAGCCTGCCCATCGCGCGCTCGATTAAGGAGAGCCGTGCGCAAGTGCTGCAACTGGCGCGGCTGGCGCATAACGAGGCGGCGGGCATGGCGCTCAACCGCCAGATCGACACGGCCTTGGCGCGGGCCGCTCCGCGGCGCGGCAGCGTTCCGATCGAGGCAATCGTCTGGCAGGCGGGCGGGATCGTGCCGGGCCGTGGCACCCTGATCGCCGACATGCTCGGGCATACCGGCTTCACGCTCGCCAGTGCGGCAAAGGGCATGGGGCAGGGCCACCACCTCTCGCTCGAAATGCTGCTCGCCGATCCGCCGCAACTGCTGTTCATCGCCGCAGACACCCGCGCGCAGGAAAACCGCTCGCTCGCGCATCCGGTACTGGATGGGCTGCCGGGCATGAAGCGCGTGCCGTTCGAGGCCTCGCTGCTGTGGTGCGGCGGTCCAACGCTCGAACGCGCGGCGCAGCGATTGGCCGACGCGCGCAACGCGAAGCCCCTCCCGCTTGCGGAAGGGGTTTGGGGTGGGCAAGTCTCGCGGCGTCAGCAGGATCCACCCCCGCCCCCTCCCGCAAGCGGGAGGAGAGAAAAATGACGCGAGTCCTCGCATTGCTGTGCGCAGCCATTGCCTTCGCCCTGCCGCTCTCGCTGCTGGCGGGCCGGGTGTGGATCGATCCCTTCGATCCGCAAACGCACAATGCCGCGCTCATCCTGTTCGAGCTTCGGCTGCCGCGCGCCGTGCTGGCGCTGGTCGTCGGCGCGGGTCTGGGCGCAGCAGGCGCGGCGATGCAGGGCTACCTGCGCAATCCGCTCGCCGATCCGGGGCTGTTCGGGATCGCTCCCGGCGCGGCATTGGGCGCGGTGCTGAGCTTCTGGACCGGCTGGGCCGCGACCGGCTGGGCGCTGCCGCTGTTCGCGCTGATCGGGGCGGCGGGCGCCATGGCGCTGCTCGCACTTATCGCGGGGCGCAGCGGCGGGATCGCACTGTTCACGCTTGCGGGCCTGATGATCGCCAGCCTCGCCGGTGCCTTGATGAGCCTCGCCATCAGCCTCTCGCCCACGCCTTTCGCGATGAGCGAGATCGTGGTGTGGCTGATGGGCGCGGTGGCGGACCGTAGCTGGCGCGAGGTGTGGATCGCCGCGCCGCTCACGGCGGCGGGGATCGCCGTGCTGATCACCGCGGGCCGAAGCCTCGACGCGCTGACGCTGGGCGACATGGCCGCGCGCTCGCTGGGTGTCGATCCGCGCCGCCTGCAGGCCCTGCTGATCCTCGGCATTGGTCTCACCGTCGGCGCGGGCGTTGCGGTGGCGGGGATCATCGGCTTCGTCGGCCTGATCGTGCCGCACCTGATCCGCCCGCTGACCGACCGGCGGCCCAGCTCGATTATCGTGCCGAGTGCGCTGGCGGGCGCGCTGCTGCTGCTGCTGGCCGATGTGCTGTGCCGGGTGCTGCCGGTGGCGGGAGGCGAACTGCGTCTCGGCATCGCGCTCAGCCTGATCGGTGCGCCGTTTTTCCTCGCGCTGCTGCTCAGGATGAGGCGGGGGCTGGCATGACGCTCTATGCGCAAAACCTGAGCCTTGCCGGACGGCTCGATGCGGTCACCGCAGAGCTGCGCCCGGGCGAGGTAACCGCGATTTGCGGACCAAACGGGGCGGGCAAGTCCAGCTTGCTTTCGAGCCTTGCCGGATTGCTCGCACCGACGAGCGGCTCGGTGCTGCTGGGCGGTGCGCCGCTCGCCGACATGCCGGCACAGAATCGCGCCCGCGCGATTGGTTATCTGCCGCAGGTGCCGGAGCTGGCCTGGGACGTGACGGTCGAGACTCTGGTGTCGCTTGGCCGCCTGCCGTGGAGGGACGCGCCCGCGCCCGAAACGCAGCGGGCCATCGATCAGGCGCTCGCCGCACTGGACTTGGCCGACCTGCGCCGCCGCCCCGTCAGCAAATTGTCAGGCGGGGAACGCGCTCGCGCGCTGATGGCCCGCGTGCTGGCGACGCAGCCGCGCTGGCTGCTCGCCGACGAGCCGCTCGCCAATCTCGATCTTGCTCACGGCGCGGCGCTCGCGCGCCATTTCCGCCGGTGCGCGGGCGAGGGCGCGGGCGTCGTCCTCGTGCTCCACGATCTCGCCACGGCGATGAACCATGCCGACCGGGTGCTGGTGCTCTCGTCGGGCAGGCTCGTCGCTGACGGCCCGCCAGCACAGGCACTTGCCGAAACCGTGATCGAGGAGGTCTGGCGGGTGCGCGCCCGCTGGCTCGGCGAGCAAGGCGCGCACGCTCTGGCGATCGGTTAGGCCCTGCCCACGCACACGCTTGCGCCTCGCGCCTAGCCGTGCAATTCGCCACCGCAATCTGACCTATCAGCGATCCGGAGAGAAGTGCATGAGCGAAGAACCCCACATGCTGGTCGACGTGGTCGAGGGCAATATCGTCGTCGCCACGTTCAACCGTCCCGAGAAACTCAACGCGATGGGCGCGCCGCTCATGGAGATACTCGAGAATGCCGTGCTGCGGTTTCGCGACTCGCCCGAACTTAAGGTCATGCTGATCAAGTCCAAGGGCCGCTACTTCTCCGCCGGGGCCGATCTCAAGGCTGGCGGCGGCGGCGGGCCGAGCTTCACGCAGGACCGCGGCTCTGCGGTGCGCGAAAGCCACCGCCTGCTCACCATGCGCCGCGTCTGGGACGAGATCGAGGCGATCGAAAAGCCGTTCGTTGTCGCGCATCACGCCCGCTGCGTCGGTGGCAGCCTCGAGATGTCGCTGTCATGCGATTTCCGGCTGGCGGCGACCAGCGCCAGCTATTCCTTCCCGGAAGGCAATTTCGGCCTGCTGCCCGCCACCAACGGGGTGAGCCGGCTGGTGCGGCTGGTCGGCCCGCACTGGACCAAGCTGATGATCATGGCGAACACGCCGATCAGCGCTGACGAAGCGCGGATCGCCGGGCTGGTCCACAAGGTCTTTCCGGACGAAAGTTTCGAGGAAGAGGTCATGGCCTTCTGCCGCCATGTCGCCAGCCAGAACGCCGAATTCATGGGCACCGCCAAGGTCGCGATCGAGCTCGCCGCCGAGCTCAGCCGCCACGACGCCGCACAGGTCGAGCGGATGGCCAATTCGGTGCTGACGCTGAGCCCCGACTATGCCGAGCTCAGCCGCGCGCACAACGCCAATGTCGGCAAGGGCAAGGGGCCGAAGTAAGGCGGGGGACCAGCCGGAGATTCTCCGGCCGGGCCGTCCACCACGTCAAACTGGAAGGCCCAGTGCGGCTGCACGTGGAGATTTACGGCGAGGAGCCGGGGTTCGCGCTTGATGATATCGGGGGCATCTGAAACAACGACCGACGATGGTCGAGATTACCTCTTACGAAGCGGCCACGGAGTGGCTTGAAGGCAAGCCGCTCGAATGGCTGCCGGTGCTGGCACTGCGCTCCGCGCTTCGGGTAGCGCCGCTGGCATTCGAGCGACATTCCGAACTGAATCAAGCGCTCCAATTGCGCCTGATAGTTGCGCTATCGCGTGTCCTTCTGGTTGCTTGGGGAGGGTCCAAGATTGATCCCCACGCCTGCATAAAGTGGATTGACGCCGCCTATGCCGCCAAACGCGCCGTTGAGGAGATTGCCGATTCTGACGCCGTCAATGCGACTGCCCACGCAGCCTTGGTAGCCGCCTTCGTTCCTGCTTGTGCCGTCACTGACTCCGATGTTGCATATGGCAACGCCCGCGTCGTCAGCAAGACCGACTCCGGTGATGCCATTTATGTCGCCATTAAAGGCGTTGCCGCAATTACTTCATATGCTGCCCGCGCCGCTAGTGGCACCGACATCTGGCAAGCCGTTACGATTGACGCCGGGCGACTGGAAGATCGGAGTGATCCGGAGGACTTGCTCAGTGAGCCGATCTGGGGGGAGCAGCCCGCCTGGTTCATCGAAAGCTGGGCGCGGGCTAAGGATGCGCTCCTGGAAATTCAGCCAAATGAGACTTTCGCCGCTTGGTTCGAACGGCGGATTTAAGGCCGCAGGGACGGCTATCCGTTCCGCGAAGGTGGGGAAGAAGAGTTCTTTGAACGCCTGATCGAATGTGACGACGAATGGTGGAATCGCGGTCCGACGGCTGTCGATGCGAATATAGCTGAATGGCTGCGCGAACTGTCTCCAACGACAAAGAGCGATCCGCAAGACTCTACTGCGCCAATTTTCGGCATTCGCAACACTGGCAAGATTGGCATTGAAGCGTTGCGCGAGAACGAAGCGCTGCAGAAGGACGTCGCAGCACAACGCCGCCATGCCAGGGCAAGAGAGCGCATTGAAAAGCTGCGAAATGTGTTTCGTGGCAACAACAATGCCGATGCATTTGCCCCAATCGGGGATCTCATCGATGAATCGCTCGGCAAATCGATTGATGAAACAGAACCGCAAATGCTCGTGCTTGAAACACAGTCGCTTCGCGATGCATTGGAGATTCAGCAGGACTATGGGTCGAGCGATGACCGTGATCCATTGCAGGGCAACGCCCTCCGCATTGCAAGGGATGCGGTGAATGCCCTGAATCTATTGATTGGCTCGGACCCGTTTCTGGAGGCAATCGACACCAGGCTGCTCGGGCCAGACGCTGTCCAGCCATTGCCCGAACCTGCGCGCTCGCGGACGTGGTGCGCGAAGCCGATCTGACAGACGCAGTTGCCGACCACGCACTGCGGCAAGCGGCACGAAATGCGCCGGTTCCATCCGATCCGAACAACAGGAAAACCGGATTCGTTGTCCGGTTCGGTCTCAACCTCGTTCGCTGGACAATTGACCTCGTGGTCAATCACGAAAATGAAATTGCGGCCGCTGCCGCTGGCGGTTTTGCTGCAAGCCTTCTCACTGCAGGAGTGGTTGCAACGGGGGGCACGACACTTGGCGCGTTGGGACTCGCTTGGCTGCTCGCAAAAAATGTCAAAGACAACGAGGCCAAGTGGCGCAAGATTGCGGAGTCAGCGAAAGTCACTTCGCAGAACTTCGACCTGCTGATTGAGAAACTGAACAAACTCCCGCTGGACTGACGATTTGTTTGGTCCGCTCCGAAGTCTGGATTCCCGCATTCGCGGGAATGACGAAAACTCCATCGCCCGCGCCCCTTGCCCGCTCCGAACATATGTGGAACATTGGTCCGTCCTCCGCTTTCCCTTCAGGGCGGCTGGACTCGTGCAACCCAAGGCCCCACATCTCCGCCATGTCCCTAACCCACATCACCGTGCGCGGTGCGCGCGAGCACAATCTCAAGGGCTTCGACGTTGCGCTGCCGCGCGACAAGCTGATCGTCATCACCGGGTTGTCGGGCTCGGGAAAGTCGAGCCTCGCCTTCGATACGATCTATGCCGAGGGGCAGCGCCGCTATGTCGAGAGCCTGAGCGCCTATGCGCGCCAGTTCCTCGAGATGATGCAGAAGCCCGATGTCGAACATATCGACGGCCTCTCGCCCGCGATCGCAATCGAGCAGAAGACCACCAGCCGCAACCCGCGCTCGACCGTCGCCACCGTCACCGAGATCTACGATTACATGCGCCTGCTATGGGCGCGGGTCGGCGTGCCCTATTCGCCCGCCACCGGCCTGCCGATCGAGGCGCAGACCGTCTCGACCATGGTCGACCGGGTGATGGCGCTGCCCGAGGGTACGCGGCTGTTCCTGCTCGCGCCGGTGGTGCGCGGCCGCAAGGGCGAATACCGCAAGGAGCTTGCCGAGTGGCAGAAGGCGGGCTTCACCCGGGTGCGGATCGACGGCGAGATTTATCCGATCGAGGATGCGCCGGCGCTCGACAAGAAGTTCAAGCATGACATCGAGGTGGTGGTCGACCGGCTCGCGGTGCGCGAAGGGATCGAGACGCGGCTGGCCGACAGCTTCGAGCAGGCGCTGAAGCTGGCCGATGGGCTTGCCTATGTGGATTTGGCGGACGGGACGGTTGCGGAGGCGCTGGCGCGCGCCCCTGCCGCAGTCCGCGCCCCTGCGAAAGCAGGGGCCTCCGAAGTCGGTGCGCAATCCGATGAGGTCCCTGCCTCCGCAGGGACTCAAGGCACTAACCTCAAGGGCGCCGGCCTGCCGCCCAACCGCATCGTCTTTTCCGAGAAGTTCGCCTGCCCGGTCTCGGGCTTCACCATCGAGGAGATCGAGCCACGGCTGTTCAGCTTCAACGCGCCGCAGGGGGCTTGCCCCGCCTGCGACGGGCTGGGCGAAAAGCTGCTGTTCGATCCGCAACTGGTGGTGCCCAACGAGAACCTCACCCTGAAGCAGGGCGCGGTCGCGCCGTGGGCCAAATCGAACCCGCCATCGCCCTATTACATGCAGGTGCTCGAGAGCCTCGCCAAGGCCTATGACTTCGATCTGACGACGCCGTGGAACGCGCTCGCCCCCGACCAGCAGACCATCATCCTCCATGGCACCGGCGGCATGCCGGTCGCGCTGACCTTCAAGGACGGGCGCAAGAGCTATACCGTCAACAAGGCGTTCGAGGGGGTGATCGGCAACCTCAACCGCCGCATGCTGCAGACCGACTCTGCCTGGATGCGCGAGGAACTGAGCAAGTTCCAGACCTCGCAGCCGTGCGAGACCTGCCACGGCAAGCGGCTCAAGCCCGAGGCGCTGAGCGTCAAGGTGGGCGGCGAGGACATCTCGACGATCACCCACCTGTCGGTGGCCGACGCGCACAAGTGGTTCCCCGCGCTCGAAGCCAGGCTGACCCAGCAGCAGGGCCAGATCGCCAAGGCCATCCTCAAGGAGATCAACGAGCGGCTCGGCTTCCTCAACAATGTCGGGCTCGACTACCTCAACCTCGACCGCACCAGCGGCACCCTGTCGGGCGGCGAATCGCAGCGCATCCGCCTCGCCAGCCAGATCGGCTCGGGGCTGTCGGGCGTGCTCTACGTGCTCGACGAGCCGAGCATCGGCCTGCACCAGCGCGACAATGACCGCTTGCTCGAAACGCTCAAGCGGCTGCGCGATCTCGGCAACACCGTGATCGTCGTCGAGCATGACGAGGACGCGATCCGCCATGCCGACTGGATCGTCGATCTTGGCCCCGGCGCGGGCGTCCACGGCGGCGAGATCGTCGCGCAGGGCACGCTGGAGACGATCCTCGCGGCCGAAGGTTCGCTCACGGCGGACTATCTCACCGGCCGCCGCGCCATCGAGGTGCCCGCCCGCCGCCGCAAGGGCAACGGCCACAAGCTCACCGTCCACGGCGCGCGCGCCAACAACCTCAAGGACGTCACCGCCTCGATCCCGCTCGGCACCTTCACCTGCGTCACCGGCGTCTCCGGCTCGGGCAAGTCGAGCTTGACCATCGACACGCTTCACGCCGGCGCGGCGCGGGCGCTCAACGGCGCGCGGATCATCGCCGGCCCGCACGACAGGATCACCGGCCTCGAATTCTGCGACAAGGTGATCGAGATCGACCAGTCGCCGATCGGCCGCACCCCGCGCAGCAACCCGGCGACTTACACCGGCGCCTTCACCAACATCCGGGACTGGTTCGCCGGCCTGCCCGAAAGCGCCGCGCGCGGCTACAAGCCGGGGCGCTTCAGCTTCAACGTCAAGGGCGGGCGCTGCGAGGCGTGCCAGGGCGACGGCCTGATCAAGATCGAGATGCACTTCCTGCCCGATGTCTACGTCACCTGCGAGCAGTGCCACGGCAAGCGCTACAACCGCGAGACGCTCGAGGTGAAGTTCAAGGGCCTGTCGATCGCCGACGTGCTCGACATGACGATCGAGGACGCGGAGGAGTTCTTCAAGGCAGTGCCGCCGATCCGCGACAAGATGCACATGCTGAACGAGGTGGGGCTGGGCTACGTCAAGGTCGGCCAGCAGGCGACGACGCTGTCAGGCGGCGAGGCGCAGCGGGTGAAGCTCGCCAAGGAACTGGCGCGGCGCAGCACCGGGCAGACGCTGTACATATTGGATGAGCCGACCACCGGGCTGCACTTCGAGGATGTGCGCAAGTTATTGGAGGTGCTGCACCGGCTGGTCGATCAGGGCAATTCGGTGGTGGTGATCGAGCATAACCTCGACGTGATCAAGACCGCCGACTGGGTGCTCGACCTGGGGCCTGGGGGAGGGGTGCGCGGCGGCGAGGTTGTGGCGGAAGGGACTCCGGAGAAGGTCGCGGCCTGCGAGGCGAGCTATACCGGCGGGTACCTGCGGGCGCTGCTTGAGCGCGGCCGTGGTGAGGCGGCTGGCGAAGAGGGCAGGGAGGCGGCGGAGTAGATCCAGGCATATAGGACACAGTTCGCATAACCCACATAATTTGTCGCTATCATGAGTTTTCGATCGCCCCCGCGAGTCGGTCCAGTATAGCGCCAAACTTCGAGAATGAATAATTCGCGGTGTTTGCTACGATGTGCTTAGAAAGCTCGATTTTTCCGAAGTATTTTTTGGGATCATAGGTATTTGCAGAGCTAAATGTCTTCCCATCAATATTTATTGATAAAGCGTTAGGGTCAAGGAAATCTTCCACACAACTTTTGAATTTATTATTAGAAATATGAGGAGTTTTAACTATATATGTTCGGTGCGCGATCTCAAAATATCGGTCGTTTTTTGAATACTGATATCACAACCAAAATTATTCTTTATGACAGACTCAATGCCCTTTAGGCCATCATCGTTATCAATAAGTATCAGAAGTGGACGGTGCATGACATTTGTCGAAAGATGTTGCTGGAAAGAGCTTAGAGTCTGATTCAAAATTATCCTGCATGGTTTCATGATCTTGCGATGCGCCTAGCGAAGAGCTGGACGGCAGCGATGAAGAGCCACGCGGTAGCCGAAGCGATGGTCTGCTCGAAGTCCTTGGCGAGGCGGCGGTTGCGGTTGAGCCATGCCAGAGTGCGTTCGACGACCCAGCGTCGGGGCAAGAGTTCGAAGCCCTTTGCCTTGTCGGATCGCTTGATGATCTCGATAGTCCACTTG
>CANJUF010000024.1 GCA_947477745.1 Sphingomonadaceae bacterium | reverse complement strand
GGATCGAGAACATGTTCGGGAAACTCAAGGACTGGCGCCGCATTCATACCCGCTACGACCGATGCGCCCACACATTCATGTCTGCCATCTGCATCGCCGCAACCGTCATCTTCTGGCTCAATCAATGAGTCCTGAGCCTAATGCAGCGACGCTGGTGTATTTGGTGATCACATCGCATCAAGGCATGGATCGCAATGGCTTTTTGCTGGGCACCGATTTCCTGAGCTTCTGGACAGCGGGCCGGATGTTGCAGCAAGGCGGCGCGGTCTATGATCAGGCGGCGCACATCGCCGCGCAGAGCGCCTATTTCGTGCAGAAGGACGGCGCCTTCACCGCGTTCTTCTATCCGCCCTCGTTCCTGCCGTTCTGCTTTCTGCTGGGCTTTGTCGGATATTTCCCTGCGCTGGCAATGTGGCTGACGGCGACGGGCGCGCTTTATGTCGCGGCGATAACGGGCTGGCTGCGCGCCCATGCCGCGCGCGCTCCCTCGCGCTGGGTGCTGCTTGCCGCTTTTCCGCCGGTGCTGCTCACGATCACTCACGGGCAGACCTCGTTTCTGGTTGCGGGACTGCTTGGACTCGCCACCCTGCTGGTGGGCCGCGCGCCGCTAATCAGCGGGATCCTGTTCGGCCTGGCGACGATCAAGCCCCAGTTCGGGCTGCTGGTGCCGCTGGTGCTGCTGCTGACGAGAGAATGGCGCGTGATCGCGGCCGCCGCCGTGACTGCGCTGTTGTTGGCGATCGCGGCCACGCTCATGTTCGGGGCGGACCAGTGGAGCCAGTGGGCCGCGCTCAGTTCTCACGTGCAGGCGGCAATGGACGGCGGCGCGGTCGGCTTTGCCAAGATGATGAGCACCTTTGCTGCGGCACGGCTGCTGGGCGCACCGGTGGCTGCGGCCTATGCACTGCAGGCGATGGTCAGCCTTGGCGTCGCCGCTGCCTTGGCCATGGCTGCCTGGCGCGCGCGGTTCAGCCCTGCGCTCGGCGCGGCAATGCTGGCAGGAGCGCCGCTGGCGACCCCGTTCGTGCTCGATTACGACATGGTCCTGTTCGCATTTCCGCTCATCTGGCTTGCTTCGCGCGAAGAGCATTTGCCGTGGGAGCGGATCGGCATCGCGCTTGCCTTTGCCGCGCCCGCCTTTGCCCGGCCTGTGGCAATGAATGCGGGGATCCCGATCATGCCGCTGGTGCTGATCGCCCTGTTTGCGCTAGCTGTGCGGCGCGCGCTCCTGGAGCGCAGCAATCACCTGTCCACGGAATGGGCCGCACCATGACCACCTTGCCTCGCGAGAGCCGCAATATCGCGCTGCTGATCGATGCCGATAATGCGAGCCCGCGCGATCTCGAGACCGCGCTGACGATCCTGGGCGATCTTGGCTCGGTCAACGTCAGGCGCGCATATGGCAACTGGAAAAAGCCCGCGCTCTCCGGCTGGGCGAATATCGTTCATCGCTACGCAATCGAACCCCAGCAACAGTTCGACATCACCAAGGGCAAGAATGCGAGCGACATGAAAATCACCATCGACGCGATGGACCTGCTGTATACCGGACGGGCGCCGCGAATCCATCGCCGCACCCGATCTTCCGGGGTACATCATCGTGCACGAGCAGACCGGGCGGAATCAGTCGATCCGGGAGGAAGTGCCCAAGGGGCAGACCGCGCAGCGCTGGTCGAAGATGGTGACGACGCAGTGGTTCCGGAAACTGGCCGAGCGCCTGACGCCCGAGGAATACGCCGCCACGATGCTTGCCGCCTTGCCGAAATCCTGCCCCGGCGCGACCGCGTCGCCGGTCCAGTCGCTCAAGCTGCAGGGCTACAAGGCGGTTCGCTTCAGGGTCGTGTGCCCCAGCACCGCGAACGGCATGGCGGAGAGCTTTTTCCTGCTCGCGGTGGCGGGAGAGGAAGACATGTATGTCAAGCAGGTCGCGTTCCGGGGCGAAGGGTCGGCTGCTGACTTCCTGTGGGCGCGCAAGTTTCTCGACGCCGTCGTGATGTGCAAGCCCGGCAGCAAGCATTACGCGTGTTATTGAGGGAATAGCGCGACCGCGACTCGGCGAGACCTGATCCTGGGGCTGCCGATCAAGCATCAATTAGGTCCGGATCCAGTTCGCCCGCGCGGTTCTGGATGAAGTTGAAGCGGTGCTCGGGGTTGCGGCCCATCAGCCTGTCGACGAGGTCTTTCACTGCCGCGCGCTGTTCGAATTCGGGCGGCAGGGTGATGCGGATCAGGCCGCGCGTGGCCGGGCTCATGGTCGTTTCGCGAAGCTGCTGCGGGTTCATCTCGCCAAGCCCCTTGAAGCGGCCGACGTCCACCTTCTTGCCCTTGAACAGCGTCTCTTCCAGCTCGGCGCGGTGGGCATCGTCGCGGGCGTAGGCCGAAGTCGTCCCCGCAGTGAGCCGGTAAAGCGGCGGCTGCGCGAGATAGAGGTGCCCGCGCCGCACCAGTTCCGGCATTTCCTGAAAGAAGAAGGTCATCAGGAGAGTGGCGATATGCGCGCCATCGACGTCGGCGTCGGTCATGATGATCACGCGGTCATAGCGCAGCGCATCGGGGTCGCAGTCCTTGCGCATGCCGCAACCTAAAGCGAGGTTGAGGTCTGCGATTTCCTGATTGCCGCGGATCTTTTCGGCGCTGGCCGAGGCGACGTTGAGAATCTTGCCGCGGATCGGCAGGATCGCCTGGCTCTTGCGGTCGCGCGCCTGTTTGGCGCTGCCGCCGGCGCTGTCGCCTTCGACGATGAACAGTTCGGTCTCGGCGCCGCCTTCGCCGGTGCAGTCGGTCAGCTTGCCGGGCAGGCGCAGCTTGCGGGCGTTGGTCGCGGTCTTGCGCTTGACCTCGCGCTCGGCTTTGCGGCGCAGCCGCTCGTCCATGCGCTCCATCACATAGCCGAGCAGCGCCTTGCCACGCTCCATGTTGTCGGCGAGGAAATGGTCGAAATGGTCGCGCACCGCGTTTTCAACCAGCCGTGCCGCCTCGGGGCTGGTCAGCCGGTCCTTGGTCTGGCTCTGGAACTGGGGATCGCGCAGGAACAGCGAGAGCATGATCTCGCTGCCCGTGAGGATATCGTCGGCGCTGATGTCCTTGGCCTTCTTGACGCCGACAAGATCGCCGAAGGCACGGATGCCCTTGGTGAGCGCCGCGCGCAGGCCCTGTTCGTGCGTGCCGCCATCGTGCGTGGGGATGGTGTTGCAGTACCACGAATAGGCGCCGTCGGACCACAGCGGCCAGGCAATCGCCCATTCGGCGCGGCCCTGATCCTCACCGGTATCGCCCCGGGGGAAATCCTGCGATCCGGCGAAGAACGCACTGGTGACGCATTCGCGGCCCGCCACCTGTTCGGCAAGGTGATCGGCAAGCCCGCCGGGAAACTGGAACACGGCCTCTGCCGGAACATCCTGGCTGGCGAGCGAGCCCGCGCATTTCCAGCGGATCTCGACTCCGGCATAGAGATAGGCCTTTGAGCGGGCGAGTTTGAACAGCCGCGCGGGCTTAAACATCTGGTCGCCGAAAATCTCGGTGTCGGGCACGAAGGATACGCTGGTGCCGCGCCGGTTGGGGGTGGGTCCGAGTTTCAGCAGCGGGCCAAGCGGCAGGCCCCGACCGAATTCCTGCGCGAAAAGCTCCTTGTTGCGGGCAACCTCGATACGCGTGTGGCTGGACAATGCATTGACAACGCTGACGCCCACGCCGTGCAGGCCGCCGCTGGTGGCATAGGCCTTACCCGAGAACTTGCCGCCCGAATGCAGCGTGGTGAGGATCACCTCAAGCGCGGACTTGCCGGGAAACTTGGGATGCTCGTCGACCGGGATGCCGCGCCCGTTATCGGTAATGGTGAGGCGGTTGCCCTCGTCGAGCGTGACCTCGATGCGGTTGGCGTGCCCGGCGACGGCCTCGTCCATCGCATTGTCGAGCACTTCGGCGGCAAGGTGGTGGAGCGCGCGCTCGTCGGTACCGCCGACATACATGCCGGGGCGGCGGCGCACCGGCTCCAGCCCTTCGAGCACCTCGATCGAGGAACCGTCATAGGCATCGCCGTTGCTGGCAGGGAGGGCTTCGAACAGGTCGTTAGCGGGTTTGGTGGCCATGGGAACGGCTATAGAACACGCGCGATTCCGCGCGCAAGCGAGCCGTATGCCTTATCCTCAATCCTCGAACCGGCTCGGCGCAGGGCTGACCGTCACCACGGTGCCGCCCCGCACCTCGCGCACTTCGAGCGCGCGCTCGACGACGCCGTTCCTCGAAAAGCGGAACGGGCCGTCTAGGCCGAGGAAGCCGCCCTTCTCGGTCAGCTTGCCAATCGGGAACACTGATCCCGGTTTCCATTCACGGGCAACGCGCAAGCTCAGCAGCACCGCGTCATAGCCCATCGTGGCAAGGCGGTAAGGCGCGGCGCCGAAGCGCTTGCGGTAGCTTTCGGAAAACTGGCCGAAGCGCGTATCGGGCACGGCGGCGAACCATGCGCCTTCCAGCGCCTTGGTCGAGGTGACGATCTTTTCCCCGCTCCACAGCTCTGTGCCGATGATCCGGCTGGCCGAACCGGCGGGATTGAGCAAGGGCGCAGCGGTACTCGCCATGCGGCCGCCGTCGGCGATCAGCACCGCGCCATAGCCGCCGCGTTCAGCGATGCGGCGCGCGGCAGCCGATAGCGACGCATTGCTGCGATCATAGCCTTCCATCGCCAGGACGCTGCCGCCGTTTGCCTTTGCCGCAGCCATCAGCGCATTGGAGGCGCGCTGACGGTATTCGCCGCGCGGCATCAGTGCAGCGAAGCTCTTGACCCCGCGTCCCGCGGCATAGGCCACGCTGCGCGAGACCGATTGGCTGGGCAGGTTGCCCATAACGAAGACGTTCTTGGCAGCCGCAGCCTCATCGTTGGAAAAGGCGATGAGCGGAACCTTGGCCGGCTCGGCCACGGCGAGCACGGCGGCGATGTCGGACGTCAGCAGCGGGCCAAGGATCAGGCGGTTGCCGTCGGCCACGGCGCGCTGTGCTGCCTCGCCCGGGTTGGCGGCAGTGTCGTAGGTCGTGACTCGCAGGTTAGTGGCGTTGGTATCGAGCAGGGCCATGGTCGCGGCATTGGCGATCGACTGGCCCACGGCCGCGTTTGGTCCGGTGGTCGGCACGAGCAGCGCGACGCGGTGCCGCTGGGTGTCGGTCGGCAATACGTCGGGCGAGGGCTGGGTGACGGGCGGCGGGCCTGGGGGCGGCTTGGGAACTGCGGTACAGGCGGCAATCGCCAGACTTGTGACGACGACTGCCAGTTTGCGCCAATCACCGAATTGACCAATCATATGTTGCTGCTCCCCTGGGAACTGGCCCATTAGGACCCGTATGGACCAAGCGCTCCCGCCCGGACTCTATATCGTAGCGACCCCGATTGGCAATCTCGGCGACATTACGCTGCGCGCAATCGAGACGTTGCGTGGCGTATCCGTGATCGCCTGTGAAGATACGCGGGTGACAGGCAAACTGCTGCGCCTTCTCGGCATCAAGGCGCGCATGATCCGCTATGACGATCATGCGGGGGAGGGAGACCGCCAGCGCCTGATAGACACCATGCTGACCGAGCCGGTTGCGCTGGTCAGCGATGCGGGCACGCCGCTGGTTTCCGATCCCGGTTTCCGGCTGGTGCGCGAGGCGAGAGCGGCAGGCGCGGCTATCACCAGCCTGCCGGGGCCGAGCGCCGCGATCGTCGCGCTGACACTTTCTGGGCTACCGAGCGACCGCTTCCTGTTCGCCGGGTTCCTGCCGAGCAAGGCGAAGGCGCGGGCCGATATGCTGGGCGAGCTGGCCGATGTTCCCGCGACGTTGATTTTCTACGAAACCGCGCCGCGTCTTGCCGATGCTCTGGCGGCAATTGATGAGGTGTTGCCGGGCCGGGAACTGGCAGTGGCGCGCGAGCTCACCAAGAAGTTCGAGGAATGCCGCACTGGGTCGTCCGCAGAGCTGGCTGCGCATTACGGCGCGCATCCGCCCAAGGGCGAGATCGTGCTGATGGTCGGGCCGCCGCCTGAAAAATCTGCTCCCGGCGAGGCGGATGTCGATGCCATGCTGCTTGCCTTGCTGGCCGACACCAAGGCCTCGCAGGCCGCTGCGCAGGTCGCGCGCGAAACGGGGCTCGACCGCAAGCTCCTTTATGCCCGCGCGATGGAGCTGCGCGGAAAATGAAGCGGCAGATCGCCGAAACCAGCGGGCGCGCCGCCGAGAACCGCGCCGCCGCCTGGCTCGAGGCGCAGGGCTGGCGCGTGCTCGACCGCCGCCGCAAGACCAAGCGCGGCGAGATCGACATCGTCGCACGTCATGAGAACGTGGTGGTCTTCGTCGAGGTCAAGTGGCGGCGCAATGCCGAGCAGCTCGATCTCGCCATCGACGAGTACCGCCTGCGCCGCGTAGCTGCCGCCGCCGAGGCAGTAGCGCACGAATATGCGCGGGAGGGCGAAGACCTGCGCATCGACGTGCTGCTGCTTGCGCCGGGCGCGGAGCCGCGCCACATCGTCAACGCCTGGATGCCTTGAGGGGAATCACTAAATCATGACATTGCGCGTAGCGGTCCAGATGGACCCGTTGGAATCGATCAAGATCGGCGGGGATTCCTCGTTCCACCTGATGCTTGCGGCGCAGGCGCGCGGGCATGCGCTGTGGCATTATGACGTGCGCACACTGGCTTACGACACCTCGCAGGGTGCGGGCGGCAGGCTAACGGCATGGACCTCGCCGGTCACGGTCCAGAAGGTGGAGGGCGATCATTTCACTCGAGGCGAGCATCGCTTGATCGACCTTGCGACCGACATCGACGTGGTGCTGATGCGGCAGGATCCGCCCTTCGACCTTGGCTATATCACCGGGACGCACCTGCTCGAACGCCTCAATGGCACGACCCTGGTGGTCAATGATCCTGCCAGCGTGCGCAATGCGCCCGAAAAGGTCATGGTGCTCGACTATGCGCGGTTCATGCCACCGACTTTCATCGCGCGCCGGATCGAGGACGTGCGCATGTTCCACGAGCGCCACCCCGGCGATCTCGTTATCAAGCCGCTGCATGGCAATGGCGGCAAGGCAGTGTTCCGGCTTCCGGCGGATGGCAGCAATCTCGGCGCGCTGCTGGAGATGTTCCACAACGCCTGGCCCGAACCGTTCATGGTGCAGCCGTTCCTCCCTTCGGTGTCCGAAGGCGACAAGCGCATCGTGCTGGTCGACGGCGAGTTTGCCGGAGCGATCAACCGCCGGCCCGGCGAGGGCGAGTTCCGCTCCAACCTGGCGGTAGGCGGCTCGGCCGAAGCGGCGACCCTCACTGCGCGCGAGGAGGAAATCTGCGCCGCAATGGGGCCGGACCTCAAGCGCCTCGGCCTCGTGTTCGTCGGCATCGACGTGATCGGAGGCGAATGGCTGACCGAGATCAACGTCACTTCGCCGACCGGCATCGTCGCCATCGACCGGTTCAACGGCACCGATACCGGGGGGCGGATCTGGGAAGCGATCGAGGCGCGTCACGCGGCGATGTGAACTTTTGGCGATTTGCCGGGTTTAACGCCGATGGATGCGTTTGTAGTGCGGCTGGTCGAGCTTGGCGGCTATTGGGGAATCTTCTTCCTGATGATCGCGGAGAACGTGTTTCCGCCGATTCCCTCGGAACTGATCATGGGGCTGGGCAGCGTGTTCGTGGCGCGCGGCAAGATGGAGTTCTGGCCGCTGCTGGCGATTGGCACCGCCGGAACCGTGATCGGAAACTACTTCTGGTATGCGCTGGGAGACAAGCTGGGATACGAACGTCTTCGGCCGTTTGTCGAGCGATGGGGCCGCTGGCTCACTCTCGAATGGGAAGAGATCGAAAAGGCCAGCCGGTTTTTCCAGAGGCATGGCCAATGGGTGGTGTTCGCCATGCGGTTCTCGCCGTTCCTGCGGACGATAATTTCGCTGCCGGCCGGGATGACGCACATGCCGCGCTGGCGCTTTGTGCTCTTCACCGCTGCCGGGTCGGCAATCTGGAACGTGGTCCTGATCGCAGGCGGGCAATTTCTCGGAAGCAGGCTCGACAATGCCGAGCGGATTATCGGCTGGCTGACGATCGCCTCGGTTGTCGTGCTGGCCTGCTGGTATGTCTGGCGGGTCGTGCACTGGAAGCCGAAGGCCTAGCGCTGTTCCCTCGGGTGTGCACTGCGGTAGGCATCGAGCAGGGTAGCGGCATCGACCTTGGTATAAATCTGGGTCGATGACAGGCTGGCATGGCCGAGCAGTTCCTGCAGGCTGCGCAGGTCCGCTCCCGCCCCAAGCAGGTGCGTAGCAAAGCTGTGGCGAAGCGCATGCGGCGTGGCTGTAGGCGGCAAGCCCAGCGAGATCCGCGCCCGCGCAGCCGCCTTCTGCACCATTCCTTGCGACAGCGCCCCGCCTTTTGCGCCGCGAAACAGCGGCTTTTGCGGTTCCAGCGGCCATGGGCAGAGCCGCGCGTAGTCCGCCACCGCCTCTGCGACTAGGGGGAGTATCGGCACTACGCGCTGCTTGCCGCCCTTGCCGGTGACAACGATAGTTGCGCCCAAGGGCAGGGCCGATCCGGGCAACGAAAGCGCCTCGGCAATGCGCAGCCCCGCGCCGTAAAGCAGCAGCAGGACGGCCCGGTCGCGCGCGCCTATCCACGGCTGGGCAGCGTCCTCGGCCACCAGATCGACTAGGCCCACGGCATCGTCGGGCGTAACCGGGCGGGGGATGCCTTTCTTGACGCGCGGCCCTTTCATGCGCGGCGCGGCCATGTCCTCGCGGCCTGCCTGCCTGCGGGCGAATTCGATGAAGCCTTTGATCGCGGAGAGTTCTCGCGCGGCAGAAGCATTGCCGAGCCCTTCGCCGCGCCGCCGCGCAAGCTGCGCGCGCAGGTCGGCTGGGGTAAGATCGGCCGCCGCATGCCAGCTTTGCAGATCGGCACCATCGATCAACCGCGCCGCCGCCGCCTGATAGGCGCGCACCGTGTGGGGCGAGCGCCTGCGGTCCTGCGCAAGGTAAAGGTTCCACGCTTCGAGCATTTCGGCCCGGGTCACGTGAACTCCTTCATGCCGTCACGAGGTCGTCGGGGACCACTTCGGCCAGAAGCGCATCGAGCAGCGGCATTCCTGCGGGGGTCACGCCCATGCGGCTGCCTTCGAACCACAGCAGCCCTTGCCGCTGATAAAGCGAGCATCGGGCGGGATCGTGAAGCTGATCCGGCGAAAGGCCGAACCTTGCTGCCAAGGCGGACAGATCGACACCTTCGGCCAGTCTCAGCCCCATCAGCATGGCCTCGCTCGCCTGTTCGCGTGGACCGAGCAGGCGTTCCTCGGCCATTCCGTGAGAATTGCGCGCCACGGCGGAGAGCCAGTTTTCCGGCTTCCTGTGACGGGTCGTCGCTAATCCGTCCCGCCTTCCATGCGCGCCGGGGCCGATGCCGCAATAGTCCTGGTAACGCCAGTAGACGAGATTATGGCGGCCTTCCTCACCGGAACGGGCATGGTTGCTGACCTCATAGGCCGGGAGGCCCGCTGAGGACGTGAGCGCCCGGGTCAGTTCGAACAGGTCGGCCGCGCGGTCGTCGTCCATCGGTTCGAGCGTGCCTTCGCGCACCAGCGTCTCGAAGCGAGTGCCCGGCTCGATGGTGAGCTGATAAAGCGAGAGGTGAGAAGTGCCGAAAGAGATCGCCCGCGCCAGCTCCGCATGCCAATCCGCCGCGCGCTGGCCGGGACGGGCGTAGATCAGGTCGAAATTCACGCGAGCGAAGGCATTCTGCGCCACATCGAGCGCAGCCAGCCCTTCGGCAGCGTCGTGGAGCCGCCCGAGAAAGCGCAGCGTTTCGTCGTCAAGCGCCTGGAGGCCCAGCGAGACGCGGTTGATCCCCGCGCTTGCCAGATCGGCGAACTTGCTTGCCTCAACCGAGCTTGGGTTGGCTTCCAGCGTGATCTCGATCTGGTCGTCGAAGCCCCACAGGCTTTCAGCTTCCTGCAGCAGGCGTTCGACCAATACAGGCGGCATCAGCGAAGGCGTGCCGCCACCGAAGAACACCGAGGTGAGGTGCTCGCCGCCTGCCAGCGCGGCCTCGTGCCGCATGTCCGCAAGAAGCGCGTTCTGCCATGCATCGACGTCAACCGTATCGCGGACATGGCTGTTGAAGTCGCAATAGGGGCACTTGGCGAGGCAGAACGGCCAGTGGATGTAAAGCGCGCGTGCCATGGAACGGGTGATAGCACCTGATTGAGTCCCTGCGAAGGCAGGGACCAAATGCGCGGGGTCCCTGCCTTCGCAGGGACTCGTCAATCGCCGAATTGCTCGGTGACCAGCTTGGCGAAAGCGTCCGCGCGGTGGCTGATCGCGTGCTTGGCCTCGGGGTCCATTTCACCGAAGGTTTCGGCGCGGCCTTGCGCAACGAATACCGGATCATAACCGAACCCGCGTAGCCCTCGCGGCGGCCAGACCAGCGAGCCGCGAACCACACCTTCGTAGACCGCGCTCTCGCCATCCGGCCATGCCACCGCGAGAACGCAGTTGAACTGCGCCGCCCGCTCTGCAGCCGGACCAAGCGCCTGCAACATGCCTTCGACTTTGCCCATCGCCATGTACCAGTCGCGGCCCGGATCGCCTTCGAACCACTGCCGCTCGGCCCAGTCGGCAGTATAGACGCCGGGCCTGCCGCCTAAGGCGTCGACTGATAGCCCGCTGTCGTCGGCCAGCGCGGGAAGACCCGACGCCTCGGCCGCCGCGCGCGCCTTGATCAGCGCGTTTTCGACGAAGGTCGTGCCGGTTTCCTCGGGCTCGGGCAGACCGAGATCGCCCGCAGAGACGCAGTCGAGTCCGAAAGGGCCAAGCAAGGCCGAAATCTCGCGCAGCTTGCCCGCATTGTGCGTGGCGATGACGAGCCTCTCGGAGCCGAGCCTTCGGGTCATGCGCCGCGAACGGCCGCTTCCTGCGCGGCAAAAATCCGGTCGCAGCCGATCCGCGCGAGGCGAAGCAGGCGAAGCATGCCTTCCTCGTCATAGGGCGCGCCCTCGGCGGTGGCCTGTGCTTCGGCGATGAGACCGCCTTCGATCAGCACGAAATTAGCATCGGCATCGGCGCCGCTGTCCTCGATATAGTCGAGATCAAGCACCGGCGTGCCCTGGTAGATGCCGCAAGAGATCGCCGCGACCTTGGCGGTGAGCGGATCCTGCGCGATCAGGCCCTGCGCCATCAGCTTGTCGACTGCGAGGCGCAGCGCCACCCATGCGCCCGAGATCGAAGCGGTGCGGGTGCCGCCATCGGCCTGAATCACGTCGCAATCGAGCGTGATCTGCCGCTCGCCCAGCTTCTTCATGTCACATACGGCACGCAAGCTGCGGCCAATCAGGCGCTGGATTTCCTGCGTCCTGCCCGATTGCTTGCCCTTGGCGGCCTCGCGGCTGCCGCGCGTGTGCGTGGCGCGCGGTAGCATCGAGTATTCGCCCGTCACCCAGCCTTCGCCCTTGCCGCGAAGGAACGGCGGTACGCGCTCCTCAATGCTGGCGGTGCAGATCACCCTGGTGTCGCCAAAGCTCACCAGCACCGAGCCTTCCGCATGCTTGGTGTAGCCGGTAATGATTTCGATAGCGCGCATCTCGTCGGGTGCGCGGCCGGATGGTCGCATGTCAGGTCCTTCTGTTCGGGTTCGGCGGTCCTGTGGCGCAATGGGCTTGCCGCTGCAAGCCTATGCCCTAGATTACGCGCATGGCGACAACCCCGATCACCGAACTGACCGACCGTGCGCGCGAGATTTTCCGGCGCGTGGTCGAAAGCTATATCGAGACGGGGCAGCCGGTCGGCTCCAAGACGCTTGCCGGGGCAGCCGTGCTGAACCTGTCGCCCGCGTCGATCCGCTCGGTCCTCGCCGATCTTGAACACCTCGGCCTGCTCGCCGCCCCGCATACCAGCGCCGGACGGATGCCGACCGAGCGCGGCCTTCGGCTGTTCGTCGATGGCATGATGCAAGTTGCTGAGCCGAGCCTGCACGAGCGCGCCGCGATCGAGCAGCGCCTGTTTGAGCCGGGGCCAATCGAGGCGGCGCTCGAAGCGACGAGCGCGGTGCTCTCCGAGCTTTCGGCCTGCGCCGGCGTGGTCATGGTGCCGCACCGCGAGCAGCGCCTGTCGCAGTTCTCGCTGGTGCGTCTGTCCGACGAGAGGGCACTGGCGGTGCTGGTGGGCGAAGACGGCGCGGTGGAAAACCGCGTGGTCGAATTGCCGCGTGGGCTGAGCGCGAGCGCGCTCGAGGAAGCCTCGAACTATGTCACAGCGCAGCTTCGCGGCCGCACCCTGGCCGAAGCCGTGGCGCAGGTCTCCATGCAGATTTCGACCGGCAGGACCGCTCTCGACGAGGCGAGCCGCGAACTGGTCGGGCGCGGCCTTGCCGTGTGGAGCGAGGATGCGGCGCAGCGCCCGGTTCTGATCGTGCGCGGCCAGGCGCGGCTGCTTGATGCCGAGGCGCTGGGAGACATCGAGCGGGTGCGTTCGCTGCTCGAAGACCTTGAAAACAAGCAATCGGTCGCGCAGCTTCTCGAGCTGGCGCGCGATGCCAAGTCGGCGCGGATTTTCATAGGTTCGGAGAATCGGCTATTCGCGCTTTCGGGCTCGTCGGTGATTGCCGCTCCATACCGTGACCGTGACGGCAGGGTGGTCGGCGTCGTCGGGGTTATCGGCCCGACACGGTTGAATTATGCTAGGGTTGTCCCCATGGTGGATTTCACCGCCCAGTCGCTGGGCAAGCTCATCGGTTAGCTGGATAAAATGACGATCATGGACGACAAGAAGAACCCGCTGGACGATCCTGCGGTTGCCGAAGAATTGAAAGGCGTTCCCGAGGAATTGCTCGACGGCGGCGATGCGCCGACCGGCACGTTCGAAGGGCTTGGCGGCGAGCTTGAGCGCCTGCGCGAAGAACTTGAGGCAGCAAAGCAGGACGTGCTCTATGCGAAGGCTGAGACGCAGAACGTGCGCCGCCGCCTCGAAAAGGACGTGGCCGACGCCAAGGCCTATGGCGCGACCGGCTTTGCCCGCGACATCCTCTCTGTGGCCGACAACCTGGCCCGAGCGCTCGGCGCGATTCCCGAAACGATGCGCGAAGACGATGCGACCAAGAACCTCGTCCTCGGGCTAGAGGCGACGGGGCGCGAGCTGGAAAAGGTGTTCGCCCAGCATGGCATCAGCCGCATCGCGTCAGTGGGCTTGCCGCTTGATCCCAACCAGCATCAGGCAATGCTTGAAATTCCAACGACCGATTCAGAACCCGGCACCGTGGTTCAGGAGATGCAGGCGGGCTACATGATCCGCGACCGCCTGCTGCGCGCGGCGATGGTCGGGGTGGCGAAGAAGCCTGAATAATCTCACTCAAACGTCAAGCGAATCCTCCTTGTCTCCTCTTGACGGGCGCGTGCCCGCCCCCGGAAACCTGACCAGCACGTCATAGGCGGCAGGATCCGAGACGCCCGCCAGTTTCCATCCTTTGCGCAGCAAGAAGGCGTGGCGCACGATTTCGGCCTGCTGCTCGATGCCGTAGCGTTCGAGCGCCCAGCCGGGCTTCAGGCTATAATCATAGCGGCGAGAGAAATTGCGCCACAGCGGCAGATAGAACCGGCCCTTGGTTTGCGCTTGCCACACGTGAGTCATTTCGTGAATGAAGTGGCCTTGCAGCGTCAGGTCCGCCCGCGAAAAATCGTCGCAATAATTGGCCGAAAGCGGATGGAAATGAATGTGCCCGGTCGGCGCCATCGTCGTCGACGGGGGTTGCAGCGGAAACCATTTGCGCCGGCGGATCGTGACTTTCGAGAGGTCGATAGCGCTGCCGAACATTCCGCGCACCAGATCGGTTTCGCCCGGTGTCAGCGGCCGCTCGCCGCCGACGGGGCAGGCTTGAAGGGAAGGGGCGTCGTTACTCAGTGGACGTGCTCTTCGCTGCCGCCGCCGGTAACCATCTCGACCTTGAGCGGCGCCGAAAGCTTGTCACCGTCCGCGAAAGTCAGCGTCATTTCGGTAGCCGTGCCCGCTGTCACCGTGTCCAGCAGGTCGAACACCATGACATGCCTGCCTCCCGGTTCGAATTTCACCGTCTCGCCCGGAGCAAGCGCCACGCGCTCAGCAAGGTTCATCTCGCCTGCCTTGGTATCATGGATTTCCGCGCCGCCGGATCCGGTCACGTAGACCGCCGCCAGCTCGGTTGGTTTGTCACCGCCGTTGGTGAGGCTAAAGTAGGCAGCGCCGGGATTGCCGCTCACCGCCGGAAGCACGAGCCGCGCGCCGCTGACCGTCAGGCCCGGCTTGGCATCTGGCGCACTGACTTGCCCGTCTTGCTGCTTATCCTCGGGCGCGGCAGCCTGACGGCAAGCGCCCAGCGAAGCGGCAAGGACAAGTATGCTTCCCGCGGCAAGCAAAGCTTTCGAATTCACGCAAATCTCCGTGTCTGGTGCCGTGTCTCGATTTGGGCCGGACAATGCCGCCTCGCGGGCCTTGTGCCAAGAAAAACCGAACCTATATCGCCCCCGTCAACGAGCCGCCAAAATGCCTTGCCGATCCGGGAGGTAATCCGCGCGGCGTCAACACGAATGCGAGGAATCGGGGATAATGGGTAAAGTAATCGGTATCGACCTTGGCACCACCAACAGCTGCGTCGCAGTCATGGACGGCGGCAAGCCCAAGGTCATTGAAAATGCGGAAGGCGCGCGCACCACGCCTTCGATCGTTGCCTTCACCAGGGACGGCGAGCGCCTGATCGGCCAGCCGGCCAAGCGCCAGGCGGTCACCAATGGCGACAACACGGTTTTCGCGGTCAAGCGCCTGATCGGTCGCCGCTTTGACGATCCCATGACCAAGAAGGACATGGAGCTCGTTCCCTACAACATCGTCAAGGGCAAGAACGGCGATGCGTGGGTTTCGGCTGGCAGCGAGGATTACAGCCCGTCGCAGATTTCCGCCTTCATTCTGCAGAAGATGAAGGAAACCGCCGAGAGCTATCTGGGCGAACCGGTGACTCAGGCGGTCATCACCGTTCCTGCCTATTTCAACGACGCGCAGCGTCAGGCAACCAAGGACGCCGGCCAGATTGCCGGCCTCGAAGTGCTGCGCATCATCAACGAGCCGACTGCGGCTGCGCTCGCCTATGGTCTCGAGAAGAACGACGGCAAGACCATCGCTGTCTACGACCTTGGCGGCGGCACCTTCGACGTCTCGATCCTCGAGATTGGCGACGGCGTGTTCGAGGTAAAGAGCACCAACGGTGATACCTTCCTTGGCGGTGAGGACTTTGACTCCAAGCTGGTCGAATGGCTGGCGGACAAGTTCAAGGCCAAGGAAAACATGGACCTGAAGACCGACAAGCTCGCGCTTCAGCGTCTCAAGGAAGCGGCAGAAAAGGCCAAGATCGAGCTTTCGAGCACGGCGACGACCGAGATCAACCTGCCGTTCATCACCGCGCGCATGGAAGGTGGCAGCACCACTCCGCTGCACCTCGTCGAGACCGTGACCCGCTCCGACCTCGAAAAGATGGTGGCCGGGCTGATCGAACGCACCAAGGAGCCGATGAAGAAGGCCCTGTCCGATGCAGGCGTCAGCGCTTCCGACATCGACGAGGTGATCCTGGTCGGCGGCATGACCCGCATGCCCAAGGTCCGCGAGACGGTGAAGGAATTCTTCGGCAAGGAGCCGCACACCGGCGTCAATCCCGATGAAGTCGTCGCCATGGGCGCGGCAATCCAGGCTGGCGTCCTTCAGGGCGACGTCAAGGACGTGCTGCTGCTCGACGTGACGCCGCTTTCGCTCGGTATCGAGACGCTGGGCGGCATCATGACCCGGATGATCGATCGCAACACCACGATCCCGACCAAGAAGAGCCAGGTCTATTCGACTGCCGAGGACAACCAGCAGGCGGTGACGATTCGCGTGTTCCAGGGCGAACGCGAGATGGCCGGCGACAACAAGCTGCTTGGCCAGTTCGATCTTGTCGGCATCCCTTCCGCGCCGCGCGGCGTGCCGCAGATCGAGGTGACCTTCGATATTGACGCCAACGGCATCGTCAACGTTTCGGCCAAGGACAAGGGTACCGGCAAGGAGCAGCAGATCCGCATCCAGGCCTCGGGAGGACTGTCCGATGCCGACATCGACCAGATGGTGCAGGATGCGGAGAAGTTCGCCGAGGAAGACAAGAAGCGGCGTGCCTCTGCCGAGGCGCGCAACCAGGCCGATAGTTTGGTCCACGCCACCGAGCAGCAGCTTGCCGAGCACGGCGACAAGGTCGATGCCGATCTCAAGGCAGAGGTCGAAGCGGCGCTTGGCGAAGCCAAGACCGCGCTTGCTGGCGACGATGTCGATGCGATCAACGCCAAGGCGCAGACGCTCACGCAAGTGGCGATGAAGATGGGCCAGGCGATCTACGAGAAGGAACAGGCTGCGGCCGCCTCACCGGGCGACGATGCCGGTTCCGGCGCTGACGAAGAAGTCGTCGATGCCGAATTCTCCGAAGTGGATGAAGACTCGAAGGGCTAAGTCCCGGTGATGAACCCGATCGCCATCGGCGCTGCTTTGTGGTGCGCCGATGGCGTTCGCGGTTGGGGCGGGGGACGCAATGTCTGGCGTTAAAACCGATTTCTACGAATTGCTCGAAGTCGAGCGCACTGCCGACGACAAGACGATCAAGTCTGCTTATCGGCGGCTGGCGATGCAATTTCATCCCGATCGCAACCCCGGCTGCGACGTCTCGGAAGGCAAGTTCAAGGCGATCAGCGAAGCCTACGAATGCCTGAAAGATCCGCAGAAGCGCGCAGCCTATGACCGTTTTGGCCATGCTGCGTTCGAGCAGGGCGGCGGCGGGGCGCGCGGCGGCCAGGCCGATTTCGGTGACATCGGCGATATTTTCGAATCGATTTTCGGCAGCGCTTTCGGCGGGGGCGGTGGCCGCCGTCAGGCGCGGCGCGGCGGCGACCTGCGCTATGACATGGAAATCACTCTCGACAAGGCGTTCCACGGCAAGAAGAGCGAGCTTGAAATCGAGGTCGCCCGCGCCTGCGATCCGTGCGGCGGCTCGGGGGCGGAGCCGGGCACCGGCGCGCGGCGCTGCACGATGTGCGGCGGCAACGGCAAAGTCCGCGCGCAGCAGGGCTTCTTCATGGTCGAGCGGACCTGCCAGACCTGCGGCGGCCGCGGCGAGGTGCTGGAAAGCCCGTGCCGCTCCTGCCGTGGCGAGGGCCGGGTCGACCAGCCGCAGAAGCTCTCGGTCGATATTCCGCCGGGCGTCGATACCGGCACGCGCATCCGCCTGACCGGCAAAGGCGAGGCAGGGCCCTTCGGCGCGCCTCCCGGCGATCTCTACATCTTCCTTCACGTCAAGCGCCACGCGGTGTTCGAGCGCGACGGCACCACGCTGCTCACGCGCGTACCGATCTCCTTCACCACCGCGGCGCTTGGTGGGCAGATCGAGATACCCGGCCTCGACGGCGAGCGCATGGGAATCGACATTCCCGCCGGCATTCAGTCAGGCAAGCAGTTGCGGCGACGCGGCGGCGGCATGCCGGTGCTGCAGGGCAGGGGCCGCGGCGACCTCGTGATCGAGGTCACGGTCGAGACGCCGACCAAGCTGACAGCGCGCCAGCGCGAACTGCTGTGCGAATTGCAGGAAACCGAGACGGGAGAGGAATGCCCCGAATCGAAGGGCTTCTTCGATCGGATCAAGGAGGCTTGGGGAGGCTGACCTAAGCCTTCGCCGTGATCTCCGCGCGAATTCCCGGCACGAGCCCCCGGTCCGCCGTCAGTCGGCGTTCCTCTTCGTCGAGCACGGCGAGGAAAGCCTCGCGTTTCAGCTCGGCCAGCAGGTCGGGCGACAGCGGCTGGTCGGGCGCAAGCACCGAGGCGACCAGGTCGATCATCCGCTCCGCGCCGTGTAGCCTGCCCCACAGGTAGTCGTTCTCGCGGTACGTCCGGCTGAAGAACGCGCCGAAGTTGTAGAACTCGATGCCGCGCAGCGTCGCTTGCGCGCCGCCCTTGCGGATCGAGGTGGCATCGTCGGGCGAGATGCGATCGACCTTGACCGGATCGAATTCGCTGGTGCCTTCGCCGCGCAGCATTGGCAGCATCACCGCATCGTAGAATGGAAATCCTAGGTAGGCGAATAGCAGCGGGCGGCGCAGGTCTGCGGGCATTTGCGCCATCGCATCGGCCATCATCGCATCGACCTTGCTGTCGATCTCGGGCAGCGCGCGCCGCTGGGCGATGTGCGCGAGCACTGCGTCCGGCTCGGTGAACACGCGCTTGGCCAGCTCTGGAAATTCCTCGCCGAGTGTCTCGGGCGTATCGCAGGCGTGGTACAGCGCCAGCGAGGCATAGACCACCTCGCGCGCGGCATCGCGGTCTGCCTCGGTGATGCTGCCGTCCGGCTCCCAATCCTGCGTCAAGCGCCGGGCAAGAAATCGCAGCCGCCGCTCGCGAAAATCCCGGTCATGGGCACGGAAGAAGGCGATGGCCTCGGGCGTTGCGTTGCCCCTTGGCGCAGCGAGATGATCCAGCCCGACCGTGGCGAGATAGGCGTGAAGCCGCCGCGCGACCGGCTCGTGCGAGGCGAAATCGATATCGGGGCTCGCGCCGTGGATCAGCCGCGCGAGACTGCCGATGATCCCCGCCAGCTTGACATGGGCATAGCCGTGATAGGCGAAGCCGGCTTGGACGCAGGCCGCGTCCTGGGCCTTGGCGCGCCAACTTGCCAGCCGCTTGGCGGTGGGGCGATCGAGAAACAGCGTGCGGCCGAACAGCCGCTCGACCGTCTCCTCGACCTCGGGCTGAACCGCGCGCACGACCGCTCGCAGCGTCGCCATCTCGATCGACTGGCGCTCCAGATCCTCCAGATTGTCGCGGATCGGCTGTTCGCGCGGGATCGAGGACAGCGAGCCGAAGATGACCGAGAAGAACCCGGGCGCGCGCGCATCGCTTCGCCGGATGCCGCCGATCCGGTCGGGCCTCGGGTCGATATAAACGAAGCGGCGGTCTACTTCGCGCAGCGCCGGGCGGTCGCGCAGCACCCCTATGGCATCCTCGAACGGGGCGTTGACCAGCACCGATCCGTCGATCAGCGCCACGCCTTCGAGGTCCTTGCGCTGGTGGTGCTCAGGCATGACGCGCTTGAAGAACGCGTCGCGCGTCTCCCACACTTCGCCGTGCTCGCGCGCGAGCTGATCGATCTCCGCGATCTGCAGCGCCGGGAACGCGCCGGGAAAGCTTGCCGTGGCGCGCGCGGCAAAGACCAGTTCGTAAAGCGAGGCCAGCGACTGGTCCGGTGCGGCGGGCACAAGGCTTCTGAAGCTGAGCGAAATGCGGTGCTCGCTTTCTTGCACCAGCGGCGGCGAATTGAGGTGCAGGGTCTCGAGGTGGCCCTTAAAGTCGGTCGCGGTGACGAACAGGTCGAGCGGATGGCCGGGCGGCAGCAGCGGCGCGTCAGCGGGCGCGGCCTGCATCGCCGAGAATGCCCTGCACAGCATGCGCGAGAAGCCCAGCCCGCCGAACGGCGCTTCGAACCAGCGCGAACGGATCAGCCGCGAGAGCTTTTCGCGCACTTCCTTGCGGGTTTCAGGAGCCACGCTTTGCGAGACGACGTTACCCGGCCGGCTTAGCACGAACGAAACGATCGGTGCGGCCCAGAACTTGGTGGCGCGCGACAGCGGCCGCGCATCGGGGTCGAGCAGTTCATCGACGTCGGCCTCTTTCAGCCACAGGTCGGTCAGCGGCTCGAGCGATTGCCCAGAATGGATCGCCTGGGCGAGGAACACCGAATTGATGCCGCCGGCGCTCGCCCCCGCAATGATATCCGACAGCACGCGCAGCCGCAGGCCGTGATCGCTCTCGATCAGGTGCAGCAGGCGCGCGTAGACTGATTCGGTTCCCGTCAGCGCCTCACGGCCGCCGCCACGGTGCGCGCGGCTTGCCCGCAGCAGCTTCCAAAGTTCCTTGGTCACGCCATGCATGTAGACGGCAAGGCTGATGCCGCCGTAGCATACAAGCGCGATACGAAGTTCCTTCTCCCGCATGCTTTATGCGATGCCAGAGGTCGAAGGTTCGGGCTAGAGCATCGCGCGAAAAAGTGGGCACCGGTTTTTCGCGAACAGCGATGCGACCGCAAATTGACTCTGGAATTCTACGCAGGTTCCGTCGCCGGTTGCGCGCGGCGCGCTTTCCACAGGTTGCGCAGCACGCGCAGCGATGGCGTTTCGACCAGATCGTGGATCAGCTGCGACAGGCCCAGCGCCAGCGCCAGCGCTGCAAGTGCAGCAGCGAGCGGCGGTACGCCCGCGCCCTCGAGCGCAGCAATAAGGGCATAGCCGATGTTCTGGTGCACCAGGTACAGCGGGTATGACAGCGCCCCAAGCCAAACCAGCACCGGCGCATTCAGGAACCCGGTCCGCCCGGCGATCAGCGCAGCGAAGATCGCGGCGGTGCCGCAGTAAACCAGAGCCGTATCACTGCCGTCGAGCATAGCGACTGTGATCAATCCCGAAAGCAGCATCGGCACCTGATCGCGCCAGCGCCGCATGCCCATGCGCACGCGGTACGCAGCGATGCCGATCGCGAAGAAGGCGATGTGATCGACGAGCAGCAGTTTCGAGCCGAGCGAGGGCAGGACGGGAAACATCACCCAGACAAATCGTAGTGGAATCCACAGGCACAGGATCGCCTCGATCTTGTCCAGGGCGCGCGCGCGCCACAAGGCCCACATGCATAGGTAGAACGCCAGCTCGACCGTCAGAGACCAGTAGACCCCATCGACCGCGGGCACATAGATGAAGCCCTGCAGCATGGTGAAATTGGTAGCGATCACGCCGGACGTCTTTGCCAGTTCGCTCGCGCCCAGCAGATACAGCGCCGCCGTGGTCACCAGGATCGCGGCCCAATAGGCGGGGAACAGGCGGGTGAAGCGCGCAAAGGCGAAATCGGCGGAGCTTTTGGTGCGCTCCAGCGTCATGAAGATGACGAAGCCCGAAATCGCGAAAAACAGCTGCACGCCGTAGTTGCCGATCGGAAACCCGTATTCGACCGTGACCACGTGCGGCAGGATCTCGGGCGCCTTGACCGTATAGTGGAACACCACGACCGCAAGCGCGGCAATACCGCGCAAGGCGTCGAGTTCGGCAAGGCGCGTATTGGCTGGCCCGGGTTGCGTCATCCGGCCGGTTTAGCGCGGCGGCGTAAAGACCGGATTAATCATGCCATGCGCGGCGCAGGGGCCTCAAAGCGGTCAGAACGAGAAGCTGACTCCGGTATAAAGACTGGTCGTCTCGGGGCCGAAAGTACCGACGGTGCGCGATGCCGAGAGGCTAAGGTTGACCACGTCCGACACCCCGAACGACGCGCTCGCGCCATATTCGAACCAGTTCTCGCTGCCGCCCGCGCCTGCCTGTGGTCGCAGCGGCCGCGCAGCGCCCGAGCGGCGGATGAGCGTGCTTGATGTCGCCGCCGAATTGGAGGTGATGACCCAGGCCGCATTGGCCGAGATCGAATGCTGGCTCTCGCTGCCGAAGCGGCGATCGATCGATGTGCCCAGGCTACCGGTCGTGCCCTTTTGCTTGTCTTTCGCCGATACCAGGCCGATCGGCGGCAAGACCAGCGCGCGGGCCGTATCGGTGCTGCTGTAATCGAGGGAGGCGTAGGGCGACATGCTGGTGTTCTCGCCCAGCGGCACCCACACCGTTGCGGTTGCGCCAATGCCGTAGCTCTTCCCCTTGCCGTCTATCGTCACGACCTGCCCGGTGCGGCGGCGGAAGCTGCGGCCGTCGAAGCGGCGCACGCCATAGGAGCCATGCACGTCGAGCGAGACGCTGCCAATGCCGTACCCCGCCGACAGGCTGAAGGTCTCGCTTTTCGAGCCGAGCGAGAACGGCACGCCCTGCTGTCCGTTTTCGGTCGAGCGCGAATAGCCAAGGCTCAGGCTGGCATCGCCGATCGAACGCGAAAGATCGACATTGGTCGACCAGGGATCCTGGCCATGGCTGACCAGCGTCGCCCCGCCGCCAAGCGAGAGCGACCAGAGCTTTTCATCCTCGGGCGCGGCAGCTTCCTGCGCTAATGCCGGCGCGGCGCACGCAAGCAGCAACAAGCCGGAAGCGGCAAGCAGGCGCGTGTTCATTTGCAATCAGTTCCCTGTCACGGCTTGTGCATGCGTTTACCGCGCGCGCGGTTGCGAGGATGCATTCTCTTGCGATTGGCGTTGTCAGTTCCACTGCCGTCTTGTGCGCCGCTCACTTCGTTTGCGTTGACCGTTTCGGTGCGCGCCACGGATGTGCTGCCAGGCGTCGACGAACTCAGGCTGAAATTCTTGGGTTGGTCGGGGTTGACCGACCGTTCACTTGCTCCGGCTGCGCCGCCTGCTGTGCCGTTGACCGGTTGCGGCCCGGTTGCGCCAGCGACTGGAGCCTTGGCGCTAGAGATGAGGACATCCTCGAAGGTGACCTTGAACTGCGGATCCTGGCTGACCGGCGCGGCTGTGCGCGCCGTCGCCTGTCCCGATGCCGGATCGCGCGGCGAATGGATCGTGTCGACCCCCAATTCCTTTGGATTATACTGGGCGGTGACCCCCGTCGCCTGCCCCGAAGCCGGATCGCGCGGCGACTGGATGCCGGCGGACCGTTGATAGGTCGTGTCGTTCACGCCGCCTTCGCGGTAGGTTCCCGAGGCAGTGCCAGCCTGTGAAACACTCCGATTGGCATCAATTTCGGGACCTTCCCATTTGGCCGCCGCCGGTCCGCCAGCAGCGGAATTGACTGCTGCCGGAAAACCAATCTCCGTTATGAGGGGGGATGGCGTGCTGCCGGTCGGTTGAACTTGCCGGGAAGTCGCCTGCCCCGACGCCGGATCACGCGGGGATTGGATGTTCTGGTCTTTTTCAGCGTGAATGCCATCGCGCGGAGACTGGACCTGCTCGGTCGGCGGAGTCGAAGCGGGCTTCACATAGGAAGTTTCCTGATTGGCGTATTTGTCCGCCGCCATTGTTGTTGCCGCCGGCATCATCAATGCACCTGCCAGCGCGGCATGGACGAGCAGGGATGAGCGGTGGTTTGGAATTGAACGCATCTTGTATACTCCCTTTGTACCGATGCTGCCCCCAGCGGTGCCGGGCTTCACACCTCTTAACGAGGTAGGCGGCCAAATCCTGCGTGCAATTGTGCACATTTTTTGCGCTAGTTCAAATTCTCGTGTTGATTCAGAGACGCACCGGCATTGCGTTCTATTTTCGTTCCAGTTAAGCATAAGCCATGGCCAAGCCCAAGAAACGCTATGTCTGTCAGGCCTGCGGCTCGGTATCGCACCGCTGGCAAGGGCAGTGCCCCGACTGTGCGGAATGGAACACGCTTGCCGAGGATGCACCCGAAACGGTCTTCTCGGCGCGGCACGATCTTTCTTCCGGCGGTCGCAAGCTGATGTTCGAACCGCTCGACAAGCCTGGAACCATGCCGGTGCGCAAGGCCAGCGGACTTGCCGAGTTTGACCGTGCGCTGGGCGGAGGGCTGGTGCCCGGTTCGGCGATTCTGATGGGCGGCGATCCCGGCATCGGCAAGTCGACCTTGCTGCTGCAGGTTGCGGCGCATGTCGCCCGTTCGGGCGGCGATGCCGTCTATGTCAGCGGCGAGGAAGCGGCAGGGCAGGTGCGGCTGCGCGCCGAACGGCTGGGGCTGGCCGATGCGCCGATCCAACTCGCGGCGGCAACTTCGGTGCGCGACATCCTGACCACGCTGGGCGCGATGGAACCGCCCGCGCTGCTCGTCATCGATTCGATCCAGACCATGCATTCCGATCAGATCGAGGGCGCACCCGGCACCGTCAGCCAAGTGAGGGGCTGCGCCTTCGAGCTGATCCGCTTCGCCAAGGAACGCAGCACCGTGCTGGTGCTGGTCGGCCATGTCACCAAGGACGGCAGCATCGCTGGTCCGCGCGTGCTCGAACACATGGTCGATGTGGTGATGAGCTTCGAGGGTGAGCGCAGTCACCAGTACCGCATCCTGCGCAGCCTCAAGAACCGCTTCGGCCCGGTCGAGGAGATCGGCGTCTTCGCGATGGAAAGCGAGGGCCTGACCGAGGTTGCCAATCCTTCCATGCTGTTCCTCTCGGGTCGCGAGGAGCCCGTCCCGGGAAGCGCCGTGTTCCCGGCAATGGAAGGCACGCGTCCGGTGCTGGTCGAAGTGCAGGCGCTGGTGGTGAAGCTCACCAGCGGGGCGACCCCGCGCCGCGCGGTGGTTGGCTGGGATAGCGGCAGGCTGGCCATGCTGCTTGCCGTGCTCGAAGCGCGCTGCGGGCTCAGCCTGTCCAACGCGGAAGTATATCTCAATGTCGCGGGCGGCTACCGGCTGTCCGATCCTGCCGCAGACCTGGCAGTTGCCGCCGCGCTGGTATCGGCGCTGTCGGAAAAGCCGCTGCCGCTAGATGCAGTATGGTTCGGCGAAGTTTCGCTCTCGGGCGAAGTGCGCCCGGTCGCCCATTCGGGGCTGCGGCGGCGCGAGGCGGCCAAGCTCGGATTTGCGCAGGCCTTTGGACCACCCGCGAATGGCAAGGGCGAGGCGCCGGGCCGAGGGTATGACGCGCTTGCGGTCCTGCCAAATCTCGTTGACCGGATCGTCGCGCGGCCATAGATCGCTTGGCCATGACTGGCTTCGATATTGCAGTGCTGCTGATCGTTGGCCTTGGCGCGATCACTGGTTTCATGCGCGGTTTCGTGCAGGAAGTCCTTGCGCTGTCGGCGTGGATATTCGCCTTGTTCGCGATCCGGTTTCTGCATGGCCCGCTTGCCTCGTTTTTCGAGCCACATGTCGGCACAAGCTCGGGCGCGGCGGTGCTCGCCTTCGCCCTCCTGCTGCTGGTGCCTTATGCCTTCGTCAAGGTGTTGGCCCGCTGGCTCGGCGCAAAGAGCCGGGAATCCGCCCTTGGCCCGATCGACCGCGTGCTTGGTTTCGGATTCGGCGGGGTCAAAGGCATGATCATCGTCACTCTGGCCTTCTCGATCCTGGTGCTGGGCTATGATACCGTCTGGGGCGCGGGCGGACGGCCGCTGTGGATCATCCAGGCGCGCACCTATCCCTTCGTCAATGCCAGCAGCGAGGCGCTTGTCACGATGATCGCGGATCGCCGCCGCGAAGCAGCCGAGGCAGAGGCGGAGGCCCTCGGCAACAGGTAATGATGAGCGCTACGCTCTATACCCCGCAGATTCTCGAACTGGCGACCAGTCTGGCCGGTCATGGCTGGGACGATAGCTTGCCGCTGAAGGCGTCGGCGCGTTCGCGCAGCTGCGGCAGCACGCTGGAACTGGGTCTTGCGACTGGCGCAGACGGTCGGATCGAGCGAACCGGGCTCAGGAGCCAGGCCTGCGCGATCGGTCAGGCCGCTGCCGCTATTTTCGCGCGCGCTGCGTCGGGTCGCTCCGCGGACGAGATTCGCTCCGCCCATGCGGCGATGCGCGACTGGCTTGCAGGCGAGGGGCAACTGCCCGACTGGCCCGGCCTCGATGCCATCGCGCCTGCCCGCGATTATCCAGGCCGGCACGGCGCAATCCTGCTCGCGTGGCAAGCGGCGGAAGAGGCGCTTTCCAGCGGCGAAACAGACGGCTAGAGACAGCCGCGCAATGGCATTGCCAGGGGGGACATGAATGGCCGACGCAAATCCGCATCCACAGCCGCCCGAGCCGACCGCTTCGGATATCCGGCTTGTTATCGCTGCCTCGTCGGCCGGCACGATTTTCGAATGGTACGATTTTTTCATTTATGGCGCGCTCGGCGTGATCCTGTCGAGAACCTTCTTCCCGACCGGCAACCCGACGCTGGAGATGCTGCTGTTCTGGCTGGTTTTCGCGGTCGGGTTCGGTTTCCGGCCGCTCGGCGCGATCCTGTTCGGCTATCTCGGCGACAAGCTTGGCCGCAAATACACCTTCCTGGTGACGGTAACCCTGATGGGCATCGCCACGGCGGGCGTCGGCATGGTGCCTTCGGCGGAATCCATCGGCTGGTGGGCACCGGGCATCGTGATCTTCCTGCGCATCCTTCAGGGCCTGGCGCTCGGCGGCGAATATGGCGGCGCGGCGATCTATGTCGCGGAGCATTCCCCGCCGCACGAGCGCGGTTTCTACACCGGCTTCATCCAGTCGAGCGTGGTTGGCGGGTTTGTGCTCAGCCTTGTCGTCGTGCTGCTCTGCAAGGCCTCGATGAGTGCCGAAACGTGGAACGAATGGGGCTGGCGCTTGCCCTTCATCCTTTCGATCCTGCTGCTCGTCGTCTCGCTGTGGATGCGGCTCAAGCTTCACGAAAGCCCGGTTTTCCGGGCTATGAAGGAAGAAGGCGAGCTGGCGGGCAATCCCTTTGTCGAGAGCTTCACCTATCCCGGCAACAAGAAGCGCCTATTCGTCGCGCTGTTCGGCGTCGGCGCAGGGCTGACGGCGATCTGGTATTGCTCGATGTTCTACGGCCTCAGCTTCCTCAAAGGCCAGATGCGGATGGAAGACACCACCGCCGAGATCATCGTCGGGCTTGCCGCGCTGGCGGGCATGTCTTTCTATGTTCTGGCGGGTCGGCTGTCGGACAGGATCGGTCGCAAGAGGCCGATCGTGCTTGGCTATGTCGCCATACTCGTGCTGCTGTTCCCGCTGTTCTGGTGGATCGGGGCTGCCGCCAATCCCGCGCTCGTCGCTGCAAATCGCGATCAGGCGGTGGTGGTTGCCGGTTCAGACTGCGATTACGTCTGGTACGCAGCCGAACAAAAGACACCGTGCGCCAAGATGCTGGCCGACCTGTCGGGCGTGGGCGTTGCCTATACCCGCGCCGAGGCAAGCGAACTTTCGGTGACAGTGGGCGGCAAGCCGCTGCCGCTGGGTCAATATGCCTTCGATGACAAGCCGGCGCGCGCCAAGCAGCTATCGGCGTGGCTGGGAGAGGCCGGCTATAACCTTGAGAAGGTGACCCCGACCTTTGCCCAGGGCTTCAAGGTTTTCCTCGGCATGTTCGGCCTGATGTTGCTGTCCGCGGTGACCTATGGCCCGGTAGCGGCGCTTTTGACCGAGATGTTCCCGGCGCGCATCCGCTACAGCTCGATGTCGATCCCCTATCACATCGGCACGGGCTATTTCGGTGGTTTCCTTCCATTCGTTTCCGCGCTGATCGTTGCGCTGACCGGCGATCCTTATTCGGGGCTGTGGTACACCTGGGGGGTGACGGCGATTGCGCTGGTGGTGGCGTGGTGGGGCCTCAAGGGCGGCCCGCCGCGCGACTTCGAGGAGGCCAATGGGGCCAAACCCTGACTTGCCGCCAGCCGCGCTCAGGCTGGTTGTCGATCGCGATGCCTTGGCGGCCAACTGGCGCGCGCTCGATGCAATGTCGGGCGCTGCGCGCACCGGCGCGGCGGTCAAGGCAGACGCATACGGGATAGGAGCAAAGCTTGCCGTTCCCGTCCTGCGCCAGGCGGGATGCCGCGATTTCTTTGTAACCTATGCCCACGAGGCTGCCGACATCGTCGGATTGGCATCGCCGGGAGAGATTTCGCTGCTGCACGGCCCGATCAGCGACGGTGTCGCCGCCTGGGCGCGCGAGACCGGCGTGCGCGTCGTCATCAATTCGCTCGAACAGGCGGCGCGCTGGCTGGCTGCAGGCGGCGGGCGCTGCGATCTGATGGTCGATACCGGGATCAACCGGCTTGGCCTGCCGCTCTCGCAGCTCGGCGATCCGCTGATCGCGCGGCTCGATGTCGACGTGCTGATGTCGCACCTCGCCTCCGCTGACGAGGACGTAGCGCTCAACGTGCGGCAATGCGCGCGGTGGGAGGAAGCGCGCCGCATGGTGCCGCACTCCCGCGCGAGCCTTGCCAACAGCGCGGGCATCGCGCTCGGCCCATCGTATCACGGCGACCTTACCCGGCCCGGCCTGTCGCTCTATGGCGGCGTGCCGCGCCCCGAGATGCAGGGCCGGATTGCACAGGTCGCGCGGCCGATGGCGGCGGTGATGCAGGTCCGCGAAATCGAGGCGGGGGAGGGGGTCGGTTACAACGCGACCTTCATTGCCCCCGCGCCGATGCGGGTGGGCGTGGTTGCGCTTGGCTATGCCGACGGGTTCCTGCGCTGCTGGTCGGGCGGCAAGGGCGTGCTGCTGTGGCAGGGCCGCCGGCTCCCAGTGCTTGGCCGGGTGTCGATGGACATGATCGATGTCGATCTCGCCGGGGCGGAGGATGTCCGCGAAGGCGATTGGCTCGAGGTCAAATATGCGCTGCCCGAAGCCTCGGCGGCCAGCGGGCTTTCGCAATATGAATTGTTGACCTTACTCGGTGACCGCTTCGCCCGTTGAAAACACGTAACTATTCTTTTTGCTGCGCAGCATGGGGATTGTTGCGTTGCACCACGAGGCCATGCTATGTCTAGAGATTGGGGATAGTTGGGAGCTGCTGCATGGCTGATGCAAATGCGAAGAGCGACGATACGGTCATCATCAAGAAGTATGCTAACCGGCGGCTCTACAACACGCGCTCATCAAGCTACATCACGCTCGACCATCTCGCCAAAATGACTCGCGAAGGCACCGACTACAAGGTGCTCGACGCCAAGACCGGCAACGACATCACTCACCAGATCCTGACGCAGATCATCCTCGACGAGGAAGCCAACGGTGAGCAGATGCTGCCGGTCAATTTCCTGCGCGATTTGATCCGCATGTACGGCAATTCGATGCAGTCGCTGATCCCGCATTATCTCGAAGCCTCGATGGAAAACTTCCGCGCCAACCAGTCCAAGCTGGCCAAGGCCTTCGAGAGCAGCCTCGGCAACAATCCGCTCGCCAAGCTCGCCGAACAGAACATGGCGATGTTCAAGGCGGCGGCCTCGGCCTTTCTGCCTGGGGCCGAGCCGGCTGCCACGAGCGAACCCGAAGCGCCGCAGGGCAGCGACATCGATGCGCTGCGCAAGCAGATGGAAGCCATGCAGAAGAGGCTTGACGCGCTCGACAAATAGGGCGCAGCAGAACTTGATCGTTGCTGATTGAATCAATCCGCAACGTGAATCAAGGTCGCAACAAATATCGAGAGCCTGATTCACGCCATCGAATAAAGCGCAAGGCGCTTCACTCAACGGCGATCAGGCTCTATGCGTCTGCCGTTCCAGATTTCCCAGCCCATTTTCGAAAGCCCTTTCCCGTGTCCGCCATTAAACACGCCCTTGCCACTTCGCGCGATGCCGATTTCGCCCAGTGGTATCAGGAAGTCATCTCCGAAGCCGACATGGCCGAGGAATCGGGCGTGCGCGGCTGCATGGTCATCAAGCCGTGGGGCTACGGCATCTGGGAGCGCATCCAGCGCCTGATGGATGACCGGATCAAGGCGGCAGGGGTCGAAAACTGCTATTTCCCGCTGTTCATACCGCTTGGCTATTTCGCCAAGGAAGCCGAGCATGTCGAAGGTTTCGCCAAGGAAATGGCGGTCGTCACCCATCACCGCCTAATCGGTGACGGAAAGGGCGGTCTGGTACCCGATCCCGAGGCCAAACTGGAAGAGCCGCTGGTCGTGCGCCCCACCTCGGAGACCGTGATCGGCGCGGCCATGGCGCGCTGGATCCAGTCATGGCGCGATCTGCCGATGCTAACCAATCAGTGGGCGAATGTCGTACGCTGGGAAATGCGTACGCGCATGTTCCTGCGCACCAGCGAATTCCTCTGGCAGGAAGGGCATACCGCGCACGCGAACCGTGAGGACGCCATGGCGGAGACGCTGCGCGCGCTCGAAATGTATCGCAGCTTCGCCGAAGAGGTGCTGGCCATGCCAGTGATCGCTGGCGAAAAGCCCGAAAACGAACGGTTTCCCGGCGCTGTCGGCACCTGGTCGATCGAAGCGATGATGCAGGATGGCAAGGCGCTGCAGGCGGGCACTTCGCACTATCTCGGCACGGGCTTCGCCGAAGCGGCGGGCATCCAGTATCAGGATAGTGAAGGCACGCAGCAATATTGCCACACCACCAGCTGGGGCGTTTCCACCCGGCTGATCGGCGGCCTGATCATGGTTCACGGCGACGACGACGGGCTGCGTGTGCCTCCCGCCGTGGCGCCGCACCAGATCGTCATCCTGCCGATGCTGCGCGACAATGACGAGGATGCGGCCTTGCTCTCCTATTGCGAGGAAATCCGCAAGGCACTGGCGTCGCAGTCTGCTCTGGGAGAGCCGGTTCGCGTGCTGCTCGACAAGCGGCCCGGCAAGGCGACCGCAAAGCGCTGGGCCTGGGTCAAGAAGGGCGTGCCGCTGGTGCTCGAGATCGGGGGAAGGGACATGGCCGAGGGCAAAGTTTCGGTGATCCGCCGCGACAAGCTGTGGAATGCGGACAGCGGCAAAGTCGCCTTCACCGGAGAGGCGAAGGACGCTTTCGTTTGCCGCGCCGCTGCTGAACTGGAAGACGTTCAACGCGCGCTCCACGGCGAGGCCACCGCGCGGCGCGACGCGCAGATCGTGCGCGGCATCGAGAACCTCGACGCCCTGCGCGCGTTCTATTCCGACAACGCAAAGTATCCTGGCTGGGTGGAAACGCAGTGGTCGCGCCCGACCGGGGCCGAGCTTGACAGCGTGATCGAGACGCTCAAATCGATGAAGCTGACGCTGCGCAACGTGCCGATGGACGCGGCACCTGCCTCGGGCGTGTGCATCTTTACCGGCAAGCCTGCTGCTGAACGGATTTACGTGGCGAGGTCGTACTGAACGGCGCAAAGGCACTGCCTTGCGCAATGTCGCTGTGACAGCCACATGAGCCGATGCCTCGCAAAACTATAGCCGACCACGGCCTTCCCACCCACAAGCAGATCCTCGAATTCATCAAGGATTCGCCCACGCCGGCGGGCAAGCGCGAGATCGCGCGCGCTTTCGGTCTCAAGGGCCAGGAGAAGATCCAGCTCAAGGCGCTGCTGCGCGATATGGCGGACGAGGGCCTGATCGACGGGCGCAGGACCGCTTACCACGAGATGGGCGGCTTGCCCAAAGTCACTGTGCTGCGCGTTGTCGACATCGAGGATGGCGAGGCGATTGCCGTGCCCGACACATGGTCGCCGGGCGACGCCTCGCCGCCGCTGCGCGTGCGGATCGTCGAGGGCAGGGGCCGCAGCGTCATGCCCGCGCTGAGGAAGGGCGAGCGGGTGCTTGCGCGCACCGAGGAAACCCGCACCGGCTGGATCGCCCATCCGATGAAGAAGCTCGCCGTGCGCAGCGACCAGGTGCTCGGCGTCGTCGAGATCGACGCTAACGGCAAGGCCTGGCTAGCGCCGACCGACCGTCGCATCCGCCATTCGCCGCCGATCGCCGATCTGGCCGGGGCTGAGAGGGGCCAGCTTGTGCTCGCCGAGGCCGCCGGGCGGAGCGAACGAGCGGGGGTCAAGGTGACCGAGGTTCTCGGCGATCCGCTCGCCCCGCGTGCGTTCAGCCTGATCGCGATCCACAAGCACGGCATTCCCTTCGCGTTTCCCGAAGAGATTATCGAGGAGGCCAGGAGCGCCGCTAAACTTCCGCTTAGCGAAGAGAAGCGCGAAGATCTTCGCCACATACCCATCGTCGCCATCGACCCAGCCGACGCGCGCGATCATGACGATGCGATCTGGGCGGAGCCGGACGGGGGCGGTTTTCGCGCGATCATCGCAATCGCCGATGTCTCGTTCTACGTCCGCCCCGGCAGCCAGATTGACCGCGAAGCAAGGAAACGCGGCAATTCGGTCTATTTTCCCGACCGCGTGGTGCCGATGCTGCCTGAGGTCCTTTCCGCGGACGTCTGTTCGCTCAGGCAGGGCGAGGACCGCGCTGCGATGGCTTGCCACCTGGTCATCGACAGCGAGGGACACGTCACATCCTGGCGCTTCACCCGCGCGCTGGTGCGGATCGCAGCGAACATCGCCTACGAGGACGCGCAGGCGCGAATCGACAGCGGCGAGGCGGACCAGCACCTGCAAAACCTGTGGGCTTGCTGGAAATTGCTCGCCGATGCGCGCCACAGGCGCGATCCGCTCGAGCTCGACATGCCCGAGCGGCGTGTCGTGCTCGACGGGAACGGCCGCATCGCCGAGATCGCCTTGCGCGAGCGTCTCGACGCGCACCGCGTGGTCGAGGACTTCATGATCGCGGCCAATGTCGCGGCGGCCAAGGCGCTGGAAAGCAAGGCGGCGCCTGTGGTTTACCGCCTGCACGAGCCGCCAGGCCGCGAAAAACTGGTCACGCTCAAGGACTATCTGGCGACATTCGGGCGCAAGCTGGCGCTGGGGCAGGTGATCACGCCGGGCCTGTTCAACCGCATGCTCAAGGACGTGTCCGACGAGGGTGAGCGCATGCTCATCATGGAAGCCGTGCTGCGCAGCCAGACCCAGGCCTATTACGGGCCGCGCAACTTGGGACACTTCGGCCTGGCGCTGGGCTCCTACGCGCATTTTACTTCGCCGATCCGCCGCTACTCGGACCTTCTGGTGCACCGCGCGTTAGTCGACGCTTTTGGACTGGAGCAGCCCGCGCCAAAAGCTGACCTGCCTGCGGGGTCCGGCCTGTCAGAGCGCGACCGCGACGACCTCGGCAAGATCAGTGAGGCAATCAGCGATACCGAGCGCCGCGCGATGGCTGCCGAGCGCGAAACCATCGACCGCTATGTTGCCGCCTGGCTTTCGGCGCGTGTCGGCGAGGTGTTCGATACCCGGATCACCGGTGTGCAGAAATTCGGCTTCTTCGCCACGATTGTCGGGCTGGGCGGCGACGGGCTGGTGCCTGTCTCGACCCTGGGGGCCGAAAGGTTCGATTATGACGAGAAGGCGCAGGTGCTCGAAGGGCAGCAGACCGGCACCAGTTATGCCATGGGTCAAAGGCTGCGGCTGAGACTGGCAGAGGCCAATCCGCTGACGGGCGCGCTCAAGTTCGAGCTGGAAGAAGGCGGTAGCGGTCCAGTCGAGCCGCGCGGCAAGCCCATGCCGCTTAAAAAGCGCGGCAAGCATCTTGTCGGCCAGCGCGGCCGGCCCGGCAATATCCGGCATCAGGGGCGCGGCAAGCGTTAGCTCAGCCGCTCGATCTCATCCTGCGAGAGCGATCCGGGAACAACGAAAACGGGGCAGGGCAGCTGCCCCGCAAGCGCGCCGGTAAAGTGGCTGACCAGCGGGCCGGGGCCCCCTTCGATTGCCGCGCCCAACACCAATGCCGATACCTCGGGATGCTCGGCCAGGTACTCGCGCACCACCTTGACGCCTTCGCCCACCTTCACCGAAATCGTCGGCATCTTGCCGCTTTCGGAGTGAAGGTTTCCCGCGGCAGAAGTGACGAGCGTTTCGGCTCGGGTGCGCGCCTCTTCCTCGATAGTAGCCTGTACGCCAGCAAATGCGCTGAATTCCTGGGGCGGGACCAGCGCGAGCAGATGCAGCCCGCCGCCGGTCTTTGCTGCGCGGCGCGACGCGAACCGCAAGGCGACCAGCGCCTCTTCGGTTTCATCGACAATGACCAGGTAGACGCGCATATTTCTTCCCCCGGACGTGACCTATCCGCTACAAAGCCTTGACGTGCAACCCATGCGATTCACGTCCGGCGCTTGCCAGCGGGCGCGGGATTGGCGAATGGGACGGCGCGGACAGATATAGCAGAAAGCCGATCGTTTCATGCCCACCGAAATCAAGATGCCGGCGCTCTCACCCACCATGGAAGAAGGCAAGCTTGCGAGGTGGCTGGTGAAAGAGGGCGACGAGGTTGCTTCGGGTGACATCATTGCCGAGATCGAGACCGACAAGGCGACCATGGAGTTCGAAGCGGTCGATGAAGGCGTGATCGTGAGCATTGCCGTGCCCGAAGGCACCGATAAGGTGAAAGTCGGCACCGTGATTGCCACAATGGCGGTTGAGGGGGAGGACGCGGACAAGGCCGATGGTGTCACTGCGAAGGCAGGGTCCTCGACCAACGAGAAACCGCCTCAGGAGACACCTGCCTCCGCAGTGGCGCAAGTTACGGAACCGCCAGTGGCAACCGCTCCGCCCCCTGCCGCGATGCAACCCAAAGAAGGACGGATCGTCGCCTCGCCGCTCGCCAAGCGCCTTGCGGCTGAAAAGGGTGTCGATCTTGGAGCCGTCAACGGCAGCGGTCCGCACGGACGCATCGTCAAGGCCGACGTCGATGGGGCAGCGCCCGGCACCGCCAAACCTGCGGCCGCGGCCGCGCCCGCCGCGGCTTCGGCGGCTGCCGCTCCTGCCGCAGCGGAAAAGCCCGCGAGCACCGAAATGGCGCCCGAAACCCGCGCCCTGCTCGACGACAGGGTACCGCACACGGTGGAGAAGCTTTCGGGCATGCGCAAGACCATTGCGCGCCGCCTCAGCCAGTCGATGCAGGAGGCCCCGCACATCTACCTCACCGTGGACGTGCGCCTCGACAAGCTGATGCAGATGCGCGCAGATGTGAACAAGGCGCTGGAGCCGCGCGGCATCAAGCTTTCGGTCAACGACTTGCTGATCAAGGCATTGGGCCGCGCCTTGATCGATGTGCCCGAATGCAACGTGACCTTCGCGGGCAATGAGCTGATCCGCTATGCCCGCGCAGACATTTCCATGGCGGTGAGCATTCCGGGAGGCTTGATCACCCCGATCGTCACCGATGCCAGCGGCAAGTCGCTATCCGAGATCGCGACTGCCACCAAGGACCTGATCGAGCGGGCGCAGGGCGGAAAACTCCAGCCCGCCGAATATCAGGGCGGCACCGCCTCGATCTCGAACATGGGCATGCTAGGGATCAAGCAGTTCACTGCCGTGATCAATCCGCCGCAATCGACCATCCTTGCCATCGGCGCAGGCGAGAACCGCCCGTGGGTGATGGAGGACGGCGCGCTCGGCGTCGCCACAATAATGAGCGTGACCGGCAGCTTCGATCACCGCGCCATCGACGGCGCTGACGGCGCGCGGCTTATGACGACGTTCAAGGGCTACATCGAAAGTCCGCTGGGGATGGTCGCCTGACGTGACTGCTCCCACCGAAGAGCCTGTCATCCGCGTAACCGCGATGCCTGCCGACGCCAATTCCTATGGCGACATATTCGGCGGCTGGCTGCTGAGCCTGATGGACATGGGCGCGGGGCTTATCGCGGCGCGGCATTCGCGGGGCCGGGCGGTCACCGTGGCGATGGACGGTGTTCAGTTCCATTTGCCGGTCAGGATCGGCGACGAGGTTTCGGTTTACGGGCGGCTCGAGAAGGTCGGGCATTCGTCGATGACCATCGCCACCGAGGCATGGCGCAGGCACCGCCACGAAGATGAGGAAGTCCAGGTGACGCAGGCCCAGTTCACATTCGTAGCGGTCGATGGTGACGGCAAACCGCGACCGGTCAAGCAGGAGAAGTAGCCAGGTGTCAGACGCATACGACCTTATCGTGCTCGGCTCCGGCCCCGGCGGCTATGTCGCGGCGATCCGCGCGGCGCAGCTTGGCCTCAAGACCGCGATCGTCGAGCGCGAGCGGCTGGGCGGCATCTGCCTCAACTGGGGCTGCATCCCGACCAAGGCGCTGCTGCGCTCTGCCGAGGTTCTGCACCATATGAAGCACGCCAAGGATTTCGGCCTGTCCGCGGACAACATCAGCGCCGATCTCGATGCCGTAGTCAAGCGTTCGCGGGGAGTGGCCGACCAGCTCAACAAGGGCGTCACCGGCCTGATGAAGAAGAACAAGATCGACGTGGTCATGGGCACTGGCAAGCTGACCGCGCCCGGCAAGCTCTCCATCACTGGCGAGGACGGCAAGGAGCAGTCGCTCGAAGCGAAACACATCATCATCGCCGTGGGCGCGCGGGCACGCGATCTGCCCAAGGCGAAGGCGGACGGAGAGCGTATCTGGACATATCGCCATGCGATGACGCCTAGAGAATTGCCGAGCAAGCTGCTGGTGATCGGATCGGGCGCGATCGGCATCGAGTTCGCTAGCTTCTACAACGACATGGGCTGTGACGTGACCGTGGTCGAGATGCTTGACCGGATCGTGCCGGTCGAGGACGCGGATGTGTCCAAATTCCTCGAAAAGGCGCTGACCAAGCAGGGGATCAAGATCCTGACCAGCGCCAATGTCGGTGCGATTGAAAAGAGCGACACGCAGGTTTCCGTCACGATCAAGGACAAGGCTGGCAAGGACGAAACCACCGAGTTCAGCCATGTGATCGTTGCCGTTGGCATCACTCCGAACCTCGATAACATCGGGCTGGAAGATCTGGGGATCGAGCCTGACGCCAAGTTCTTCGTCAAGGTCGACGATCATTGCGGCACCAATGTGCCCGGCGTCTGGGCAATCGGAGATTGCACCGCCGGTCCGTGGCTGGCGCACAAGGCGAGCCACGAGGCGGTGCTGGCAGTGGAGTCCATCGCGCGCGAGCTGGGCAACGGCGAGGTCCATCCGCACCCGCTCGACCGCCGCAACATTCCTGGCTGCACTTATTGCCACCCGCAGATCGCCTCGGTCGGCCTGACCGAAGCCAAGGCGCGCGAAGCGGGCTATGAGGTCAAGGTCGGCCAGTTCCCCTTCATCGGCAACGGCAAGGCGATCGCCATGGGAGACCAGGAAGGCTTCGTGAAGACCGTGTTCGACTGCAAGACCGGCGAGCTGCTCGGCGCGCACATGGTGGGCCTCGAAGTCACCGAAATGATCCAGGGCTTCGTCGTCGGCAAGACACTGGAGACGACCGAGGCCGAACTGATCCAGTCGGTCTTCCCGCATCCCACCATCAGCGAGGCGATGCACGAGGCCGTGCTGAGCGCTTACGGGCGGGCGATCCACATCTGATTGGATTTATCGTGACATTGCGCGCCTGACGAGATGTTCGAACACGGCGACGTGCAGCGGCGCGCTGAATTCGCAGCCCACCGCGCCGCCCTTTTGCCAGCGTACGTTTGCACTCAGTAGTTCCAGGCCGGGAATGCGGATGCGCAGCGGAAGCTGAGGGCTGCAATCGGGAAACCGGCTGATCCGGAACCCATGGGGCGAGATGTCTTCAAGCTGCGCCTGCTTCCAGGCGCGCGTGCCTTGGCGGACCTGGCATGTCAGTGTCAGAGACGCGCGCCTCTCACGGCCCTGTTCTGCCGCTATTTCACTGGATTCGCGGGGTTGGCGCAACGGGACTCTCCTGCCTCGATGCCGATTGCGCAGGAGAATCTTACCAAGGTGTTATCCCTGGGCATTAGGCACTACCCATAGCGAAATAGGCTGTGGGCAAAGAAGCAAGGTTTGCCGCAGTTTGCGAAGCTTACCGCGAGGTTAACGCCCAGTCGCAAAAATTTTCGTGCGATTTCACAAGCTTCGCCTCGCCTATAAACTGCAGAGTCTTGCCCCAATACAGGCAACCCTATTGATCCAGACGCTTGCAATGCCGCGCGACAATGATACAACCACGGCACAAAATAACGTCAGGAGAGGTAATGATGGAATCCAGATCCCTTCGTGCGAGCTTGCTCGGCAGTGCCGCAATCCTGTCAGGGGTGCTTGCGCTCCCGGCCTACGCTCAGGATTCTTCGGAAATCGAAGGCCAGCGTAGCGGTATCGCCGATATCGTCGTCACTGCACGCCGCCGTGAGGAAAGCATTCAGGACACGCCGGTCTCAGTCACCGCGGTCAACGCCGCTATTATTGAAGAGCGCGGCATCGAGAACTTTGTCGATCTTGCGAAAATCACACCGAACGTGAAAATCCATGATACGCCTGGCGGCATTGGCGCGGCCGCGATTTACATGCGCGGTATCGGTTATGGCGACAACATCATCGGCAACGACGCGCCTTTCGGCTTCTACATCGACGGTGTACCCTTCGGTCGCATTTCGACCGCCGCCATGGATATTGTCGAACCCGATTCGATCCAGGTGCTGCGCGGACCGCAAGGCACGCTGTTCGGTCGCAACTCCACCGGCGGTGCCATCGTGGTCCAGACTCACACACCTTCGGATAATTTCGAAGGCGTCGTGCGCGCGGGATACGGCAGCTTCAATGCGATCCAGTACAAGGCCCGCATTGATACCGGCCTGATTGGTGGTTCCAACGTAAAGGCCTCGTTTGCTTATCAGCACCGTGAGCGTGACGGTATCGTCGACATAGCCGACCAGCCCAGCAATCTTGACCATGGTTCGGAAGACAACGATTCCTACTGGGGCAAGATCCAGGGAGAATGGGGTTCGTTCAAGGCGACTATATCTGCAGACTACACCAAGATGGCGGGTGTTCCCGTGCCGATCCAGGTTGTCGCTACGACGGCGACGTTCCAAGCTTTCATGAACAATTCGGTTGCGACGTATGGCACCGTGCCGCTTCCCGTTACCACCAAACCGTTGTTCAAATACCAGGACTATGCCGACCCCATCCCGCAGAGGATCGTTCAGAAGGGCGTTCACCTCACACTGGAATACGGCCTCAACGATAACCTGACGCTCAAGGCAATCGGCGGCCTCCGCGCCTACCGCCGTGATGACACGAACAACTATGGGACGACCCTGAAGGGTCTCGCCGCCGTGGGCGGTGTTCCGACGGTGACGACCTGGGCAGGTTGGTACGGATTTACCAAGCGGTTCCAGTCTCAGAATCAAAAGACCCTCGAAGTCCAGCTTCAGGGCGCCTACGATTCGCTCAACTTTGTGGTTGGCGGCTTCTACTTCGACGAAGATGCCCACGACTTCGGCACAACGCGCCTTCCATACGCACTCAGCGCCACCAATGCCGTAGATTCTGTTACCCCGCGTGACTACCGAGTTGCCAGCAAGTCCAAGGCAGTCTTCGCGCAGGTTGACTATCGGCCGCCTATTCTTGGTGAAAAGCTCGAACTGACGGGCGGCGTTCGCTACACCGACGACTCGCGTGACTTCAACCAGGTCACCTCGCTCGTCCGACGCCTGCTGCTCAAGGAAAACAACACTTCCTTTATGCTCAGCGCCAATTACGAATTCACCGACGACATCATGGGCTATGTGCGTTACGCAACCGGTTATCGTGCCGGCGGCTTCAACGCGCGCAGCCTCGGCGCGGTCAATCCGCGGTATGACCCGGAAGAAATCAAGTCGTGGGAAGCTGGTCTCAAGCTGCAGGCGCTGGATAACCGCCTGCGCCTCAACGTCGCTGCGTTCTACAACAAGTACTACGATCTGCAGGTTGCTCAGTTCGCGGCACCGACCGGCTCGACCAGTGGTGGCAACGTCAACGTCAACGCCAACGCCAAATACAAAGGCTTCGAAATCGAAGCCACGGTTGTTCCAGTCGATGGCCTGACGATCCAGGGTTCTTATGGCTATGTCGATCCTGAATATACCAATTTTCCGAAACCCAAGACAGCGGCTGCGGGAGCACCTGCGGGAACAACTCCAACTGTCATAACCGCAGGCTGTGTGGACACCAGCATTCCGGGAATTCAGGATTGCGCCGCGGTTCAGTTGTTCCAGAACCTGCCAAAGACCAAGTGGGATGCATCAATTACCTACGAATTCCCGCCGCAAGAATTCGGCACGGTTTCGCTCAGCATGGATTATTCGTGGACCGGCAAGACCGCGGGCGTAGTCCAGCGGAATGTCACACCGTTCCCCTTCATTCTCGACAACCGGTCGTATGGTCTGCTTGGAGCGCGGTTCGCGATTTCCGAAATTCCGATCAACGGCGATGTGACGGGCAGCCTCTCGCTGTTCGGAAGAAATCTGACCGACCGGCGCTATTCGACTGCCTCGATCGACTTCGGTTATCTGGGAACGCAGAACTTCCCCGAACGCCGCACGATGGGCGTCGAGGCCAAGATCGAATTCTAAAACGTATTCCTAATTGTAATACCGGACGGCGGCTGGACACGATCCGGCCGCCGTTTCCGATTCTGCAAGCGCGACAGGTCGCGCATAGGCTGAGCCGATTGCGCTTGCGCTCACAAGGCAAGGCGCACTAAATCGCGCACCAGATCACGAAGCGTGATTTTCAGGAATGGTGCGACGGTTTCGAATCCGTAAGATTGCCCTGTTCGCCTCGCTTGCGCTTTCCGCTACCGCCCTTTCGCAGGTCCCGGCCTCGGCTAATGTCCTCGAAATCGGCGACGAAGGCACGACCTGGATCAGCGGGGGACCCTCCGTTATCGATAATGAGGCATTGGTGCCTATGGCTCCCGCAGCGCCGGTAGCAGCGGTCACGCCCGTCGAACTTGATACCTTGGCCATCACGGTTCCGGTCGGGACCGCCGGGCCTTCGCTGTGGAACGCGCGCATCGCCCAGCTTGCCGCGAAATACGATCTCAGCCCTGCGCTGCTCGAGGCGCTAGTCTGGCAGGAAAGCCGCTGGCGGGCTGATGCAGTTTCGCCAGTCGGCGCACGCGGCTTGGCTCAGCTCATGCCAGACACCGCGCGAGCGCTTGGCGTCGATCCCAGCGATCCCAATGCGAACCTTGAAGGCGGCGCGAGGTACCTTCGCCAGCAGCTCGATACCTTCGGAGGCAATCTCGAGAAGGCGCTGGCAGCCTACAATGCCGGGCCAGGGCGAGTGCGGCAAGCGGGCGGCATTCCAGCGATCCGTGAGACCCAGCAATACGTTTCTGCCATCATCGGGCGGCTTTCGGCGCCAGTGCGGAAATGACCTTCAGGCGACTTGCTGCTCTCGGCGCATTGTCTGCGTCGCTTGCGCTTACACTACCGCAGGCCATGGCGCAGGAGACCGATCCGCGTCTGGTCACATTGGTTTACGACGCCGCGAAGGTCGTCAAGATCCACGGCCGGCCCGGCGTGCAGGCGACCATCGCCTTCGCCGAAGACGAGAAGATCGAGAACGTCGCGGTCGGCGATTCGGACAAATGGCAGATAACCCCGAACAAGCGGGCCAACCTGCTGTTCGCCAGGCCCCTCTTCGAGCGCTTCGGCACGGCGAAGCTGGTATCGGTGATTGCCGGACAAACCGGCGCGGACTTGCGGGCCCGGCAAGGCGAGCCGGTTCGGATCATGGCTGCCCGCGACGTTGACCTGCCGGACGGGCGCTGAAACGTCTTCTAAATCAGTCAGGCATCAGCCAGGCGCCGTTGTCGACGAACACCTGTTGTAAAACTTCGGCGCCAAACGGCGCGACACGCTCGCTGACGTCGCTCATCGGTTTGCGGCCACCTTCGGGGTGCGGATAATCGCTGGCATAGCAATAGACTTCGGGCATGTCGTAACGGCGGATATAGGTATCGACCGGCTCGATATCGAACAGTGAAAACCGCGTGTTCCTGCGGATATAATCGGATGGTTTCAGCGACAGCTTGAGATCGCCTTCCATGTTTCCGAGCGAAAACTTGCGCTGGTGCTCGAACCACAGGTCAAGGTTCTCGGCAAGCGGGCCGACCCACTGCGCCGTGACCTCGCAGGCACCAAAGCGAAGCTGCGGATACCTTTCGAACACCCCGCCCAGCACCATTGTCGCAAGGAAATTCTGCACCGGCAGATGCAGCGTCGAGAGCGTCCAGGGATCCATCTGGAACTCCTCGCCTGCCTTCCAGCCTTCGAACTGCGGAGCGTTGCGCCATTCCGCACTCGACAGAAATTCAAAGTCCGCGCCGACATGTGCCATGATCGCCACGCCCGCCGTCTCGCACATGTCCCACATCGGATCGAGGCTGGGGTGAGCGGGCGAGACGCCGCCCGGCAGCGCCGCGCTCGGCAGCCAGATGGCGCGCACACCGCCATCGATCAGCCGTTTTACTTGCGCAAGCAGGCTCGGCACGTCGGGCGCAAGAGCAATCGCGACCATCCGCAAGCGATCGTAACTGCGCGCGGTCCGCAGGCAGAAATCGTTGTAAAGACCGATCATTTCGAGCGCGAATTGCTTTCGGTCACCGATGATCGAGCGGTACATGCCCGGAAAGGCCTTTTCCCGGAAGTAGAAGCTAGTCGCGTAAAGGCCGATGCTGCCGGGAAACACCATCTGGCGGTTGATCCCGGTGCGGTCCAGCACTTCGATGCGGCGGCTGAAATCGAAGGCACCGGGCGCATTGGCGGACTTTGTGTTCCAGATCGTGTCGGCATCGATCGGCGTATCGTCGGCCGCGACAAACCGTCGGATCGGCATCTTCGAATGTTCGTGAGCTTCCACGAATGGCCGCGTCGCCTCGCCAAACTGTTCGATCCAGTGATTGACAGGGGTGTATTCGTGGCTGTCGGCATCCATGATCCGCCCGGCGAGCGTCAGCAGGCAATCGGGGATCGCCAGGTTGGATTGCATGTCGCCCATCTCCTCGTCCATGGCTGCAATCCTAACATGGATTCCGCGCATGTCATGCTATGGCTAAGCCGACGGATCAGGGAATCCGGACGACAAGGGAGAAATGGCGATGGCGATCAAGGTCGGGGTGAACATTCTGGGGCTTCAGGGGCTGGTCGGCGGCACGATCAAGGATGTCCTCGATGTGGCCGTTGCGGCAGACCGCAAGGGGGTCGATTATGTCACCCTTGGGGATCACCTTGGATTCCAACGGTCCGCACACCAGGCGCGGCGCGAAACTCACGCCTTTCCTTTTGTGCTGGAGGAACCGTGGCCTGAGCCGATCACGTTTCTCTCAGCGGTTGCGGCACTGACCAGCCAGATCAGGCTTTCGACCTTCGTGCTGATCGCCACGCTTCGGCCCACGCTTTTGCTCGCCAAGCAGCTCGCCACGCTCGACAATATCTCGAACGGGCGCGTCACCATGGGGCTTGGCGTTGGCTGGCAGGTGGAGGAATTCGCCGCTACGGGCATGGAATTCGAGGGACGCTTCGGTGATCTTGAACACATGGTCATGGCTATGCGTGCGCTGTGGAGCGAGCCGCCCGCCAAGGCCAGCGGCAGGCACTTCCATTTCGAAGATTTCTATTCGCTGCCCCGGCCAGTGCAGGGAGCGAACCTGCCGCTGCTGTTCGGGATCAAACCGACGCCCCGCAACGTTGACCGCATGGCGCGGCTTTCGAACGGGTGGGCGCTGAACCCGGCCGACCGCAAGGAGTTCGTTTCCACCGTCAAGGAGATCAAGCGCCTGGCTGAAGGCTATGGTCGCGATCCGGATGCGCTCGATTTCGACGTTGGGCAGGGGCCTTCACTGACTCAGGAAGGTGCGCTCGACACCGAGACGATCCGCCGCCGCGTGCGTCAGGACGAGACCGACGGCGCGACCATTGTCTCGTTCCTGGCGCGCGATTTCTGCAAAAACCGCGAGGATGTGGAGCCGTTCCTCGATTTCATCGTATCGTTGAAAGAATGAGGAACGTGGCGGACAGGGTGGGATTGCCCTCCGCTTCGCTCCGGTCGTCTCCGCCGCTGCGCGGCTCCGACTCCGAACCCATGGGTTCTTCGCCTCACGCCTCTCCGCCAAATACCCGCACCTGCGGCACGGGCATTTGGCGGCGGGAGAGTTTCTGCGGACGAACTCTCTTATGACAGAACGGGTGGGATTTCACCGGCGCTAGGGTGCATTTTGATGGGATAACCTTTCGACATAACGGCACATAACGATGCCGGCGTGAGAACGTCGACTGTTAGCGTCAAATCAGACTCCCGTGGTGCGCCGTAGCCCTCAAATGTCCACTCCCATAATTTTCTGCGCCAGAGCAGCAGAGGCTCATGCGGATTCTGCGGTAACGTCGCTATTATACCAAGACTCGCTGATCAGGACCCATGGGCCCAGTTGCGGAGCCCCAGTGTCATGATGCGCCAAGGCTGATCGATGATGGCAACCGCCAACACTCCCAGCAGCGGCACCGTACCCGCAGGAATGCGGCTTGATGAACAAGTCGTCAAACAGTTGGCTGGTCGCGAACCTATTTCCGCCCGTCAACTGTATGGGGAGTTCTTCACGTTCCAGCCCCGGTTTACCGTCTGGATCCGGACAAACCACAAGCCCATTATCAAGGGCGATGATGACGGCATTTGGCGTCGTGTTGCCGTTTCGTCGTAAGTTCGAAGCGGATGCCCGCATGAAGGCCGGTTGTTCTGAAATGCTGTGCATTTGCCAAGACGCGTTGGCAATTGCCGACCAGGCAGTCGCGCTATGCGCTACCCACGGGGTGTGACGCTTGGCTGATCTTTAAGCCCTTCAGAGCAGCCCTTCGATGAGGTCAGCGACCAATTCAGCCAATTCCCATCCGACGCGCACCTCGGCTGATGTGGTGTAAGAAAAATTAGCCAATGCCCCTTCCGAACATCTCGTCAGGACAGGCCCAACGTTGCTCAGCTAAGTGCAAGGCGCGGGGTGATAGGTGCCTCAACCCAGCCGCATATGGAATGACGGTCTGTCGGTATCACGGGGCTAGAAAGCCAGTATCTATCTTACGAGGTCCCATGCATCCGCGGTATCAACATGGCCTTGAAACGCTCAAAGCCAAAGCGGACCGCACGCGCAGGCTAGCAGAGCTTCGTGACCTTGAAGAACTATCATTCGCATTGGGGCTAGCCACTGGACCGAGATGGCGGGGTCGAAAGCCAACGCTCATTCGTTAAGCAGAACAGCAGCTTGGTCCGCAGCAATGACAATCACTCCGGTCCACTGTTTGCGAAGAACTACCCTAATTACTGGACCCTAGTGCAAACGGTATTGACGGTTCAAATCATTCTCGCTCCCGCCTCTAAAATGACAGCCTTGTCATCAAACTGCCCCACGACTGCAATTTCAACATTTTAGGTGTGTCGCTCAAATTACAATGAAGCAATTTGGGGGCAACATGGTGCACAATCGTTCGACGCTGCGCGTCGCTAGTTTCAAGGGCTTACTTCTCAGCACAGCCATGCTGGTCGGCGGCTTAGCTGCAACACCAACTGTGGCAGCTGAAGCTGCCGAGGAAGAAATCATCGTAACGGGCTCTCGTCCGATCGCCGAGTCCGAGTCTGCCGCACTTGAAGTGCAGAAGAATGCGGATTCGCTTGTGACCGTTGCCGCATCTGACGCTGTGGGCCGTCTGCCGGACCAGAACATCGCACAGGCCGCCGGCCGACTGCCGGGTGTTGCTGTTGAACGCGATCAGGGCCAGGCCCGTTATATCTCGCTGCGTGGCGCCCCGAACTATTGGACGACATTGTCGTTTGACGGAATCAACATTGTCAGCCCGGAAGGCCGCGACGCCCGTTTTGACTCGATCCCATCCGCCATTGCATCGCAGATCATCGTATCGAAGGCCGTGACGCCAGACATGCCCGGCGAAACGGTGTCCGGCAATGTGAATGTCATCACCCGTTCGGCTTTCGATTATTCGGGCCTCCACGTCGCCGGTAAGGCAGGCGCTGGTGTCGCTGAACTCGGCAACCGCAAGCAATATGAAGGCTCGCTCGTCGTGTCAGACCGCTTCCAAGCGGGCGAAGGCGAAATCGGCGTTCTGGTGTCGGGTAGCTATTATCAGCGCGGCATGATCACGGACAATTTTGAAACCGATTATGAGCGCGTGTCGCAGGATCAACGCCCGGGGAACACCACGCGCTTTTGGGCGCATGAAACGGAGAACAAGTTGTATCGCCTGACGCGCCGGAACTGGTCCGTCTCGGGTCGTTTGGACTGGAAGCCTGACAGCGACAACACGATCTCGCTGCGGTCGGTCTACACGATCTTCAAGGACGATGAAGCCCGCGACAACTTCCGCTTTGACCTTGACGACCGCCAGAGTGATTTATCGAACAGTTCCGCCGCCTGCACCATCACGGCGAACCCGACGCCCACGAACACCGGATATGCAGATGTTTGCATTGGCAACACGCCGTTCCTGGGGACAGTTTACGGCATCGACATTCGCCAGCGCTCCACATTGCGCGCGTTCCGCCAGTCGATCTTCACGAATACACTGGCAGGCGATCACGAATTTTCGGATGGCTGGAAGCTGTCTTGGCTCGGCAACTTCTCGGAATCAAAGGATGACCGTTCGGTTTTAGGCGAAGCCAGCTGGGATAGCCCGAGCACGCGCACGTTGCGGCCGACCGTTTCCTATGATTTCACTGACCCAAATCGGGGTAACCTGAGCCTCTTTAACACGCTACAGCTTTCCGGCCCAACGCGGTATCAGGCAGGCACTGCGGTGACGGCTATCGACACCTTCACCAAGCCGCTTTCCTCATTGACGGTCCTTGATGCGGTCGACACAACCAAGGCATACACGGGCAAGCTGGTGCTGGCTCGTGAAACGGAATTTTTGGGCGGCGACATCACGTTCCGCGCGGGTTTCCAGTTCGACCAGCGCACCAAGACGGTGGATGAAAGCCAGATCACGCTTAATACAGCGGCGCAGTTCACAACGGTGGGGATCCCGACTGACTATAACCAGTTCTCGCTGGATCAATCGTTCCTCGGCAAAATCCCGATGGGCTACACGTTCCGCTATTTTGATACGAAAAAGATGGAAGACGTGTCGGAAGCCGCGCGCGCAAACTTTGCCTTCGTCCCAAATACGGGCAACATCTATGATGTGCGTGAACAGGTTTATGCCGGTTTCCTGATGGGCAATGCCAAGTTTGATTGGGGCTCTGCCGTCGGCGGGGTCCGCGTGGAACATGTCAAAAACCGTGGCATCGCTGTCGCGACAGTTGCCGGCGTTACGGGCCCTGTGACGGCGGAATCGAGCCAGACACTCGTTTTCCCAAGCATGCACATCAACTACAATGTTGATGACACCAAGAAGCTGCGCCTCTCGTTCAACTCGGGCGCAGCCCGTGCGGACTATGACCAGCTGCGTCCCAACGTGACGGTCAACGACTCCGACCAAAGCATCTCCGGCGGCAATCCTGCAGTGAAGCCGGAACGCGCTTATGGCATCGATGCCTACTTCGAATGGTATATGAAGCCGCAGGGCTATTTGATGGCTGGCGTGTTCGTAAAGAAGGTGAAGGACGTCCTGTATCGCCAGACACGTACCTTTGGTTCGGATGCATTGGACAGCAACAACATTGATCGTTCGGGGTATCGGTTCACGGGCATCACCAACGGTGGCGATGGACGGATTTACGGTTTTGAAGCTGCCGCCCAGCTTCAGTTGGAGCCTTGGACAGCATCGATGGGCCTGCCGGACTGGATGGGTGGCTTTGGGATCAGCGCCAACCTGACGCTCAACGACAGCGAAGTGACGAAGCCAGCTATCGGTTCGGTTCCAGCCCGTAAGGTCCGGTTGCCCGGTACGTCGGATGTGGTTTACAACGTGGGTGGCTATTACGAAAAATATGGCGTCTCGCTGCGTCTTCAATATCAGAAGCGCAGCACCTGGCTTGATGGCATCGCAGATGACCTGAGCGATGCCGGTGACACCTATTGGGCCGCAGATGACGAGCTCGATTTCTCGGCACGTTATGCCATCTCGCCGAACTTCGAAGTCTTCTTCGATGCCACCAACCTGCTGGACCAGCCAGGTCGTCGTTACTCGGAGCCGGGCAATCTGCTGACGGCGTCGGGCACACCGACCGCCGCAAGCAGCGCGCAGACGATTGAATGGGAGCGGTTTGGCCGACGCTTTAGCGGTGGTTTCCGGTTCAACTTCTGATGAGCCTCAGCGCATCTGTTGCGTTCTATCTGGCGGCGGGAGCCGGGGCTTTGCCTCCGGTTTCCGCACCGCCTGTGAAGACAGCAACAGTCGCGGCGAAGCAGGAAACTGTTCCGGTGGGGACTGCGGCGGCAGATGCCGCTGACGATCCTGCGATCTGGAGAAACCCTAACGCCCCGGCACGCAGCCTTATTGTCGCAACTGACAAAAAAGCCGGCCTTTACGTTTATGGGATGGATGGCAAGGTTCGCCATTTTGTGGCCGGTGGGCGGCTGAACAATGTTGACCTGATCGACATGGGCCGCACCGGCGTGATTGTGGTTGCCAGTGACCGCAATGATGAAGCGCAGGCCCTTCTCCAAATCTATCGGTTGAACACACAGTCAGGCGAACTGACAGCGCTTGGGTCCGTGACCGGCGGGCCGGGTGAGGCCTATGGCGTTTGCCTGATGCGGAGTGGCCGGGCGCTTGATGCGTTTTCAGTTCTCAAACACGGTGCCATTCACCGCGTTTCCATAAGCTTTGGGAAGGACGCCCCGTCGGGACGTGTCGTACAGTCGATGCAGTTGGCCACGCAAACTGAAGGTTGTGTCGCCGACGTCCGGACCGACACCCTCTATGTGGGGGAAGAAGACCGCGGCATATGGGCTTTTGATCTCGGCAAAAAGTCTGACCAGCCTCGGCTTGTCGCGCCGGTGGATGGCACGCACTTGGTTGCCGATGTTGAAGGGCTGGCGCTTCTTCCCAAGGGACGTCGCGGTGGCTGGCTTGTTGCCTCCAGCCAAGGCGACAATGCCTATGCGCTATATCGTTTGCCAGATCTTAAGCCAGATGGACGCTTCCGCATTGCGGCTGGGCAATTTGGCAGCACCGAAGAAACGGACGGCATCGCGCTCATGCCCGGGCGATTTGGACCCGGCTTCCCAAGCGGGTTGTTTGTCGCGCAGGATGGCTACAATGCGCCAGCCGCGCAGAATTTCAAATTCGTCTCCTGGCGGGATGTGGTAAAGGTAATCGGAGCCGGAAAATGACAAAGACGCTGGCAAGCCTTGTTCGGACGCCACTTGTGTTGGCACTGACATTGGTTGCCAGCCCCGCACTTGGCCATGGCGGCCATGCTCTGATGCCCGGCGGTGAACCTGCAAGCCCGGCCAGCGCATCATCGAAACAAGGCCGGACATGGCTCGCTGGCGATCACCACATCCACAGCGAATTCAGCGCGGATTATAAACCGGACCCTGAAAAGCCGGACGCCATGCCGACGCCTCTCTTCGGCCGCGACGGGCGCTATTCCATCAAGAAGAATGCGGAAATGGCGCGGACCTATGGTCTGGCTTGGATGGTCTCCACAGATCATGGCGGACCGAACCATAGCCGTATCAACCATGACTTTGCCTATCCTGCACTGGAGGAGTCCCGCCGCGCTGTGCCGGAAGTGCTTCAATTCTTCGGCATGGAACTTGATACGCCTGCGGGAGACCATAGCAGCCTGATCATTCCGCTCAGCGGCCAGGAACGGGCCCAATTATTCGATATTGAGAGCCGCTTCTCGCAAAAGGAGGCTTGGCCTGCCGATCCGGCGCGGGACCAGCCGTCGCGGATGATTGAGGCTTTGAAAGTCATGGGCGCGCAACCGCTTCCGCCCGTTCTGTTTGCCAACCATCCGTCGCGATCTGCGCCCGTTGGCAGTAAGTATGGACGCTACACACCGGAAGAGTTTCGTAACTGGAATGATGCCGCTCCAAAAGTGTCTGTCGGTATGGAAGGCGCACCGGGGCATCAGGCAGGGGCCTTGAAGCCCGATGGCACGCTTGATCCTGTCGGGCGGCGTGGCGGCTATGCCAAGCTGTCCACCATTGGCGGCTTTGATCCGATGACCGCTAAGTTGGGCGGCCTGTGGGATGCTATGCTGGGGGAGGGGCGCCGCTGGTGGATCACCGCGACGTCGGACTCGCACAATAATTGGCGCGACGGCGGGAATGATTTCTGGCCCGGCGAATATTCAAAGACTTATGTTCACGCGCGACGCGACCATGGCGATATATTGGATGGTCTGCGCCACGGCCGGATATTCGTGACGACGGGGGATCTCGTCTCAGAAGTTCATATGTCGGCGCACGGCGCGCGCGCGTCCAAGGTAAAAGCGGGGCTGGGGGAACTTCTCACGGTCCCGCGTGGCGACGATGTGGTCATCGAAATTCGTGTCCGGGATCCCAAAGGCGCAAATAGTGCGAATTTGTCGCCTGAGGTGCGTCGTATTGATCTTATTTCCGGTCGCGTGACCGGACCGGCGCAGGACCGTTCAACAGATATCAATTCCAGCACTCAGGTTGTGCACCGCTTTACGAAGGCGGACTGGAAACGCGAAGGTGAGGTACTGGTGATGAGCCATCGACTGCCAAAGGTGACCGAGCCCCTCTATTTGCGGCTGCGCGGCACCAACACGGATGAGCTAGAACCCGCAGAAGACCAGGCAGGGGAGAACCCTTGGGCCGACCTTTGGTTTTACGCGAACCCGGTTTTCGTCGACATCGCAAAATAGGGCGCTGTCAAACCGAATGCACTGGTTAGAGCTCCTCGCGACCGAACCCTAATAACCGCCAATGCCACGCTCTAGGCTCAGGACCCATTAAATTGCTTGCGGTACAGGCGAACAGTTGATTCAATGGCGGCGCGAGGAGGCGTTGCCATGTGTGACTTGATCTGGCTGACAGATGCGCAAATGCGCAGGATCGAGCCGTATTTCCCACTTTCGCATGGAG
>CANJUF010000023.1 GCA_947477745.1 Sphingomonadaceae bacterium | reverse complement strand
GTCGGCGCCTGCGTCGGCATGAAGGGCAGCCGCGTCCAGGCCGTCGTGCAGGAACTGCAGGGCGAGAAGATCGACATCATCCCGTGGAGCGAGGATACCGCGACCTTCATCGTCAACGCGCTTCAGCCCGCGACCGTCAGCCGCGTTGTCATCGACGAGGAGGAAAGCCGCATCGAAGTGGTGGTGCCCGACGACCAGCTTTCGCTGGCGATCGGCCGCCGCGGCCAGAACGTCCGCCTCGCCAGCCAACTCACCGGCTCGCAGATCGACATCATGACCGAGCAGGAAGCCTCGGAAAAGCGCCAGCGCGAATTCGCCGAGCGCTCCAAGATGTTCGAGGACGAACTCGACGTCGACGAAACCCTGTCGCAGCTTCTGGTTGCCGAAGGCTTCACCGAGATGGAAGAAGTCGCCTACATCGGCATCGAGGAACTGGCCGGGATCGAAGGCTTCGATGAGGAACTTGCCGAAGAGCTGCAAAGCCGTGCGGTCGAGGCGCTCGAACGGCGCGATGCCGCTCACCGCGAAGCGCGCCGTGCGCTCGGCGTCGAGGACGATCTGGGCGAACTGCCGCACCTCACCGAAGCCATGTTGGTCACGCTGGGCAAGGCGGGGATCAAGACCCTCGACGATCTGGCCGACCTTGCCACCGACGAACTGATCGCCAAGAAGCGCGCCGAGCCGCGCCGCCGCGAAGGCTCCGCCCCGCCGCCGCCACGCCGCGCGATGCGCGAAGAGGACAAGGGCGGTGTGCTCGGCGAATATGGCCTCACCGAGGAACAAGGCAACGAAATCATCATGGCCGCGCGTGCGCATTGGTTCGAGGACGAGAGCAGCGCCGGCGACAACGGGGAGGCCGCCGGTGCGGACACTTCCCAATGAGCGCCTGAGGCCGGCCGACAGCGACGGTGGACCGGAAAGGAAATGCATCCTTTCCGGTGACAGGGCTCCGCGCGAGGCGCTGCTGCGCCTTGCCGTCTCGCCCGAGGGCGATGTGCTTCCCGACGTTCACGCCCGCGCGCCCGGACGCGGCGCCTGGATCGGCGTGAGCCGGGCAGACCTTGAAAAAGCGCTTGCCGATGGCAAGTTAAAGGGTGCGATGGCGCGCGCCTTTCGCGGTGCGCCGCTTGCGATCCCGGCCGACCTGCCGGACCGCATCTCCGCGACACTGCTGCGCGCGCTGACCGAGCGGCTCGGTCTCGAGATGCGTGCGGGGCTGCTGCTGATCGGGTCCGACCGCATTGCCGAACAGGCCCGCGCCGGGCGCGTGCGCTGGCTCGGCCATGCAAGCGATGCGCGCGAGGATGGCTGCCGCAAGCTCGACCAGGCATGGCGCGTGGGCAGCGAAGCGGAAGGCAGCGGGCTTCAGGGCTCGCGCTTGCCACTGGACCGGGCGACGCTGTCTGTGGCATTGGGCCGCGACAACGTCGTTCACATGGCGCTGACCCAGGCTGCGGCGGCACAGCGCGTCGCGGCATTGATCGCGCGGCTTGAGCGTTTTCAGGGGCAGGCGGAAGCGAGCGCCACCATTTCCGGCACGCTGGCGGGCGAGGAAAATTCTCCGCTCGCGCAGTTGCATTGAATATTGGCCCGCTTCGCGCGGGCGCAAACGATTGATACCGAAGGGCGAATTTGACGTATGAGCGAGACCGAAAACAAACCGACACTTGGCCGCAAGCCGCTTGGGCTGAAGAAGTCGGTCGAAGCCGGTGAGGTCAAGCAGACCTTCAGCCATGGCCGCACCAACAAGGTCGTGGTCGAGGTCAAGCGCCGCAAGATCCTGAAGCCGGGCGGCGAGGGAGCCGAAGCTGCGCCCGCGCCGGTCGTCGAGGAGGTCGCTCCGCCGCCCGCACCGCCCAGGCCCGCCCCTGCGCCGCGCCCTTCCGCATCCGCCGAAACGCCGCAGGAGCGCGTCGCCCGCCTCCAGCGCGAAGCCGAGGAATCGCGGCTTGCCGCGCTTGAGGACGCCAGCCGCCGCGATGTCGAGGCGAGGCAGCGCGCCATTGCGGAAGAGCGCCGCCGCGCCGAGGAAAATAGCAAGGCCGCCGATGCGCCGGTCGAAGCTCCCGCCGCGCCTGCTCCCGAACCCGAGGCGCCAGCCGAGGTTGCGCAGCCTGCCGCCGAGGCCCCGGCCGAAACCGGTGAAGTTCAGGCCCCCGACGATGCCAAGGCCGAGGACGTGCAGACCTCGCCGCGCCGGTTCACACCCGTCGCCCGGCCCGAAATCAAGCGTCCCGACGCCGCGCCGAAGCGGGCTGACGCAGCCGCAGCCAAGAAGCCCGAGCGCGGCGGCGTCCGCGGCGCCGAGCGCAACGACCGGCGCCAGTCGGGCAAGCTTACTGTTGCGCGCGCGCTCAACGAGGACGAAGGCGCCCGTGCGCGCAGCCTCGCCGCGCTCAAGCGCGCCCGCGAAAAGGAACGCCGCGCGCATTTCGCGGGGCAGTCCGCTCCGCGCGAAAAGCAGGTGCGCGACGTGGTCGTGCCAGAGGCGATCACCGTGCAGGAACTTGCCAACCGCATGGCCGAAAAGGGCGCGGACCTGGTCAAGGCGCTGTTCAACATGGGCATGATGGTTACCGTCAACCAGACCATCGACGCCGACACCGCCGAACTGCTGGTCGAGGAGTTCGGCCATAACCTCACCCGCGTGTCGGCAAGCGACGTCGATATCGACACCAGCGACGATGTCGATGCGGACGAGACGCTGAAGTCGCGTCCGCCGGTCGTCACGATCATGGGCCATGTCGATCACGGCAAGACCAGCCTGCTCGATGCGCTTCGCGGCACCGATGTAGTGAAGGGCGAGGCTGGCGGCATTACCCAGCATATCGGCGCCTATCAGATCACCACCAAGGAAGGCCACCGGCTCACCTTCCTCGATACGCCGGGCCACGCCGCCTTCACCGAGATGCGCGCACGCGGCGCCAATGTAACCGACATTGTCGTGCTGGTGGTTGCTGCCGATGACGGGATCATGCCGCAGACCATCGAGGCGATCAATCACACCCGGGCTGCCGGGGTGCCGATGATCGTCGCGATCAACAAGTGCGACAAGGAAGACGCCAATCCCAAGCGCGTGCGCGAACGCCTGCTCGAGCACGAAATCGTGGTCGAGGAAATGTCGGGCGACGTCCAGGACGTCGAGGTTTCGGCCAAGACCGGCAAGGGCATCGACCTGCTCATCGAGAAGATCATGCTTCAGGCCGAACTGCTTGAACTCAAAGCCAATCCCGACCGCGACGCCGAAGCCACGGTGATCGAGGCCAAGCTCGACAAGGGCAAGGGGCCGCTCGCCACGGTGCTGGTCAATCGCGGCACCCTGCGGCGCGGTGACGTGTTCGTGGTCGGAACGCAGAGCGGGCGCGTTCGCGCGCTGGTCGACGATACCGGCAAGCAGGTGAACGAGGCGGGACCGTCGATGCCGGTCGAGGTGCTGGGCCTTGGCGGCGTGCCGATGGCGGGCGACATGCTGACCGTGGTCGAGAACGAGGCGCGCGCCCGCGAGGTCGCCCAGTATCGTCACGAACTGGCCACCGAAAAGCGCACCGCGATGGCACCTGCCAATCTCGATACGATGTTCGCCGGCCTCAACAGCGAGGTCATCGAGTTTCCGCTGGTGGTCAAGGCCGACGTGCAGGGCTCGGTCGAGGCGATCAACAATGCGCTGCACAATCTCTCGAACGACGAGATCAAGGTACGCATCCTTCATTCGGGTGTCGGCGCGATCACCGAAAGCGACGTCACGCTGGCGAGCGCATCGGGCGCGCCGATCATCGGCTTCGGGGTGCGCCCCAACGCCAAGGCGCGCGAGCAGATCGAGCAGAACAAGACGCGGATGATGTATTACGATGTCATCTACGAGCTGACCGAGGAAATCGCGCGCGAGATGATCGGCATCTGGGGCCCGGAAAAGGTCGAGAACGTCGTCGGCCGCGCCGAGGTCAAGCAGGTGTTCCCTGCCGGCAAGAAGGACAAGGCGGCCGGCCTGCTGGTGGTCGAGGGCGCGATCCGCAAGGGCCTGTTCGCGCGTCTCACCCGCGACGATGTCATCGTCTCGGCGACGGTCATTTCCTCGCTGCGGCGCTTCAAGGACGATGTCGACGAGGTCCGCACCGGGCTCGAATGCGGCGTGGTGCTTGCCGACACCAACGACATCAAGCCGGGCGACCAGCTCGAGGTGTTCGAGGTCGAGGAACGCGAACGGACGCTGTGATATGCTCTCCTTCCGCCCGCGGGAGGGGAGGAGATAGGACATGCCGCGCCAGCAATTCACCCCCGAACAGCAATCGGTCCGCGTCCTCAAGGTGGGCGAGCGGGTGCGCCATGTCCTGTCCGAACTGCTGACCAGGCAGGAAGTCCACGACGATACGCTCACCGCACATTCGGTCAGCGTCACCGAAGTTCGCATGACTCCCGATCTCAGGAACGCGACGGTGTTCGTCAAGCCGCTGCTCGGCAAGTCGGAAGACGAGGTCGTCAAGGCGCTGCGGCAGAACACCGCCTTTTTTCAGCGCGAGGTGGCGCAGCGGCTCGGCCTCAAGTTCGCGCCCCGGCTCAGGTTTCGCGGCGACGAATCGTTTGACGAGGCCGAGCGGATCGAGAAGCTGCTTTCCGATCCGCGGGTGATCCGCGATCTGGGGGAGAACGACGATGGCTGATTTCGTGTTCCTGCACGGCGGCGGGCAGGGGGGCTGGATCTGGGACGAGACGATCGCGGCACTGGCACAGCAGTCTGGCGGGACGGCCCGGTGTCTGTCGCTCGACATTCCCGGCTGCGGCACCAAACGCGGGCGGGATACCGCCCAGATGACTTTCGATGACATCGTCAACGAACTCGCCGGCGACATAGTTGCCGCCGGGTTCGACAAGCCGCTGCTGGTTTGTCACTCGCAGGCCGGGCAAGTGCTGCCCAAGTTGGAACTGGCGATGCCCGGCGCATTCGCGCGGCACGTCTATGTTTCGTGCATCGCGCACGAGAACGGGCACACGATCGCGGACATGATGGCCGCGCAGACCGCGCAGGATCCCGAGGGGCCACTCGCGGCCGTGTTCAACAATCCGGACCTTTCGGCGCGCGAGCGCTTTCGCGTGATGTTCGTCAACGACATGGCCCGCGAGGATCAGGACACGTTTCTCGACAAGCTCGAAAAGGACGAGTGGCCGCCGATCGCCTACAGCGAGACACGCTGGTCTTACGACCATCTCGGCGCGGCCAAGTGCACCTATGTCCTGTGCCTCAGGGACCAGGTGCTGACCCCGCACTGGCAGCGCATTTTCGCCGAGCGGTTTCGCTGCGACGAAATCGTCCATATCGATGCCGCGCATCAGGTGCAGAACACCCGCCCCCATGCGCTCGCCGAAGTCCTGCTTGCCCAAAGCCGGATTTGACAGTCGGGTAGGTAAGACCTATCTTACCAAGATGAATGCACAGACCAAAGTTTCCGCCAAGGGGCAGGTAGTGATCCCCAAGGAAGTGCGCGACCGGCTGGGAATAGGCGAAGGAACGGTGCTCGATGTGATTGAATCGGGTGACGGAGTATTCCTGCGCAAACCCGCAAAACGCAAGAAGATGTCGGTCGAGGAAGCGGCCGCCTTTCTCAAGGAGAAGATTCACTACGACGGTCCCCCTCTTCCGATTGAAAGATTGAGCTGGTCCGCAGAAGTCGATCGGGAATTCGAGGAACGAAATCGCAAGTGATTGCGCTCGATACCAGCGTTTTGGCGCGATATATCCTGCGCGACTCACCAGACGAATATCAGGCGGCGAGGCAATTCCTTGCCGATAACCAATGTACCGTAGGCTGGACTGTCCTTATCGAACTGGCATGGGTGCTGGAGCGAAGCGTGGGATTGCCGCGAAGTGAAGTAATCGACGGTATCTGGGCTATCGCCAACATGGAGGGGGTCACAGTGCCTGACCAAAACAGCCTCGATTGGGCTGTTGGACGTTTTGCGTCAGGGGCAGATTTTGCTGATATGATTCACCTTGTTGCTGCACATGCGTCATCATCGGGTTTCGCAACTTTCGACCGCAAGCTGGCGAAGCAGGCTGGCGAGCGCGCGCCGCTTCGCATCCAGACCCTGACGCCATGAACCAAACCCTTCTGCTGGCGATCGTGCTGATCCCCTCGCTGGTGATTGCCATCGTGTTTCACGAGGTCGCACATGGCATGGTCGCCAACATGCTCGGCGATCCTACCGCCAGGGAGCGGCGGCGGCTCAGCCTCAATCCGCTTCGCCATGTCGATCTGGTGGGCACGATCATCCTGCCCGGCATTCTCGCGCTCAGCGGCGCGCCGGTGTTCGGCTGGGCCAAGCCGGTACCGGTCAATGCGCGGCGGCTGAACAATCCGCGCTTCGGCATGATGGCGGTGGCAGCCGCCGGTCCGGGGACCAATTTCGTGCTGGCGCTGATCGGCGCATTGCTGGTGGGACTGGTGCTGCCCGATGAGGCGCGGGTCGGCCAACCGCTCTCGATCCTCGGCTTTGCGCTGTTCACGTTCATCTCGATCAACGTGTTCCTTGGCCTGTTCAACCTCATCCCGCTGCCGCCGTTCGACGGATCGCACATCGTGGAAGGATTGCTGCCCGACGGCTCGGCGCGCGCTTACGGCAAGCTGCGTCCGTTCGGTCTGCCGCTGCTGTTCCTGCTGCTGCTGGTGCTGCCCTGGGCATTCCCGGGGCTCGGCATCGTCGAGAACTTCGTGCTCCCCCCGGTCGAGTGGGCGCAGGAGCAAATCCTCAAGGCGGCGCGCTTCGTCGCGGGCGGCTGAGCCGTGCCGGATGGTTGGATAGTCCTGGACAAGCCGGTGGGGCTTGGCTCGACCCAGGCGGTCGCGGCGGTAAAGCGCGTGCTGCGCCAGTCAGGTCACGGGAAGGTCAAGGTGGGGCACGGCGGCACGCTCGACCCGCTGGCCTCCGGGGTGCTGCCGATTGCGCTGGGTGAGGCGACCAAGCTTGCGGGCCGGATGCTCGATGCCAGCAAGGTCTATGAATTCACCATCAGATTCGGGCAGGAGACCGATACGCTCGATTTGGAGGGCGCGGTTGTCGACGTCAGCGATGTGCGGCCCAGCTTGGCGCAGGTCGAGGCGGTACTGCCGCGCTTTACCGGCCTCATCGAGCAGGTGCCGCCCGCCTACTCAGCGCTGAAAGTCGATGGCCAGCGCGCCTATGACCGGGCGCGGGCAGGCGAGGCGGTGGATCTGGCGAGCAGGCGGGTGGAGATTTACGACCTTCATGTTTGTCATTCCGGCGACGGCCGGAATCCAGTCCAGGTTACCGAACTGGACCCCGGCCTGCGCCGGGGTGACAGGTTAGGGGAGATCACCCTCCTAGCCCACGTATCCAAGGGCACCTACATCCGGTCGCTGGCGCGCGACATTGCCCATGCCCTTGGAACTTGCGGCCATGTTACTTACCTGAGACGCAGCAAGGCCGGTCCGTTCACGCTCGAACAGGCGATTTCACTGGACATTCTCAATGAAATCGGCAAGGGCGCGCCACTTGAACCACACCTCTTGCCGTTTGAGGCAGGGCTGGACGACATCCCGGCTCTTGACCTCGATCCCGAAAAGGCAAGGGCGGTCCGACAGGGCCGGGTTCTTTCGGGAATGTCCCTGACGGACGGTCAATACTGGGCAAGATCGGGCGGAGTTCCGGTCGCGCTGGTGGAATTGGCTGGCGGCGAAATCCGCGTCGTCAGGGGTTTCAACTTAACCGATGTCGCGGAGTAAAATGAATGTCGATTTCGGCTGAAAAGAAGCAGGAAGTCATTACCGATAACGCCCGTGCCAAGGGCGATACGGGCAGCCCCGAGGTGCAGGTCGCGATCCTGACCACGCGGATCAACCAGTTGACCGACCACTTCAAGCTGCACCACAAGGACAACCATTCACGCCGCGGCCTGCTGGCCATGGTGAACAAGCGCCGCTCGCTCCTCGACTATCTCAAGAGGAAGGACGTCGAGCGCTACAATTCGCTGATCCAGAAGCTGGGTCTTCGCAAGTAACACCAAGTTTCGGCCCGCTTCGGCGGGTCGTTTGTTTTCGTGAGTCCCTGCCTATGCAGGGACCTCCCTCCGGCAGGCATTTGGACCTGTGGCACGAGGCCCCTGCCTTCGCAGGGGCTCACACCGGGGGAATGAACGGGCATTCCTCGCATTTCGGCGAGGGGCCTTGGGGCAAGAAAGGCCCCTACCGGACCGGGACGGTATCGCCCGGCAGCAAACCCCGCGCCGCAATAGGGCCGCGCGGGTATCAGGAAAAACCAACATGTTTGACGTGAAAACCGTATCGATGGAGTGGGGCGGAAAAACCCTCACTCTGGAAACCGGGCGTATTGCCCGTCAGGCCGATGGCGCCGTTCTGGCGACTTACGGCGAAACCGTGGTGCTGTGCGCAGTCACCGCCGCCAAATCGGTCAAGGAAGGGCAGGACTTCTTCCCGCTGACCGTCCACTATCAGGAAAAATTCTTCGCCGCCGGACGCATTCCGGGCGGCTTCTTCAAGCGCGAACGCGGCGCGACCGAAAAGGAAACGCTGGTTTCCCGGCTGATCGACCGTCCGGTGCGCCCGCTGTTTCCCGAAGGCTTCTACAACGAGATCAACGTCATCGCCCATGTCATGAGCTATGACGGCGAGATCGAACCCGACGTGCTGGCGATGATCGCCGCTTCGGCCGCGCTCACTATTTCGGGCGTGCCCTTCATGGGACCGATCGGCGCTTGCCGCGTCGGTTACGAAGACGGCGAATACACGCTCAACCCAAGGCAGGACGTTGCCGCCGCCGGCGCGCTCGACCTGGTCGTGGCCGCCACCGGCAATGCCGTGATGATGGTCGAGAGCCAGGCGCGCGAGCTCAACGAAGAGATCATGCTGGGCGCGGTGATGTTCGCGCACGACGAGATCAAGAAGGTGGTGAAGCTCATCATCGATCTGGCCGAGCAGGCTGCCAAGGAACCCTGGGACATCGCCGTCTCGGACAATTCGGCGATCAAGGACGAGCTCAAGAAGCTGATCGGCGCAGATATCGCCGCTGCCTACAAGCTGACCGACAAGTCGGCCCGCTCGAACGCGCTCAATGCGGCGCGCGACAAGGCCAAGGAAGCCTTCGCCAGCCAGGACGCGCAGACCCAGATGGTCGCGATCAAGAGCGTCAAGAAGGTCGAGGCCGACATCGTTCGCGGCGCGATCATCAAGGGCGAACCGCGCATCGACGGACGCACCAATACGCAGGTCCGCCCTATCGAGGCGATGGTCGGCTTCCTGCCGCGCACGCATGGCTCGGCGCTGTTCACCCGCGGCGAGACGCAGGCGATCTGCACCACCACCCTGGGCACCAAGGACAGCGAGCAGATGATCGACGGGCTGGAGGGTCTCTCCTACTCGAACTTCATGCTGCACTATAACTTCCCGCCCTATTCGGTCGGCGAGGTTGGCCGCTTCGGTGCGCCTTCGCGGCGCGATACCGGCCACGGCAAGCTTGCCTGGCGCGCGCTTCAGGCGGTGCTGCCCACCAAGGAAGAGTTCCCGTATACGATCCGCGTGGTCTCCGACATCACCGAGTCCAACGGCTCGAGCTCGATGGCGACGGTTTGCGGCGGGGCGCTGTCGATGATGGATGCGGGCGTGCCGATCGCGCGTCCCGTTTCGGGCATCGCCATGGGCCTGATCCTCGAAGGCGAGGAGTTCACCGTGCTGTCCGACATCCTTGGCGACGAGGATCACCTGGGCGACATGGACTTCAAGGTGGCGGGCACCTCCGAAGGCATCACCACGATGCAGATGGACATCAAGGTTGCCGGCATCACCAAGGAGATCTTCTCGGCCGCGCTTAACCAGGCCAAGGAAGGCCGCGCGCACATCCTGGGCGAAATGACCAAGGCGCTGGGCACTGCCCGCACCGAGCTTTCCGCTCATGCCCCGCGTATCGAGACGATGCAGATCGACAAGTCGAAGATCCGCGACATCATCGGCACCGGCGGCAAGGTGATCCGCGAGATCGTCGCCGAGACCGGCGCAAAGGTCGACATCGACGATGAGGGCCTGATCAAGATCAGCTCGTCCGACCTCTCGCAGATCGAGGCGGCGCGCAAGTGGATCGCCGGAATCGTCGAGGAAGCCGAAGTCGGCAAGGTCTATGACGGCAAGGTGGTCAACATCGTCGATTTCGGCGCGTTCGTGAACTTCATGGGCGGCAAGGACGGGCTCGTCCACGTTTCCGAAATGAAGAACGAGCGGGTCGAGAAGCCGACCGATGTCGTTTCCGAAGGCCAGGCCGTGAAGGTCAAGGTGCTCGAGATCGACCAGCGCGGCAAGGTTCGCCTGTCGATGCGCCTGGTCGATCAGGAAACCGGCGCTGAGCTGGAAGACACGCGCCCGCCGCGCGAACCTCGCGAGCCTAGGGGCGACCGCGGTGATCGCGGTGATCGCGGTGATCGCGGCGGTGACCGGCGTCCGCGCCGCGATGGCGACCGTGGTCCTCGTAGCGGCGGCGGTGGCGGCCGTGACCGCGATCGTGGTCCGCGCGGTGATCGCGATGGCGGCGGCGGTGGCGGCAATCCCGACCACGTCCCGGCGTTCCTCAAGGACGATTAATTCCGGCGCGCGAGCGTTTGAGACAAGAAGGGCCGTGGGAGCAATCCTGCGGCCCTTTTTGGTTTGTGTCGTCATTCAGGCGAAGGCCGGAACCCAGGGTCTTGCGATTCTGCTGGACCCCGGCCGGCGCCGGGGTGACAATCGCCCGGACAGAAGGAAAATTTGGAGAGAGAATCATGCGCGCCGCCGTTTTCACCAGTAGCAGCGAACCGCTCGCCATCCGCGAGATCGAGCGTCCGCGTCCGCGCCCCGGCGAAGTCGGCCTCCAGGTCGCGCGCGTCGGCATTTGCGGCTCGGACCTGCACGTCAAGGAGGGCGGTAATCCCGCCTTTGCGGGCGTCGTCTTCGGGCATGAGTTCGCGGGCGTGATTTCGGAACTGGGCAAGGGTGTGCAGGACTGGCAGCCGGGCGACCGGGTGGTCTCTCTGCCGATCCATCATTGCGGCCAGTGCGAGGCTTGCCTGCAGGACAAGATCGGCTTGTGCGAGCAGATCGTGTTCACCGGATATTCGCACGATCATTCGGGCGGTTACGCCGAATATACCGCCGTTCCCACGCACTCGCTGCACCGCGTGCCCGACAATGTTAGCTTCGACAAGGCCGCGCTGGTCGAGCCGCTTTCGGTCTCGCGCCGGGCGGTATCACGCACGCCCATCGGCAAGGACAGCGTCGTGCTGGTGATCGGCACTGGCCCGATAGGTGCGGGCGTGGTCCAGTTCGCCAAGGTTGCAGGCGCGCGCACGGTGATCGTTTCGGAAATGTCGGCAGAGCGGCGCGAGCTCGCCAAGGCAATCGGCGCCGATGCGACTATCGACCCGCGCGCGGGCGACCTTGCCGAGCAGATCGTCGCTATCGCCGGGCGGCGGCCCGATGTCATTTTCGAATGCGTCGGCGTGCCCGGCCTGATCCAGCAGGCGATCGAGGTTGCCGCTTACGAGGCGACGATCATGGTGGTCGGCGTCTGCTTCGACAAGGACCATCTCTATCCCAACATGGCGGTCAAGCGCGAGCTGACCATCGGCTTTTCCAACTGCTACACGCACGAGGATTTCGCTGCCGTGCTGGACGCGATGGAGAGCGGCGCGCTCGATCCTTCGGCGATGCACACCTCGACGATTGGCCTCGATGAAGTTCCGTCGGTGTTCGAGGAGCTGATGACCACCAAGTCCGGGTGCAAGACGCTGATCGATCCTTCGGGCGGGGCGCTTTAGGTAATCAGACGACCAGTCGCGGCTGGCTCTCTTCCTTGCCCGCGCGGCGCTCGGCGCACGCGATGCGGTTCTTGCCGGCCTGCTTGGCTGTATATAGCGCGCCATCGGCGAGCGGTATCACGTCGACCGGGCTGGACGCGGTTTCGGGTATCGTCGCCACGCCGATCGACGCCGTGATCGCGATGCCGTGCGCCTCGCTCAGCGCCTCGATGCGCTGGCGCAGCGTTTCCGCTTTCATCGCCGCATCGTCGAGCCCGCAGCTTGGCAGGATGACGACGAGTTCTTCCCCGCCGTAGCGGCTCACCACGTCGGAGGGCCGCAGCGCGGCGACAAGCTGGGCGGCGACATCGCGCAGCACCGCATCGCCCTTGGCGTGGCCGTTCTGGTCATTGAGCGTCTTGAAGTTGTCGAGATCGATCATCAGCACCGATGTAGCGCCGCCGGTGCGCTCGCCAAGGCTGACCAGACGATCGAGCGCGTCCTCCATGTAGCGGCGGTTGTACAGCCCGGTCAGCGGGTCGCGCAACGACTGGGTGCGCAGCTTTTCGCGCAAGGCGATGTTCGACAGCGCCAGCGACATCGAATCGGCCAGCGCGCGCGCGATCCTGCGCACGCCCTTCAACGACGCGAAGGCATCGGGCGCATCGAGCGAGAGCATGATCAGGCCGTGGACCTGGCCGCGCGCCATCATCGGCACTTCGACCGTGGCGGTCGGACCGACATGGTGCATGCAGCACAGCGTGTCCGACCCACGCGCATTGATATGGGGCTTGCCGCGCTTCAAGGCCCAGCAATTGCCCGGAAGCAGCGCGTCGCTGGGATCGAATGTATCGCCAACATTCCATTTCTTGGCGAGATCGAGCCGGTCGCGCGAATTGTTGAAGACATAGAGCGCGCCGCCGTATTGCGGCAGCAGGCGCAGCGCGGTCGCCTCGAGGATCGCGCCAGCGTCTTCGTGGTCTTCGGCTGCCTGCAGCATGTCGGTCATCGCGAACAGTTCTTCGATCTGCGTGCGGTTCTGCTGGGCGGCAACGAAGTTGGTTGCGCTCTCGAGCAACTGGTCGCGGGCTTTCACCGCGGAGAAGGACAGTACGGCAAGGTCGAAGATGAATAGCGCGAGCGCGCCGAGCGCAAGCGAACGGCCAAGCGGCCAAGGTGCAGAGACCGCGCCAAGCAGCAGAGCCAGCAAGCCAAGCTGCAGCAGCGCAAACAGGTAGTTGCGCCAGTTGCTCGGGTTGACGAGCGAACCCAGTATGTCGTTCCCTGGCAACAAATGCCGATCTCCAGCGTCGTAGCTGATTACGGCTAAACAGGTCTGGTTAGGATTTCGATAAAAGCGGCGGTCGCAATCACTTATGCGGTGCCGATTTTTCGCTGTCAGAATAACACTTTGGTAGGCCGTCTATTTGCTGCGCAGCTTGCCCAGATAGTCGGGCTTGCCAAGTTCGACGCCCTTCATGCGCAGGATGGCGTAAGCGGTTGTCAGGTGGAAATTGAAGCTTGGCAGGCTGAACGACATCAGGAAATCGGCGGCGGTGAACATCATGTCGAACTTGCCCGCCTTGAACTGCACGTCGCGGGTGGCAAGCGAATCCAGCTCAGTGGGGCCGACCGCGTCGATAACGGCCCGGGCCGCCGCGATTTCGCTGCGCATTGCCGCGAAATCATGCGGAAATTCGTCTGGCTGCGGCGTGAAGCTGCCCTCCCGCACCGCCACGATGGCGCGCGCGGAGTGGTGGGCGATTTGCTCGAACTGCTTTGAGAGCGGCCACATGTCGGGCGCGAGGCTGGCCTTGGCGAGGTCTTCAGCGTTCGTTCCCGTCTCGCCGCAAAAGGCCTCGGCCTTGCCGATCAGCCGCGCCGCCTGCGGCAGCAACTGCTGGTACGTGCCAATGACCACAGTGTGCAGCGAAACAGACAATGCATCTCTCCTTCATCCCCGCGATGCCGTTCTGGTAGGTCCAGCGCCTTGCGGACGCAAACAATTGCCAGCCGCGCAAAATCGTGAAAGGACCGGCGGCACAATTACGCCAGTGCCCGCGCGGCCTGAGCGGCGGGAGACAAGCAGCCAATGCGTTCGAGTTACTGGATCATCATTGGCGCCTTGCTGATTGCCGAGATCGCCGCGGTGTTCGAAACGACGATGATCTACGTCGCGCTGCCGACGCTGATCCGCGAATTCGGCGATCCGGTGAAGGCGACCTGGCTGGTGACCGCGCACGGCCTTATCGGCACTTCGGTGGCGCTGATGGCAGGGCGGCTGGGCGACCTCTATGGCCGCAAGCGCGTGCTGTTGGTCATGCTTGCGATTGCGGTTGCGGGCTCGGTGCTGAGCGCGGTGACGACCGATTACCTGCTGGTGCTGCTCGGCCGCTCGCTTCAGGGCTGCGCCACCGCGCTGATCCCCTTGAGCATCGGCATCATTCGCGAGGTTCTGCCCAAGGAGCGGGTGCCGGTCGCCATCGGCCTGATGACGACAGGGCAAGGCATGGGCACCGCAACCGGGCTTGTGCTGGGCGGCTGGCTTATCGACCATTTTCCGTGGCACACGCTGTTCATCGTCAGCGCGGCGATGCTGGTGGTGGCCTGGATCGTTATCAAGCTGCTGATCCCCGGAACCAGGGGGACGCCGCAGCGCACGCCGATCGACTGGATCGAAGGCGTGCTGCCCGTACCGGGCATTTCCGCGCTGCTGCTCGGCATCAGCTATGCCAATGACTATGGCTGGTTCGATACTACCGTGATCGGGCTGATGGTGCTTGGCCTGGTTCTCATCGTGCTGTGGGCGCGGCGCAGCCTTGCGGCGCAGGAGCCCTTCATCAACCTGCGCCTGCTAGCCAGCCGCAATGTCTCGCTGGCGATCCTGATCGCGGTGCTGCTCTCGCTGGGCACGATGCAGATCACGCTGGTGTTCTCGGCCTACGGCCAGAATCCGTTATGGACGGCGGCCGGGCTCGGCCTCACCGCCACCGCGACCGGCCTGATCAAGCTGCCGTCCAACGTGCTTTCGTTTTTTGCCGGGCCGTTTTCGGGCTGGCTCCAGCAGAAGCGGGGCATCCGCCTCCCGATCCTGATCGCAGGGATTATCGGCGCGGCAGGCTGGCTGGCCGCGCTGACCTTTCCGACCGTGGTCGCGCAAGTCATCGTGCTGTTGTGCGTGATCTCGTTCGGCACGACCATGCTCAACGCCGCGTTGCCCAATGTGATCGTCGCCTCGGTGCCTGAGGAGCGGACCAGCGAGGCGATCGGCGCGCTGTCGGTGCTGCGCGGCATGGCGCAGTCGATCGGCTCGCAGGTCATCGCCGTGATGCTGACGGTCGGTGCGCTGTTGACGCCAGAAGGCGGAGCGAAGATTCCGTCGGCGACCGGCTTCACGATCACCATGGCGACGATCGCCGGCCTGACGCTCGCCGCCGCTCTGGTTTCGTTGCTGCTGCGGCCCGACCGGACCGACCGCGAGCCGGTGCGTGAACCCGAACCCGCAGTGGGTTAGAGCATCAGTCAGCGCACGCGCGGGCCGCCAAACGGCAGCGGCGGGGGCGGACGGCGCGCGCCGCGCGGCAGTTGCGCCTGATAAGCCCGCCCGCAGTGATCGACGCAATATGGGAAACCGGGGTTCACCTTCTCGCCGCAGAAATGGAAATCCGGCTCGCCGGGATGGCCCATCGGCCAGCGGCAGATACGCTCGTTGAGATCGAGCAGGCTGGTCTTGCCCGCGATCTCGGCGCTGGGCTTGGCCGGGACCAGGCGGCGCGGCGGCGCGGGCGGGATCGGCGCCTGCTGATCGCCCGGTCCCTGGCGCAGGAAGCCGCCGGGTCCGACCGAGACGATCCGCGGACGATCGGACACGGGAGTGACGGGCGGCTCGGCATCCTGATCGGCTTCCGGGGCAGGCGTTGTCAGCGCTTCGGCTTCTGCCGGTTCTGCGGCGGTCATGGCTTCGACTTTGGCTGGCCGGGCCGGCGCGGCTTGCTTGGCCGGAGCGGGCGCAGGTGCCGGCGCGGCAGTGGCAGGAGCCTTCGGCTTCTTGACCACACGCGCAGCGGTCTCAGCCTCATTGGGCTTGACCGGGGAGGGGCGCGCCTTGAGGCCCAGCCGGTGCGCCTTGCCGATCACGGCGTTGCGGCTCACCGCGCCGAGTTCCTCGGCGATCTGGCTCGCGGTCGCGCCGCTTTCCCACATCTTGGTCAGCGTCTCGATCCGCTCGTCGGTCCAGCTCATTGCAATTCCATTCCTTGATGAGGCCCTGCGCAGTCAAAGCCCGCTTGCCACCGCGACAGGCAGCCGATAGTCGCCGCAGGATGGCCGATCAACCCGCTTTGACCGAATCCTCCGCAACACTGACAGACGCCAGCACTGCGGGCGGCTTTCCCGCCAAGGGCGTGCCGGTGATCCACCGGGTCAACTGGATCGGCCTGAAGACCCTCTATATGAAGGAGGTGCGGCGTTTCTTCAAGGTGCAGACCCAGACGATCTGGGCGCCGGCGATCACGACGCTGCTGTTTCTGGTGATTTTCTCGGTCGCACTGGGCCGCGGCGGGCGCGAGGTGCTGGGCGTCAACTTCGCCACCTTCGTCGCGCCGGGGCTCATCGTCATGGGCATGATGCAGAACGCATTCGCCAATGCCAGCTTCTCGTTCCTGTCGGGCAAGATGCAGGGCACGATCGTCGATTTCCTGATGCCGCCGCTTTCGAATGCCGAACTTATGCTGGCGATGGTTGGCGCGGCGATGACCCGCGCGGTGCTGGTGGGCCTCGCGCTCTATGCGCTGATGCTGCTGTGGCCGGGCGTTGACTTGTCGCTCGCGCATCCTTGGGCCGTCGCGTGGTTCGGGCTGATGGGATCTATGTTCCTGTCGGTCCTCGGCCTGCTATCCTCGATCTGGGCCGACAAGTTCGATCACAACGCCGCGATCACCAATTTCATCATCGCGCCGCTCTCGCTGCTCTCGGGCACGTTCTACGTGATCGATAACCTCGCCCCGGTGTTCCAGACGGTGAGCCGCGCCAATCCGTTCTTCTATGTCATCTCGGGTTTCCGCTTCGGCTTTCTGGGCCAGAGCGACATCGGCGATACCAACGCGGCGGTGATCCAGTCTGCGCTGGGGCTGGGTGTGATGAACGCGGCGCTCGCGCTGATTACCTTTCTGGTGCTGCGCTCGGGCTGGAAGCTGAAAAGCTGACGGATTGATCGGGAGAGGACACGACATGGACGACATCGAGGAAATCAGGAAGCTCAAGGCGCGCTATTTCAGGTTTCTGGATGCGCAGGACTGGGAAAACTATGCGCTGATCTTCGCGCCCGACGTGGTTTTCGATACCAGCGGCGCCGGCGGCGAGAAGATCACCGGGCGCGGCCCCTTCGTCGAATATGTCAGCAATCTCGGCATCGTCCAGTCGATCCACCAGGGCCACATGCCCGAGATCGAATTGACCGGCGACACCACCGCGTCGGGCGTCTGGTCGCTGGAGGACTACAACATCTATGTCGACGGCAGCCAGAGCCACGGCTGGGGCCACTACCTCGAAACCTACGAGAAGATCGACGGCCGCTGGTACATCAAGACCTCGTCGCTCTCCTACCTGCGCATGGAGCGCAGCGGCGAGGCGGCGCCGATGATCGCTGGGGTCGAGCGCACCCGGCACCTGCGGGGCATGCGACCCGCAGGCTAATTTTCTGAGTTAGTGCGCGAGGCCCTGCCGCAGGCGATAGCGCCCTTCGGCGAAATCCTCGAACATTTCGGCCAGCGAGGGGTGATCGACCGGGCCGCCCTCGGCGTCGCGCATCAAGTTCTGCTGGCTTACATAGGCGACGTAGCTCGCGTCCTCGTTTTCGGCGAGGAGGTGATAGAACGGCTGTTCGCGCTTGGGCCGCACTTCGGCCGGAATCGAATCGTACCATTCGTCGCTGTTGGCGAAGACCGGATCGATATCGAAGACGACCCCGCGAAAATCGTAATGTCGGTGCTTCACGATGTCGCCGATGGCGAAGCGGGCCTTCATCTGGCGCGGCGAGTCGATCAGACGGCCAGCCTGCGGCGAATAGTAAGTCGCACGGTTCATGCGAGCGATATAGGAATTGTGCAGGTGCGAAACAAGCGCGCCTTTGCGCTCATGCACCGATGCGCGACCAACGGGGCTTGGCAAAGCCGGGCTTGTCGGCTAACCGCCGCGCTTCCTCGACCATACAGCGCCTTATGCGCGATCGGGCACCCCTGCGGAGAGGTGGCAGAGAGGTCGAATGCGCCGCACTCGAAATGCGGTTTACGGGAAACCGTAACGTGGGTTCGAATCCCACCCTCTCCGCCAATTATCCTTGATTTATAAGGATAAATAGTGAATTGGCTCCTTGGTTCCCATAATGGATCCCCGATAACTCGTGGGCTTTAGGCCGATGGCTTCGGATGGCTTTCTGGTTTGCCACCTCAAAAGGGCCAAAGGGCACGGGCCAGCCACCTCTGACCCAATTGAAAGCCCCCCCTACCCCCCGGGGGGTAGGGCCTTGGCGTTGGGCATCTGTTACGGGATGGGGCCGCGAGAAATTTTTGCTGAGCTAAAATTTTAAATTAGGATTACCTGCTCAGAGCGAGCACTTGGGGCAATCAAGGTTTCCCGACGCGGGGAGAATAGCGATGGCGGGTGAAGATCCGTTGCAACAATATCGCGAAGCTTGCGCCGAATTGACCGCAGCGAGCAGCGCATTCGCGATTCAAGACCCGGACGAGCCCTACAGGCGCGTCTTTGCCGGAACTCCTGTCACGCTCAACGCCTTCCTCGAAACAGTCCGCCAGGAGCATTCGGCACGCGACTTTCTTGAGTTTCAACGCAAGCGGAAGACATTTCAGGAAATATTTGATTCTGCAGATAATCTTGCCGCCGGGCTCCATCTCTATCATGGTATTACGGCGGGTGATGTCGTCGGTCTGGCGATGCGCAACCTGCCCGAATGGTTCATCGCCTTTTTCGCGCTGATCCGCCTCGGTGCAGTGGTCGCGTTGCTCAACAGTCGCGGAACGCCTGAGGAGATCGCCTATACGGCGAGCCGCGTCGGCAGCCGGCTGGTCATCGCCGACGATCCGCGCGATGACGAACTGAAGGGACGCACGGATTGCCCGGTCATGGGTCTGGCTGAGCTCAAGGCACTGGCGGCTGACCGTGGCTCTGCCGCCATGCCGCCGATGCCGGCGCAGACCGCAGACGATCCGGCGATCATCCTGTTCACCTCGGGCACCACCGGCCGGCCCAAGGGCGCGACGATGACTAACCGCAACATGTGCCTTGTTGCGCGCGAGGGCGAGTTTCGCCGCGAGGCCGCGCTGACGATTGCCGCGAAGCAATACGGCTATCCCATCGATGCGCTGCGCCAGGCAAGCCCGCTATCATCCTCGCTGCTGGTGTTCCCGATGTTCCATATTTCGGGGCTGACCATCCTGCTGATGTCGCTGGCGGGCGGAGGACTGATGACTTTGATGGAGCGCTGGAACCCGGCCGAAGCGCTCGACCGGATCGAGGCCAACCACGTCAATGCGCTGTCGGGCCCCAGCTTGATATTCTCCGACATGCTGGCGCTGCCTAACGCGCCCGAGAAACTGCGCAGCGTTCGCAATTTTTCGATTGGCGGCCAGTCGACGCCGGTCGGCCTCGCGCGGCGCCTGCTTGAGACATTCCCCGCGGCCGGCATGAGCGGCGGCTGGGGCCAGACCGAAGCTTCGGGGCCGGTTACCGCCGGATCGGCCGATGTCTATGGCGCCTTTCCCGGCACTGTCGGCATGACCGCGCCGCTCGCCGATATCCGTGTGGTGGATGCAGACGGCAAGCTCTTGCCAGCCGGCGAGATCGGCGAGCTCGAGGTGCGCGCCCCGCAGGTGATGAAAGGCTATTGGAACGACGAGGCCGCGACCTGTGAGGCATTCCGGGACGGCTGGCTGAGAACCGGCGATATGGGCCGGTTCGACGAGCACGGGCTGGTCTATATCGCCGACCGGGCCAAGGATATGGTGATCTCTGCCGGAGAGAACATCTATTGCGCCGAGGTCGAGCGGGTCCTTTCGATGCTCGACGACCAGCTCGAGGTCGCAATCTTCGGCGTGCCCGACGAGCGGCTGGGCGAGCGCGCCATCGCCGCGGTTGTCCTGCGCGATGATGTGTCGTCAAAACTCCAAGAAGTCAGCGTGCGCGCCCATGTCCGCAGCCAGCTTGCCGAATATAAGGTACCGTCCGAGGTGTGCTTCGACCTTGGCCCGCTGCCGCGCAACGATCTGGGCAAGGTCGACAAGGTCGCGCTTGCCCGCCGCTATCATGACCACTGGCAGAACCGAGCGTAATCCCAGAAAGGCCCAACCCATGCCCATTCCCAAAAATGTCGGCGTCATCGACCTGATGCTCAGCATTCCGATTTCGACCGACAACAAGGAATTTTACGAATTCCTCAAGCCAAGGATCATGGACACGCAGACCCGCGATACGTTCAAGATGCCCGCCGAATATATGTTCAAGGACATCCCGACGACCGACGCGTCTGACGACAAGGTCGCCTGGACCCTAGAGCAAATGGACAAGTTCGGCATCGACAAGGCGATGGTCGGGGGCAACCACGTCGATACCGAACGCCTCTCGGAATTTGCCAAGCACCCGGACCGTTTCCTGCTGAGCTATGAATGCGATCCCAATCGCGGCATGGAGGAAGTGCGGCGTATCCGCCAGCTCAAGCGCGACCACAACCTCATGGCAGTGACCGCCTTTCCAGCCGGCATGTATCCGCAGGTGGCGATCAACGACAACAAGTTCTACCCGATCTATGCGACCTGCATCGAAGAGAACATTCCGATCTTCTGCACGACCGGCATCGCCGGCCCGCGCTTTGGCAGCCAATGCCAGCGGACTGAGCTGATCGAGGAAGTGGTCTGCTTCTTCCCCGAGCTCAAATTCGTCATGCGGCACGGGGCGGAACCCTGGGAGGAATTGGCGGTCAAGCTGATGGTGAAGTTTCCCAACCTCTACTACAGCACCAGCGCCTTCGCGCCCAAGCACTACCCCAAGGCGATCATCGACTATGCCAACACGCGCGGTGCCGACAAGATCATGTACGCTGGTTATTTCCCGATGGGGCTAAGCCTTGAGCGGATCTTCTCCGAGCTCGAAAATGTTCCCTTCAATGATGAAGTGTGGCCCAAGTTCCTGCGTGGCAATGCCATGAAACTGTTCGGGCTGGAGGACTGATATGGCGGGGCAGGACAAAGACGACCTGTCCGCCTTCCGCGCGGAAGTTCGTGCGTGGCTGGAAGAAAACTGTCCGCCAGGCGCGCGCGGCATCCCCCAAAGCGCTGCGAACTCGTTCTGGGGCGGCCGTAACCCCGTCCATCAGAGCGAAGACCGCAAGCAATGGTTCGAGCGGATCGAAATGCGCCCGAGCGAATATTGGCACCGCAACTGCTATGCGACGCTCGGGCTCAGCCAGCTCGACTATCTCGGCGCGGACCGGGTGATGTGGGCAAGCGACTATCCCCATAGTGAGGGCTGTTTCGGCTATAGCCGGGCGCGATCCAATCGGTGATCGATGCCGCCGGCCGCGAAGCTGTCGGCTGGATCGTCGGCGCAACCGCGATTGCGCTTTATGGCTTGTGAGCGTGCTCGGCAGGCAACAACCTGCGTTTGACGAGCCGCAGTTCATTCGAAGAGAGGTTTATGGGCACGCAATATTTCATGGGGATCGATATCGGCGGCGGCGGCGTGCGCTGCCTGCTGGTCGATGCCGAGACCGCAAGCTGCGTCAGTGCGACGCGGAGCTGGTCGTTTATTCCGGAAGCCCACAAGACCGGTCTGGCGTTCGGCATCGATCTCGATCTGACATGGCAGTTGATCGGCGAGGCGGCCCGCGAAGCGGTCGCGGCAGCTGGCGTTGCCCCCGATCAGATCGCCAGCGTCGCCGTATCGGCAGTGCGCTGCGGCACGGCGATCATCGACAAGCAAGGCAGACCAATCTTCGCGGTGCCCAATCGCGATGCCCGCGCGGTCATGGAGAGCGCCGAGCTTGCGGCCGAATGCGGCGATGAGCTCAACCGCGAGACCGGCATTTGGCCAACCGCGCTGCATCTGCCGGCGCGTTTTCGGATGCTGCAGCGGACTATGCCGGAGGTGGTTGAAGCAGCAGACTGTGTCTTCAGCCTGGGCGACTGGGTGAATTTCAGGCTCTGTGGCCTGCGTGCAACCGATTTTTCGCAAGCGGGGGTCACTCAGCTTTTCAGCCTTGCCGCGCGCGAATGGAACGTTGCGCGGATCGAATGGCTTGGCGTTTCGCCCTCCATCTTCCCGCAGGTGCTTGCATCGGGCAGCGCGCTGGGCAAGCTTAGCGAGCAGGCGGCCGCGCATCTGGGCTTGTCGACCGCGACTGTGGTCGGTCTGGGCGGCGGCGATTCGCAGTGCAGCCTGCTCGGCGGCGGCATAATCCTGTCCGGCGAGATCGGCTGCGTTGCCGGCACGACTGCCCCGATCATGCTGGTCACCGATCAGCCGCTGATCGACGAGCAGGGGCGCACCTGGAGCGGCCATCATGTCGTGCCCGGCCTATTCGTGCTGGAGAGTTCGGGCGGCACCATGGGCGAAACGCTGACCTTCATGGCACGGCTGCTGTTTCCCGAAGCGCCCGAGCCTGAACTACGCCTGTTCGCCGAAGCCGCGCAGTCCGATTATGGTGCCATGGGCATGCTCTCGACTTTCGGGGCGGATGTCGCCAACTTCCGCGATCCGATGATGCCGGCGGGCCAGATCACGCTCAGCCATCTGACCTGCGCCGCCGACGAAAATCCGCGCCGTCATCTATGCCGGGCGATAGTTGACGGCTATGCCTGCGGTGTTCGCGCGAATGTCGAGGCGCTGGGGCGGATTACCGGCAAAAGCTATCGCGATGTCACCCTGTCGGCCGGCTTTGCCCGCAGCGGGATATTTGCCCAGGTGCTCGCCGACATCATGGATGGCTCAGTCACGCGCGCCGGCGAATATTTGTCGTCTAGCCTGGGCGCGGCGATCTGCGGCGCCGTCGCGGCGGGCGCATTCAAGGACATGGCGGCAGCGGCGCGCGCTTTGGTCAAGAACCACAGTCCCGCCAAATCGGCCGCAGCCAAGCGGAGCGCCGCGCAGCAGAGTTACGCTGACTGGGCGGCGATCCGCGACGCGGGCACGTCGGGCATGACCGCGCAAGTGAACGCTCACGTCCGTTCCGCTCTGCAAGCAGCCATGGCGGGATCGGCGGCCGATCAAGCGCCCGTGCGCCCGGCGGCAAGCGCGCTCGTCACCGCAGGGTTCGACCCGGCCTCGCTCGCCAAATTGCGCCGCATCATGGATGTCGAATACACCAGCATCCGCGAAACTCGAAAGATCCTGCGCGGGCCCGATCTGGTGTCGGTCCTGCAGGGCAAGCAGGTCTTCATCACCGAAGTCGACATTGTCGAAGCCCAGGTGCTCAGCGAGCTGCCGGACTTGCGCGTGGTCGTTGCCTGCCGCGGCAATGCGGTCAACGTCGATGTCGAGGCCTGCAGTGCCTTTGGTGTGCCGGTGCTGTTTACGCCGGGTCGCAATTCGGCGGCAGTCGCTGATCTGACCGTGGGCTTCATGCTGGCTCTAGCGCGAAAGCTGATCCCGGCGACGCAGCTGCTGAAGGATGAGGAAGCCACTGCCGGCAATGCCGCGATACTGGCCAAGGTTTACTCCGGGCTGCAGGGCCGCGAACTGTGGCACAAGACGATTGGCCTGGTCGGGCTTGGCGCAGTCGGGCGGATGGTCGCGCAGCGCTTGCAAGGCTTCGGCGCCCGGCTGATTGCGGCCGACCCCTATTCGACTCAGGAAGCGGCGGCGCTTGCCGGGGTCGAGCTGGTCAGTTTCGACAACCTGCTCGCCCAGGCCGATTTCATCAGCCTGCATGCCGCCGTAACGCCTGAAACCCGCAACATATTTGGCGCGGAGCAGTTCGCGCGAGTGAAGCAGGGCGCCTGTTTCATCAATACTGCCCGTGCCCAGCTGGTCGATGAGCTTGCCCTGCTCGAAGCCGTTGAGAGCGGCAAACTCGCCGGCGCGGCGCTCGATACTTTCCTCGAGGAGCCGCCGGGCTTCGATCATCCCCTGGTCAAACATGCCAATGTGCTTTCGACCCCGCATATCGGCGGCAATACGGCCGAAGTGGCCGAGCATCAGGGCGCGGATGTTTGCGCGGCGCTCGAAAAGCTGCTTGGCGGCGATACCCGGCTGGCCTGCCTCAACCCCAAGGTTCTGGGCGAGTTCAGCTGGAGCAAGCCGAGGAAGCAGCCGTCCACGGCCAAGCTCGCCGCGCTGCTCAAGAAGCCGGCGCCTGGAGTTTCCGATCTGCAACGCGACCAGAATGCCGGGATCAAGCATCGCGGCGTCCGCGACGCGCAGGTGGCTGTCCCGGCGCAGGTCAAGGAGCCAGAGATCCCGCCGCGTGACCAGCGCCGCGAAATGCTCGACATCGTCAACGAGCTCTATCAGTATAACATTATCACCGCGACCGGCGGCAATGTCTCGGTGCGATGCGAAAACAATCCCGATCAATGCTGGATCACGCCGAGCGCGATCTTCAAGGGCGATCTCAGCCCGGAATTGATGGCGCGCATCACGCTCGATGGTGAATTGCTGGACCCCGCATCGCCAAAGCCGTCATCGGAATGGCTATTTCACACCCAGACGCTGAAGAAGAAGCCGAAGGCCAATGCAGTCATCCATGCCCATGCGCCCAATGCGACGATCCTGGCCAACGCCGGCCTGCCGTTCCACCCGATTTCGTCCGAAGCGGCCTTCTTCGGCGATATTCTGCGCATCCCCTACACTATGCCGGGCTCTGACGAGTTGGCTGAGCTGGTTTCGGAAGGGCTGAAATCCGAATGGGTCGTGCTGATGGTCAACCACGGCATTGTCGTCGCCGGAACCTCGCTGCGGCGGGCGGCGGACATGGTGCAGATCGTCGAGCGAACCGCCGAAGTGATCCTTGGCTGCTATCAGGCGACTGGTGGCAAGCCGCCGTCGCAACTGCCGCAAAAGGCCGTCGATCTCATGCGATCCTATGCGGACTTCATTGTCTGAATCTTGCCTGGCGGCGCTGCAGCGGGAACATCGAACACCGGATAGCGCCCGAGGCTGGCGAACAGCGCCGAGGTCAACAGGCACAGCGGGATATAGCCCCAGAGCACTCCGTTGTAGGACTTGGTTGCGTCATAGACGAAGCTGATGAGCAGCGGCCCCATGCCGGTCGCTATCGAGAGAAGTCCGACAATCGTGCCGAATAGCACGCCATAGTGGAGCATGCCGAAGTGTCTGCTGACCAGATAGGCGACCGCATCGAGCTCTACGCCCAGCGACAGACCGAGAAACAACACGGCGGCGACGGCCATGGGGACCGAGCCCGGAAAAGCGAGAAGCAGCGCGCAGGAGATGATCGGCAGAACCATGCTGACGGCGCCGACCAGATTGCCGTTCACCTGGTCGAGCAAATAGCCTCCGATCAACCGTCCGGTCACGGTCGACACGCCGACCATGCCGGCGATATTGGCCGCCGACTGCCGCTCGATCGACAGCGAGGTGAGGATCGGCACGAGACCGGTGACCAGCGATACGACAATCAGCGAGGCCAGAAATCCAGCCACGGCAAGTCTGAGATATTTGAACGAGAGGATCGCTTCGCGGACCCCGCTGCCGGCAAGAGCCGCAGCAGCAACCCTTCGCTCGCTCGGCACCGCGCGATTGCGATCGCTTGCGCTGGTAAAGAACAGCAAGACTGGCGGAATCACCAGAATGCCCCAGAATGCAGCCAGGGCGACAAAGGCATGTCTCCAGCCGAGTGTCTCGATGAAATAGTTGCCCAGGATGGGCGTCAGTGTCGAACACAGCGCAGTCCCCCCGAGCACCAGCGCCAGCGCCAATCCCCGTCCCGCGTCGAACAGGCTCGATACACCGGAGGTCCAGATGGTCGGATTGATGAAGTTGCCGGCCAGGGCAAGCGGTATCCACAGGAGCCACCAGCTCCAGATCGAAGGTCCGGTAAACGAGAGCGCAGCCAGAGCAATGCATGCGAGGAGTACGCCGGTCACTCCGATCCGGCGCGGCCCGATACGATCGACGATGTAACCGATGACGGGCGAGCTGACCATTCCGAACACCGAAATGAAGCTCATTCCGGCGACTATTTCCGCTCGTTTCCAGCCGAATTCCTGCTCGAGCGGGTGAATGAAGACACCTAAGGCATAGACCCCGACCGAAGCCAGCGCCATTCCCAGCGCCCCGGCCAGAACTACCGTCCAGTTGCGGGCAAATTCACTTCGGGCTCCACCAGTCTGCGTCGTCATGCGTTTGACGCTTTCTATCTAAATGCGGTTGGCTCATTGTGCTGAGAGGCGCACCTTAATGCAACTGTTGCTGCCTCTCCGCCAGAGGGGGGTTTTGATCCCGGCGCGGCACGCATATGGTTGGTGCGATTCTGGAGGATCATCGATGGCGAATTCCGCAGTTCCATTGGTTTCGAGCAGCGAGACATGGCTGCAGCGCACCCGCGCGCTGGGCCCGATGATCGATAAGGCTGCCGCCGCGGATGAGAGCGCCAACGAGCTCACCGCCGAAGTGGTTGCGGCTATCGACGAGGCGGGGCTGTTCGCAATCATGGCGCCTGCTGAGCTCGGCGGGGCCGAGGCGCATCCAGGCGATGTGATCGATGCCATCAGCGAGCTGTCCTATTGGGATGGGTCTGCTGGATGGTATTCGCATGCGGTGATGACCGGAGGTGCGGTTGCCGGAGCCTTCCTCGGCCCGCGCGCAGTCGAACAGATATTCCGCGGCGGCCGGTTTCAACGCGCTGCTGGGCAGGCTGCGCCGACCGGCAAGGCCGAACGCGTCGATGGCGGTTACCGGATTTCCGGGCGCTATTCCTTCGGTTCCGGCACGTCGCATGCGCAATGGATCGTTGGTGGCTATATGTTGCACGAAGGCGGCGCTCCGGTGCTGGATGCGAACGGGAAACCCTCGATGCTGATCGGTCTCGCGCCGCGCGACAGCGTGCGGTTCCTTGGTAACTGGGATGTGCTGGGACTACGCGGCACCGGCAGTTACGATTTCGAAGTCACCGAGCAAGTGCTGCCCGAGGACTTCTTTTTCGATTCGGCAGCGCCAGTGCAGCAGCGCGGCGGCGCGCTTTACCGGATGGGGTTCATGGCGATCCCATGCATTTCGCACGCCTCCTTCGCCCTGGGCGCGGCGCGGCGGATGCTCGACGAATGGCTCGCCTATGCGCGCACGAAATCGCGCGGGACCGGCATGGTTAGAGACTTGCACACCTTCCGCCACGATTTCGCCTCGGCCACTGCCGATCTCCATGCCGCCGATGCCTTTGTCCGCCGCACGTTTTCGGAGCTTTACGATGCCGCTTTGGCTGACCGGGTGAGCGCCGAGATGAGGCTTGAAGGCCAGCTCGCAACCAGCCAGGCCTTCACTGTCGCCAAGCGTGTTGCTCATTCGGCCTTCGCCGCCTGCACGACGCGGGCTGTGCGTGATGGCAATGCCCTGCAGCGCTGTTTCCGCGATATTCAGGCTGGCAGCTCGCATGTCCTCAACAGCGAACAGGCGCTTATCGATGCGGGTACGGTGCTGGTCGGCGTCGAGGGAGCAGCGACCCCGCTGACTCGCGAGGGCTATTCCCTGTAGGGACCGGCATCCACGCACAGCCGGAGTTGCCAGTAATATTTGAGGGAGAACAGTTATGGGCCGTTTCGATGGACAGGTTGCGGTGGTGACCGGTGGAGGACGCGGCATTGGCCGTGCGGTGGCATTGTTGCTGGCGCAGGAAGGCGCCAAAGTTGTCGTCTGCGATCTAGGCGGCGAGGTTCGCGGCGGCGGGGCCGATGCCTCGGTGGCCGAAGAGGTCGTCGCCGAGATCGCCGCAGCGGGTGGGACGGCGATCGCCAGTTGCGCCGACATCGCGGCGATGGACGGCGCGGCTTCCGCTGTGGCGGCGGCGATCGACAGCTGGGGCAGGCTCGACATCCTGTTCAACGGCGCGGGGATCATTCGCCGGGGCATGATACACGAGATGGATGAGGACGTCTGGGACACGATTATTCGGGTCAACCTCAAGAGCTCCTTCGCCATGACCCACTACGCCGTGCCGCACATGGTCCGGCAAGGCAGCGGCTCGATCATCTGCGTGACCTCGCCCTCTGGCTATGGTCACTTCGCAATGTCGGCCTATGCCGCCACCAAGGAAGCGCTGGTCGCCTTCGTTCGCAGCATCGCGCGCGAGGTCGGCGAATTTGGCGTCCGCTGCAATGCGATCCGCCCGTGTGCCGGCAGCCGCATGTTCCTGCCCGAGATCGCCGACGACATGACCTATGTCACCGAACAGCTCGGCGTGACGCCAGTGGGCGGCCAGTGGTTCCCCGGAATGAACGGCCAGGAGCCCGAGGGGCATGTCGACAACGTCGCGGCAGTGGTGGCCTGGCTGAGCCGTCCGGAAACCGAGGTGCTCAACGGACGGGTTGTCTATATCGCCGGCGGCCATATCGCGCTTTGCACCGAGCCGGAACTGATCCGATCGCGCTATCATGCCCCGGGGTGGAACCTCGATGCTTTGCTGGAGCCATCGGTCGTCGCGCAGCTCACCTATGACCAGCGCAACCACTTCGCCAGGCGGGATGGCAGGTAACCGCATAGGCGAAGGCGCGGCGAAGGTCTATTCGGCCTTGGCAGGCTCCGCGCGAGGCACAAGCTTAGGGCGGAATGGCCAGTTTGATTGCGCACATTATGAGGGGGAGATTGCTACGATGATTGTGCACGACGTCAGTTGGGAAATTGATGCTACCCGCGAGGATATCTGGGCGACTTTCCACCCCGAGCGCAAATACGATCCACGCGCGACGACCTTGTTCAATCCGCGGGTGATCGAACACGGGAGCGTGCGGATCGAGATCATCAACGAGGGCGACGAGAACGGGCTGGGGCTCGTCAGGCGGGCTTTTTTTCAGGTTCCCTGGTATGTGGGCGGCAAGGCACGCAGCTGGGAAATAATCACCGAGTGCCGCCCGCCGGAATTCCACCGCTACGATGCGATTGGGCTGCCGCCTCGGTCCAGCGCCGTGGGCTGGTTCCACCTTGAGGATATCGGCGGTGGACGCACGCGGTTCCATTTCCACGAGGAATACCGGATGGAAAACCGCTGGCTTGCCTGGCTGATCGAGCGCCCGGTCCATCATTTCATCTCGAAGGACAACGACAAGCACGTCCTCGGCATGATCGAGAACGGGCTGCGAGCACAGCGTGCTGCCCAGTCGCCGGCGAAATAGTTGACTAACGAACATTCGCACCAGGATTTAGTCTCACCCCAAGACAATCGGCTGAATAGTCAACGCGTCAAGGGAGACGCTGGACGAGGGCAAGGTCAGTTCCCTGCCAATGTCGTTCGGGTCTCCCTAAGGCCACACCCATCCCAACGAGCAAAACAGTATGTAGAAGGAAGCGTGGGTCCCATCTGAGCAAAACGGGTTAACCCAATTCGATTACCCGCCTCTCAGCCATTTCCAGTGCTGCCAGCACGCTGATCTGGGTATGCTGGACCGAGACGTCGATCTGCTGGCCGTAGACCTTTGGCCGCAGCTTCGATGCTGTCCACTCGCGTGCATGTACACGCAGCTTCAGCTGCTGGACCCAAGCTGACAGTGCAGGCCCTTCAAGGTGCGCAGGCGGCTCGCTATCGGCCAGCGCGATGATGTCGTCAGCCAGAGCATCGGCGCGGTCTTCAATGGCGGCGCGGTAGGCCGTTTGCAGGGCTGTGTTCTCGCGCAGTTGGATCTTGGCCCAGGTGTAGGACGGTGCCGGTTCCAGCCGCTGCAAGGCAGTCGAGAGGGCATCACCGCTGGCGATGTGGGCCAGTACCTGCGGCCAGACCTTGGCTGGATCGATCGCGGTAGGGCGGCCAGCGCTGCGTTTGGCGATTGATGTAATCATGGCGGGCCTCGTGGGGCTTTGAACTTAATGTCTATAACATAAGTAGAGATTAAAGCCTAGCTATCGCGCGAGCGAGTGGCAAGGTGCACCCGATCAGAATCGGCCTGAGATACACCAGCGTCCGCCTTCAGCAGATACTGCCAGACCGGCACCCCTTCGAGGAAGTTTGTCAGGATTGCTTCACCACGTGCAATTTCAGCAGTCACTGATTTGGCCTTAGACCGGGTACCGATGGGGTGATTGTCCTCGCCGCGCAGCCCATCGAGCACGATGCGGATCTTGTCTTCAGCCGAGAAGTGCCGCCGCGTCTGCCGCCGGATGTCTTTCACCACCCGCTCAGCAGGGGCCTTCACCGGCGATTTTTTTAAGGAGTGTTGGGACTTCATCTTCGTTCCTTCGTCACTACGACGAAGCCCCAACACTCCTTAAATCACAACCTCTAATCTGTGCCAATGGTGCTGACGGGGAACAATCACCTGTTCTGGTTTCACTGGTGCAACGGCACTTTCATGGCGGCGCTCATGGCGCAAAGCGTGCTGAAGCTTGCCAATGCCGCGCAGCCAGACAACCGAGGCGCCTCATTTCTGACCGAGCGGATCGCAACGTCCTGGCAGATGATCGAAGCGCGGTTGAATGCGGCGCCGTTCTTTGGTGGCAGCACCCTGACCACCGCAGACATCATGATGGTCTTCAGCCTTACAACCGGAAGGATGTTCCGGGGTACGTCGCTTGATGCATACCCCGCGGTTCGCAGCTACCTTGCTCGGATTGGTGAGCGGCCCGCGTATCAGCGCGCCATGGCGAAGGCCGAACCGGGACTGAAACCGTTTGTGGCATAAGCAGAACATCATGCACGCCCGCCCTCTTGGATACATTGCAAGCTGGCTTTTTCGGATTTTCTCCTAGCTAAGCTCGCCGTCGCAGTCAGCAGCAGGATTGGTACCCTGAGCAGGATCAGCAAGAACACAGACGCATCACTGCTCAGAGCGAACGCGAGATGCATCTTTTCCCTCGTTCTGGCTGACCAAGTCGAAGAATTTTAGGTGGTTTTCGCTCTGCCCCTTGTTGACCAGCCCGTAACCGGGGTAGGCATTGGCGTGGAGTGGAGGGACGTTGCGGCGCGGGTTCGAGTCCGATTGGCTCGAACGACGGCGATGGTAGATTGAATGCGTTTGGGGGCAACCGGGGCGGGTCCGACCGATGGCAAGGCTCAGTTTTTTCCTGATTTTCCTGCTGTTGACTGACAGCTTTGCGGCATCCGGCGCGCTGGCAGGTCAGTACGAAGGTGTGGCTAGCTGTGCCGGGTCAACCTGTCATGGCCGCAACGAGGGCGATGGCAAGGTCGTTCGCCAGGATGAATTGCGAATATGGCAGGAGTCGTCCAGCAAATCGGGTGCACACAGCCGCGCATTTGCCGTTCTATCCAGTCCTCGAGGCGCGCGGATTGCTGCCGATCTCGGCCTTGGCAATGCGACCGCGGCGACTGCCTGCCTCGGCTGCCATTCAACATTAGCGCGGGATGGGCAGCGGGGCGCGCGTTACCGCGCCGCAGACGGCGTTGGCTGCGAGTCCTGCCATGGGCCGTCGTCGGGCTGGCTCTCGAGCCACTATGCCGTCCCTGCCTCTCATGCGTCCAATGTCGCGAACGGGCTTGTCCCGCTCGAAAAGGCGCAAGCGAGGGCCAGTGTTTGCCTTGATTGCCACTTCGGCAGCGACAAACCGGGCCAGTTCGTGACCCATTCGATGATGGCCGCTGGCCATCCGCGAGTTTCCTTTGAACTGGACCTGTTTTCCGCCCTGCAGCAGCACCATAACTTCGATGACGATTACAAGAGGCGCAAGGGTACGACAGACAGCGTGCAGATGTGGGCGGTCGGCCAGGCGCAAGCAGTGCAACGCTCGGCAAGGCTGTTCGCGCAGGCCAGGTACGGCAACACAGGCATCTTCCCGGAGCTCTACTTCTTCGACTGCCACAGCTGCCATCGCGCCATCAGTGACAATCCCGGCGCCAGCCGGACTTTCGAAACCAATCCTGGTCGCCCGACGACATTCGGCTATCCGCCCTATAACGACGAGAACATTATCATGCTCTCGGCAGTTGCCCGCGTGCTGGCCCCCGGACAGGCTGACCGTTTCGATCAGGCGAGCCGCAATTTTCATGCGGCAATGGCACAGGGCCGCCCTCAAGCCGTTGCCGCTGCCGAAAAGCTCCACACTGCGGCCGGCGCGTTGTCCGACGAGATGGCGGGACGCGGCTATCCCGACGACACCGCCTTTACAGTGATCCGGACGATAGCCGGCAGCGCGATCCGGTCGCGCTTTACCGACTACGCTGGTTCCTCGCAGGCAGTCATGGCTATCGACACCCTGCTCAACGCGCTTGTGCGTGAGGGCAGGGTGACTCTCGGTGCCGCAGCAGGCATCCGCGCCAACATTAATCGCGCCTATGCTGCGGTCCGATCACCGCAGCAATACGATTCGGCAGCGTACCGGGCTGCTTTATCCAAAGCCGCACAAAGCATAGAGGCGTTGCGCTGATGAGGTTTCCGGGGGGCAAATTCGCAGCACTCGCCGCAACATTCCTGGTGCTGGCCTCCTGTGGCGGCGATGACAGCGTTTCATCCAGCGGCGGAGATGGCAGTGGACTAGGGGGATCATCGGGCGGCGGCGGCACGGGTAGCGGCAGTTCAGGCAACTTGATCGAGGACTACGTTGCGCCCAACCTGGAATCGCTGAGCTTCGCCGACGTCCAGAAAGTGTTGGCGCAGGCGGCGGCGCAGGCCAATGCCTCGGGCCATCCGGCGACGATTGCCGTGGTTGACCGGGTTGGCAACGTCTTGGCCGTCTTCGCGATGACCGGGGCCATCGACCGGGTCAAAATAGACGACGCGCCTAACGGCCAGAACATTGACATCCAGGGGCTTGGCGCGCCGGGTGGCCTGAAAGTGCCGGCCGCCGCATCCGCCATAGCGAAGGCGATCACCGGGGCCTATTTGTCGAGCGGCGGCAACGCCTTCTCCTCGCGCACTGCGAGCATGATCGTGCAACAGCATTTCCCGCCTTCGCCAACCACTGTCGGTCTGGAAAGCGGTCCGTTGTTCGGCGTGCAGTTCAGTCAATTGCCCTGTTCGGATTTCTCGTCGCGCTTCAAACCGGCGGGTGCGGACGCGCTGATCGGTCCGAAGCGTTCGCCGCTGGGCCTCTCGGCAGATCCGGGCGGCTTTCCACTCTACAAGAACGGTGTGCTGGTCGGCGGCATCGGCGTCGAATCCGACGGCAATTACTCGTTCGATCCCAACGTTCTCGACACCGACATATCGGCGGACGAGCAGATTGCGCTGGCAGGCACTGTGGGGCTGGAGGCACCCGCTAGCATCCGCGCCGACCGGGTCTATGTCGATGGAACCCAGCTGCGCTTCAGCGATGCGGCTTACGGCGGCCTGTTCGATGTCGCGGGCGCCACTTATGCGCAGACGGCTCCTGCGCTGGGGAGCCTCGTGCCCGTTATCGGCTATTTCGAGACTGCCGCGATCCGTGCGGGCACGGCTTATGGCACCGAGGCATCGGGCATCAGGCTTTCGACCCCAAGCGAGTTTTCCGACCGCGACGCCTTCGTGATAACCGACGGCGGCGGCGCGAACCGGTACCAGATCCGCGGCGCGACCGATGGCGCGGAAGTCTCGCAGCCGCTGTCAGAGGCCGAAGCGCGGGCAATCCTGGAAGAAGCCTTCAAGGTGATGACACGCGCCCGCGCGCAGATTCGCCAACCGCTTGACAGCCGTGCGCATGTGTCGATCGCGCTGGTCGATACGCGCGGACAAATACTCGGCATCGTCCGCTCGCCCGACGCGCCGATCTTCGGCTCGGACGTGAGCCTGCAAAAGGCCCGGACAGCCACTTTCTTCTCAAGCCGCTACGCGGCGGACCAACTGCTCGGTGATCCCAGTGGGGACGTGAACGCATTCGTCGGCAAGGTGCGCGCGTTCCTTGGCGATCCGGCCGCGCTGACGGGCACCTTCGCTTTTGCCGACCGCTCTGGCGGCAACCTCGCACGCCCCTATTTCCCCGATGGCGAAGTCGGCAATCCCAACGGACCGCTTTCGCGCCCTATCGCGCAGTTCAATCCATTTTCGACCGGCCTGCAATCGGCGCTCGTGCTGCAGAATTTGGCGCAGCACCTGAATTACGTAAATGGTGCAACTGCTACCGATACGCCGCACCGTTGCACATTCATTCCCGAAGTGACGGCGAACCAGAACCGGCTTCAGAACGGCATCCAGATCTTTCCCGGTTCGGTTCCGGTTTACCGCGGCAATACGCTGGTCGGCGGTCTGGGAGTTTCCGGCGACGGCATCGACCAGGACGACATGATCAGCTTCCTGGGCACAAACAACGCAGGTGTGCGCACAGGCACCATCGGCAACGCACCGCCCGCGATCCGCGCCGACAATATCGTCGTCAATGTTGCGGGCAGCATGGTCAGGCTGCGCTTCATCAGCTGTCCCTTCGCACCGTTCCTGGATACCGCGCAGCAGAATGCCTGCGAGGGGCTGTGATGGCCTTGTCGCCGCTCGCCATTCCCTTGTTCTTTGCCCAACCAATGGCGGATAGCGTCCCCGAAGAATCGGTTCCGGTCGAAATGAAGACGCAATCCGAAATCGACAAGTTGGAGCCACCCAGGCTTGTCGACGATGCCTGCAAGCTGCCGCCCGACCTGCGGCCGGTGATCTGCTCGCCGGGCTTCGACAAGCCGCCCGACGAAGTCGGCGTCGACATCCTCGAGGGTCGCAGGCGGCCCGGGTACAGTGGCCAGCTTCCCGACCTCGTCACCCAGGACAATCCTGGTGCGCTGCGCGCTCCGCCGCCAGAGGCTTTTCCGGTCGACCAGATCCCGATCCCGGACCGCTGGCGGCTGATCGAAACGCTTGGCGTCGTCAAGGAGCGCTGGTTCGACCCCTATCACCAGAACACCTACAAGGGCGACCGCCCGATCTGCATCCCCACCGACGAGGAGCAGGAGCGGCGGCGCAAAGCGCGCGAGGATGCCGAGGCAAGAGGCGTCGAGCCGCCCTACGGCAGTGCGCCGTGCCGCACGCTGAAGTTCCTGGGCCTCAAGGGGGACGACTGGTTTTTCATCGTCAACGCCATTTCCGACACGGTGATCGAGCCGCGCACCTTCCCGATCCCGGTCGGCGTGCAGACCAGTTCGCGACCGCAGAGCCTTGACGTATTTGGCAAAAATCGCAGCCTGGTCCTCTCGCAGACATTCATTGCCGGTCTCGCGCTGCTCAAGGGCCAGACCGCCTACAAGCCGCCAAACGTGGAATACCGCGCAACACTGGCCTTAAACATCAACCACGTCGACGTTCCCGAGCGCCGCGTCCTGTTCGTCGAACCTTCCAAACCGACGCACCGGACCGACCATTTCCTAGGCGTGCAGGAACTGTTCATCGACTATCACTTCCGCAACGTGTCGGACCGCTTTGACTTCGATTCCGCGCGCATCGGCATACAGCCGTTCCAGGCGGATTTCCGGGGTTTTCTGTTCAATGACAACCAGCTCGGCATCCGCTTTTTCGGCACGCGAGACAATAACCGCGTGCAGTACAACCTGGGCGCATTCTGGCGGCTGGAGAAAGACACCAACAGCGGGCTAAACGCGGTTTTACAAGAGCCGCGCGACGATTTAGTGTACTACGCGAACGTATACCGGCAGGATTTCCTGATCCCAGGCCTGACCAGTCAGATCACCGTGGTCTACAACATGAACCGCGAGAAGGACGACATCGAGATCGACGACAACGGCTTTCCGGTACGCCCGGCCCTGTTGGGCACGCTGCGCGGCCGAGAATACGACGTCGTCTACCTCGGCTACAACGCCGACGGTCGCATTGGCCGGCTCAATCTCACCGCTTCGGCCTATGGTGCCCTTGGCGAAGACCGCAACAGCTTCTTCACCGACCGCAAGGCCAAGATACGCGCCTTCATGGGCGCCGCAGAACTGAGCTACGACAAGGACTGGATGCGATTTCGCCTCTCGGGTCTCTATGCCTCTGGCGACAGCGATCCTTACGACGACAAGGAAACCGGGTTTGACGCGATCTTCGAAAACCCGGTCTTTGCGGGTGCCGACACGAGTTACTGGATCCGCCAGACCATACCCTTCGCTGGCGGCGGCAGGGCGATCTCGGTCAATGGCCGCAACGGCGTGCTCAATTCGCTGCGCTCCTCCAAAGAACAGGGCCAGTCAAACTTCAACAATCCCGGCACGGTGCTGGTCGGCGCCGGTGCCGATTTCGACCTTACGCCGCAATTCCGGGTGTCCGCGAACGCCAACCACCTGTGGTTCGCGAACACCGCGACACTGCAGGCGCTGCGCAATGAAGGCAGCATCCCCAAGGATATCGGCTGGGACCTTTCCGTCGCCGCGACCTGGCGGCCCAAGGCGACCCAGAACATTGTCGCTCGCCTTTCGGGCGCGGCGCTGCTGCCCGGCAAGGGCTTCCGCGACCTTTTCGACAACCAGAACAGGGACCGTGGCTACTACTCGGTCCTCGCCAACGTGATCGTTTCCTACTGATGCGGGTTTTGCGGTTCCTCTTCGCGCTTCTCGTCCTGGTGACGCTGGCCCTGCCGGCTGCCCGAACAGGGGCCAGCGAGGAGGAAAAACCGGTCAGGCGCGATTATGCGCTGGTCACGGCGCCCGCTGCGCCCGCGCGGCAGACGCTGGCCGATGTGGAAATGAAATCGTCGGGTTGCCTGTCCTGCCATCTGGATTCGGACGCGGCGAACATGCATGCGACGCCAGCGGTGAATCTGGGCTGCACCGATTGCCATGGTGGCAACGCGGCGATCCGGGGCAATCCGCAGCTGGGTTTCACTCATGCCGAATACGTCAGCGCGCGCGAGCAAGCCCACGTTCTGCCGAAGTATCCGCAAAGCTGGTCCTATCCGACATCCGCAAACCCGAAGCGCGGTTATACGCTGCTGAACAAGGAAGCGCCCGAATACATCCGCTTCGTCAATCCCGGCGACTACCGTGTCGCGCGCGAATCCTGCGGCGCCTGCCACATGCCGATCATCGAAGCGGCGGAACGCTCGCTGATGGCGTCGGGCGCGATGCTCTGGGGCGGTGCGGCCTATAACAACGGCATCGTTCCCTTCAAGAACTACATCTTCGGCGAAGCTTATACTAGCGAGGGCGAACCGGCGATGATCCAGTCCCCCGGCGATTTACCCGGCACCGTCACTGCGGAACAAAAAGCGCGCGGTGCGCTTGCGGCGCTCTACCCGCTGCCGCGCTGGAACGTCGTTCCGCCGGGCGACGTGTTCCGCGCGTTCGAACGCGGCGGCCGCAACATTTCCTCGCAGTTTCCTGAAATCGGCCTGCCGAACCCGACCGGCCTGATCCAGCGTCTCGAGGAACCGGGTCGGCCCGACCTCAAGCAATCGAACCGCGGCCCCGGCACCGGCCTGCGCGCGGCTATCCCCGTGCTCAACATCCACAAGACCCGGCTCAACGACCCGTTCACCTGGTTCATGGGCACCAACGACCAGCCCGGCGATTACCGCAGTTCGGGCTGCACTGCCTGCCACGTGATCTACGCCAACGACCGCGAGCCGCGCCACAGCCTGTTCTACGCTGCGCTGGGTCGCGACGGTCAGACGATCACCCGGGATCCTACGATCGCCGCCAAGCTCCAACCGTCGCATGATGATGCCGGGCACGGTGGCGGCTATGACGCCGGGCACCGCTCGGGCGAAATGGTCAAGGAAAGCGGCCACCCGCTCCAGCACGTCTTCACCCGCGCGATCCCCACAGCGCAGTGCATGAACTGCCACATGCACCAGCCGAACGTCTTCCTGAATTCCTACCTCGGCTACACGATGTGGGACTACGAATCCGACGCGCCGCGCATGTGGCCGGAAAAGCAGAAATATCCGACCGCCGAGCAAGTGCACAAGGTGCTCGAGCGCAATCCGGAAGGCGCAGCGCCGCGCGGCAAGTGGTCGGATTTGGATTTCGTGCGCAGCGTCTATGATCTGAATCCCGAGCTCAAGGACACGCAGTTCGCCGATTACCACGGCCACGGCTGGAACTTCCGCGCCGTGTTCAAGCGCGACCGTGAAGGCAATCTGCTCGACGCAGACGGCAAGATCGTCGATCCCGACGATCCGGAGAAATGGCGCAAGGGCAACGAAGGCAAGTTCGTCAACCTGGGCGTGAATCCCGGCAAGACCGTCCACATGATGGACATCCATGCCGAGAAGGGCTTGCAGTGCGCCGATTGCCACTTCGGGCAGGATGCGCATGGCAGCGGCTTCATTTATGGAGAGGTCGCCAATGCGGTTGAGATTGGCTGCAAGGACTGTCACGGCACCGCCGACGCCTATCCGACGCTGCTGACTTCGGGGCCCGCCGCGCCGCCCAAGGGCAGCAACCTGGCACTGCTCCGGAATGGCAGCGGCGATCCGCGTTTCGAATGGCGCGACGACATTTTCGGCAAACGCAAGTTGATCCAGCGTTCGATCGTCGACCCGAACCTCGAATGGGAAGTGAGCCTCGTTAAGGATTCGGTCGATCCGACATCGTCGCATTTCAACGAAAAGGCGGCGCGCGCCAAGCTGTTGAGCGCCACCTGGACACAAGACGGCAAGTTCCCTTTCGGCCCGGGTATCCCAGCGGAGGATCGCGCGCACAAGGACCCGGACATGGCCTGCTTCACCTGCCACCTGTCCTGGACCACGAGTTGCGGCGGCTGCCACCTGCCGATCGAGGCGAACTGGAAGACCAAGACGCACCACTATGAAGGTGAGGAAACTCGCAATTTCGCGACCTACAACCCTCAGGTGGCGCGCGACGAGATGTTCCAACTGGGCAAGCACATGACGACTAAGGGCAGCCAGGTCGCACCGGTTCGCTCTACCTCGGCACTGATCCTGAGCTCGACTAACATCAATCGCGAACGCATTTACGTCCAGCAGCCGCCGATCAGTTCGGCGGGATTTTCCAGCCAGGCCTTTGCGCCGCATTTCCCGCATACCGTGCGCAAGACCGAGACCAAGACCTGCAGCGACTGCCATGTTTCGGCCAGCAACGACAACAATGCGATCATGGCGCAGACCCTGCTGCTGGGCACCAACTTCGTGAATTTCATCGGCTACAACGCCTGGGTCGGCCTCGACAACGGTTTCGAAGCGGTGCGCGTCACAGAATGGGACGAACCGCAGGCTGTCATCGGATCCTACCTGCACAAGTATGCCTATCCCGATTACTGGCGCATGCACGTCGAAGACAATGGCCGCGAGCTGAAGAACTGGGTGCGCGGCAAGACCTTCGATAAGAACGCGTCGGGCGAGACCCACCCCATCGAGCAGTTTCGCAATATCGTGCAGGGTACCCGCGGCTCCGTAGGCTGCCTGCAGAACCGCGGCGAATACATGTTCGTCGCCGAGGGCGGGGGGGGCTTCCGCGTCTATGATATCGCCTCGGTAGCCAATAAGGGCTTCTCCGACGCGGTGGTCAGCGCGCCGTTCTCGAGCCTTGGACATAATGCCAGGGTGAAGACGAAAAACGCGACCTGCATGGCGCTTGCGACCAACCAGCCGATCGCCCCATCGCGCAACAGAAGCATGCAAGCAACGATCCTGAAGGATGCGGAGGGCAACCCGCAACTCAAGGAAGACGGGACGCCATTGACGCTTCGCGATGCCAATCAGGAGCAGGCGTTCCTGCCGATCTACAACTACGCCGCGATCACCGACAGCGAAGAAGGGCTCGTCCTTGTCAACATCGACACATTTGCTGACGGGGAATTCCGCAACAACAAGCTCAAGCGCGCAGTGACGTGGAACGAGAACGGCGTGCTCAATGGAGCGCGCCACATCGTCCTGGCCGGAGAGATCGCCTATATCGCCGCCGATGCCGGACTGGTCGTCGTTGACCTTGCCGATCCTCTCAAACCAAGGCTTTCCGCAGTCTTTCCGCTCACTGACGCACGGGCAAGTGCCGTGCAGTTCCGCTACTTGTGGGTGACCGATTCCGTGGGCTTGAAGCTGTTCGACATTACCGATCTGCGCAAGCCGGTTGCGGTGCCCTCCGGAACCGTGCCCATGGCAAATGCCAGGCGGATATATCTCGCGCGGACATATGCCTATCTGGCGGCTAAGCAGGACGGGCTGGTCATCATCAACATCACCAAACCGGAATCTCCGACAGTCTACAAGCAGGTCACGTTCGACGGCCAGCTCAACGATGCCGAAGATGTCGTCGTCGGATCGACCAACGCGACGCTGTTCGCCTATGTTGCCGATGGACGCAACGGCCTCAAGGTCCTCCAACTGACTTCGCCTGACAGTCAGCGCAACTTCTACGGATTTTCGCCGGCACCGATGCCGGAGTTGATCGCCTGGACACGGACTCCTTCGCCGGCAATCGCACTCGCCAAGGGTCTCGACCGCGACCGGGCGGTGGACGAAACTGGTGGACAGATGGCTGTATTCGGTCGCCTCGGCTCACGGCCCTTTACGCGCGCCGAGATGGAGAAACTCTTCCTACACAGAAACCGCATTCCCTACAAAGTGACCGAGGAGATCGACATGTCGCTTTGGGTTCCTAAGCGTTGATCGCGGTTGCCGTGGGACGCAGCCCACGACCTCAGCATAACGATCAACCTTCGCGCCGCTCGCTCTCGATCAACTTGACGAACGGTTGCAGCTTATCGTCGAAACGGGCGAGGACCGCGTGGTCGCCGACACCCTCGCAATGCGAAATTAGGCGCTGGCCATCCCAGCGATGCAGGGCATAGACTGGCAGTTCGTCGGTAATCATCGCCCGCCCGTCGGGTGTATCCGAGTTTATCGGTCTGAGATCGAGCGCAACCAGCGGTGCGGTCGAAGCGCTGACGGTCAGTGAAACGCCGTTCCAGAGCGTATGGATGTTGCGGTGCAGATGCCCGGCGAGGATCGCCTGGACCTGCTTGTGGCCGCTGATCGCTTCGGTGAACCGCGCGATCCAGGGTTCGCGGGGGTCGCTGTCGAGCCAGCAAATGCCCGATTCGAACGGTGGGTGGTGCATGACGATCACGGTCGGCGTTTCGGGATGGGCTTCCAGTTCGTTAGCAAGCCACTTCGCGCGGATTTCGCAAAAGGCGCCGCCATGGCGACCTTCCTCGACGGTATCGAGCAGCAGCAGGCGTACATCGTTCCAATCCAGCGCATACTGGACAAAGCGGTCGTAGGTCGGCGTATTCGGGAACGCGGCAAGCAAGTTGTCGCGCAGGTCGTGATTTCCGGTCATCGCCCAGACCGGGAAAGGGCAATCGCGGATCGCCTCGGCCAGTGCGGCATAGCTTTGCGGGTCACCGAATTCGGTTAGGTCCCCGGTCATTAGCATCATGTCAGGCCGGTTCGGCGCATCGACCAGACGTGCAATGACCGAATTCAGGCGTTGCAAATTGTATTCGTCAGGGTTGCCCCGATCGTATCCGATATGAATGTCGGTGATTTGCGCAATCAGCAAACCGTTGCTCCCCAATTCCGGAATGCAGCCGTCACCTCAAGGATATCCGCTCATTTTATCCGGCTTCTTTAGCTGCGAGCCCTGTGCCGGCATGTGATAACCGTGGCACATAGTGCAGGTTGACGGAACGCCTGGCTTGGACGAGTTCTCGCCGAGGTGGCAGGTCCGGCAGTCCTTGATGCCGGGCAGCAGAACATCAGCGGATGTCGTCGAAGTTTCGGCTGCATGACATGAGGTGCACTTCTCCTGCTTGTGGGCATTGTGGTTGAACCAGCCCTGATTCATGTACCGCGTTACGAGGGTAACAGGCACGACGCCCGGCTTGCCATTCTTCTGCAGCATCGGTTTATGGCATTCCCCACATACGCCGCCATTTGAAAGGGCAGTGCCGATCTGCATGCCTTTCCAGACAGGTGCGGAAAATTCGAAGTGGTAGACTTTGCCTTGACCATAATCGCCCGGCCGTCGACGCGAGGCCGGTGGTGGCAGGTTGAGATCTGCCGCGCTCAGGTCTGCGATCAGTTGATCTACATCGCCGTGGCGCAGCTTGCGAAAGATGCCGCCAACCTGGTCATAGCTCAAGCTGTGACAGGCCTCGCAATCGCGCTCCATATCGATCGGCTTGAAGCGAATGCCGTCTTCGCTCGAATGATGGCAGTCCTTGCACTGCAGTCCGTTCCTGCCATAGCCTTGCTCCTCGCCGATGTTCGCAGCCATCCGCGCGACGCCGCCCAGCCTGTTGAGATGTAGTTTGTGCGGGAAAGCGAGACCGCTGTCTTCGCGCAGATTCGAATCGAGCGACACCGCAGTGGTTTTCCGGGTCAGCGGATCGGTAACGATCGCAGGGGTGAACTGTGGATGCAGCGTGCCGAAATCCGCTGCATTGCCAAGCCGGGTCTCGGGCAGATTCTTCTTCAGATCGACATGGCATTCGGCGCAGAAATGTTCCGGGGGCGTATCGAGCGCCCCCTTTCCTTCATGTTCGATATGGCAATCGGCGCAAGCGCCCGGCCCTTGCTTGCCGAAAGTATCGGCTACGGCCCAGAGGAATTGGGTGCCCAGAGGCCGGTTTCCCCGAGCCGCAGCAAGGCGAGCGGGATCGGCATGGTCGTGCACATCCTCGTGACAGGACAGGCATGCTTCGTCCCGAACAGGAACGAAGGCATCGACATGGCAAGCCTCGCACTTGATCTCGAGGCTGTGGTGCGCGAGGCTGAGCTCGCCGGTGCTCCAGCCCGAATCCCCGATGACGGTCGATTCCTTGTTGTCCGGATCGTACAACATGACGCTGACGATCGGTACGAGCAGGAACGCCACCAGGATCGCAGCCGCAAGTCCCCAGGACGTGACGCGCTTGCCCGGCAGCACGCCGACGAGCGAGAATCCGCGCTTCCTGTCAAGGTCGCCCGACTTCAATGCCGAATCGTCAAGCCGCTCGACGGTGAGCAGGACATCGCCGCCATCCTGCGAGACGGTGATTCGGTAAGAACCGAAGCCGAGCTCCGCGCCGGCCTGGCTGTCAATCGTCACCTGGGTCGTATCGGTTCCGTCGACAGTGAAGCCCAGAGTGCCTGCCGACGTCACATCGACCCGGCCGGCTTCGCGCAGGGCCATCATGGCATGTTGCGATTCGACCGCGAGGTCAGGCAGGTGGACGTCGCTCTCGGCAGCGCGCCCAATCGTGATCGCCAATCCGGTAAGCTGCCTGTCGCGGACGATTTCACGCCCGGCAGCGGTATGCTCAATGGTACGGAGCTTGAATGCCATGCCCCTTACCAGTAAAAGAATACGCTGATGATATGCGCGGTAAGCGCGGCAAGAAGCGCGATCGTGGCAGGGACGTGAACGTAGAGCCAGGACTCGAGCATCGCCTTGAATCGCATGTGCCGGCGCAATCTTTCCAGCTGTGTCTTGCGGCGGACCATTAGCTTTTCGACGCGTTCGATGGAGGGATCGCTCTCCTGCTCCCTCGCAAGACCTTCGATCGCCTCTTGGGTCGCGCAGTCGGGATATACGCCCGAAAGTCGCCGCAGCAATCCGTGATCGAAGATGTCCTCAGACAGCGCGGCCAGAACCAGATCGGCCTGCGCCGAGCCCAGCGGCTGGGCCGCGTCATCGAGTTGCCGGTCGAGCGCGGCTATCGAATCGATCATCTGACCCTGCGTCATTTCCTCGCGGTTGCTGCTGAGCGAGGAAGGCAGCGTCGCGTAGAAATAGGTTCCTGTCGCGCCCGACAGTATCACCAGCAACATCAGCGCATATGCCAGCGTGTGTACGTTCCAGCCGAGCTGGAACCCGGTGTGGAGCGTCGCGATTACGATGAGCGCGAGACCCAGATAGACGTGAGCCGAGGTCCATGCCTTGAGCGACCACCGTCCCGGAGTGATCGCCCGCTTGCGGATACCGAGCAGCGAAAGCCACACGATCAGTCCAGCGCCGATCGAGCCAAGCGTGTAACCGATCCAAGTGCCGCCGTTGGGGCGCGGCTCGACGTCGGCCGCAAAATAGCCGACGATGCAGACAAGGCACAGTGCGGTTGCAATCTTCAGCCAGTGGAACGAACGGTGGCGCAGGAAACTTTCGTGCCGCGATGCCCCGCCACGCAGCGCATTGGCATCGGTGCGTTGCACTTCGTCCTTGGGCAGGCTGGCCATCAGGGCTCGACCTCGAACTTTGCCACCGACAAGAACCCTTCAGGGGAAACACGTATTGCGGCGCCGGTCGGACAGGCTCGGACGCAGGCCGGGCCGCCGTCGATACCCGAACACATATCGCACTTGATTGCACGTTTCGGATTGTCCGTGCCTTCCGGAATGTTCGCCTTGCGCCATTTCTTCGATGGTTCGCCCGGTCCCGGCCCCTGGCCCAGAAACAGCCAGCTCAGCAGCGATGGCTTGGGCGGTGGCACGCTGTCCATCCGGATAACGTCATAAGGACAATTGCGCTGGCAGTTGCCGCAGCCGATGCAGGTGTCGTCGATGAAGACCTCACCGTCGGCACCGCGCTGGATCGCGTTGGGAGGGCAATCCGCCATGCAATGCGGATGTTCGCAGTGGCGGCAACTCGTCGGAACGTGAAGGTGCGCGTAGGTCGTGCCCGCCTCGCGATTGAGGCGCGAAAGGCCGTCATGGCTATCGGCACAGGCTTTCTCGCAGTTGTCGCAGCCCACGCACAGCGTCTCATCGATCAGCAGCACGTCGGTGGCTTCGCCGATGCCATTATCGACAAGGAACTGAGCGGTCTGCGAATACATATCGACGACGCCGGAGAAATTCTCCTTGCTGTTCTCGATGAAGGTGTTGATCTCGCGCCGCTTGGACATTTCCACCTCGGCCTTGCGCAGCAGCTCTGGCTTGCGTGCGAGCAGGCGCACGAACGCATCGCCGGGCAGGCGGATGACCTCGGACTTGATGGCGGCGCGTACCGTCGCGTTGCGAGGATTCTTGTCGATGACTGCCATTTCACCGACGTAGGAACCTGCAGGAAGGTAGCTGAGGAAGACCGGCTTGCCCGCGATTTCGCGCTCGACGATCATCGAGCCGCGGCGAATGATGTAGATGTCGTTGCCTTCGTCACCTTCCTGGATGACGACTTCACCGGCCCGCTTGTTTTGGACTTCGGCACCTTCGACCAGTTCGGCCACGTCCTGCCTGGTCAGGCCAGAACCGAAGATTTGCAGCAGCTGGCGTTCGATCGAGATCCGGTTGATTACGCGGCCTGCACTCGGCGCGGTGGCCATCAGCTTGAGCGCCGCAGTACGCGAAAGTTCGACGACGACAAGGTCTTCAGCCGCGCGAATCGTGGCGCCGCGCGGCCTGCCCGAAATCAGGCCTACTTCGCCGAAAATCGAACCTTGCTCGATTGGCACGGTCCGCGACGGATCGTCCTTGTCAACTTCCACCAGGACTGAACCCTCGGCAATCGCGAAAAGTGACGATCCTGGGGTGTTGCGCTCGAACACGGCGTCTCCCGTTGAAAAGCACTTTACCCGACTGTCGAGCATCAGCTCGCGCAGCTGCAGGGAAGAAAGCTCATGGAAGACCTCAATGTTGGTGCGCAGCAGGTCGAGCCATTCGGCGACGCTGCGGTTGCCTGGAGCCGCAGCGAATTTTTCGGCCAGGATCGGCTCGTCCGCCGGCTTGAGTTCGGTGTTGCCGTTGAGGAATTCGACGACATCGAATCCCTGGTTCATGCAGTGCTTGATCAGCGGGTAACCGGCCAGTGCGCCGATGACATGGATGCCCGTCCGGGTCGTCTCGAAGACCGGCGAAAGCAATGGGAAGGCTTCGTGCCTTGCGCTGCTGAATTCTATGCCGCACGCCTCGACGAACTTGCGGGGCGGAGCCGACCCGGTGCGGGCGATTATGCGGGCGCACTTGATCGTTTCCTGGCCGTCACGCGTTTCGAGCACGAGTTCGCCTTCGCGCACCTCGGCAGGCGTCGTTTCCAAGCGGACGTTGATCCGGCCGGCAGACGCGGCTTCCATCAGCAGTTCGACGTTGGCCTTCTTGGCGCGCGCGAAATCAGCGCTACGGTTGAGAATGGTGACGACATTGCCCTGGGCCGGGTCGGCGGCGAGGCCCAATGCATTCTCGATACCCGCATCGCCCGAGCCGACGACTGTGATGTGTTCGTCGATGTATTCGGTGGGATCGTCGAGCTGATACTGGATATGCGGCATGTCCGCGCCTTCGCAGGACATCTTGTTGGGATTTCCCTGCGTGCCAATGGCAAGGATGACGGCTTCCGCTTCGATTGTGCTACCGTCCTTGAGCGTCAGGGAGAAATTGCCTTTTTCGCCTTCGATGGCGGTGACTTCGGAATGGTAGCGGACGTTGACCCTGAGTTTATTGGTCTGCTCATTCCAGATATCGAGGATTTCCTCGCGCTTGCCGGCGTCGAAAGCCAAGTCGGAGCGCAGCACAAGCGTCGAGGGGGTGGCCATGACATGCTTACCCTTCTGATACTTGTAGATCGTATCTGAAAGGTGGTCGGTTTTTTCGAGCAGGACGTGGCTCATGCCGAGTTCCGCCACACGTCCTGCGGCGCTTATTCCGGCGGGGCCGGACCCGACAATGGCGATACGCACGCGAGCTTCCACATCAATTCCTCCGGTCCACCTGGCACAGACGATTGCTTTATTGCGGGAACATGCGCAAATCTCGTGGAAATCGCCCGGCCACAGTGCCCAACTAGGCCCGATGCAACAGCAATGACCGCAAAAGCGACATGACACAACATTCGCCGTCATCTTTCCCGTACGGGATGGCGTTTCTGGTGGTTGCGGCCCTGCTGGCTGCCGTTTCGGTCGGGTTCAATATTTATCGCGACAGTTCGGCCGAAAGCGAACCCGCGATGCAAAGCGGTCCTGCACCGCTCGACGACACAATCGAATCGCTCGAAGCGAGAACACGCGTGCAGCCCGATGATGGCCGGGCCTGGCAGAAACTGGGCCTCTTCTATTTCGAGGCAGGACGCTTTGGCGATGCCGTGCAGGCATATCAAAAGGCTGTCAGTCTGGATCCGGACGAGCCGCTGTTATGGTCTTCGCTTGGTGAGGCAATGGTCATGGCCAGCGAACGAAATCCGATGCCCGACGAGGCGGTGGCAGCGTTTAGGAAGACGATTTCGCTCGATCCCAAGGATCCCCGCGCTCGCTACTTTCTCGCCGTCAAGCGTGATCTGTCGGAGGATCACAATGGTGCTCTCGATGACTGGCTGGCACTCCTTGCGGATACACCCGTGGGTGCGCCATGGCGCGATGACCTCGTCCGCACGATCGACCAGGTTGGCAAGATCAACAACATCGACGTTTCGAAACGTCTTGCCGATGCCGGCGCAAAATCGCCCACGCCGCAGATGCCGGTGGCGGCACAGGGCATCCCAGGACCAAACGCGCAGGACATCGCCGATGCCTCGAATATTCCGCCTGGCGAGCAACGTGACATGGCCGAAGACATGGTCTCGCGGCTCGAAAGACGCCTCGAGAGCGATCCGGCGAATGTCGATGGCTGGGTAATGCTGATGCGAAGCCGCATGACGCTCGGCCAGCCTGGCAAGGCGCGCAAGGCGCTCAGGGATGCGATTGCCGCCAATCCGGGCAAGGCCGACATTTTCAACCAGCAGGCCAGCGTACTGGGCCTGCGCTGAACCCGGCTGTCAAATAACCTGCGACAGTTTGTCCCAGCTTTCGATCAGGAAGACCACGAATGTGATCGACATGCCGATCTGGAAGGTGCGGAAGGCGTAGGACAGGAACTTGTACTTCCTGTTCTGCAGGACCATCCCGTTCTGGTGGATGTCACGCAGCATGGTGCTGAACACGCGGCCGTCAGTCTCGCATTCCTTCATCATGCGGTCGATGTATTCGTCTTCGGACAGGTGCGAAAAGACGCCGAAAAACATCAGGTTCAACCTGCTACCTTGCGGCGGTTTCCTAGTCAGCTTCGGCACCACGGCAGCGACCGCGAACATGGCCGAAACGAATGCCGAAAGGGCCAGGAGCACCAGCGAAACATTGTAGTTTCCGTTCGTCACCTGGCCGACGGCGATCGAGAAGACGACGAAGGTTGCACCCATCAGCAGGCTGGCCTTCTGGTCCGCCATCTGGCTCAGCTGCATGTGCACCAGCATCGACGAGCGCACCATGTGAATGGCGTGCACCGAGTACTCGGTACCGTCGTACTTCTCGATCACGGAGCTGGCGGGATGCGCGAGCTCTGCCTCAATATCGCCAGTTCCGACCATACAGGCTGTCCTCAAACCACTCCGAAGGCGAGCATCGCATCGGCGACCTTCTTGAAGCCGCCGATGTTGGCGCCCTTGACATAGTCGATGTAGCCGTCGCCCTGGTCGCCATACTGCTGGCAGGTCGTGTGGATGCCGGACATGATGGCCTTGAGCATCTGCTGCAGCTCCTCCTCCTTCCAGGCACGCCTTTCGCTGTTCTGGCTCATCTCGAGCCCTGAGACCGCGACGCCCCCGGCATTGGCGGCCTTGCCCGGCGCGAACAGGATTTTGGCCGCCTTGTTGCCGTTATCGTCTTCCCAGCAAACGCGGAAGGAAATGACGCGATCCGGCTCAGAAATCCTGCGCAGAATCTGCTGTTCGTGATATTGCTCCTTGTCTTTGATGAAATCGAATATGTCTTCCGCGACTTCCTGCACGGCCTGCACGAATTCGGGTTGATACGGATTGCGCCGTTTCACTCCATCCATGAAGCCATTGAAATCGACGTGATCCGAAATTGCCATTTTGCATCCCCCGGTGCTGAACAGGCGGGCCAAAACTCCGAATTATTTACCGGGGAGAGGTGATACCCTGCTGCCAGCTTGCTATAGGGATATGACAGTTTGATCGCAACTCATCTCCAGTGGAGCAGGCTGGCGCCGCCACCGAAATTTGCAGGTTCGTGAATTTCAAATCAGACTCTTAGACTGATTATCCCGTAACATCGGAAAAGCCTATGACAGCGCGCTCCAAATTGATGGGAAAGATGGCGGCCAGTCTTTCTGGCATGGCAACGCTCGTGGCGGTCGTGTTACTGCAGGTTGCCGACTTTACACCGCTCAAACGCGTCCGAATGCAGGTATTTGATGCCTTCCAGACCGCTTCGCCGCGCGAGAATTCGGGAGGTAACAAGGTTGCAATCGTCGATATTGACGAGGAATCGATTGCGCGACTTGGACAATGGCCGTGGCCGCGAACCGACCTTGCCGCGCTGACCGATCGGCTTGGACAAGCCGGGGCGAAAGCGGTCGTTTTCGACATCGTCTTTTCCGAGCCGGACCGCACATCACCCGCCGCGATCGCTGCGCGATACGAAAGCATGGGGCTTGGAAAGTCGCTGGGCGAGGGCTTTGCTGACCTGCCGAGCCATGATGCGCTACTCGCCGAGAGTTTCGCCGAAGTTCCCGTAATAACCGGTTACTTCCTCGACCGGACGGAACGTGGGCGTGATGTCGAACCGAAGGCCGGTTTCACCCTGCATGGCTCGCTTCCGACCAAACATGTGGCGAGCTATGACGGCGCCCTGCTGCCTTTGCCTCAGATCGAGACGGCCGCCGCTGGCAATGGCTTCGTTAGCCTCGAAGGCGATTCTGATGGTATCGTGCGGCGTATTCCATTGGTGGCAATCCACCGGGGAACGCTGGTCCCGGCCTTGTCGCTCGAAGCGTTGCGTGTTGCGCTCGGTGCGGGTTCTCCCGACCTGATGGCGAGCGATGGCAGCGGTGAAAGCTCTTCCGCGCCCGGCGCCGCAGTCGCAATCCGCCTCGATGGCAGAAATATCCCGGTCACTGAGGCTGGTGAAATGTGGATGCATTATCCTGAAGCGCGGGCTCGCGATATGCTTCCGGCCTGGCCGATCGTGACCGGCGAAATGGCGGATGATTTGCTGGCGCGGGCAGTGAAGGGCAGGATCGTGTTTATCGGTGGGAGCGCGGCGGGGTTGCAAGACCTTGTCTCCACCCCCTTGAGCGCACGGGTCGCTGGGGTAGTCGTGCATGCTGCGGCGGCGGAACAGATTTTGGCCGACGATTTCCTCGAGCGACCCGATTGGGCCATCGGACTCGAACTCGTGCTGGTCCTCCTGTTCGGCGGCATGCTCGCCTTTCTGCTGCCGCGACTGGGAGCGGCCAAGGGCGCACTGGCGGCGATTGTCGGCATCGGGACCATCATTGCAGGCAGCTGGCTTGCCTTCACCCGCGTGAACTACTTGCTGGACCCGACATATCCGGTTTTCGCCATTGCAGCGATCTACGCGGTACAGACCGTGGTCGTCTTCTATCGCGAGGAGCGACAGCGACGGTATATCCATTCGGCCTTCGACCGCTATCTCGCGCCGGAGATCGTCCGGCAAATTGCCGCCGATCCGGAGAAGCTGGAACTGGGCGGCGAGGAAAGGGACATGTCCGTTTTGATGTGCGATATTCGTGGCTTCTCGCGCATGTCGGAACAGTATTCTCCCAAGCAGGTGATCGATTTCCTGATCAGCTTCCTTACCCCGATGAGCGATATCCTTCTCGCGCGGCGCGCGACACTGGACAAATATATCGGCGATGCCGTGCTGGCGTTCTGGAACGCGCCGCTCGACGATCCCGACCATCACCGCAATGCCGCGTGTGCTGCGCTCGAGATGATAGCCAAGGTAGAGGAACTAAACCGCTCGATGCCGGACAGCGAGGCAGCCGTTTGGCCGGGCGAGGTGAAGATTGGCATCGGCATCAATTCGGGCCTTTGCTGCGTCGGGAACATGGGTTCCAGACAGCGCCTGTCCTATTCGCTGATCGGCGACACGGTGAACATGGCGGCCCGGCTGGAAGGCCTGACCAAGCAGTACGGCGTTCCCATCATCGTCGGCAGCGCGATGGCGGAGCGGATCCAGGGATCTCTGGCGATGCTCCCGCTGGATCGGGTGCGCGTGGTTGGCCGCGAAGCGCCAGAGGATATTTATGCGCTCTGCGGTGACGAAGAAATGCGCGCGCAAGACCAATTCAGGCAGCTGGCGGTGGGGCAGGCGGCCATGCTCGACGCCTATCGCTGCCGGCAATGGGAGCTGGCGCAAACGGTTCTTGCCGATGCGCCGGGGCTGTACGAGGCCCACGGCCTGGGCGGGGTTCGAGACCTGTTTGTGCAGCGCATCGCCCGGCTTCGCGAAAATCCGCCGCCCGACGGCTGGAGCGGCGTCTTCGAGGCCACTGAGAAGTAACGGTTCTAGAGCTTTTCAGTCGATCGGATTATCCGGTTTGGAGTCAGGCCGAGGGGTTGGATTCTGACCGGGCCTGGGCCGTGTCTGACCCGCATCTCTGGATGGTTGCTTGTCAGGTCCGTCGCCGTCACCGCTAAGAATGGCGCCCACCGCAATTGCGCCAATCGCAGCGGGAATGAGCGTGTTGAGGAAGCTGCCGCCCTTGGCTGCATACGCGACTTCGGGCGCGAGTTCGTCCTGCACCTGGGAAAGCGCCGTGTTCGAAATCCGGAATGGGCCGATCGGCGGCGCCCCGTTGCGCGGAATGTAGGCGGCAAGTCCCGGCTCATTTAATATTACGGTCACGCCTGCGCCCTCGACTCTGGCCAATCCCGGCGTCAGACCGCCGAGGGTTCCCGCGCCTGGTCCTCGCAAGATCACAAGCGTGGCTTCATCCTTATCGCTAGCGACATTGCCGACGGACTGCTCTTTTTCGGCAATGGTCTGCGCCATTGTCCCAACCAGCAGATCGAGCGCGGTGCCACGAATGCCGATCCGTCCGGCAGGTGTCTTGATGTCGGCGCTGTTCTCACCCTCCTGACGACCCGAGAAGAACCGCAGCGCGCCCTTGACGAAAGTCGCGGACAGCGAACGGCCTTGATTTGGATTATAGATGTAGCGATCGATGCGTATGCGTGAACTGGCGCCGATCCCGAAAGTCGAGCGATCGAGCAGCAGGATTTGAAGCTGCGATTTCTTGCCCGTATCGATTAGGTCCTGCCAGGCAATGCGCTGCTTACGTGAGACCGCGCGCTTCGAAACGCTGGCGTTGGTCAAGAGCACGTCGCCAACGACAGTCGAGGCATTCCCGATCTCGACCCGTTGGGCAGCCGCAGGTGTGGCGGCGAGCGCACTGGCCAGCATGCTGTACGCGGCAAGAGACGTAATCAGTGTGCTGGACTTGCTCATCGCTTAGCCTGTCGATCCTCGCTCGCACCTGTCGCGAGACTGGTCGATTAGCTTTTTGCCATATTGCTTCTTCTTGAGCTTCGAGATCTCGAGTAGACCCCCCTGCCTGTCGTCGATTGCGCACAGGTAGAGAGCGTGATCCAGCAGCGCATCCCGCGACTTTGGATGGACCGCAAGCACGCGTTCGAGCGTGGCCAGTGCATCGAGATATTCGCCGCGCCCGGCCTGCTTCCTGGCTGCCTCAAGGCCCGCTGCCTCATCCGCTGAGAGATCGGAAAGAGCGTCGAGTTCTTCCAATGTTTCTGCGCTGACGGATGCGGATGCCAGGCACCCGGATGCGAGGAGAAGCGCTGCCACACTCTTTCGAACAGGCGACTTCGGCATCGAACATTCCTCTCGCTTGCCTGGAGACTGTATCACTCATGCAGCACGGAGCAAACAGGGCTGCGAGGCTAAACGAATACCTGATTCCGGGCGCGACACGGATCTGCTCGATCTCGGTCAAGACTTTCCCCCGGTTTTGCACAAGTTGCTGAGCATGCGGGTAACGGATTGAGGTGGTCCAACGTATGGTTCTGATCGCGCTGTTCCGGAGTTAGGCAAGATGACCCGTATCCACGCTTCCTTCATGGCCGCGCTGCTTGTCTCGTTTCCGGCTGTGGCTCATGCAGATGTGCTTGAAATCGATGGTGAAAGCCATGGCTGGATAGCCGGTGGCCCGAGCCAGCCGAAGCCTCTTGCGGCCGACCCGCAAGCGCCTGGACTGGCCAGTCTTCCCGATACAGATGTCGGCGATACGGCAGGTCCGTTGCGATGGCAGGGACGGGTCACCGAACTGTCCGCGAAATACGACCTGTCGCCCATGCTGATCGAGGCGCTGGTATGGCAGGAAAGCCGCTGGAACGAAAATGCCGTCTCGCCGGTCGGCGCGCGTGGCCTTGCGCAGTTGATGCCGGGCACCGCGCGGCAGCTTGGCGTGAACTCCGCCGATCCGAGCGCCAATCTCGAAGGCGGCGCGCGCTACCTGCGCGAGCAGCTCGACCGCTTCGGCGGCGATCTTGAAAAGGCGCTGGCCGCCTACAACGCCGGGCCGGGGCGGGTGATCCGCGCCAACGGCGTTCCGGCGATCAGCGAAACCCGAAACTATGTAAGCGCGATCATGGCGCGGCTCGCCGCGCCGGTGCGGAGGTAACATGAAAAAAACAGGTGCAATTCTCGCCGCCGCTCTGGCAGCATTTCCCGGAACGGCGTTCGCCCAGGTGGCAAGCGATCCGCAAGGATCGGGGCCGATTGTGGCCGCGCTCGGCTGGCTGCAGGGCACGCTGCTCGGCAATGTCGCCACCGCGGTTGCGGTCATGGCGGTTGCCGCCGTCGGCTTCATGATGCTGACCGGCAGGCTCAACTGGCGCTTCGGCGCGACCGTGATCATCGGCTGCTTCATCCTGTTCGGATCGAGCGCGATTGTTGCCGGCATCCAGCAGGCGGCGGGCTGAGGCCCGATGGAACTGGTTCGCCATCCGGTTCACCGTGCGCTGACCCGGCCGCAGATGTTCGGCGGCGTCACAATGAATTTCTTCGTTATCAACGCCGCCGTGACCACCGAGGCGTTCCTCATCACCAAGAGCTTCTGGGCACTGCCGGTGGCGCTCGTGGTCCACGCGATCGGCTACATGGCGTGCCTGCGTGAACCGCGCGCCTTCGACCTTTGGATCACCAAGGTCTCGCGCTGTTCGCGAGTGCCCAACTGGCGACACTGGGGATGCAATTCCTATGCTGCGTAAGAGAGACATGAAATGAGCATGTTTTCCGGTGAGCTTGCCCCTGCCTGACGTCTCCCTTGGCTGATAGGAACAGCTCAGCGAAGGGGTATCAGGATGAAGGACGGATTGAAGGCGCGCTATACGCTTGAGTTCAAGCAGGAAGCGGTGCGGCTTGTGCATGGCGGGGAGAAGGTGTGGGCGGCAGCCCGGACGTTGGGTGTTTCAGGACAGACGTTGGATAACTGGGTCAAGGCGGAGGCTGCCGGTCGCCTTCGTGATGTCCGTGGTAAGGCCGTGACCGCTGAACAGATGGAGATCGCGCGGCTGAAGGCCGAGTTGTCGCGGGTGCGCATGGAGCGCGACATCCTAAAAAAGCGGGGGATACTTCGCGAGGGAGACGCGGTGAGGTATGCCTGTATCG
>CANJUF010000022.1 GCA_947477745.1 Sphingomonadaceae bacterium | reverse complement strand
GGCAAGGTCGAGCGATCCCATCGCTCTGACCAGCAGGAGTTTTACCAGCTCCTCTCATACAAAGACGACGTCGATCTCGAAGCCAAGCTTGCCGAGTGGGAGAACTTCTACAACTTCAATCGGCCACACGGTGCCTTCAATGGCAAAACACCCTATGAAGCGCTCCGCGAACGCCTATAATCTCATGCACTCGATGTCCCGCTAGATCGTCAACCTTACAGCCAGCAGCTTCGAGCGTATCCTCGATATCGAGGGCGATCAGGAACTGATCTTCGACCAGCAGGATACGGTGCGCAATCGGTTCGGTCATGGCACGCCCCCTGCGCCGATCATGCCGATTGCATGAATATCCAGGTCCCGCCATCGCTTGATGGCTGCGCCCTGATAGACAGTTCGCTGTCCCGATTGGCGAAATCGCCGATGAATTCAAACGATATGTCGAACTTGCCCGCAGCCCGCGCCTTTTCCAGCCGGCCCTTGAAATGGCCATTGTCCATGCACGGAGCGACCTCGGTGAAAAAAGACAGCCCCACGGTCGGCATTCCGCCCCGGCCGGCTTCGCGGGTGCGCACCTTGTTGTGAATTTTCACTGTGCCGTCCCGGTCGAGCAGGACCACGCCGAACGGCAGGTTGTCGATCTCGTCTGCAGACAGCGCCTCAATGGCATTCGCGAGATCAGGGGTATCGAAAGTCAGCGCGTCAGGCACAGTGGCAACTCCGTTGACTTGGCACCGAACGACTCGAACGAGAGCGTAGCTATCGCCGCAAAACGGAAATGCAATGATAAATTTGGAAACCAAGCGCCGAAGCGTTCTGTTGCCCCGATGCTAAGAATTGATCGGCACGGATCTTATTTCGATATTTGAACCGCCGATTGTGTCGGAGTTCTGACCTGGACAAATGCTTGAAGCTTCCTCCGCAATTTGAAGAACATATTCTAACTGGAAAATGGAGCGGGTGAAGGGAATCGAACCCTCGTCGTAAGCTTGGGAAGCTTCTGCTCTGCCATTGAGCTACACCCGCCGGGGTACCGGCCGCCCCGGCGGGGTGCCGACGCCGCAAGCATTGCCACGATCGTGCGCTCGCGGTCAACGCAAAGGTCACGAGCGCATCCAGGCTATCCTTCAGCGGTGGCAGCGCGCCTGCAAGTGCAGCCGGCGCGCGGCGATCTGGGCGAAGCGTTGCTCGCTGGCGATGCGCGGCGTGCCAGGCGGCAGGTGCGCGGCAATCTCGCCGAACTTCACCTTTTGCAGCGTCGGCACCTTGTTAGCATCGAAGGGCCGGTCGCCGATCCCGTCATAGCGGAACGCGACATAGCCGCGCTTGAGCCCGCCAGTATCGAGCCAGTTGGCAATGCCGGGATCGCGGTGGCTCAGCACGCACCAGAACGAGCCATCCGGACTTGCCTCGCACTGCTCGCCGGTCAGGCTCGATTGCATGTTGGTATATTCGAGCGAGGAGTTCCACAGGTCGCGCAGGTGCACCGCCTGGTAGCTGCCGCCCATCGGCCACCAGCGCAGCACCAGCGCCTCGTCGTCGGCAATGTCGTAGATCGAGAAGGTCATGTAGCGGTTCTTGGCGCCGCCTTGCGCAAAGGTGCTGGCGGGCGGTGGGATGGCGTTGACCGGGGTGGCGTGGTCGGAATCGGTGACGGTCTGGTGCAGGTTCGCCCAGGCAGCGACATCCTGGAGCAGGTTTGCGCCCGCTTCGCGCAGGCCGCGCGCAAGTTCATCCTGCCTGGGCCCGGTGCGCCGCGCGCCTTCGAAGCCGATGCGGTCGATATGGACTTCGCCCGGCTTGGCCACGGTCCAGTCGTTGTAGACCTGCCGGATCAGCACGCGCGCGCTGTCGGGCGGGTTGTCCATCCAGTTCCTGCCGTGCCGCTCGGGCGAGATGAACACCTCGAACGAACCGTCCGTTTCGATGTGCATGTCCTCGAACGAGAGGAACCCGGTCGAGCGCGGCAGCGAGGTCGATTCGCCTGCGTAGATCTGCACGTCGAGCCGCGCCTCGTTGGTGAGGTGGCCCCACAGCCGGTAGCTTTCGCCGCCCCGGATCCGGGTTTGGAGGTAACGCTGGTCGGGGTTGTCGGCGCCGCACAGGTGCATGGTGTCGTGGACATGCCAGACCGGGAAGTCGGGATCGACGCGCGTGTTCATCTCCAGCGCCTTGACCAGCACGCCGATCATCATCTGGTAAGCCGAGGCGCGGTTTTCCTCGGCGCGGTAATTCGCGTGCTGCTGCACGAATTCGGATGCCTGCATGAGCGAGGCGCTCAGGTCGGACCAGGCCGCTTCCATGTCGCGCGAGGGATTGTCTGCCATGTTCGTCACCTCTCTTGCAGCGGCCGCGCGAAGCGGGGGAAACGCTGCAGCCCCTGCAATCGCTCCCAGCAGCGCCAGCCGTTCGCGCGCCGTAATCCGGATCACCCGCGCCGCGCTCCCGTTCGCATATCTCCTACCGCTTGCGGGTTAGCTCGGGGAAGCGGTCGTGATAGAAGGCAAAACGCTGCTTCAGTTCGTTCTTGTCGACGCCGAAGCGGGCCGCGTCATAGTCGCGCCCGCCGTGGCGGCCTGCCGAATTCGCCGCCCACCAGGCTTCCATCCGCTGCGCCGCCTCGTCGGTCAGCTCGTCGCCCAGCCAGGCGTAGAGCGCGCGGATTCGGCCCATGATGTCCTCGGCCATTTCGTAGAAGCCGATGTCGAAAAACTTGTCGGGATGCTGGTCGCGGAACGCCATCAGCCGCTCAAGGCAGATCACCCGCACCGCCGCGAGATGCCGGCCGATATAGGGCTCGTCGGGCTCATCGGTGAGCTGGGTCAGCAGCGAGGAAAACAGCGCGGCTTCCGATGGGATCATGTCGTCGACGTTGCGATGTGTCTGGATGAACTTCGCGTCGGGATAGGTTTTGCCGAGCTCGAACACGCCGTGCATGTGCGGCGGGCTGCGGATGAACCAGCTCTTGGGGCCGCACTTCCATTGCAGCATCTGCAGCACGCGCTTGTGAAAGTCGTATGCCGGGGTCATGTCGCACGAGAACAGCCACTCGCTGTAGCTGGGATTGCGGCCCCATGCCTCGAACAGCTGCGAGCGGAAATCGTAGGCCAGCACGAACACGCATTCGGTGGGGCCGCGCGGGTCGGTCGGCACCTTGTCGCCCGATTCGGGAAATTCCTCGCGCTCGGCCTTGTGGCGCGCGGCCTGAAGCTCGATGCGCGGATCGGTATGCTGCGTCGCTTCCACGGGCGGCGGGCTGGGGAAATGCGCTTCCCAAGAGCGCAGCACGCGCCGGTTGGGGTCCTGCGCCATGACGAAGCCGAGCGCATTGGAGCCGGAGCGGCCCAGGCCGATGCCGATCACCGGGCGCACGATCTGCTCGTCCGCGATTCCGGGGTTGTCCTTCCAGCTCTGCTCGAACTTGAGCCGTTCGGACAGCAGGTCGACGATGCGCCCCCCCATCAGCTCCTCGCCGCGCGCGTTGAGCGCCGATTCCTCGTTGAGCGACTTGACGAGCACGCCAAGCCCTTCCTGCCAGGTGTCGGGTCCGAAATCGGTGAGGCCGGTGCGCTTGTGCGCCTCGCCAATCAGCGCATCGGCATTGAGATTGCCCAAGATCCAGTCTCCCACTGCAATGATGCCGTTCCTGCGGCTGCCTCACGCTATCGCCGTTTGGGCGCTGCGCCAATAGAGATAACGCAATTGAGAACCCTTATCGCGCCGTTGCCAATGCAGAATAGTCCACCATCACCTGTCCTGGCAGGCCCGAAGCGTCCATCAGGTAGATTGCGAAGCACCGGTCCTCGAACAGCCATAGGCCGCCGCGCCTGGCGATCACGTCGGTATAGACGCCAAGCACCTTTGCGCCCTCCGAACCGCCGGGACGCTGGAATACCTCGTGAAGCACGCTGCGTGCGGTTGCGCGCTCGGCGCTGAGCGTGTCGATCACGAAAGCGTGCGGCATCAGCATGTGAAACGCATTGGGCTCGACTGCGCCGCGAATGCCCGCGGCGATCTGCTCGCGCCCTTCGAAGGCGAGTCCGACACCGGGCACGGCCCATGTCGCATCGCCGTGGAAACAGGCGGCGACACCTGCCCAGTCACGGCAGGTCACCGACACGGCATAGCGGTCTGCCAGGTCGCGGATCGCAATCCGGTCGCTCAGTTCCTGTAATTCCATGGCCGATCTCTCCTTTGGTCCTGCCTTAGCGCAGGCGCCTGGCGTAGCTCTTTTCCCGTTCGGCGAGCTGCCGGGCGCGCCCGGCCTTGTCCACCATCCGCATGCCTTGCGGCAGGTGGCTTGCCAGATCGGCGAGCGGGACCATCTCGACCTTGCGCACCGCGCTTTCGCCCGAGGTTACGCTCGCCGGAAGGCCCTGCCAGCGCACCTGAAAGGTCCCGGCCAAGAGGCCCGAGGTATCAAGCCAGTTGTGCACGCCGGGATCGACCGGAGAGGCGACCAGCGTGATCGTGCCGTCCGCGTTGACTGCGGCCTGGCTCGTATTGAAGCTGCCAGTTCGCGAGACATATTCGACCGCCTTGGTCCACGGATCGGAGATCTGGAAATCGAAGAACCGCGCGCCGAGCGGATCGAGCGTCACCACCCAGGCCTCGCCCTGTCCCAGCGCGAAGCGGCCTTGCTGCGTCATACCCCAGCCCTGCACGCGCTTCCACGGCGCCGGGATCTGGTTGAGCGGCTTGGCGTAGACGTAGCTTTCGAACCAGTTCAGCCAGAACGGCACGTTGCCTGCGAGCGCGTTAACGGCGATCCGGGTCATTTCGTCTTCGCTGCGCGCGGCAGGCGCGGCGCTCGGCGTATCGAGGCGTTCGATGGTCAGCGCGACCGGCAGTTCCTCGTCCCAGTCAGCCAGCGAATCGCGGATCATCAGGTGCATGCCCTTCAGATCGCGCGGAACCTGCAGATGGTTCTTGCGGTCGCCCGCCGGATCGGCGTCGATGGTGAGCGTGTAATTGCCCTGGGCATCGCGCACCAGGGCTTCGCTCGCGATTCCGGCGATCTCGTCCATGTGCCCTTCGGCGTTCATCGTCTTGGTGACGCCGGGCAGTCCGCGATAGACCACGAACGATTGCTGCGCCGGGCCGGTTCCGTGGACCGTTCCGCGCACCACGTAGCGACCGTCGCCATCGAAGGCGGCGCTGCGATAGATGTTGTCGGGCGCATCGAGGCCGTAACCTGACGAGGGCACCTTGAGGCCCATCCAGCTGTGCGCGGCATTGGTCCCCCAAAAAATGAAGGGCCGCGTGGTATCGGAATTGGCCGCATAATAGGCCGCGCTCAGGGCCAGGGCCTCGCTGGCGCGGTCGATCGTCGCCCTGCCGTCGGGTATCTGGGCCAGCGGGCTGGCCGCGAACTGGGTCTTGGCGATCCTCAGCTGTTCCTGAAGCTCGGGCCGCTTGTAGATGCGCAGCGCCATGGCTTCGCGCGCCCGCTGCTCGGGTTTGGCGAGGATCGGCGCAGACTGCCTGCCGCGCGCCCATGCCTGGGCGGCGATGCCCCCTGCGGCGAGCGCAAGCACGGCCAGCACCGCGCCGCCGCGTCCTATCAGGCCTTTTCCGGTCATGCCGTCATCCTCTCGATTTGCTGTTATTTGTGCGAAGGCTAGCCGCGAGGCGGTGCCGCGTCCAGCGCATCGACCTTCGCGCACGGCGGTATGGCGCAGTGTTGCGCTTTGCGTTACCGACAGGCCAAAGCATATGGGAGATGAGGAAATGGCGAGCGCCGCCCAGCAGGTCGAACATCCGGTGCTATCGCCCGAGCGGTGGCCAGGGTCAGGCGAGCTGATCGATGCCGCGCGGCAGCGCACCGGCCTTGCCGATTTCGGCGGGATGGAGTTTGTCGAGGGTCTCGACCAGATCCTTGCCAGCCTTTCGGGTGAGGGCGCGTCGGTCGCGGGCGCGGCGCGCACCGGCGTCTTGTCGATGATGCTGCGGCGGCTGGAAAACCGCTTGAGGGTGGAGGACTGGCACAAGGCCAATCCCGCCGCGAGCGAGGCCGAGGTGCGCGGCCCGATCATGGTGACGGGCCTGCCGCGCACCGGCACTACTGCGACCGGCAACGTGCTCTCGCTCGATCCGCAATTGCGGCCGCTGCGCGCCTGGGAACAAGCCAATCCGGTGCCTCCGCCGCTGCTCGCCACCGAAGACGACGATCCGCGAAGGCAGGCGGCAATCGCCCGTAACGCCGCGATCGATCCGCAGCAGATGGCCATGCACTTGTTCGACACCGACGCGACCGAGGAAGACCACGATGTGCTCGGCATGGCCTTCGCCCCGCAAAGCAACATCCTGCCGGTGCCCGCTTACCGCACATGGTGGCGCGGTGCGGACATGCTCCCGGCCTATGCCTTCCACAAGCGCACGCTCCAGTTGCTGCAAAGCTCGCGTCCGCCCAACCTGTGGATTCTCAAGGCGCCGCATTACAAGTTCCACATGGAAGACATCGTCGCGGTCTATCCCGATGCGCGTTTCGTCTTCACACACCGCCACCCGGTCAAGGCGCTGTCGAGCTATTTCAGCTTCGTGGTTCACCACTATCCGCCCGGCGTGGTCGAACAGGTGGGGCACGAGAAGATCGCGCGCGATATCTATCGTCATCTGCTCGCAGGGATGAAGACGGCGGTTGCCGCGCGCGAACGGCTGGGCGAGGCGCATTATGTCGACGTGTCGCAAAAAGAGCTGGGCGTCGATGCGCTCGGCACGCTGCGCCGGGTCCATGCCGAGCTTGATCTGCCGTTTGGCGCCGAGTTCGAGGCGCGGGTGCGCGAATGGCACGAACGCAACCACTCCGGCGCGCACGGCGAACACCGCCACGCGCCGCAGGACGTCGGCTTTTCCGATGAGCGGATCGCCGCCGATTTCGCCTTCTACACCGAAAGGTTCGGCCACCTGTGCTAAACGCCTCGCAAGCCCATCCGCGCATATCGGTGACCACCATTTCGAGCTGGACCTGGTCAGTCGATCAGGACATCGCGTTCTTCCGGCAGGAGGGCATCGGCGCGATGGGCCTGCCGACCACCAAGTTCACCGAGCGGCGCGAAGCGGAGATCGCTGCGCTCGCAGCTTCGGGCCTTGCGTTCACGGCCCTGTCTGGCGGCACCAGCGGCGGCATGATCGAAAGCGAGGATGCGGCGCTGGCCGAACTGGCCGGCACCATCGACATTGCGCAGCGGCTGGGCGCGCCCGCGCTCTATTTCCTTACCGGCCCGACCCCGCCACGCATGGCGACCGACGAGGCCTATGCGGCGCTGATCGCGTGCCTGCCCAAGGTCGTGGCCTATGCGAAGCAACGCGGCGTGCGGCTGGCGATCGAGCATAACAGCGTTTCTTCCCGCGCTATCGGCTTCGTCCATACGCTTGCAGGCGTGGCCGAGATTTCCCGCGCGGCGGACGTCGACATCTGCCTCGAATTGCAGAACGTCTGGTACGAGCCGGGCTTGCCGCGCCTGTTTCGCGACAATGTCGACCGGCTGTGCATCGTGCAGGTCAGCGACTTTCTCATCGACGAGCCGCTGCGCAACAATCGCCGCGTGCCGGGAGACGGCTCGATGCCGCTCGAATGGCTGGTCGGCGAAGTGCTCGATGCCGGGTACAAGGGCTACTTCGAGATCGAGGTGCTCGGCCCGGCGATCGAGCAGGAAGGCTATGAAAGCGCGATCCGCCGCTCGGTCGAATGGCTGGGTGAGCGGCTGGTCAAGTGGGGAGCATGAGCGCCATGCCATTGGATGCGAGCGACTATGCAGCGATCCAGCAATTGCATGCACGCTACGGGCAGTTCATCGATGACCGGCGCTTCGCGGACATTGGCGCATTGTTCTGCGAAGATGCCGTGTGGGAAGCAGGGCCGCTGCGTTTTGCCGGGCGCGCCGGGATCATCGCCGGTTTCGAGCAGATCGAGCCGCCCGAGCCGCAGATGGTCAAGCACCTGACTTTCAATCCGGTTATCGAGGGTGAGGGTGACGAGGTCCGCGCCTGGGCCGATGCCGTGGCCCTGACGGTCGCCGGGGCGGACGATCCGATTCCGGTCGTCGCTACGGGCCGATATTACGACGTGCTGCGCAAGCAGGGCGGGCAGTGGCGCTTCGCCCGCCGGGTGTTCGTCTATGCGCGCCAGTCCGTGCCTGCGGGTATGTCCGAGCCGCCTTCGCCCGACTAAGCCCGACAGGAGAAGCACATGACCCTCAGAATTGCACAATGGGCGACCGGGCTGGTGGGCGCCGCATCGGCGCGCAAGGTGATCGAACATCCGGATTTTGAACTCGTCGCCTGCTTCGCGCACGGCGCGGACAAGCTAGGCAAGGACGTGGGTGAACTGATCGGATGCGAACCGACCGGCATTATCGCGACCAACCGCATCGAGGATATCATCGCCGCCCGGCCTGACTGCGTGCTTTACATGCCGCTGGTCTGGGACGTCGAGGCGATGGCGCAGCTTCTGGAGGCGGGGATAAACGTCATCTCCACCGCCAATTTCATCACCGGCCGCTCGTTCGGCGAAGCGGCGGTCGACCGGCTGGAGAGCGCGGCGCGGGCGGGCGGTGTGACGCTTCACGGCACCGGCATCAATCCTGGCCTCGCCAATGCCTATGCGCTGGCCATGTCGGCCCAGTGCGCCGAATTCAGCCACATCAGCGTGCTCGAATCGGTCGATGCGACCGAGTATGCCTCCGCCGCAACCTGGCGTTCGCTTGGCTACGGGGGGCCGGCCGACGCGCCCGGTCTGGCCGAAGCCAGCCGCGAGCGCACCCGCGTGTTCGAAGACGCCGTCCAGATGATGGCCGTCGGGCTGGGCCTCGTTCCCGACGAGATCGCCTTCAGCATTGAACTTGGCCTCGCCACGCGCGAACTCGGGCTCGGCTGGATCGATATAGCCGAGGGCACGGTTTGCGGCTCGAGGATGACCTATTCGGCGATGATCGATGGCCGCCCTGCGATCAGCCTTTCGACCATGTGGCGGCTGGGCGATGCGATGGAGCCCGACTGGAAGGGCGAAGGCTATGTCATCGAGATCGAGGGCACGCCGAGCATCCGCTGCGTGTTCGAACGCGAGGGCGATCCCACCGGCGGCGGGCTTGTCACCGCGATGTCGGCGGTTCATTCGATAGAAGCGGTCTGCGCTGCCTGGCCCGGGATCGTGCAGGCGTGGGAGCTGCCGATGGTCGCGGCCAGGCATTGCTACAAGCCGCGTGGATGAGGGAAAGCGGATATGACTGACCGGGACAAGGCGATCGATGACCTGCTCGCCAAGCAGGAAATCACCGAGGTCATCTTCCTCTATTGCCGCTGCATGGACCGCTGTGATGCGGAAATGGCCAAGGATATCTTCCACCCCGATGCCCGCGTCGATTATGGCGAACAGATGTACCAGGGCACTGGCCATGGCTTCGTCGACATGGCGCTCTCCGGCCACGCGCTGCACCTTTCACACTCGCACCAGCACGGCAACGTGCTGATCCGTGTCGATGGCAACCGCGCCTACAGCGAAACTTATGGCGATGTGACGCTGCGCCGCCGCGATGAAAACGGCGCGCTGATCGACAGCCGCAATCTCGGCCGATACCTCGATGTCTGGGAGAAGCGGAAAGACGGCAAATGGCGCATTGCCGAGCGCGCCTTCGTGCTTGATTTCGACGTCACCGGACCTGCATCGGGATGCGTTTTCGAGACGACCGGCAAGCGCGACAGTTCCGATCCGAGCTACCGCCTGTTTGCCGAAGGAAAGCTGCTGCCGCTCGATTGAATTGTGGCGGCGGCCTCTTTCAAGGATCACGAGACCGAAGCGCGGAGAGGATGCGTCAATGGATTTCACTCAGCAATATGGCCGCATGGCGCTGGTCTGCGGCGGCTCCGAGGGCGTCGGCGCGGAATATGCGATGCAGCTCGCAGGGCGCGGGCTCGACCTGGCGCTGATCGCGCGCAAGCCCGGACCGCTGGAGGAAACTGCCTCCGCGATCCGCGCCGCGCATCCTGATCGCGAAGTGCTGGCGCGCTCGGTCGATCTCACCGCGCCCGGTGCCGTCGATGAGATCCGCGATCTCACCGGCGAGCGCGAGGTGGGCCTGCTGATCCACAACGCCGGGGCCAGCAGCCAGACCGGCGATTTCCTCGACAGCGATCTGGCCTTCGCGCAGGCGCTGGTCGCGGTGAACGACACCGCGATGCTAGCGCTGGTCCACCACTACGGCGGGCAGATGAAGGCGCGCGGTCGCGGCGGCATCGTGCTCGTCGGCTCGTTCGCCGCGCTGGTGGGCCAACCGGGCCTCGCGACCTACAGCGCGGTCAAGGCGTTCTCGACTACCTTTGCCGAGGCGCTGTGGTTCGAACTGAAGCCGCACGGCGTCCATGTGCTCTCGCACATGCTTGGCCTCACCGCGACCCCGGCGAATGCGCGGCACTATCCCGCCATGGCAGGGCTGGGCGAGGATTCGGCCGACATTGCCCGGCAGGGTCTGGAAGCGATCGCGAATGGGCCGGTGCTTTACGCGGGCGGGGGCGAAGACATGGTCAAGGCGTTCGCCTCGCTAAGCCGCGGCGCGGCGGTCGAGCAGATGTATCAGGCGGGCGCCGATTTCCGCGACTGAGCGGGCGCTTTCATCATGAGAGAAAACAATGCGTGCTGCAGTACTTAGAGAGGGAAAGATCGAGGTCCGCGAGACCGATGATCCGGTGCCGGGTCCGGGCCAGATCCTTGTCAAGACCTGCGCCTGCGGCATCTGCGCGTCCGACCTGCATTTCATGGATCATCCCGAAGCTGACGCGGACGACGATTCGGGCCTGTCGAACTACGATGCCGACCGCGATATTGTCATGGGCCACGAATATGTCGCGCAGATCGTCGATTATGGCCCCGGGACCGAGCGCAAGTGGGCCAAGGGCACGCGGGTCAGCTCGATCCCGGTGCTGATCACGCCGCAAGGCGCGCGTGTCATCGGCTACAGCCCCGAAGTGCCCGGCGGCTTCGGCGAATACTTCCTGATGAGCGAGGCGGTGACGCAGGTGATCGACAGCCCGCTGCCCGACGAACTGCTCGCGATTGCCGACGCGATCTCGGTCGGCTGGCACTATGCCAACACCGCCAATGTCCAGCCGAACGAGGTTCCGCTGGTCATCGGTTGCGGCGCCATCGGGCTTTCGGTGATCGCCTCGCTCAAGCGGCTGGGCGTCGGGCCGATTATCGCGGCCGATTTCGTCGAATCGCGGCGGCTGACCGCGCTGGCGATGGGCGCGGATCAGGTCGTAGATCCCGCCTCGGTCTCGCCTTACAAGGTCTGGCGCGATCTCGCCTATGGCGAGGATGCCGTCGTCTCGCTGTTCGGCCCCGCGAGCGACAAACGCTGCGTGCTGTTCGAATGCGTCGGCGTGCCCGGCGTGCTCGATGGCATCATCCGCTCGTGCGAGCGGGCGACGCGGATCTTTTCGGCAGGCGGACCGCCGAAGGGCGAGCATCTCCACACCATGACCGCCAAGCGCAAGGGCCTGAACTTGCATTTCGGCGGCGGGCCTTCGATGCCGCACTGGAACGAGGCGCTGGAGGAAGTGATGTCGGGCCGGATCGACGTGGCGCCAATGGGCGGGCGGGTGATCGGGCTCAGCGAGATGCCGCAGGCGATCGATGATGCGCGCGACGCCAATGGTCCCGCGCGGATCGTCGTGCAGCCGTGGAGGTGAGCGCTATGGACGAATTGCAGGAACTGAAAGCGGAGCTGGCGGCGCTCAAGGCGCGGGTGCGCCAGCTCGAGGATCACCGCGACCTCACTCAACTTGCCGCGCAATATGGCCCTTCGGTCGATAGCGGCACCGCCGAGGAAACCACCAGCATCTGGACGCAAGACGGCGAGTTTGCGGTGGGCGGCGGCGAACACACCTTCACGATGCGCGGCTCGGGCGATATCGCGGCAATGGTCAATGGCGCCGGGCACCAGTCGCTCATCATGAACGGCTGTGCCCATGTGCTGACCGTGCCGCATGTCGTGATCCAGGGCGACGAGGCGACCGGGCGCAGCTATGCGCTCAACATCCGCTGGGACGCTGCGGCAGACCGATTCTGGGTAGCGCGCGTGTCTGCCAACCGCTGGCACTGGACGCGCACCGACAAGGGTTGGAAAGTGACCGAGCGGATCAATTCCAACCTCGACGGGGCCGAGGCCTCGCGGGCGCTGCTCGCGCCGCAGTGACAGGACAGGGGAATAACACATGAAAGTCGGTTGGATTGGTCTTGGCGGGATCGGCAAGGAAATGGCGCTGCGGGTGCTGGGGGCGGGCCATGAGCTGACGGCCTACGATCGCGGCGTCGGCAAGGCCGACGTCGCGGCCAGCGGCGGCACGATGGTCACCGACTATCTCGCGGTCGCTGGCGCCTGCGAAGTGCTGTGCCTGTGCCTTTTCAACGACGCGCAGGTGCGCGAGGTGATGCAGGATGGCGGCGCGCTGTCCGCGATGCAGCCTTGCTCGGTGCTCGCGGTCCACACGACCGGATCTCCAAGGCTGGCGCGCGAGCTGGGCGATCGTGCTCCCGAAGGGGTGAAGGTGCTCGATGCCTGTTTTTCCGGCGGGCCCGAAGATACCGCGCGCGGCGACCTGACACTGATGGTCGGCGGCGAGGAGGCGGCGCTTAAACAGGCGCGCGGCGTGCTTGCAACCTATGCTTCGCGGATCAATCACGTCGGGCCGCTCGGCGCTGGTCAGGCGCTCAAGCTGCTCAACAACCTGCTGTTCGCCACCAACGTCAAGCAGGCCGAGGAAATACTGGCGATGGCCGCGCAGCAAGGCCTCGATCAGGCGCTCGCGGCGCAGGTGATCTGCCAGTCGAGCGGCGGGTCGATGGCGATGGGCCTGATGAAGAACGGCATTGTGCCCGAAATGATGGAGAGCGTGCGGCACTACATGGTCAAGGACGTCAAGGCGCTTGCCGACGCCGCGCGGGACACCGGCATCGACATATCCTCGTTCGGTCCGACCATCGCGCATTACAGCCGAGGATAGCGGCAGTGCCAAAGCTTGAAGGAAGGGTCGCGATCGTCACCGGCGGCGGGCACGGCGTTGGGCGCGGCATTGCGCTGGCGCTGTCAGGCGAGGGCGCAAGCGTCGTGATTTGCGGCAGGACGCCGGAAACTCTGGCTGGCGTGCGCGCGGAGATAGAGGCACGCGGCGGCCTCGCGCTCGACCTTGTGTGCGACATCACCCGCGCCGAGGATCGCGAACGCCTGATCACGGCTACGCTGGAGCGGTTCGGGGCCATCAATATTCTCGTCAACAACGCCGCGTTCGTTCCGCATGGCTCCTTGCTCGACATTGCAGACCAGACGATCGCCGCCGCTTGGGAAACCGGCCCCCTTGCCACCCTGCACCTGATGCGCCTGTGCCATCCGCACCTTGTGGGAGGCGGCGCTATCGTCAACGTCTCGTCGGGTGCGGCAATTGCCAATTCGGTACCGGGGCGCGGCATCTATGCTGCGGTCAAGGCGGCGCTCAACGCGATCTCGCGCTCCGCTGCGGTCGAGTGGGGGCCGGACGGAATCCGGGTCAACACCATCATGCCGATCGCGCTGACCGAGCCGTTCGAGCGTTTCATGGCGAACGAGCCGGAGCAGGCCGGAGCCGTTATCAGCAACATTCCGCTGCGCCGGATCGGCGATTGCGAAACCGACATCGGTAGCGCCGTGGTTTTCTTAGCAGGACCGGATTCCCGCTACCTGACCGGGGCAACATTGCCGCTGGATGGCGGCTCTGCGTACTTGCGCTGATCCTCGCAAGGAATGCGATCCGGCCTTCTCCAAGGCCGCAAGGGAAGGAATGGGTCATGAGAGGACCGCTGACCGGCAAGGTCGCCGTGGTCACCGGAGCAAGCCGGGGCATCGGCAAAGGCGTGGCCCTCGTCCTCGCCGAACAGGGCGCGACCGTATACATCACTGGGCGCACCGTGAATGAGGGCGACTATTACCTGCCCGGTACGGTCGGCGCGACCGCCGCCGCTTGCAACGAGCGCGGCGCGGCGAGCGGTGGGCGCGGGATCGCGGTTGCCTGCGACCACAACGACGATGTGGCAGTCGCCGCGCTGTTCGATCAAGTCGAACGCGAGCAGGGCCGCCTTGACATTCTCGTCAATTCGGCAACTCAGCTATCCGACGATCTGCTCGAGCCCAAGCCGTTCTTCGAAAAGCCGCTCTCGAACCTCGAGATGTGGGACGTGGGGATGCGCTCCTACTACGTGTGTTCGTGGCACGCGGCGAAGGTGATGGCGCGGCAGAATTCCGGCCTGATCGTGATGATCTCGGGTTATACCGGCGTCACCTATACCTACGGCGTGTTGTTCAGCGCGACCAAGTGCACTGTCGACCGGATCGCGCGCGACATGGCGATCGAGCTTGAACCCTACAACGTCGCCACCGTGTCGCTGTGGCAGGGCCTGACCTTGACGGAAAAGGCGAAGGATAACCTCGCCAAGGCTGCGGACAAGATGACCGGCTCGGTCGCCGGGCAGAGCGGCAGCAGTGTCGAGCATCCCGGCCGTGTGATCGCCGCGCTGGCGCTTGATCCGGCGATCATAGACCGTTCGGGCGGGACTTATATCACTGCAGAGATCGCAGACGAGTACGGCGTGGTCGATGTGGACGGCAGGCGGATCGAATCGATGCGCGCCAAGCGTGGCAGCCCGCTGTGGGGCCCGGTCCGGGAGAACGACCATCATGGGCGCTAAACGCAGGGCAGCATTGGATGCGCTGCTCGATAAGCAGGCGATCCGCGAGGCGCTCGAAGCGTTTTCGCGCGGCATGGACCGGTTTGACCGCGCCGCTTTTCTGTCCGCTTTCTGGCCCGAGGCCGAGATCGCCGCCGGTCCATTTGTTGGCAGCGCGGCCGATTGCTGGGACTGGGCGAGAGCCGTGCACGAGGAAGGGCAGGAGTTGACTCAGCACGCGCTGCTGCAATCGAACATTGATCTCGATGGCGACACGGCCCACGCCGAGACCTATTACCAATTCGCCGCACGCAACCGCGACGGCACGCTGATGCTGGCGGGCGGGCGCTATATCGACCGGCTGGAGCGGCGCGGCGGCGCGTGGCGGATCATGCTGCGCACCAATCAGGTCGAATGGTCGTGCCTGCCGCCTGCCCTGCCGCTGCCGTTTGCGGACCTGCCCGACGTGGCGCTCAACGGCGTCTCGGCGCGCGGGCCGGACGATCCCAGCTACCAGCGCCCCTTGGTCAACCGGCGCGCGGCGCAGCGGCCGCAGGGTTAGTTCTTCTTCGCAAAAGCGGCGAGCCGCTCCCTGAAATCGGGCGCCATGCCTTCGTAATTCTCTGCCTCGTGCGCCAGTGCATCGCGAAGCGCCATCGCTTCGGTATCGAGCAGCAGGCGCTTGACGCTGCGATTGGTGTGCGCGCTGTTGGCGATCACTTGCGCGGCGAAGAGCGCAACCGTCTGATCCAGCGCGCCTTCGTCGACAACTTGCCAGACCAAGCCCATGCCCAGGGCCTCGTCCGCATCGACGATACGGCTGGTGAACATCATCGTCTTGGCCTGCATCAGCCCGATCCGGCGCGGCAGCCGCTGCGAGATGCCCCATGTGCCGACAAAGCCCCACTTGCCGTGAGTATCGGCGAAACGCGCCGAGCGGTCGGCGATAAGCACGTCGCAGCCAAGCGCCAGTTCGAGCCCGCCGGTAAAGCAGGTCCCGTGGATCGCGGCCACGGTCGGCACGGGGAGGTTCGCCAGCCTCTCGATCACTTTCTGGTTGGCGTGCGGCCCTCCACTCGATGCACCGCCCGATCCGGTGCCAACACCGCCGAGATCGGCGCCTGCGCAGAACGCCTTGCCAGCGCCGCGCAGGATCACGCAGGCAATGCTTTCATCGGCTTCGATCGTATCCAGCGCCGCGTTGAGCGCAGCGAACATGTCCCCGTTCAGCGCATTGCGCTTGTCGGGCCGGTTGAGCGTCAAGGTGCACAGCCCCCCGGCGACCGTGACAATCAGGCAATCGGACATCGCTCGTGCTCCTGAATCGTGTGCGCATCGTCACGCCGCGGCGATACCGTGCCCGGAATCGCTTGCAAGTGGCATCGTGCGGTGCTTGCCTTCCCGCAGGCAAGGCAGATTGCCGCAAAAGAGGATGAACAGATTGGCGCAGGAATTCTGGAGCGGCGCGGCGGTGGTGACCGGCGCGGGATCGGGGCTTGGCGCAGCGATGGTGGAGCGCTTCGCCAGCGTCGGTATGGCGATTGCCGCGCTCGATATCGATGCGGACCGTGCGCAGGAGACTGCCGACATGGTGATTGCGGGCGGGGGCAGCGCGATTGCCATGGGCGTCGACGTTGCCGATCGCGCGGCGCTCGATCGCGCGGCTCAGGCGGCGGACGAGGCGTTCGGCGGCTGCAACGTGCTGTGCGCCAATGTCGGTGTGCAGAACTTCGGCCTGGTCGAGAAGCTGAGCGAAGGCGAGTGGCGCTGGGTGCTCGATGTCAACGTGCTGGGCGTGGTCAACACGGTCACGGCGTTCCTGCCGCTGATGCGCCAGAGCGGCGGCGAGCGCCGCATCCTCGTCACCGCATCGTCGGGCGCGCTGGTGCCGGGCGCGCGGCTCGGTGCCTACACCGCCAGCAAGTACGCGGTCATGGGGATCGGCGAAACGCTGCGGATCGAGCTGGCCGACGAGGGCATCGGCGTCTCGACGCTGTTCCCCGCCGGCATGTCGTCGCGGCATATCGAAAGCAGCGCTCTTGCGCGTCCCGGCGGACTGAGCGGGGCGGTGGTGACGCAGGAAGACATCGACGTGATGATGTCGAGCCGCAACATGGATGTCGCAACGCATGTGGCGACGCCCGAACATGCGACCCGCAACCTGCTCGAGGAACTGGCGGCCAATCGGCGCTTCATCATCACGCACGGCGACTACCGCGATGACATGGTCGAGCGGCTCGACGATCTGGTCGCGGCGTTCGACCGGGCGCAGAGCTGAGGAACCTGCCGTGGACAACCTGACTAGGCTGGTCGAGATCGAGGCGATCAAGACGCTGATGGCGAAGCGCGTGCGCTGCATCGATGAGAAGGACTGGGACGGCCTCGCCTCGGTCTATTCGGACGACTGCATTTCCTGGTCGTTCGGCGCAGACGAGGGCAAGAGCCCGCCGACCATTGGCGGCAAGGCGATTGCCGATAGTACTGCAAGAGTGCTGACCGGCCTCAAGACCGTGCATCAGGTGCATTTCCCCGAGATCGAATTCCAGTCCGATACCGAGGCGACTGGAATCTGGCCGCTCAACGACGTGCTGGCGAGCGAGAAGGACGGCAAGCGCACCTGGATGCGCGCTTACGGCCATTACCGGCAGAGCTATCGCAAGCAGGCCGACGGCTGGAAGATTGTCGAACACCGCCTGACCCGCTTGTTGGTCGAAAACGGGACCGACGACATCGTTTCGGGCTGGGGCTAAAAGCATCGCGCGGAAAAGTGGGAACCGGTTTTCCGCAAGAAGCGATGCGAAAGCTATGCGCCAGAAGGATCGAGCAGGCCGAGCACCGCGACCAGCGCCACCACCGCCAGCGCGCAAAGCGTTTCGAGCGTGAGCGACACGGTCAGCCGCCGCTCCGCGCTGGGCGCATTGGCGGCAAGCGCCGGAGTGAGCCGCCAGCGGTTCAACGCGGCAAGGCCCAGCATGGCGAGGAACAGCGCCAACTTGGCGGCGAGAAGCACGGTCCACCCGCTCGCGGGTGACCAGCCCTCGCAGCCGATCAGCACGGCATTGATGCTCCCCGTCACCGCGAGCAGCACGACCACAATCGTGCCGGTGCGCGAGAAGGCGGAGAGGCGCTCGATCAGATGCGACCGGCCAGGCTGCCTTCCCAGCGATGCGAGGAAAACCAGCAGCGCGCCCAGCCAAAGCGAAGCCGCGCCCAGATGCGCCGCATCGAACCCGCGTTGCATGATGCCCGGTGCGCCCTCGGCTACACCCGAATGGCCGGTCCATGCGGAACTCGCGAGCGCGATCAGGCCGAGCAGCGCAGCAGGAAGGCATCGCGGCGTCAAGGCCAGGCTGGCAAGCAGGAGCGCTCCTGCCCCCAGCCGCACGGCAAGCACCATGCCGGTCGGGGTCGCGCCAAGCACGGCGAGCACGGTTTCCCGGTCCAGGGCGCTGATCGGCATGGCTGCCATGGCCGCGACGCTGGCCAAGGCCCACCACAGGCTTGCCAGCATGGCCAGAATGGCAAGTATCGCCAAGGCCCTGCGCGCAGGCTCACCAAGCAGCGCCTGCCGCGCGCTCAGGCAGTAAAGCGGCACTCCCGCCACGGCCAGCAGCGCTGCCAGGGCAGCGAAGCGGGCGAGGACAAGGCCGCTATCGGGCGTCATTCCGGCCCGGCCATTGCGGTCATTTGACCTTGAAGGAATAGCTGCCCTCGATGCGGTGCTGGTCGGCGGCGACGACATGCCATTTCAGCAGATAAGTGCCGACCGGCAGCGCGCGCGGGAGAGTGGCGGTCAAGGTCTTGCCGGTCACCTTGGTGGTAAAGCCCTTGACCGGCATCGGCTCGTGATCGGCCATGCCCGGCATGGCGGTCATCGTCAGTTCGATGCCCGAAAGCGGGGCGACCAGCGCTTCGGAGAAGGTCAGCGACAGCGTGGTCGGGCGGGCGACCGATGCGTTCTGCGCTGGATTGGAGGAAACCAGCTTGGGATGGGCCATGGCGGGCGCAGGCAGCATGGCAGCAGCAAGCGCGGCGAAAAGGGCAAGGGCTGGCTTGAACATGGGAACTCCGGTTGCTCGAAAGTGCAATGGTTCGGTCCCATTATCCTAAGGGCATGAACCGCCGGTGTCTGCCGAAGCCGATGCACAGGGCGATATTATATGCTGGCGGCAGGCCAGCTATTGGCGCTTGCCTTGCGTCAGACAATGTTAAACCCACAAACAGCAAGATACCGGATTACATGACGAAACCAGACAATCCCACCGTTTTTGGCCGCTTTGACCGCCGCCGCTTCATCGCCTCGGCTGGCGGCGCGGCGGCATGGGCGGCGAGCGCGGGACTGTTCCCGGCCTGGGCGCGCAGCGGCACTCCGGGCGTTTCGGCGGGCGAGGTGCTGACCGGCGATACGATCGCGCTCTCCATCGGTGAGAGCCATTTCGCCACCGGCGGGCGTAGCGGCCACGCGATCACCGTCAACGGCACGCTTCCCGCGCCGCTGATCCGCCTGCGCGAAGGGCAGAGCGTGCGGCTGGCGGTGACCAACCGGCTGGCCGAGCAAAGCTCGATCCACTGGCACGGCCTGATCCTGCCGTTCCAGATGGACGGCGTGCCGGGCGTGAGCTTTCCCGGCATCGATCCGGGCGAGACTTTCATTTACGAATTCCCCGTCGTCCAGTCGGGCACCTACTGGTATCACAGCCATTCGGGCATGCAGGAGGCGATGGGCCTCTATGGCCCGATCGTGATCGATCCTGCCGACGGGAGCCAGGATTACGACCGCGAGCATGTGCTGGTCCTGTCGGACTGGACCACGATGCATCCGCACGAGCAATTGCGGCGGCTCAAGATCATGGGCGGCTATTTCAACCATCAGCGCCAGACGCTGGCCGGAATGCTTGCGGGCAAGGACCAGCCCTCGACCGAGCGGCGCGAATGGGCGAAAATGCGGATGGACCCGACCGACATCTCCGATGTCACCGCCATCACCTATTCGTACCTCGTCAATGGCCATGGCACCGCCGAAAACTGGACCGGCCTGTTCGCGCCGGGCGAGCGCGTGCGGCTGCGGATCATCAATGCTTCGGCGATGACCAATTTCAACTTCCGCATTCCCGGCCTCGCCATGACTGTGGTCGGTGCAGACGGCCTTTCCGTGCAGCCGGTCGAGACCGACGAGTTCCAGATCGCGATCGCCGAAACCTATGACGTGATCGTGCGGCCGACGGGCGACGAGGGGCTTGCAATCATCGCCGAGGCTATCGACCGCAGCGGACAGGTGCGCGCGACGCTCGCCCCGCGCATGGGCATGGCGGGTGTGGTTCCCGCGCTGCGCGAACGCCCGCTGCTCACCATGCGCGACATGGGCATGGACATGGCGGGAATGGAGATGGGCGGCAGCGACGGCACGCTCGATCTCAGCCAGCCCGAGCCGACCAGCAGCGGGCACGAAGGCCACTCGATGTCGATGCGCGATCCCTCGGTCGCGCCCGGGGTGAAAATGGGGCCGGGAGTCGCCTCGCTTTCGCCAATGCCGGTCGACCGTCTGGCAGACCGGCCCACCGGCCTCGAGAGCGCCGACCACCGCGTCCTCACTTATGCCGAGCTGCGCTCCGCCGAGCCGAACCCCGATCCGCGCGCGCCCTCGCGCCAGATTGACGTGCACCTGACTGCCAACATGGAACGTTACATGTGGTCGATCGACGGCGTCTCGATGGGCGAGGGGCCGGACCCGATTCCGTTCCGGCTGAACGAGCGGGTGCGCGTCAATCTCGTCAACGACACGATGATGCCGCATCCGATCCACCTGCACGGGCACTTCTTCGAACTGGTCTCGGGCGATCCGGGAAGCCGCGTGCGCAAGCATACGGTCAATGTCCTGCCCGGCGGCAAGGTCTCGTTCGACCTGACCGCCGACGCGCCGGGCGACTGGGCGTTCCACTGCCACATGCTGCTGCACATGCACGCCGGGATTATGCGGGTCGTGACGGTGCGCGATTACGGGGACAAGGCGTGAAGCCCCGGGCCGCGCTGCTGGCGTTGGCTCTCGTGGCTTCGCCTGCCTGGGCGCAAGACCACGATCACGGCGCGATGGACCACGGCGCGATGGACCACGGCGCGGCCGAGCCTGAGGTGCAGCCTGCCGAAGAGACCGAAGATGCTCACGCCGGCATGGATCACTCGACTCATTACCCGGCGGAGGAGCCCGCTTCTCCGGAGGACACGCCCGGCGATGCGCTCCCGCCGCCGGTGCCGGTCGATCACGCCGCCGATGCGCTGTTCGACCGCGATGTCATGGCGCGCGCGCGCCGCGGACTGGTCGACGAATCGCGGTTTCGCACCACCGCGCTGCTGTTCGATTCGCTTGAATACCGCGCGCACCGCGGCAAGGACGGCTATCTCGTCGAAGGCATGGCCTGGACCGGAGGTGACACCGAGCGCGGGGTGATCGCATTCGAGGCCGAAGGTGCATTCGGCGAAAAGGCGGAATCCATCGAGCTCGACGCTTACTGGAGCCAGGCGGTCAATCCCTGGTTCAACCTGCAGCTTGGCGCGCGGTACGACCTGCGCCCCGCTCCCGACCGGGCCTATGCGCTGGTCGGTATCCAGGGGCTGCTGCCATACTGGATCGAGACGGAGACGCAGCTGTTCGTCTCGAACAAGGGCGACGTGTATCTCTCCGCAACAGCGTCACATGATATCCGCGTGACACAGCGGCTGGTCCTCGAGCCGGAACTTGAACTTGATCTGGCGATGCAGGACGTGCCCGAATTGGGCATTGGCGGGGGCATCGACAAGTTCGAACTCTCGGCCAAGGCGCGGTACGAGATTGCCCGCAACTTCGCACCCTATCTCGGCGTCGCTTGGGAACGGAAACTTGGCGGCAGCGCCGATTTCGCGCGGCTCGAAGGAGAGAAGCCTTCGGCCGTCTCGTTGCTGGTCGGCCTGCGCGTCTGGTTCTGAAATATTTCGCCGCCTGTTCGTGGACAGCCAAGAGTACGCGCTTTCCGGCAGTACTTTGGCACGAAATGTTTCCGGGACTGTGCAAAATTCAGAGCATGATCAGATTTTTGTTCATTTTGGCCGCGGCTATGTCGCTTCCCTGCGGCGCCGCGCAGGCGCAGCAAATAAGTGGCGAAGTCGATTTGTTCGAGATGCATCTGGGCAGCGGCGACGATCACTTCGTGTTCGATGGCGAGGTTCAGGCCGGCGATCGCCACGGCGCCACGTTCAAGCTTAGTGGAGGCAGCGATCTGGGACCGCGAATCGACGAGGTCACCGCGCAGGCACTTTACACTTTCAGGCCGCGCGAGGGCGCGGCGCTCATGGCAGGCGTGCGGCACGATTTGCGCGAAGGCGGGAACCTCACGCTTGGCGTGCTCGCGGTGACCGCAGACCTGGGTGAGATCGTATCGGCCGAACATTTCCTGTTCGTATCCGAGGATGGCGACGTGACCGGCGAGGCCATGGCGCTTGCCGCGCTCCCTTTGTCGCAGAAACTCACGCTTGAGCCGCGCGCCGAATTCGCCTGGTCTGCCCAGCGCGTGCCCGGCGAGGAGCTCGCATCCGGCGTGACCGAGGTGACGCTTTCGGCGCGGCTGCGCCATGCGATCGGGCCGATGGTCAATGTCTATCTCGGGGCGATTCACGAGCGGCTGGTTGGCGGCACAAGGCGCATCGCGCGGGCCAGGGGCGATCCAGGCCATGTCACCCGGGCGGTGATCGGAGCGGGTCTGGCGTTCTGATCCAGCGCGCCGCGCGATGGCTCAGCGCTCTTCCCCGAACAGGTTCTGGATCGGGAAGTGGTGCTTGATGAACGGGCTCTTGATCACGACGTAGCTGAAGTATTTCTCGATCCCGTAGTCGCTTTCCAGCATGCCCTCGATGATCGACTGGTAATGCGCCACGCCGCGCGCCACGAATTTGAGCAGATAGTCGTAGCCGCCCGAAACCAGGTGGCATTCAACAATCTCGTCGAGCTTGGCGATGCGCGCCTCGAACCTGCTGAAATCGCCGCGCCGGTGCTCGCTCAGCGTCACTTCAGTGAACACGGTGAGGAATTCGCCAAGCTTGTTGAGGTTCACATGCGCGCCGTAGCCGGTGATGTAGCCGGCCTTTTCCAGCCGCTTGACCCGCGTCAGGCAGGGGCTGGGCGACAGGCCGACGGCATCGGACAGCTCGACATTGGTGATCCGGCCAGCTTCCTGCAGCTTGGCAAGGATCTTGAGGTCGATGCGGTCGAGCTTCGGTCCCAATGTCATGCCAGCCTCCTAGCGCATTGCCGCGCGGATGTCGGGCAATTCGAGCAACTGGTCGAGCGATTTCTCCACGCGGGCGACGATCTCGTCCATTTCCGCCTCGGTGCAGCATAGCGCGGGGGCAAACCCGATCACACCTTGTGCAAAGCATCGCACCACCACGGCGTTGTCCCATGTCAGCCGCGTCAGGTGTCCCGCCACGTCAAGCGCGGAATCGAAGAGGGTCTTCGCCTGCTTGTCGCACACCAGTTCGATCGCGCCGACCATGCCCCGGCTGCGGGTATCGCCGACCAGCGGGTGCGCGCGCAGCCGTTCGAGGTGCCGGGCGAAGCGCTGCCCGGCAAGCACGCCGTTTTCGAGCAGGCCGTCTTCGTAAAGCCGCAAGACCTCGAGCGCGACAGCCGCGCTGACCGGGTGACCCGAATAGGTAAAGCCGTGACCGATCGGCTGGGCCGCCGGGGCAGCATCGGCGATCGCCTGATAAACGTGATCCGCCATCAGCATCGCGCCCATCGGCACGTATCCCGCTGTGAGCCCCTTGGCGAGCGTCATGAAATCGGGCGAGACGCCCTCGGCATCGCAGGCGAACATCGGACCGGTGCGGCCGAAGCCGGTGATGACTTCATCCACCAGCATGAGAATGCCTAGCCGGGTGCAAGCCTCGCGCATGGCCTTGAGCCAGCCGACTGGCGGCACGATCACGCCGCCCGATCCCTGGATCGGCTCGCAGAAGAACGCGGCGACCTTGTCCGCGCCAAGTTCGGCGACCTTGGCTTCGAGCGCGGCAACGCTCGAGGCGATTACTGCCGCGTCGTCATGTCCTTGCGGGTGGCGATAGGGATAGGGTGAGGGGATGTGATGCTGCCAGGCGCGCGGCAAGTCGAAGCCGCGGTGGAATACCGGCAGCGCGGTCATGCCCGCGCCGTTCGAGCTTGAGCCGTGATAGCCCCATTCGAGCGCGATGAACTGCTTCTTGTCGGGCTTGCCGACCGCGTTGAAATAGTGAGTGATGTAGCGGATCGCGCTATCGACCGCATCCGAGCCGCCCAACGTGAAGAACACGTGGTCGAGGCCCGCCGGCGCAATCGAGGTAAGCTTGTCAGCCAGCCGGATCGCCGGTTCCGAACCGAAGTGGAAATAGCCGGTGGCATAAGGCAACGCGCGCAGCTGTTCGGTCGCGGCCTCGACCACGCTGTCGACGCCGTAGCCGACATTGACGCACCACAGGCCGGCGAATCCGTCGAGCACCTGGCGGCCCTGCGCATCGGCGAGCCACATGCCCTTGCCGTGGGTGAGCATCCGCACGCCGTGCTGCTCGTGGCCGCGAAACGAAGTGACCGGGTGGATGAGGTGCGCGCGATCCGCGTCGACCAGCGAATAGTTGCCCGGAGCGCTTTGCGGGGTCAGAATCGCGTCTTGCATGGTCCCAGACTAGGAGCGCGGTCGCGGCGGGATGCGCCGAAGGTTCGCTCGCCGCAGGCAGCGCAGCTTTCCCGGTGGTTCAAAAAGCAGCATTTTATGCCGCAGGTCAGATTCCGGACGCGACTGCCTTGCCGCAATTCACCGTGTCGGCGGTGCCCTTGAGATCGGCGGTGCGACCGGTGGGGCTCGAAAGCACTTGCTCGACCGAAGCCATGATCGCGTCGGCGGCGTCCTGCTCGCCAAGGTGTTCGAGCATCATCGCCGCCGACCAGATCTGCCCGACCGGATTGGCGATCCCTTGCCCGGCAATGTCCGGGGCGGAGCCGTGGACCGGCTCGAACAGCGAGGGATGCGCGCCGCTGGGATTGAGGTTAGCCGATGGGGCTATGCCGATGGTGCCGGTGCAAGCCGGACCGAGATCGGAGAGGATGTCGCCGAACAGGTTGGAGGCCACGACGACGTCGAAGCGCTGCGGATTCATCACGAACTGCGCGGTCAGGATGTCGATGTGGTACTTGTCGTGGCTGACATCGGGATAGTCGGCCGCGATCGCTTCGACCCGACCGTCCCAGAACGGCATGGTGATGGCGATGCCGTTCGACTTGGTGGCGCTGGTCAGATGCTTGCGCGGCCGCCTTTGCGCAAGATCGAAGGCAAAGCGCAGCACGCGGTCAACGCCGTGGCGCGTCATCACCGTCTCCTGGATGACGATCTCGCGTTCGGTGCCGGGGAACATGTGCCCACCGACCGAGGAATATTCGCCCTCGGTATTTTCGCGCACAACCCAGAAGTCGATGTCGCCCGGCTCGCGGCCCGCCAGCGGACAGGGCACGCCCGGCATCAGCCGCACCGGGCGCAGGTTGACGTACTGGTCGTATTCGCGGCGAAACTGGAGCAGCGATTGCCACAGCGATATGTGATCGGGCACCGTATCGGGCCAGCCGACCGCGCCGAAGAAGATCGCATCGACGCCGCTCAGCCGGTCCTTCCAGTCATCGGGCATCATCTGGCCGTGCTGCGCGTAATAGTCGCAGCTGGCGAACTCGTGCCATTCCTGCTCGACCGCGAAGCCGAACCTGCCTGCCGCCGCTTCGAGGGCACGCACGCCTTCGGGCATGACTTCCTTGCCGATCCCGTCTCCGGGGATGACGGCGATGCGGTAGCGGCGATTGGTGGTCATCACAATTCCAGTCCGCCGATGTGGAAGGCCTTGGTCTCGAGATATTCCTCGATGCCTTGGGTGCCGCCTTCGCGGCCAAGGCCCGATTGCTTGATGCCGCCGAACGGTGCCATTTCCATTGCCATCGAGCCGGTGTTGAGCGCGACCATGCCCGCTTCCAGCCGCTCGGCCACGCGGAAAGCGCGGGCAAGGTCGCGGGTGTAGAAATAGCTGGCGAGGCCGAACGGAGTGTCGTTGGCCATCGCGATCGCCTCATCCTCGCTTTCGAAGCGGAACACCGGGGCCAGCGGGCCGAAGGTTTCCTCGCTGGCAAGGCGCATCTTGGACGTGGCCCCCGCGACGATCACCGGACGGACGAACTGGCCATCCTCGCGGCCCTGTCCCTCGGCGACTACCCTGCCGCCCTTGTCGAGCGCATCGGCCAGGTGAGCGGCGACCTTGTCGACCGCCGCCTGGTTGATCAGCGGGCCGATGGTCGAACCCGGAGCGAAGCCAGGGGCGGCGTTAAGCGCGGACACCTGCGCGCCGAGCCGCGCGAGGAATTCCTGCTCGACCGCGGCATGGACGAAAATGCGGTTGGCGCAGACGCAGGTCTGCCCGGCATTGCGGAACTTGCTCGCCATTGCCGATTTGACCGCAATATCGAGATCGGCGTCCTCGAACACGATAAGCGGCGCATTGCCGCCAAGCTCGAGGCTGAGCCGTTTGATGGTATCGGCGCACTGGCGCATCAGCAGCGAACCGACGCGGGTCGATCCGGTGAACGAGACCTTGCGCACATCGGGGCTGGACGTGATCGTTTCGCCGATTTCGTGCGGCATGCCGGTCAGCACATGGATCAGCCCGGCGGGGATGCCAGCCCGCAAGGCCAGCTCGGCTAGCGCCAGCGCGCAGAACGGGGTGAACTCGGACGGCTTGATCACGACCGGGCATCCCGCCGCCAGGGCAGGGGCGCACTTGCGCGTGATCATCGCTGCGGGAAAGTTCCACGGCGTGATCGCGGCGGCGACGCCCACCGGCTCGACCATCACTAATATGCGGCGGTCACGCTCGGGCGAGGCGACATTGCGTCCGCCAACACGGCGGCCTTCCTCGGCGAACCATTTGATGAAGCTTGCTGCGTAACGTATCTCGCCTTCGGCTTCGGCGAGCGGCTTGCCCTGTTCGGCGGTCATGATCCGGGCGAGGTCGGCCAGGTTCTCGATGACCAAGGCGTGCCAGCGCTCGACCAGCACGGCGCGCTCGTGCGCGGTGCGCGCGCGCCATTCGGGCCAGGCGGCCTTGGCGGCGGCAATCGCGGCGCTGGTTTCCGACGCGCCGCAGGCCGGGACCTTGCCTACGACACTGCCGTCGGCGGGGTTGATCACCTGGATGGCGTCGGCACCGGGGGCGAGCCACTCGCCGTTGACGAGCGCCGCCTGCTTCAGCAGGCTAGGGTCATTCAGTTCAAGCATTATCCGAGCGCCTGTGCTGCAAGGGCAAAGACTTTCGGTCCTTGCCCGGCTTGCGGGGCCTTGCCCCGGACCATGGTGGTGACCGCTCCGACGTTTGGCAGGCCCTCGGCCTCGAGCCATTTCGACAGGCCGAGACCTTCGACGACATCGATGCGGCAGAACTTTCCGGCGCGCGCGCTGAGCCAGTGGCCAATCAGCGCCTTGGCCCCCGCAAGATCGGGCGCGACGATCGGCGCGATGGCGCTGCCCCTGCCGAAGCGGCGCAGCAGGGCAAAGCCCACCGGTTCATGATCGCGCGTAAGCACCACGCACTTGTTGCCTTTGCTCAGTGCCTTGAACAGTGCGGTGCGATCCATCCCGCTCGCGCGCGACCACAGCGCGGCGATTTCGGTAACGGAACGGCCAATCGGGCGCACCCGCTCGCCTGGCAAAAGCTCGGCCAGCGGCATGGTCGGGGCCGGGCCTTGATGCTGGCGCACCTCGCCATAGGCCACGAAGCCCAGCTTTTCATAGAGCGGCAGTCCTTCTGCGGTTGCATTGAGCACGACATTGCAGCCTTCCAGCCGGTCAAGCATCGCCTGCATCAGCTTGCGGCCGATCCCCTGACCCTGAAGACTGTTGCTGACGATTACCGATCCGATCGTCGCATAATCGCTCCCCTGTCGCCAAGCGAGGGTCGTGCCGACGACGCGGCCGTCAAGCGTTGCGACAATGCCTTCGCCCAGTTGGAGGAACAGTTCCCAATCCTCCGGACGGTAGGGCCAGGATTGCTCCTGCGACAGTTCGAGCGCCGCGGGCAGATCGCTGGGCCTCATGGCGCGCAGAACGACGGGCGACTTGAGTTCGGTAGCCAAGGCATTCTCCTGACAAGCTGCGTGTTTCATAGCCTGTGCGATTGGCAGGGTGTGCCGGTTTATCGCTGCATTCGAAACAAAATCGCGACCTTTCGGTTGCCGCCGGGGCTTGCTGGCGGTGCCCCGTTCGCAGGGCGGCACGGTCTGCCGACATGCTCGGCCATATCCGGCGCATTGTGTTGCCGCGGCGTGACAATCGGGAATATCTGGCGCACGCGGCATGGTTCGATACAGGTTCAAAAATCGGCTTTTACAGGGAATAGCGAAGCAAGACATATGCCGCCTGCCGCACCCCCGCCGATTTCTCGCCGCCTGTTCGTCGGCGGCCTTGCCGGCACTTCCGCGCTGGCGCTCGGCGGCTGCGGACCGTCGCAGCGGCGCGCCCCTCCCGGTCGGGGTTCGATCCGGGTGGCGACTCAGCTTTCCTCGACCAGCGACACGCTCGATCCCGCCAAAGGGGCGACCGCGACCGACTACACGCGGCACTTCATGCTCTATAACGGGCTGACCACGATCGAGGATGAGAGCCTTGCCGCGAAACCCTCGCTGGCGCAGTCGATCGAAAGCACCGACCGGCTCAACTGGTTCTTCGATCTGAGGCGCGGGGTGCGGTTCCACGATGGCAGCGAGCTGACCTCGCGCGATGTGGTGCATTCGCTGCTGCGCCACAAGGACCCGGCGACCGGATCGAAGCTCGCCAAGGTTGCCGAGCAATTCGGCGAGGTTCATGCCGACGGCAAATATGGCGTGCGCCTGCGCCTCACCGGGCCCAACGCCGATTTGCCGACCATCCTGGCGCAGTCGCACTTCCTGATCGTCAAGGCAGGGCAGGCAAGCCCCGACGGCACCGGCACCGGCCCGTTCCGGCTCGCCGAGTTCCAGCCCGGCGTGCGCACGGTCGGCCTGCGCAACACCGAGTACTGGATCGAGGGCAGGCCCCGGCTGGAGCGGATCGAAGTGATCGGCATTCCCGACGAGGTGGCGCGCGTCAACGCGCTGCTTTCGGGCGATGTCCAGGTGATCAATGCGATCAGCCCGCATTCGATCCCGCGGGTCGAAGCCGAGGCGGGCTGCGCGATCATGGCGTCGCCAAGCTCGCTTTATTCGGACCTGATCATGCGGCAGGACCGCTTGCCCACGGGCAATCCGCATTTCGTGATGGCGGTGAAGCACCTGATCGATCGGCCGCTGATCAACCGGGCGATTTACCGAAACCGCTCCACCATCGCCAATGACCACCCGATCGCGCCGTTCCAGAAATACTTCAATGCCGAGATTCCGCAGCGCACGTACGATCTCGACAAGGCGCGCTGGCATGTGCGGAAAGGCGGCCTCGAAGGCGTGCGCCTGCCGGTCTATGCGACCCCGGCTGCGAACAGTTCGGTCGACGTCGCCTCGATCCTGCAGGAATATGGATCGCGCGCGGGCCTCAATTTCTCGGTCAACCGCGTGCCCGCCGACGGCTACTGGTCGAACCACTGGATGCGCCATCCCATGACTTTCGGCGATACTAATCCGCGCCCGACGGCGGACCTGATCTTCAGCCTGTTCTTCGATTCAGGGGCCGAATGGAACGAGAGCGCCTGGAAGAACGAACGCTTCGACAAGCTGCTGGTCGAAGCGCGCGGCGCCACCGGCGAAGGCCTGCGCACCGAAATGTACGGCGAGATGCAGCAGCTCGTCCATGACAAGTGCGGCCTCGCGATCCCGGTGTTCATCAGCCTGATCGACGGCTTCGACACCCGCCTCAAAGGGATGCGCCCGCTGCCGCTCGGAGGCTTCATGGGCTACCGCTTTGCCGAACACGTCTGGTGGGAGGACTGATGCCGGGACAGGCCGCCAACCCGCCTGCATGGCTCGGCGTATCGCGGCTGGTGGCAAAGCGCGTGCTTTCGGCGCTGTTGACGCTGCTGCTGGTTTCGGTCGTCATCTTTGTCGCCGCAAGCCTGCTTCCCGGCGATGCGGCGCAGGAAGTCCTCGGCCAGAGCGCGACTGCCGAGCAGGTTGCCGCGCTGCGCCACGAGATGGGCCTCGATCGGCCTGCCGTCACCCGCTACGCCGATTGGCTGACGTCGATGCTGCGCGGCGATCCGGGCTGGTCCTACATCGCGGGCATGAGCGTGCGCGATCTGATCGGCACGCGGCTGGTCAACACGCTGTCGCTCGCGGGAGTGACAGCGCTGGTCTCGGTGGTGCTGGCGATGACCATCGGACTGGTGAGTGCGATCAATCGCGGCGCTCGGCTCGACCGGGCGCTCAACGTGGTGACGCTTTCGCTGGTGGCCATGCCCGAGTTCCTGATCGCCACGGTGTTCGTGCTGATCTTCTCGGTCAAGCTGGTGTGGCTGCCATCGATCGCGATGATCTCTGAGGAAGCGACCTGGGGCGAGACACTGCGCTCCTGCGCGCTGCCGGTCGCTTGCCTCGCCTTTGTCGTCACCGCCCAGATGGCGCGGCTGACGCGCGCCGCCGTCGCCGACGAGCTTGACCGGCCCTATGTCGAGATGGCGCGCCTTAAGGGCGTGCCGCTGCGCCGGATCGTGCTGTTCCACATCATGCCCAACGCCGCCGGGCCGGTGTTAAACGCGATGGCGCTGTCGCTGTCCTACCTGATGGGCGGCGCCCTGGTGATCGAGACGATCTTCAGCTATCCCGGTCTCGCCAGCCTGATGGTCAATGCCGTGACCAGCCGCGACATGCCGCTGCTGCAGGCCTGCGCCATGGTATTCTGCGCGGCCTATCTCGCGCTGATCCTGATTGCCGACATTGTCGCGATCCTCGCCAACCCGAGGTTAAGAGCCTGATGCGCTGGGCCGCAAGTTTGCCGCTTTCGGGCAGGATCGGCCTGGCGCTGGTCGTGTTCTGGCTGTTGGTGGCGATAGCCGGGCCGATGATCGCGCCTTATCCGGTGGGCCGCTTCGTTGATCAGGAAGTGTTCAGCCCGCTGACCGGGCAGTTCTGGCTGGGTAGCGATTACTTGGGCCGCGACGTGCTGAGCCGTCTGATCTGGGGCGCGCGCTATACGGTGATGCTTGCGGCGGGTGCGGCCGCGCTGGCGGTTCTTGCCGGAACTTCGGTCGCGCTGTTCGCGGCAATCCGGGGAGGCTGGATCGACGAGTTCATCTCGCGGGCGATGGACACGCTGATCTCGATCCCTTCGAAGATCTTCTCGCTGGTGCTCGTCGCCGCCTTCGGCTCGTCGCTCCCGCTGCTGCTGCTGATCGCGGCGCTGATCTACATTCCGGGCAATTACCGCATCGCCCGCGCGCTGGCGGTGAACCTTGCCGAGATGGACTTCGTCGCGGTCGCCCGGGCGCGGGGCGAAGGGGCGCTGCACATCGCCTGGCGAGAGATACTGCCCAACATGATCCACCCGCTGCTTGCCGACATGGGGCTGCGCTTCGTTTTCGTGGTGCTGCTGCTTTCGGGCCTCAGCTTCCTCGGCCTTGGCGTGCAGCCGCCTTATGCAGATCTCGGCTCGCTGGTGCGCGAGAATATCTCGGGCCTGGCGCAGGGTTCTTCGGCGATCCTCAGCCCGGCGCTGGCCATCGCCAGCCTGACCGTGGGCGCGAACCTGCTGATCGATGCGCTCAAGCCGGGAGGCGGGCATTGACCGATCCCGCGCGCCCCGCCGTCGAGGTCAGCGGCCTTTGCATTTCCGTCGAATTGCCCGGTGGTTCGAGCCGGCCGATTGTCGAGGACATTTCCTTCGCCATTCCCAAGGGCGAAGTGCTCGCGCTGATCGGCGAATCGGGTTCGGGTAAGACCACCATCGCGCTCGCCATGATGGGCTATTCGCGCTTCGGCGGGCACATTTCGGCGGACTGCATCCGCGTGGGCGACATGCGGATCGACCAGATGGACGCGGCGGGCCTGCGCCGCCTGCGCGGATCGCGCGTGGCCTATATCGCGCAGAGCGCTGCAGCGGCCTTCAACCCCTCGCGCACGATCATCGCGCAGGTGATCGAACCGCTGACCGTCCACGGCCTCGCCAGTCCGGCGGCGGCGCGGCAAAGGGCGATCGATCTGTTCCGAGAGCTTGCCCTGCCGTGGCCCGAGACGATTGGCGATCGCTATCCGCATCAGGTTTCGGGCGGACAATTGCAGCGGCTGATGGCGGCGATGGCGCTGATCACCGGTCCCGAACTGGTTATTCTCGACGAGCCGACCACCGCGCTTGACGTGACCACGCAGGTCGAAGTGCTCAACGTATTCAAGTCGGCCTTGGCCAAGAGCGGCGCGACCGCGATCTATGTCAGCCACGATCTTGCCGTGGTGGCGCAGATGGCGGACCGGATCGTGGTGCTCAAGGACGGCAGGATCGCCGAACAGGGCGAGGCTGCCGCGGTTCTCCACCAGCCGCAGAGTGACTATGCGAAGACCTTGCTGGCGGCGTCGCAGCCGGTCGAGCGCGCGGCGGGACCGAGCCGGGCTGACAGCGTCCTGTCGGTCGAGGCGGTCCATGCCGGATATGGCCGGATCCGCGAGGGACGCGCCGCCATGCCGGTGATCGCCGATGTGTCGTTCGAACTGGGCAAGGGCCAGTCGCTCGGCGTTATCGGCGAATCGGGATCGGGCAAGTCGACCCTCGCGCGGGTGATCGCCGGCCTGCTACCTGCCTCGGCGGGCACGGTCAGGCTCGGCGGCGAGACGCTTGCCGCCGGCCTCGCCGAGCGCAGCAAGGAGCAGCTTCGCCGCGTCCAGATCGTATTCCAGAACGCCGACACCGCGCTCAACCCGGCGCAGACGGTGTTCGATACACTGGCGCGCCCGCTGGCGTTCTACCACGGCATAACGGGCGCTGCGGCATCGGACCGCGTGGCGCGCTTGCTTGAGACCATCCAGCTCGATCCCGCGCTTGCCCGCCGCCGCACCGCCGAACTTTCGGGCGGCCAGAAGCAGCGCGTCAACCTTGCCCGCGCGCTGGCGGCCGAGCCGGACGTGCTGCTTTGCGACGAAGTGACTTCGGCGCTCGATACTGTCGTGGGCGCGGCGATCCTCGAACTGATCGACGGGCTGCGCCGCGATCTCGGCATCGCCACGGTGTTCATCAGCCACGACCTTTCGATGGTGCGCGCCTTCTGCGACGAAATGCTGGTGCTCTACGCCGGCCAGGCCGTGGAGATGTGCGCGAAAGAAGCGTTTCCCGGCTCCGCGCATCATCCCTACACCGATCTGCTGGTCGCTTCGGTGCCCGAACTGGACAGCGCCTGGCTCGCCTCGCGCGGCGGGCAGCCGGGTCCGGCCATGCCCGAAGCCCAGGTGACTGGCGAGCTTTGCCGGTTCCTGCCGCGATGCCCTCTCGTAATCACCGGAACCTGCGACCGGCTGCCGCCGCCCCTGATCACTGCGCCTGGCCAGCGCGTGCTGTGCCATCGGCATGGCAAGGCGGAGCCTTCCGATCAAGAGCACTTGGTGACGGGAGCCTCGCGATAAATGTCGCCGGTGGTGGAACGCATTGTCAGCGACGAAACGCTCCCTGAATCGGCCGATGTGGTCATCGTCGGGGGCGGTATCGTTGGCGCTTCGGCGGCTTATTTCCTCGCCAGGCAAGGCGTGTCGGTCGCCCTGATCGAAAAGGGACATGTCGCCTGCGAGCAATCCAGCCGCAACTGGGGTTGGTGCCGCCAGCAAGACCGCGATCCGCGCGAATTGCCGCTTTCCTCCGTCGCGATGCAATTGTGGGACGGTTTTGCGGGCGAACTCGGCCGCGATCTCGGATTTCGCAGGTGCGGTCTTTATTACGCGACCCACGACGAGGCCGTCTTTGCCCAATGGCGGGACTGGCAGCCATTCGGCCTCGAAAACGGCGTCGATACGCGCATGCTGAGCGCCACTGAGGTCGCAACACGGATTCCCGAGACGCAGCGCAAATGGATCGGCGGGGTCTACTCGCCCAATGATGGCAAGGCCGAACCGGCGCTTGCCGCACCCGCTCTTGCAGAGGGAGCGCGAGCCCATGGCGCGACCATCCATCAGGGCTGCGCCGCCTATGGCCTCGACATTGCCAATGGCCGCGTGGTCGGCGTCCACACCGAGAAGGGCCTGATCAAGGCCAATGCGGTGCTTTGCGCGGCGGGGGCCTGGGCGTCGCGCTTCCTGCGACCGCATGGAATAAGTTTTCCGCAGGCCGGTGTGCGGCAGACCGCATTGCGGACCGGCCCGACGGTCGATGTCGGCGATTGCCTCTATTCACCCGATTTCGCGATGACGCGGCGACTGGACGGCAGCTATACGCTGGCGATCAGCGGCAAGGCTACGATCGACATCACGGCGCAGGGCCTTCGCTATGTCCGCGAGTTCCTGCCCCAATTTCGGCGCCGCCTGAAAAACGTCAGGCTGGCAGTGGGAAGCTCGCTTCTTTCGGGGCCGGAGTCGCTGCCCGCGCTGCTGACCGACAGCGAGCGGATCTTCACGCAGAACCGGGTGCTCGATCCCGCGCCGCAGCAGTGGCTGGTGCGCAGGGTGCTTGCTTCAGTGCGCGCCACTTTCCCCCAACTGGCGAATATCAAGGTGCAAAGCGTCTGGGGCGCACTGGTCGATTGCTCGCCCGATGCCGTGCCAGTCATTTCCAAGGTCGATCAGGTTGACGGGCTGGTGCTTGCCGCAGGCTGCTCTGGACACGGTTTCGGCATGGGGCCGGGCATCGGCCTGCTCGCGGCCCAGTTGCTCCGCAACGACGAGCCTTGCGTCGATCCCGCGCCTTATCGCCTCTCGCGGCTGGTCGATGGTTCCAGGCTGGAGATTGGCTTCCTGTAGAGCATCGCCTCTGACCCGGCGCAGCACGACGGCGAGGTCAATTCCAAGCCGCCGGTTCAGGCGCCCGGATTGAACTGCGCGTATATCTTGGCGACATGCTCGCGGCTGTCCCAGGTGCAATCCGCGCCTTGCTCGATGATGATGGTGTCGCCCGCGCTGAAGGTCGCAGCGCGTCCGCCCGCGTCGGTGAACGACACCTTGCCTTTGAGAAGATGCATCAGCTCGGTCTTGCGGAAATGGATCGCGACACGCTGATAAGGCGTCGAATCCCACACGCCGGCGCAGAACAGGCCATCCTGCGACGTGAATTGATTGTTCGAGCGACATGAGGGCGTCTCGCCCAGGAGCACCTCCGGCGCGGGCGGGTTCGAAGGCGACAGCGAGGCGGCATTGTCGATGAATGTGATGCCCTGCTTTCCGGCAGGCCCGTCGGCATAGGCCATGGCGATCAGCCTTGCGCCCGCGCCCGCGCGCCAGGTAAACGGGGTTGCCCGAGCGATGACGGCGCTCTGCCCCTCGGCAAGTTCGACGTCACCGTCCGGGCCTGCCAGAACGACGCTGCCGTGTTCTGCTAACACCCAGGTATCGGCACCGCGCCCGGCGCATTCGCCGCTTCCGGTCGGCAGGGAAACCACGCTGACCGTGCAGGGTCCGACCCGCAGGGGCAAATTGTGGGCATCGGCTCCGAACGGATCACTGCCTCCCGCACGTGCGGTTTGCGCCAGTGCGCGCTGGTCGATGAAGGTCGCGCAGTCGATCACGGTCGTCACGGGTATCTCCCTTGCATCGTCAGAAGTATTTCAGCCAGGTAATGTCGCGGCGACGGCGCTTGAGACGCGCATACCATGCCGTCGGAAGGTAAAGCGGCACGATCATCGCGACATACCAGACCAACACCCAGTTGTAGCTATCGAACATGTAATATCCGGCCTGGTTCGGCCCGAACACGGCCAGAGCGCTGTGATAGAGGATGCGCAGGACCGAGAGGTGGAGCAGATAGAAGAACATCGGCGCGCCCCCGAAAACCGCGAGCGCGGCGATCAGGCGGGACGAGTTTATCTTCTCGAACAGGACGAGCAGCAGCGCCCCTGCTCCCAGCGTCGGCAGCAGGAAGAGCAGCGAGGCCGGGTATTTGGTCATCGATATGAAGCTGATGAGGGTGCGCACCGGGTCGCCCTCGACATGGACCCAGGCCTTGTCGCCGTATCCGTTGATAAGGCGCAGGATCACGAAAGCGGCGATCATGCCGAAACCGAGCAGCAGCAGGTTTCGCTGCCGCGTTTCTGGCGCTGTATCCGGGCGGAACCAGGGACCGATTGCGAAACCGAGCGAGATGACGCCGATCCAGGGCAGGATCGGGTAGGTCGTCTTGGCCACCATGCCGAAGGGAAGGTCGAACACATCGCGCTGATGGAGGATGCACCACAGCGGGTACAATGCGTCTTCCTTGGTTAGATGGATCGGATCGAGCAGGTTGTGCAGGCATACCAGCGCCAGTCCCAGGGCGATCAGCGCGGGGCGCGGCAGGCGCATCAGTGCGGCGAGAATAATCATGCACAGGCCGATGCACCATATGACCTGAAGCCAGATGGTCGGCTGCGGTACGATCCCCCAGTAAAGCGGGGAGAGGAACAGGATTTCGATCGCGATCAACAGGAAACCGCGCTTCAGCAGATACTCGGTGGTTTCCTTAACGGTATGGTTGACGCTGAAAAGATAGACGCCGAGTCCGGTCAGCGCGACGAAGATCGGGGCGCAGAAACTCACGGCAAAGCGGGCAAAGCCGATTGCCGGAATCACCGTGGTCGCATCGATCGGATCGGAAACCGGGTAGTTGAGAAACCAGGTTTCGCGCAAATGGTCGAGCAGCATCAGGACCATCACGAAACCGCGCAGCGCGTCGATGTTCGCGAGCCTGACGGTCGCGGCTGTGGCCTGCTTGGGCTGCTCGAAACTGATCGGCATTGAGACAGTGGTTGCCATACGCGCTCCTGCTCCCTCGCAGATTGCTTGATTGAAGAAGCTTGCGCGCCCGGGCCATTCCCAGGCGCGCGTATTTCAGCAGTCCTTGGCGTTTCATGCCATAAATCAGCGGGCAGGTGACAGATTATTCCGCGCTTCGCCGCGCCGCCGCAACAGGGCGCAAACTGCGCATTTCCGATAGGGTGTAGCCTGCAGGCGCGACAATCTCGATCGACCCTCCGGGATTTTGGCAGGTTGTTCGGTTCTCTGTTGCATTCCGGCATACGCTGCCACCGCTGGCAATTTATCCTTCACTTTGCGCTCGGGAAACACCCCGGCGCCTGGTGAGGTGCAATGACCGAAACGGGAGATGAAAGTCAGCGCTTGCAGGAGTCGGGGCCGGACTTACATAGCCTGCCCAGCCCCGCACTGGTGCTCGACCGCGACCGGATGGACCGCAATGTCGCGCGCCTCTCGGCCCTGATCGCCGGACATGGCGTGACCCTGCGCCCGCACCTGAAGACTGCGAAGTCGATCGATGCGGCGCGGCGGATTCATCCCGACGGCCCTGGCCCGATTACGGTCTCGACGCTGGCCGAGGCCGAATATTTCGCCCGTGAAGGCGGTTATACCGATATCACCTATGCGGTCGGCCTCGATCCGGCCAAGGCCCCGCGCGCGGTGGCGCTGTGCGATGCGGGCGTCGATCTCAAGGTTACGCTCGAGACTGCCGCACAGGCAGCGGCGCTGGGCGAGGCGGCGCGCGGCGCTCCGCGCAAGCCCGCCGTCATGATCGAGATCGATTGCGACGGGCATCGCGGCGGGCTGACACCCGACGATCCCGCGCTTGTCGAAGTGGCGCGCGCGGTGGTGTCGGCGGGTTTGACGCTTGCGGGCGTGCTCACCCATGCCGGTGCGTCCTATGACCTCAATGATCCCGAAGCGCTTGCGCAAGCGGCGAAGAACGAGCGCGCCTCGGCGGCAAGCGCTGCCGAAACCTTGCGCGCGTCGGGGTTCGAATGTCCGGTCGTCTCGGTCGGCTCAACCCCGACTGCCCATTTCGCCCGCGACCTGACCGGCGTGACCGAAGTTCGCGCCGGGGTGTTCATGTTCTTCGACCTCGTCATGCACGGCATCGGCGTGTGCGCGGTCGACGATATCGCGGTGTCGGTGCTGACCACCGTCATCGGCACCAAGCCCGCGAAAGGCTGGATCCTCGTCGATGCCGGCTGGATGGCGCTGTCGCGCGATCGCGGCACGAGCAAGCAGGCGATCGATCAGGGCTACGGTCTGGTCTGCGATCTCGCCGGCAATGCGCTTGGCGACCTGATCGTCGATCAGGCCAACCAGGAGCACGGCATTGTCGCGCTGCGCAGCGGCAGCAGCGCAGCCTTGCCCGATCTGCCGGTCGGCATCCGCCTGCGGGTGCTGCCCAATCACGCCTGCGCCACCGGGGCACAGCACGACGCCTACAATGTCGTCGCGGGCTCAAGCGAGCAGATCGTCGCGGTCTGGCCGCGCATGAGGGGATGGTAACATGGCTCGCATAAAACCCGTGATCGTTGCCGATGCGGTCCCGCCCGCCGGGCATTACAGCGCCGGCGTGATCCACGGCGGCCTCGTCCATGTCTCGGGGCAACTGGGCGCGCGCGCCGATGGCAGCCATACTCACGGTGAGGATTTCGAGGTCCAGGTGCGCGCTGCGCTAGACAATGTGCTGCGGGTGCTGGCTGCGGCTGGCTGCGGCAAGGACGACCTTGTGAAGGTCACGGTCTATCTTGTCGGGGTCGAAAACTGGCCGCGCTTCAACGCAATTTATGCCGGGATCATGGGCGAGGCCAAGCCGGCCCGTGTGGTTGTGCCGGTTCCCGAACTGCACTATGGCTACCTCGTCGAAATCGAGGCGCTGGCTGCGTGCCCGGCATGACTGATCCCGTCGGCTATCTGCGCGACAAGGGCTATCTCGGGCATATGTTCGTCGCTGGCGAGTGGCGCGAGCCATCTGGAACGGACACGAGCGATGTGGTCAATCCGGCCACCGAAGAGGTCATTGCCAAGGTAGCGATGGCCGATCGCCGCGACGTCGACGCGGCCGTTGCAGCCGCGCGCGCCGCCTTCGAACCCTGGGCTGCCACGGCGCCCGCCGAGCGCGCCGATCTGCTCGACGGCTTGCGTTCCATCCTGCTCGACAGGGCGGAGCTGATTGCGCAGGCGATGTCTGTCGAGATGGGTGCGGCGATAAGCTGGGCGCGCGCGGCGCAGGTTCCCTTCGCCATAGAGCATGTGCGGGTTGCCGCGGAAAACGTCAGGTCGTTCGAATTCCTCAAGATGCGCGGCACCACCGCCATCGCGCGCGAGCCGGTTGGGGTCTGCGCGTTGATCACGCCGTGGAACTGGCCGCTCTACCAGATAACCGCCAAGGTTGCGCCCGCGCTCGCCGCTGGTTGCACCGTGGTGCTCAAGCCCAGCGAACTGGCCCCGCTGGATGCGATGCTGTTCGCCGAGGCGATCGATGCGGCAGGCTTTCCGCCTGGAGTCTTCAACCTGCTGGTCGGGAGCGGCGTGGAAGTCGGCGAAGCGCTCTCGCGCCATCCGCAGGTCGACATGGTCTCGATCACCGGTTCGACCCGCGCCGGAGTGCTCGTCTCCAAGGCGGCAGCCGAAACGGTCAAGCGGGTCGCGCTCGAACTGGGCGGCAAGTCGCCCAACGTGATCCTGCCCGACGCCGATCTGGAAACTGCGGTCGGCGCGGGTGTGGCCGCCTGCATGCGCAATGTCGGCCAGTCGTGCAGCGCGCCGACCCGCATGATCGTGCCGCGAGAGCACCTGCGAGAGGTCGAGGCGATCGCCGCGCGAGCGTCGGCCCAGTTGATCGTGGGCGATCCCGCCGACGAGCGCACCACTCACGGCCCGATCGCGAATCGCGCCCAGTTCGACCGCGTCCAGGCGATGATACGCACGGGCCTGGATGAAGGCGCGCGGCTGGTCTGCGGCGGGCCGGGCAAGCCTCAAGGCCTTGAGCACGGGCTGTTTGCCCAACCGACCGTGTTCGCGGACGTCTCCACTGACATGACCATCGCGCGCGAGGAAATCTTCGGTCCGGTGCTGGTCATCATCGCCTATGACACCGTCGAAGAGGCCGTGGCCATCGCCAACGACACGGTTTATGGCCTTGGCGCCCATGTGCAGGGCCGCGACATGGCGCAGGTCCGCATGGTCGCTTCGCGTATCCGCAGTGGCCAGGTCCACCTCAACAATCCGGCATGGAACCCTGAGGCGCCGTTCGGCGGCTACAAACAATCGGGCAATGGGCGCGAATACGGCCTTGAGGGCATCGAGGAGTATCTCGAGGTCAAGGCCGTGGTTGGCTACGAAACTGCATTCCATCCCGAACAGGACAGGCTTGAAGCCTCGGAGACGTCAGAGTTATGAGTCCACGCATCAATCGCATCGCCAGCGACGAGACCCTGCCCAAGGCAGTCGATGTCGTGGTTGTCGGCGGCGGCATCATCGGTACTTGCACCGCCTGGTTCCTGGCAAAGCGGGGCCTGTCGGTCGCGCTCCTCGAGAAGGGCTATCTGGGCTGCGAACAGTCGAGTCGCACCTGGGGCTGGTGCCGCCAGCAGAACCGCGACCGGCGCGAGATGCCGCTGTCGATCCTCGCCATGCAGGCGTGGGATTCCTTCTCGGAGGAGATCGGCAAGGACGTGGGTTTTCGCCGCACCGGCCTGGTCTACACCACCGACGATGCACCGATGCTCGCGGGATGGGAGGCATGGCGGCCGATTGCGAAGGAATTCGGCGTCGAGACGCGCATGCTAACCGCGTCGGAAGCCGTTGGGCTGATCCCGGAAACCCGGCGCAAGTGGATCGGCGGTCTCCATGCCGCGCGCGACGGCCGCGGCGATCCCGAAATTGCGGTGCCGACGATTGCCGAAGGCGCGCGGGCATTGGGCGCGACGATCCACCAGAACTGCGCCGCCCGGGGTCTCGACATCGCTAACGGCCGCGTGGTGGGGGTGGAAACCGAGCGCGGCCTGATCCGCTGCCAGGCGGTGGTCTGCGCTGGCGGGGCCTGGGCATCGCGGTTCGTGCGCCCGCACGGCGTCGTCTTCCCGCAGGCGAGCGTGCGCCAGACCGCGCTGCGGACCGCGCCGATGGAGAACCTGGGCGAAGTGCTCTATTGCCCCGATTTCGCCATGACCCGCCGGACCGACGGCAGCTATACCGTGGCGATCAGCGGCAAGGCCACGCTCGAGATTACACCCAAGGGCATCCGTTTCTTCCCGCTGTTCCTGCCGCAGTTCATCCAGCGCCTGAAGGCGGTGCAGCTCACCGTGGGCAAGTCGTTCTTTACTGGGCCGGATTCGCTTAGCGCGATGCTGACCAACGATCCACTCATCTTCGAAAGGAACCGCGTGCTCGATCCTGCTCCGAACCAGCGGCTGATCGACGCGATGACAAGGAATGTGCGGGAGACCTGGCCGGACCAGACCTTCACCATCGATCACGCCTGGGGCGCCTATGTCGATTGCACGCCCGATGCGGTGCCAGTGATCTCCGAGGTCGATTCGATCGGCGGCCTCGTCATTGCGGCTGGCAGCTCGGGCCACGGTTTTGGCCTTGGGCCTGGCATCGCGCAGCTGGCGGTCGAACTTGCCATGAACGATCCGACCAGCGTCGACGCCTCACCGTTCAGCCTGAATCGCTTCGCCAATGGCGCGGCGATCGAGGTCGGCCCGATTTGAAAACCCTGCCTAGAGGCCGAGCAATCCGGGCAGGCCGGAAATGTCGGGGATGTCGTTGACCTCGTAGTAGGCGTTGAGCGGCTCGTGCCCGCGATTGACGAAGGCTTTCATCTTGATGCCCATGTCATAAGCGGTCATTTGGTCGTAGCGGAAGCTCGAGGAGCAATGCAGCACGTCCTCCGGGTTGCAGCCGAGCTGATCGAACATGTATTCGAACGCCTGCATCCTCGGTTTGTAAGCTTGCGCCTGCTCGGCGGTGTAGACCGCGTGGAACGGAGCCTCCAGCGCCTTCACCGCATGGGGGATGAGATCGACCATCGAATTCGACAGGATCACCAGCGGAAATTTTTCCGCCACCCGCTTCAGGGGTTCGACCACGTCGGTCCACGGGCGCCAGCCCGGAATGTCCGCGTAGAGCTGTTCGATGTCGCTGTCGCGATAGTCGATTGCAAGCTTCTTGCAGGTGCGTTGCAGTGCGCTTTCGACCACGTCGCGATAGGGCTTCCACGCGCCCAGCACTTCGTCGAGGCGGTAGGCTGAAAACTCGCGGACAACTGCGTCCATCGCCTCCGGATCGGTGACGCGGTCGGCATAGATGCGGCGCGCCGAACCGGCCATGTCGAAATTGATGAGGGTGCCGTAGCAATCGAAGGTGATGTATTTCGGGCGCAGGGCCATCGGTCTTTCCTTGCAGTTAGTGTCAGCTTCGCCAGTCGAGATAGCGGTACCAGACCCCGACGAAGGGGAGGAACCACGGCGGGCCGAGATGGCCGGGAATGGCTGAAAAGCGTTTGCCCGCTAGCGGATTGGCGTCTGCCTGGCCGCCGATCAGCCTCGCCATGCGGTCGCCGATATAGCCGGAAAATTGCACCCCGTGCCCGCTCAGCCCGGTGACGTAGAACAGTCCGTCATGTTCTCCGGCGCGGGGAAGCCGGTCCTGCGTCATGTCGAGCACGCCGCCCCATGTATAGGCGATTGGCACCTCGGCAAGCGCCGGAAACACCTCTGTAAGGCCCTGTCGCAGGATCTCGCCCGCCTTGGCGTCGCTGGAGGGATTGGAAAGGGCAAAGCGCGCCCGCCCGCCGAAAATGACGCGGTTGTCCGCGGTCAGGCGAAAATAGTTTCCGACATGTGCGCTGGTGACGCAGTTGCGGCGGCCCGGCATGGAGGCGGCGATCTGCTCGTCGGTCAGCGGCTCGGTGGCGATCACGAAACTGCCCATCGGCACGGTGCGGCGGCGCAGCCAGCCGAACGGCCCTTGCAGTGAAGGCCCGGTGCAGACCAGCACTGCCTCGGCCACGATCGAGCCGCGCGCGGTGCCGACCTCGTAGCGGCTCCCTGAAAGGCGCTTAAGCCGCGTCACCGGAGTATGTTCGAATATCGCCGCGCCGTGCCGTGCGGCTGCGTCGGCAAGCCCGGTGCCGTAGCGGCCGACGTGCATCTGCGCAGAGCGCGGCATGACCATGCCGGCGTGGAAGGCGTCCGAACGAACTTCCGATTGCAACGCATCGCCTTCGAGAAACACCAGATCGGGCTCGACCTCGCGGGCAAGATAGTCCGCCCCGCGCTTCATCGCCTCGACGTGGCTGGGTTTGACCGCCAGCTTGATCTTGCCGTTGCGCACGAAATCGCAGTCGATCTGTTCTTCGCGCACCGTACTTTCGACGAAATCCACAGCATCGTCGAACATCGCGTAATAGCGGCGTGCTTCCTCCGCACCGAGCCGGTTTGCCAGGCCGAGCAGGTCTGCGGCGGTGCCATTGTTGCAATGCCCGCCGCTGCGCCCCGATGCCCCGCCTGCGACTTGTCCGGCTTCGAGCAGCACCGTGTCCACGCCCTGCATGGCGAGCGTGCGCGCGGCGGAAAGGCCGGTGAAACCGCCGCCGATGACGACGACCGAAGCCTTGGCGGGAAGATCGCCCTGCCGTGCGCCGGCAAAGGCGGTGCGCGTCTCTATCCAGTAGGGCTTGAACTGCATCGGTTTGCTCCCTGCCCAAATGGATAGTCCGGGGCGCTGGCAGCATGTTTCGATTTGCAATCAATTCCAACGCAAAGTGCCGCGTTGCCCTGCATCGGTGGCAAGAATTCTGCTTGCCAGTGTTATAGTCGCAGGCGAAACAGGCTGCCATTCGGCAGCGGAGCGACAATGGACGACAAACTGGACATGGCCGCGATTTCCCGCATCGTGCCCGAGGTCACCGCCATTCGGCGCGACATTCATGCTCACCCCGAACTGGCCTATACCGAGCACCGCACTGCCGCGATCGTTGCTGCGCAACTGCGCGCGCTTGGCATCACCGTGACCGAGGGGATCGGCGGGACCGGACTTGTCGGCACGCTGGCCAAAGGCTCTTCGCCGCGCTCAATCGGCCTGCGGGCAGACATGGACGCGCTCGGCTTCGAGGAGAAGACCGGCCTCGCCTGGGCCAGCACGCATCCCGGCGTGTTCCACGGCTGCGGTCACGATGGCCATACCGCGATGCTGCTGGGCGCGGCGAGGTTCATCAAGGACACGGTCGATTTCGATGGCGTGGTCCATTTCATCTTCCAGCCCGCCGAGGAAGGCTCGGCAGGCGCACGCGCGATGATCGAGGACGGATTGTTCGAGCGCTTCCCCTGCGACGAAGTCTATGCCCTGCACAATTGGCCAGAGCTGCCCGCAGGCCAGTTCCAGACTCGCGCCGGGCCGATCATGGCAGCGGCGGACCGCATTGGCATCACGCTTACCTGCCGGGGCGGGCACGCAGCGCAGCCGCACCTCACATCCGATGCGCTGCTGGCAGCGGCAGATCTCGTACTCCAGCTCAATACCATCGTCTCACGCCGGGTTCCCGCGCACGAGGCGGCGGTGCTCTCGGTCACCGTGGTTCAGGGCGGCACGGTGCACAATGTCATTCCCTCGCAGGTGCGGATCATGGGAACGGCTCGCACCTTCTCGCGCGAGGTGCAGAAGCGGATCGAACGGGCGGTACGCGATATGGTGGCCGGCGTGGCGCAAAGCCATGGCGTCGATTACGAGCTCGATCTCGACAGCTACTATCCGCCGACGATCAATGCGCCGCAATGCGCCGAAAAGGCGCTGGCGGCTGCGGCTGCCGTCGAAGGCATCGAGGCGAGTGTTGCTCCCGAGCCCGCTTTTACCTCGGAGGACTTCTCGTTCATGCTCGAGGCGGTTCCCGGCGCCTATTGCTGGCTGGGGCAGGGCGTGGGAGTGGACGCTCCGGCGCTGCACACGCCGCGCTACGATTTCAACGATGATGTCACCGGTCATGGCATTGCCTGGTTCGCCAATTTGGTGCGCCAGCAGCTTGGTCCGCAGAAAGCCTGAGTCCCGCACATGGCTGAAGACCTTGCAATATCTGCCGCCGACGTGCGCAGCGCAGCCCGGTTGCTGCACGGCCACGCGGTGCGCACTCCGCTGCTCGAGTACGCCTTCCTCAATGAGCGCATCGGCGGCCGGGTCCTGCTCAAGTTCGAGGGAGCGCAGATCGGCGGGTCGTTCAAGTTTCGCGGGGCCTATAACCGGCTCGCCCGGATTCCCGAGGCCGACCGGAGCAAAGGCGTGGTCGCCTGGTCTTCGGGCAACCATGCGCAGGGCGTCGCCGCCGCCGCGCGCGTGCTGGGGATTCCTGCTGCGATCGTCATGCCGAGCGACGCGCCGGCGATGAAGCTCGCCAACACTCGCGCGCTCGGTGCAGAGGTTGTCGCATACGACCGGGTCAGCGAATCGCGCGAAGTGATCGCCACGGCGCTGGCGCACGAGCGCGGCGCGGTTCTGGTACCATCGTTCGACGATCCCTTCATCATTGCCGGGCAAGGCACGGCGGGGCTGGAGATTGTCGAGCAGGCGGCGGAAGCCGGCGCGACGATTGAGCAGGTGCTGGTGTGCTGCGGCGGCGGCGGCTTGGCGGGAGGGATAGCGACTGCGATCCGCGACCAGATGCCTGAAGTCGATGTCTATGCCGTGGAGCCGGCCGCGTTTGACGACACCGCACGTTCGCTTGCTTCGGGAAAGCGCGAGGCGGTGCCGCAGGGTGCAACCTCGATTTGCGATGCCTTGCTCGCGCCAATGCCGGGCGAACTGACCTTCCCAATCAACCGCGCGCTGCTCGCGGGTGGCCTTACCGTGAGCGACGACGAGGTGCGCCAGGCAATGCTCTACGCCTTCGAGGTGCTCAAGCTGGTTATCGAGCCCGGCGGCGCAGTTGCCCTGGCGGCGCTGCTTTCGGGCAAGGCGCCAAAGGTCGAAGGAGCGACCGTGGTGGTGGTTTCTGGCGCCAACGTCGATCCGGAAATGTTCGCAGGCATCCTTAGCGGTCAGTAGCCGCGCGACCGGTCGACCTCGCCGTGCATCGGCTCGCCCGCCATGGCGCGGCGCACATTGGCGATCAGCGCATGGACCGCGGTTTCCCGCCGGGTGACGCCCGCGACATGGGGCGTGAGCATGATCGCGGGATGGCTGTGGAACGGGTGGCCTTCGGGCAGCGGTTCGGGATCGGCCACGTCGAGCACGGCGTGGCGCAATTGCCCGCTCGCCAGCGCATCGAGCAGGTCGGCTTCGATCAGATGCCCGCCGCGCGCGACGTTGATGAGGCCCGCGCCCTGCGGCAGCCGGTCGAACAGATCGCGGCAAAGAAAGCCGCGGGTATCGTCGGTGAGCGGCAGCAGGTTGACGAGAATCTGGCTCTGGCCGAGGAACGCACCCAGCTCGCCTTGTCCGGCAAAGCACCGGGTGCCTTCGATGTTTGCGCCGCTGCGGCTCCAACCCAGGGTCCGAAATCCCAGGGCGCGGAGCTTTTCGAGCGAGGCTTGCCCCAGCTCGCCAAGCCCCATGACACCGATGGAGCGTTCGGAGCACAACAGCACCGGCTGCGGGCTCCAAAGGCCGGCGCGCTGCTGCGCAAGGTAGAACGGCAAATCGCGGTGCAGCGCCAGCGCCGCCATGGCGACGTATTCGGCCATGGTAGTGGTAATCCCGCTCTCGATCATGCGCACCACGCGCACCCCCGGCGGGACCATTGACATGTCGAGCTGATCGACCCCCGCGCCGATCGAGAACACCACTTCGAGGCTGGGCAGGCTGGCGATTAGGCCTGCGTCGAGCGTCCAGGCGACGAGATAGCGCACGTCCTTGAGCGCGCCTGCATCGCCGCTGCAACGAAACTGTACCTCGGGGAGATGCTCGGCGAACTGCGCCTGCCACAAAAGGCCGCGCTCGGCGTCTCCGGTGTGAAGCACGGCGATCATTTCATCGTCTCCTTGCGGGTGCGCCGCCACCACATCAGCGGCCCGCTGATGGCAAGCATGATCAGCGCTAGCGCGGCGGCGAGCATCGGCCAGCGGCCTGCCGGACCGATGGTGTCGCCGGTGTGGACCGGCAGCATGGTGAGCCACATCGCCTCGTTCGATTCGAGAGGAAGCATGTCGGTGACGCGGTGCTGCACTGCCGAGACCGTGACCACGTCCACCGCCCACTTGCCGCCGCGCGGGGCGAAGAAATTGACCGACAGGGATCCGTCCGGGGCCAATCGCACATCGCGCGGCCGCGCTCCGGGATAGGCAGCCCTGGCGAGCGCGAAGGCTCGGTCAATGTCATTCGCGTCGAGCATAACAGGATCGGCGGCGGGCGGCTTTGTCGGCGCGGACAAGGGCAGGTTGGGCACGGCCAGCAGTACCCCGGTCACCGCGCTAGTGAGCAGCACGAAGGCTAGTACCGCTCCGATAGTGCGGTGCCACATGCGCAGCTTCAGCCGGGACGGCGCGCGCATCGGCGCCAGCAGTTCGCGCCCCGCCCGCGATGCGCCCGGCCACCATTGCCACACACCGCTGAGCGCCAGCAGGGCGAGCGCCAGCCCGTTAAGCGCAACCACGGCGATCCCGGCGGGCCCGGTCATCAGCCGGAAATGGATCTGCAGCGCCGCTTCGAGTGGGTATCGCCAGATCGAGCCCGACGAAAGCGCGCTGCCGCCGACGGGATCGATGGCGGCAAAGCGCAAGGTGCCGTCCGGTCCTTCAAGCTGGGCGAAGGCGGCGCTGGCATCGTTTACCGGAAAGAACAGCCGCGTCAGCCGCGTGCCCGGCTGGGCGCGCTGCGCAGCTTCCGCCAGTGCCGACAGCGAGGCGGTGTCAGCCGTGGCGAGCGCCTTGGCCGGCAAGGCCAGAGGCGCAAGGTCGTCGCGAAACAGCAGCACCGCGCCGGTCGCCGCTTGGACCAGCAGCAAGGGGGCGAAAGCCAGCGCGATCCAGCGGTGAAAACCTGCGAGAAAACGCGGCTTACGCATCATCACGCGAGCGAACCAGCCGCCTGCCTCCCGGGCCGGGAGAGCGGGCAGCCGGTTCTATCAGCGCATCAGAAGAAGAACGACACCCGCCCGGTGAAAGCACGCGGAGCGCCCGGAGCGACCCAGTAACGGTGGTAGCTTGCCGGGTAATAGCGCTTGTCGAACAGGTTGGTGACATCGAGGCTGAACTTCATGCTTTCGTTCGGCTCATAGCTGGCGAGCGCGCGTACCAGCGTATAGCTCGGCAGGTAGAACGGCGTACCCGTTTCGCCAAGCCGCTTGCCGACGTGGTTGACGCCTGCACCCAGCGTGAACTTGCCGGTCTCGCTGATCTCGAACTCCTTGGTCACCAGCAGGTTTGCGGTGTGCTTGGGAATGTTGATCAGCGGATCGCCCTTGAGGATGGTCAGGCCGAAGTCCTTGTCGGCGCCAGCAGTGGTCCACTGCGCGTCGGTGTAGGCATACGACGCCATCACGAACAGTGAGCCGGGCAGCGATGCCGTCACGTCAGCCTCGATGCCGCGGCTGCGCGCATCGCCCGCCGCAACCGAGAACCCGGCGTTACGCGGATCGGTGGTGAGGATGTTGGATTTCTTCATCGTGTAGGCAGCCAGCGTTGCCGTGATCGCCTTGTCCGGCGAGACATACCGCAGGCCTGCTTCGTAGGACGTGCTGTTTTCCGGCGCGAACGGGTTGCCGGCGAAATCGGCGCCGCTGTTGGGCCGGAAGCCTTCTCCATATCCGCCGTAGATGCTCAGCGTATCGGTGAGCTCGAACAGGGCGCCCGCGGTCGGGCTGAAGCGCTTCTTGGTGACTATGATCGGCGTGGTTGCCGTGGCGGTCGTCTGCTTGAAATTGTCATAGCGGCCGCCGAGCCGCAACTTGATGCGATCGGTGATGTCGATCTGGTCCTGGAAGTAGATGCCCCAGGCCTTCTGCACCTGATCGACGTCCTGGATCAGCGCAGTCGGCACCGGCAGGTTGCCATAGACAGGCGCGAAGATGTTGATCGCGTTGTTGGCCGTGGTGATTGGCGTTCCGGCGGTGTAGGCGCCCGGCCGGAAGCGGAACTGCGCCAGGTCAAGCTCGAACTTGTCCCAGTCGGCGCCGATCAGGATGTGGTGGCGGATCGCACCCGTGTCGAGCTTGCCCGAAATTTCGGCGCGAAGCACGGTGTTGGTCGAATCGTAGTCGCGCAGGCGGCGCTGGCGCGAAAGGAAGTTTCCGGTCTCTTCGAGCGTCTGGCGGGCACCGGCCAGTTCCGGGTCGCTCGAATAGCCCTCGAAGCTGGTCTCGCGGTAGCCCGCGCCGAGCAGCAGGAACCAGTCGCTCGAAAGCTCCTGCTGCAATTGAAGCTGGTGGCCGAGCACGTCCACCACGGTCGGGCCGTCGCCCGGCTCGCCGAGGAATCGCGAGTTGGGAATGAGGCCCAGCACGCCGTTCACCGCCACGACGCCGCGATCGAAGGGAACCTCGTTCTTCACATATTCCAGCTCGTAGCTGATCTTGGTGCGATCGGTGGGCGCGAACAGGATCGAGGGCGAGGCGACGATCTTGTTTGATTTGAGTTTGTCGCGGAAACTCTTCGCGTCCTGCGCCGCGCCGTTGAGGCGGATCGCCAGCGTGTCCGAAATCGCAATGTTGTAATCGCCTTCGACGCGGAAGGTGGAGAAGCTGCCCGCCGAAAGCGAGAAGCTGCCGAAATCGCCGGTCAGGTCCGCCTTCTTGGTGATGATGTTGACCGTACCGCCGGGTTCGCCGCGGCCGAACACTGCGCCATTGGGACCCTTGAGGATTTCGATACGCTCGATGTTGGAGGCATCGCGCGGGCCGCCGTAGCCGCGCCCGCCGTTGAAACCGTTGACGAGGAAGCCCGAGGGGAAGTTTTCGTCGCCGGCAAAGCCGCGGATCGCGAAGCTGTCCCACAGGCCGCCGAAATTGTTCTGGCGCACGATGCCACTGGCGAGGTCGAGCGCGGAACCGAGCCCGGTGATGTTGAGGTCTTTCAGCAGTTCGCCGTCGATGCTCTGCACGGTCTGCGGAATGTCGGTGAGCGCAACATCGCCCCGGTATTGCTGGCGAAGGCCGGTGACGACGATGTCGCTGCCGTCATCGGCGCCTGGGGTCTGGGCGAGTGCCGCGCTGGGCAGGGCGAGTCCAGCCACGCTAGTGAACAGCGCGGCGCAGACGGCAGACTTGAATTTCGTCATGATTTGAATCCCCTGAACGTCATTTTGGCGTGTAGCTCCGACCGTCTAGCCGGATTGAAAACGGAAGCAATCGCACTCGTGACCAATCCGGCCATCAATCCCCGGGACGCTTTGCTTTTGAAACCAGACTATGGAACGGGCCGCGCATGTTTGTTTGAAACGCCCTGCCGCGCCGGTCGAATATGACGAATCGGGGACAGGCTGCCGCGCAATCTGCCGAGGGCGATCAGAGGTATTCAAGCCGCCAGACGTCGTCGCGGCGGCATCCACCGGATCGTTGACATGGACGTGCAGGAAGAAGGTCTCGCACACGTGATCGCTTGCCTCAGGAGTGATCCCGGCCGCGGGCGTTTGTGCAATCGTTGTCATGTGCCTCCCCCTTGCGCTGTTTCAGGGACCGCCAGGTTCGAACACATCCTTGTAAAACCCGGCGAGGCGTACCGTCACCGAAACCGGAGTCTCGCCCTTGTTGCGCCAGTACCATCCATGCGTTCCGGCAAATGGTGCAGTGAATGCGCCTTTGCCGCCGGTTAGCGCGCGCTCTTCCCAGTAGCTGGTGAACTCGCCCTCGGCGGCATCGGTGCGTTCGCCGTGCATATCGACCTTGACCGGTCCGCCCTTGGCCGACCATTCGAACACGAAGCTGTCGCCCGCGCGCATGTGCGCCTTGATTTCCTTGCCGCTGTGCGGCGCAAGCTCGATGGTCACCTCGTCTTCGCGCCAGGTGCCGGTGCGCGCGATTGCCGCCTTGTCGGGAGCCGCAGCTTCGGTGCTCGGCGCTGCCTTGGCGCTTTGCGGTTCAGGTCCCTCCGCTGCCGCCATGCCGGTAATTCCGAGGGCACGGCCCGCGCCGGTCGGGTCAATGCCGTATTCGGCGGGCAGGATGAACAGCGTGAGGACCAGAGCCGCCGCTACCAAGGCGAGGCCGCTCGCCTTTGCCAAGGCGCGCTTGTCGACCCGCATCACGTCACTTGTCGCCTGATCGGTCATGCGCTGGTCCCTTGCGTGAAATAGCCGGCAAGCTGGTAGCCGGTCAGCATGAAGCCCGCGATCATCAGCGCGGCATTGGCGACCAGCGCATGGCGGCGGAAATCGCCGCTCAGCCGCCACAGGTTCATGACGATGAGGATCACGGCGAGCGCCATGAACTGGCCCAGCTCGACGCCGACGTTGAAGGCGACCAGATTGGCAATCAGTCCGTCCTGCCCCAGCGCAAGCTCCTGAAGCTTGGTGGCGAGCCCGAAGCCGTGGAAGAAGCCGAACACGAGCACCGCGAGCTTCGGGTTCGGGCGCCATCCCAGCATTGTCTGGAACGCGTCGAGGTTGTCGAGCGCCTTGTAGACCACCGACAGGCCGATGATCGCGTCGATCAGATAGGGATTGGCGCGGATGTCGAACAGGACCCCGGCCAGCAGGGTGACACTGTGGCCCAGCGCGAACAGCGACACGTAGATACCGATGTCGCGCATCCGGTAAAGGAAGAAGATCACGCCCGCGAGGAACAGCAGGTGATCGTATCCGGTCACCATGTGCTTGGCGCCGAGGTACATGTAAGGGATCAGGTGCGTGCCGCTGGCGCCGGCGATGAAGGCCTTGTCCTGCTCATCCACGCCGTGCGCGTGAAGCGCCGTGCCTGCCGCCGCGATCAAGACCGCGACCAGGACGAACCCGGCGCGCATTAGCCGGGCTACTGGAAAAGGCTGACGCTGCGCAGACACGCAGGTCACTTCATCCGGAATGTGACGAAGGTCTTGGCCCCGCCCTGCTTCTCGGTCAGCGAGACGACGACCTTGGCGCCGCTCGGTGGCCTGCTGGGCGCGGTGAACTTGTTGCCTGCGGCCGGAATGAGCGCGATCCGGCTCTTGGCGCCATCAGCGGCGGTGACGACCAGTGCGCCGTCGAAACCGGCGGCGGGGATCGGCTCGTCCTCCTCGGTGACATAGATCTCGAGCGATTTGGGCTTGGTTACCAGTTCGACCATGATCTCGCCCGACATCTGCACGACCCCGCCATGCGAGGGCTTCATGCTGCCGTGGGCGTGCGCGGCGGCGGGCATCATGGAAAGAGCGCCGCAAATCAGGGCCAGTCTTGTCAGCTTGGTCATCATCATTTCCCCTTACTCGGGCTTGTGCGGCAGCACGAAGCTCAAGGTCGCGCGGTGTTCGAAATGGTCATACAGCGATTTGCCTTCGGGCTTTTCGAGCATGATCGCGGTCACCACGTTGAGCCCCTGGTTGCGCACCGGGAAGGTTATCGTCCCATCCGCGCCGGTCATCAGCGGGGTCTGGTCGGGATCGTTGACATAGTCGGTCAGGATCTGGACGCCCGCAGCGGGCTTGCCCTTGTAGTAAGCCTTGAGCACCACCGGCATGCCGATCGAAGGCGGCAGAACGCTCATCGCCGGGACAAGCTGCAGCGTATGGCCGGGGATCATCGGGATCTCGCCCTTGGGCATCTGGGCGATGTGCAGGGCATATTTGAAGTTATGCTCGCCGATCACGGCAGTGGGATGCTCCTTGCGCGTAGCGGCGTGCCATTCGCCATCGGGCATCTTCACCCAGTCGCCGTAGTCCATCACTGCCGCGACCACCGACACCGGCTCGTCGCTGTCGACCACCGGGATCGGGCCAGCGACCCGCAGCCTCGTCGCCACCGGCTGCCACGCATCGTCATAGCCGGTGACCGAAGTGATCTTGCCCATGCGCGAGACCGCGTCGAGATCGTCCGCGCCGACGCCATAGATCAGCGCGAGCTGACGGGCGCGCTGGGCAAACCAGATCGAATGGGCCTGCGCATCGATGCTCACCGCCAGGGTGGCGAGACCGGCCGCAGCGACAGCCGCCAGACCGAGGTGAAAACGCCGTCTGTTCATCGCTGCCAATTCCTTTGCCATAGGAGCCAAGCGATGCAGCTTATGGGCAGTGACTGGCGGATCGTCCCGAATCGCAATGCAACGCGGCACTAATGATCAATCTGGGGCCGCCGCGAAGCACAATGTGACACGCTAGCGCGCTCAGAATGTAATGACGCTGCGCGCGACCTTACCCTCGGCCATCTGGGCATAGCCTTCGTTGATCGCTTCGAGCGGGATTTGCTGCGAAACGAGCTCGTCGAGCAGCAGGTTGCCATTGAGGTAGTGCGCGGCAAGCTTGGGCAGGAAGGTCTGGAAAGGGGCCGAGCCCATCAAGGTGCCGATCACCTTCTTTTCCGACATCAGGAAGGTTGAAATGGGGACGGACAGCCGCGCGTCCATCGGCGCGACCCCGACCAGCACGAGGGTTCCGCCGGTGCGCACCATGGCCAGCGCATCGTGAGCGGTGGCCTCGCTGCCAACCACCTCAAAGGCATAGTTCACCCCGCCGCGCGTCAGCTCGAGCACTTCGCCGACCGCATCTGGGCCGGCAAGCACCGCGTCGGTCGCGCCAAAAGTGCGCGCCAGTTCGAGCTTCTCGGCGCTCTTGTCGACGGCGATGATCCGGGTAGCGCCAGCGATGCGCGCGCCTTGCACTGCGTTGAGACCCACCCCGCCGCAGCCGACCACGGCGACCGTGCTGCCCGGCTCGACCCTGGCGGCGTTAAGCACCGCGCCGGTGCCGGTCAGCACGCCGCAGCCCATCAGCGCCGCGCTGGTCGGCGGCATGCCCTCGGGCATTTTCACCGCCGAGCGCTGATGCACTACCATCTCCTCGGCAAATCCGCCGAGATTGCCTAGCTGGTAGATCGCCTCGCCGCCGCGGGTAAGGCGCGATCCCGCCGCGCGGTTGGTCGGCTTGCCCGGCTTGTCCTCGCAGCGGTGGCTGTTTCCGTCCTGACATTCATGGCAGTGACCGCAGAAGGCGGAAAAGCAAGTGATGACCATGTCGCCCGGAGCGAAGCCGGAGACCTCGCTGCCCACGGCTTCGATCACGCCTGCCGCCTCGTGTCCGAGCACGGCGGGCAGCGTGGTCGGCAGGTCGCCCTGGATCATATGATAGTCCGAATGGCATAGGCCGCTGGCGAGCACGCGGATTCGCAGTTCCCCTTCGCGCGGACCATCGAGGTCGATGTCCTCGATATCGAGGCGCCCCAGTTGGCGAAGTACGGCTGCTTTCATTGCTTGGTCCTCTTCCCGAATGTCACAGTCATCAAAGCAGGGCTTTCGTTAAGCCCGGTCAACCGATAGCATGGCATCGCGTTCGACGGCCTGCAATCGGCCCGAGACAATCGCCGGGGGCAACGATGAGTCTGCTGCGACGTGCATTGAGTGTCATGCTGGCGGCGCTTCTGATGGCAGCGGCGCCGGCGGGTGCGCAGCGCGTGGTGGCGGTGGGCGATTTGCACGGCGACTATCAGGCCTACCTCGATATCGTTTCGGCGGCGGGGATTGCCGACGAAAATGGCGGCTGGACCGGCGGGGATGCGGTCCTGATCCAGCTTGGCGACTTTACCGACCGGGGGCCGGATTCGCTCAAGGTCATCCGTCACCTGCAAGGGCTGGAACAGGCCGCGCCGAAGGCCGGCGGCAGGACGCTGGTGCTCGTTGGCAATCACGAAGCGATGAACCTCACCGGCGATCTGCGCTATGTGCATCCCGGCGAATATGCCGCCTTTGCAACGCGCGGTTCGGCGAAGTTCCGCGAGCAGATCTTCAAGGACAACAAGGAAGCGCTGCTGGCGGAGTACCGGCAGAAGAATCCTGGGCTAAGCCCGAAAGCTGCGCACCAGCGGTTCATCGCAGAAACGCCGCTGGGCCTGCTCGAACATCGCCGGGCATGGAAACCCCGGGGCGAGCTGGGTCAGTGGATCGCGGCGAAACCGGCGATCGTCCGCATCGGCGATACGCTGTTCGTGCACGGCGGGATCAGCGCGGAGTTCGCCGCGCGCAGCATCGAAAATATCAACGCCGAGGTGTCGGCCAAGCTGGCTGCGGGAGACACGTCGCCCAATTCGATCCTGACCGACGATCTGGGACCGCTGTGGTACCGCGGAAATATCGCCCGCGATCCGCCCAAGCCGGTGGTGCAAGGGCAGGCGCCCGCGCCGGTGCGGCCCTCGATCGACGAGGAATTGACGCGGGTTCTGGCTGCCTACGGGGCGAAGCGGCTGATCGTGGCGCACACGCCCAATCCTGCCGGGATCGTCGCCAGCCCGGACGGCAGGCTGGTGCGCATCGATACCGGCATTTCCGCTCACTACGGCGGTGTGCGCAGCTATCTTGAATTGAAGGACGGTCGTCGATCGCGGTATATTGGAACCGGCGGATCTTCTCGCCGCGCTTGCCAGCGAAGGTGAGGAACTTGACGTCCATCTGGATGTGATGGCCCGGCACCTGCTTGTTGTAACGCTTGGTGTGGACTTTGCGCATGCGTGTTCCGCGCGG
>CANJUF010000021.1 GCA_947477745.1 Sphingomonadaceae bacterium | reverse complement strand
TCGGGAAACTCAAGGACTGGCGCCGCATTCATACCCGCTACGACCGATGCGCCCACACATTCATGTCTGCCATCTGCATCGCCGCAACCGTCATCTTCTGGCTCAATCAATGAGTCCTGAGCCTAGGTCATGAATGCACCCTGGAAAGCAGGCAGCCAAGGCAATCGCGGCATGTTCGCGGCCTACCTTTGCGACGAGGCCTCGCTTGACGTCCTGCGGCCGGTCGCCATCGAAATGGGCTGGCAGCCTGAGAAGTGCAACAAGGGCGGCCTGCGCAATGCCGTCCAGTCGCTCTCGATCACGTCGAGCCCGAACATTCTGATGGTCGACTTGTCCGAAAGCGGTGATCCGCTCAACGACATCAACGCACTCGCCGAAGTATGCGAGCCGGGGACCGTCGTTATCGCGGTGGGCCAGGTGAACGACGTTCGCCTATATCGCGACCTGATCACAAGCGGCATTCACGACTACTTGCTTAAGCCGCTTTCGCCCGCGCAGGTGCGCGATGCGCTGGCACAGGCGCAGGCCGTAATCCTTTTCATTCTGCCGGTGCTGTTCGTGGTCATTCTTGGACCGGCAGCCTGCTCGATCTCCGACGCCTTCGCGGGCGACGGTCCGGGCGGCGGCAAGTAAAGGTCCGACTTAGCGCAGTACTCGGCCCGCTACCGCGCCAAGCCGCGCGATCGTAAGCGGCGGCCACTTGGCCCTCTCAGTGATGATCGCGTGGTCGAGCGCGCGGTCGATCGGACTGGCTTCGCGCTGATCGGGAAGCGCGGCGGCAAAAGCGCGCACGGTCGCGTGCGCCAGCGCAACATTGGCGGCGATCACGGCAAGGATTTGAGACGCCTCGACCCCGGCCTCGCCATCGCGCCAGCTGTCCCAGTCGGTGACCATTCCGAGCAGCGCGTAAGGCAACTCTGCTTCGCGTGCGAGGCGCGCCTCGGGCATGGCGGTCATGCCGATCACATCACCGCCCCAGTCGCGGTACATGCGGCTTTCCGCGCGGGTCGAGAATTGCGGGCCTTCGATCGCGACATAGCAGCCCTGCTCATGAACCGTGCCGCCGCTCTCGCGCACAGCCGACGCGGCCAGGCCGGCGAGGCGCGGGCAGACCGGATCGGCGAGGCTGACGTGGCCGACCACACCGGGTTCGAAAAAGCTGTTGGCGCGCCCCTGGGTGCGATCGATGAACTGATCGACTGCGACGTAATGCCCAGGTGCCATCTCCTCGCGCAGCGAACCGATCGCAGACAGCGCCAGCACATCGGTTACCCCGCAGCGCTTGAGCACGTCGATATTGGCGCGGTAATTGACCTCGCCCGGCGGGATCGCATGGCCCGCGCCGTGCCGGGCGATGAAGGTGAAGCGCTGCCCGCCGAGCGTGCCGGTACGTACCGGCCCCGAAGGCTGGCCGAAGCTGCTCGCTACCTCGATCTCCTGCGCCTCATTAAGCGCGATGCCGCCGGCAAGGCCCGTTCCGCCGATCACGCCGATATGCCATGTTCCCGGTTTCGCCTCGGTCATTCGCCTCTGCTCTCCTCTTGCCCGCCGCGCGCGAGAATGCCCGCCATGATCACATCGATGGTGTGATCGCGATAGCGATCGCGCAGGTCTTCGGTCAGGGTGTCCTGCCCGAAACAATGACGCAGGACCAGACGCGCGGAAAAGAACCGGTCGACCGCGCCCGTCACGGTGAAATAGAACATCTGCGGATCGATAGGGCGAAACGCCCCGGCGGCCACCCCCTGCCCGATCAATTCCTCGTAAGCCTTGTAAAGCGGCGACAGATAACGCTCGGCGATCCGCTTTGCCTCGGTCTCGTCGCTGTCGCGAACCATGCGCATGGTAAGTTGATTGAGGTAGGGAACGGCATAATAGGTATCAATGACCTTGGATATGTGGCGGCGCAGCTTTTCCTGCGGGCTCCAGCCGTCGCGCGCCAATAGAGCATCGACACTTTCGACGATCGCGCGCCAGTCCCGGTCGAGCAGCGCAGAAAGCAACCCCGCCTTGTTGCCGAAATGATATTTGACCAGCGCCGAGTTCAGCCCGGAGCGCTGGCTGAGTTCGGACAGCGAGATATCTACGATATCTCCGTCACGCATGATTGCACTTGCCGTTTCCAGCAAATGAGCGCGCGCTCCGGATTGTGATTGGTCGCGGCTTGCGTGCATATGATCCTGTCCTAGTGGTCCGCTACTGATAAATGCATCCACTTTAGGATTGTTTGCACGGACCAATGTCTCTCAGCGGGTCGGCGGTCAACTCGCACTGACCTTCCCGCATTGGAAAGCGCGTCTCGTACGCCTCTTGGCATCACTGCCGACGACAAGCTCACGCTCAACATGTACTACACCTACCTGATCTCGCTCGAGAAGCGTTCGCTTCCCGGCGCGCCGCTCGAGGAGAACCTAGGGCAGCTTGATGGTGAAGGTCGTCTCGGCGCGGGCTTCAAGCACAAGGCGAGTGCTAACATCAATTACAAGACCGGCCCGTTCAAGCTGAACTGGCAGGTCAACTACCTTGGCAAGATCCAGGATACGCTCGGTGGTTACAGCACCCCGGACGAGCCTGCACCCGAACTCGACGCCCTGAACTCGGTTGGCGCCAAGATCTACAACGACATCCAGTTCGGCTGGACAGTCGAGGATGGCCGGAGCCTCGAGTTCTACATGGGCGTGGACAACGTGTTCAACGTCAAGGCGCCGTTCCTCCCCTCGGGCTTTGCCTCGAATATCACCGGCACGGAAACCGCTGCGGATACCTACGATCCGTTCGGTCGCCGCTTCTACGCCGGCGTGAACATCAAGTTCTGACCACTTTCGTCGCGCAAGCAAAGGAAGGGCGGCCTCTCGGGGCCGCCCTTTTTTTGTTGGCAATCAGGCGGGCGCTCACCCCACCGTGATATTCAGCGCGCCGTCGCCCTCGTCGATGTGCACCTTCGAGCCGTCGGGGATCTCGCCGCCCAGCAGCTTCTCGGCCAGCGGATCCTGCAGGTAACGCTGCACCGCCCGCTTCAATGGCCGCGCGCCGTAGACCGGATCATAACCCACCCGTCCGAGCCAGCGCTTCGCGGCGTCCGTCAGATCGAGCACGATCTTGCGGTCCTTGAGCAGCTTCTGCACCCGGCCGACCTGAATCTCGACGATCGGACCCATGTGTTCCTGGCCAAGCCGGTGGAACAGGATAATCTCGTCCAGCCGGTTGAGGAACTCGGGACGGAAATGCGCGCGCACCACCTCCATCACCTGCGGCTCGACGCTCTCGACCTTCTGTCCCTCGTCCATCTGGGCGAGATACTGGCTGCCCAGGTTGCTGGTGAGGATGATCAGCGTGTTGGAAAAGTCCACAACCCTGCCCTGCCCGTCGGTCAGCCGCCCGTCGTCGAGCACCTGCAGCAGCACGTTGAACACATCCGGGTGCGCCTTTTCGACCTCGTCGAACAGCACCACCTGATAGGGCCTGCGACGCACCGCCTCGGTCAGCGCGCCGCCTTCCTCATAGCCAACGTAGCCCGGAGGGGCGCCGATCAGTCGCGCGACCGCGTGCTTTTCCATGTATTCAGACATGTCGATGCGCACCATCGCGCTGTCGTCGTCGAACAGGAAGTTCGCGAGCGCCTTGGTCAGCTCGGTCTTGCCGACGCCGGTGGGGCCGAGGAACAGGAACGAGCCAAGCGGCCGGTTCGGGTCCTGCAGGCCCGCGCGGGCGCGGCGCACCGCCTTTGACACGGCCTCGACCGCCTGCGCCTGCCCGATCACTCGCTCACCGATCGCCTGCTCCATCTTGAGCAGCTTCTCGCGCTCGCCCTCGAGCATCTTGTCGACAGGAACCCCGGTCCACTTGCTGACAATCGCGGCGATGTCGTCCTCCGTGACTTCCTCGCGCAGCAGCGCGTTCTCGCTCGCGCCCTGGGCCTGCGCCAGTTCCTGTTCGAGCCGAGGGATCTCGCCGTAGGACAGCTCGCCCGCCCGCGCGAGGTCGCCCTGTCGCTGCGCCTGCTCCAGTTCGGAGCGGGCCGCGTCAAGCTGCTCCTTGATGCGCCCTTCCGCCGCAATCTTGTCGCGCTCGTTCTGCCAGCGGGTGGTCAGTTCGCTCGATTGCTGCTCGAGATTGGCCAGCTCCTCGCGCAGCGAGCTGAGGCGGTCCTTGCTGGCCTGGTCGCTTTCGCGCCCCAGCGCCGATTCCTCGATCTTGAGCTGGATGATCCGCCGATCGAGGTTCTCGATCGCCTCGGGCTTGCTTTCCACTTCCATGCGGATGCGGCTCGCCGCCTCGTCCATCAGATCGATGGCCTTGTCGGGCAGGAAGCGGTTGGTGATGTAGCGATTGGACAGCGTCGCCGCCGCCACGATGGCGTTATCGGTGATGCGCACGCCGTGGTGCAGCTCGTATTTTTCCTTGAGTCCGCGCAGGATCGAGATCGTGTCCTCGACTGTGGGCTCGTCGACAAAGACCGGCTGGAACCGGCGCTGCAGTGCCGCGTCCTTCTCGACATATTTCTGGTATTCGTCGAGCGTGGTCGCGCCGATGCAGTGCAGTTCGCCGCGCGCCAGCGCCGGCTTCAGCAGGTTGCCCGCGTCCATCGAGCCTTCGGAGGCGCCCGCGCCGATCAGCGTGTGCATCTCGTCAATGAACAGGATGATCTCGCCCTCGGCCTGCTTGACCTCGTCAAGCACCGACTTCAGCCGTTCCTCGAACTCGCCGCGATACTTGGCGCCCGCAATCAATGCGCCCATGTCGAGCGCCATCAGCCGCCGGTCCTTAAGGCTGTCGGGCACGTCGCCGTTCATGATGCGCAGCGCGAGACCCTCAGCGATCGCGGTCTTGCCGGTGCCGGGCTCGCCGATCAGCACAGGATTGTTCTTGGTGCGGCGGGCGAGGATTTGGATGGTGCGACGGATTTCCTCGTCGCGGCCGATAACGGGATCGAGCTTGCCCTCGCGCGCCGCCTGAGTGAGGTCGCGCGCATATTTCTCCATCGCTTCGTAGGCGTTCTCGGCCCCGGCGCTGTCGGCCTTGCGGCCGCCGCGAAGCTGGGTGATCGCGGCTTCCAGTGCCGTGGGGTCAAGGTTGGCCGCCTTCAATGCCTTGCCGGCATCGGTGGTCGAAGCCAGCGCCAGCGCGAGCAACAGCCGCTCGACCGTGACATAGGCGTCGCCGGATTTGGCCGCGATCTGCTCGGCCTGGTCAAGCACGCGAACGGCATCGTTGTCGAGACCGGGGGTCGTTTGCGCGCCGCCTCCCGAGACGGCGGGGACCTTTGCCAGCGCCGCATCGACTTCCTGCGCGGCGAAACCGGAGTTGCCGCCGGCGCGCTGAATTAAGCCCGAGGCCATGCCCTCGCTGTCTTCGAGCAGCGCCTTGAGAATGTGCGCGGGCGTGATCCGCTGATGGTTCATGCGGATCGCGACAGTCTGTGCGGCCTGGAGAAAGCCCTTGGCCCTGTCGGTGAACTTTTCGAGATTCATGGAACGAATACCTCCTGTCGATCAGGAGATAGTGTTGCGCTTATGCAACACAAGGGCATGGATCAAATTTGTTGATGCTTTCGCCCAACGCATGCCCGACGGGGTTGGGAGGTGCTAAGTGAACGCCTGTGACGCCTTTTCACACTTCGATTTATACTACTTTGACCGGGCAACGACCGTGGTTGTGATGGTGTCATACTATGACGCCAGCGACATTGGCGACCATCTGGCGATCGGGGGGCTATTGTTCCGAAAGAAGAACATCCGGCCCTTTGAGAAAGGCTGGCAGGTGATGCTTCGCAAATATGGCTTGTCGCATTTTCACATGACAGACTGCTATGCTGGACAGGGTGAATATGCAGGCATGAACCCCGATGAACGCGACGCCAGCGAACCCAACGCGATTGACCTGATCCTAAATTATTCGAGCAAAGGCGTAATATTCAGTGTTGCAAAATCTGATTTCTATGACATTATCGGCCGTAATGGCTTTATGCCCAATCCGTTCACGCTCGGGTCTTGGTATTGTCTTTTCGACACTTGTTATTATGCAGATAACAATGACCCAAAGGCACGCATTACTTACGTATTTGAGTCGGGTGACGACCATCAAAATGACGCGGAAAATTTATTGACGGGTATTGCGGAAGAGTCCGACCGTGCTGCAAGTTTCTATTACCAGGGGCACTCGTTCCTGCCCAAACGAGCTTCGCTCCCCACACAAGCGGCGGACATCTTGGTATGGCACGGCGCAAAGCACGCAGATCGTCTCGATAGGGGCGTTGAGCGCCTTCGGGGTGACTTCAGTGCTATCGTGGATCGTTTGCATGTGTCCGACGGTAAACACCAACGCGAGTGGCTAGAGAGGCTCGTCGAAACTTCACGCAAAAACCAAGACAAGGACATTGCGGGGCGACGTATCAAACCAGAGCATTGGGACGAATACGTGCGCATTTCGTTCTTGATGAACCGAGGTAACGCCCGCCGCACGCTCGAACGAGCAAAGCAGTTATTAGAACCAGATGGGGGGCAAGATGTGGGTCAGTGAATTGCCCTTTCAGGCGCTGCACGGCGAACCATTGCATCAAGCGCCCCTTGGGCCTCGGTGGGATTTAGTTTGCCAGCGGCCACGAGGCGCTCGACCTCGGGCAGCACCTCGCACGATAATCTGATCATCCCAGCTTCGTCTTCAGCAATTCGTTGACCACTTGCGGGTTGGCCTTGCCCTGCATCGCCTTCATCGTCTGGCCGACGAAGAAGCCGAACAGCGCCTCTTTTCCGGCCTTGTACTGCTCGACCTTGTCCATGTTGGCGGCGAGCACCTCGTCGATCTTGGACTCGATCGCACCAGTATCGCTTTCCTGCTTCAGCCCTTCGCGCTCTACAATCGCGCCTGCGCTGTCGCCGCTCTCCATCATCAGTTCGAGCACCTGCTTGGCGATTGAGCCCGAGATCGTGCCCTTGCTGATAAGCGCAAGCAATTCTGCGCCTTTCTCGGGAGTTACGGGCGAGTCGGCCAAGTCCTTGCCCGCCTTGTTCAGCGCGCCGAACAGCTCGGAAATCAGCCAGTTGGCAGCCTGCTTGGCAACCTCGGCGGGCTGCTTGCCCGAGGCCGTGGCCGTCTCGCCCAGCAGCCGCTCGAACCAGCGCGCGGTTTCGACCTCGGCTGTGAGCACCTGCGCGTTGTAAGGCGACAGGCCCAGTTCGCTCTCATAGCGGTGACGCTTGGCATCGGGCAGTTCGGGCAAGCTATCGCGGCAGTCGGCAAGGAACTCGTCGTCAAGCACGAGCGGTAGCAGATCCGGATCGGGAAAATAGCGATAGTCGTGCGCGTCTTCCTTCGAGCGCATCGAGCGGGTTTCGTTGCGATCGGGATCATACAGGCGCGTTTCCTGCACCACCTTGCCGCCATCCTCGATCAGATCGACCTGCCGGCGGGCCTCGCTCTCGATCACGGCCATGACGAAGCGCACCGAATTGACGTTCTTTGTCTCGGTGCGGGTGCCGAACTCTTCGCCGGGCTTGCGCACCGAAACATTCACGTCGGCGCGCATCGAGCCTTCTTCCATGTTGCCGTCGCATGAGCCGACATAGCGCAGGATCGCGCGCAGCTTCCTCAGGTAAGCCCCTGCTTCGGCGGGAGAACGCATGTCCGGACGGCTGACGATTTCCATCAGGGCAACGCCCGAACGGTTGAGATCGACGTAGGACATCGTCGGATGCTGATCGTGCATCAGCTTGCCGGCATCCTGCTCGACGTGGATACGTTCAATGCCGATGGTCTTGTTCGAATGCTCGGGATCCTTGTCGTCGAGTTGGATCTCGATCCGCCCTTCGCCCACGATCGGATGATAGAGCTGGCTGATTTGGTACCCCTGCGGCAGGTCGGCGTAGAAATAGTTCTTGCGGTCGAACCGGCTCCACTTGTTGATCTGCGCATCGATCGCCATGCCGGTGCGCACGGCCTGACGAATGCACTCCCTGTTCGGCACGGGCAGCATGCCCGGCATAGCGGCATCAACCAGCGACACCTGCGCATTGGGCTCAGCGCCGAACTCGGTCGCCGCGCCGGAAAACAGCTTGGACTGCGAAGTGACCTGCGCGTGGACCTCGAGGCCGATCACGACCTCCCACTCACCGGTTGCGCCCTGGATGCGATAGTCGCTCATCTTACCACCACCTTTCCGGCCTGCCCGTGAATCCGGCCGCTCGCTCGATCGCCAGCCCGGCGTTGAGTACACCCTGCTCGTCGAACATGTTGCCGATGATCTGCAAACCCAAGGGCAGACCCTCACGGTTCAGGCCCGCAGGCACGCTCATCGCCGGAAGCCCCGCGAGCGAAGCAGGCACCGAGAACACGTCGTTGAGATACATCGCCAGCGGATCGTCGCTCTTATCGCCAAGCGCGAATGCGGCGGTCGGCGTGGTTGGCGCCAGTATGACGTCGCAGCTTTCGAAGGCATTCCTGAAATCGAGGCTGATCAGCGTGCGCACCTTCTGTGCCTGCGTGTAGTAGGCATCGTAATAGCCGGCGGAGAGCACATAGGTGCCGATCAGGATGCGGCGCTTGACCTCAGCCCCGAACCCGGCTGCGCGCGTAGCGGCGTACATATCCTGCAGCCCTGCGCCCTCGGGCAGGTCGCGCAGGCCATAGCGGACGCCGTCATAGCGCGCGAGGTTTGACGAGGCTTCGGCGGGAGCGACGATGTAATAGGCGGGCAGCGCGTATTTCGTATGCGGCAGCGAAATATCGACGATCTCTGCGCCTGCATCTTTCAGCCAGGCAATCCCCTGCTCCCAGCATTTCGCCACGTCGTCGTCCATGCCGTCCATGCGGTATTCGCGCGGCACGCCGACGCGCTTGCCTTTCATGTCTGGCGAAAGACCTGCTTCCCACGCGGGAACCGGCATGTCGAGGCTGGTCGAATCCTTGGGATCGAAGCCGGCCATGGCCTCCAGCATGATCGCGCAGTCGGTCACGTCGCGGGCCATCGGCCCGGCCTGATCGAGCGAGCTGGCAAAGGCGACGATGCCCCAGCGCGAGCAGCGCCCGTAAGTCGGCTTGATGCCGGAAATGCCGGTGAAGGCGGCAGGCTGGCGGATCGAACCGCCGGTGTCGGTGCCGGTCGCCGCCGGGCACAGCCGCGCCGCGATCGCCGCCGAGGAACCGCCCGAGGAGCCGCCGGGCGCCAGCGCGGCATTGCCGCCATCGTTCCTGCGCCAAGGCGAAATGACGTTGCCGAAATAGCTGGTCTCGTTCGACGAGCCCATCGCGAACTGATCGAGATTGAGCTTGCCCAGCATGCCCGCGCCCGCGTCCCACAGCCTTTGCGAAACGGTGCTTTCGTATTCAGGCTTGAAGCCCTGGAGAATATGGCTTGCCGCAGTAGTCTGCACGCCCCTGGTCGCGAACAGGTCCTTCATGCCGATCGGCACGCCGCCCATCTTGCCCAAGGCCTCGCCCTGGGCACGCTTGGCATCGGCGGCCTTCGCGGCTTCGAGAGCCGCTTCGGGAGTGGCGACGATGAAGGCATTGAGAGCGCTTGCGGCCGCGACATTGGCGTTGAACGCCTCGGCCACTTCAGTCGCGGAAAAGTCCCCAGCCGCGACGCCGTCGCGGATCGCCTTGACACCAAGGTCGGTAAGATTGGCCATTATTCGATCACCTTGGGCACGCCGAAAAAGCCGTGCTCGGCAGCGGGCGCATTGGCGAGAACCGCATCGCGCCTGCCGCCGCCCGTCAGCGGATCGGCGTCGATCACATCATCGCGAAGGCGCAGCGTGTTGGGGATCACGGCGGTCATCGGTTCGACCCCGGTGACATCGACCTCGCCAAGCTGCTCGACCCAGGCGAGGATGCCGTTCAGCTCGGGCACCATCGCTTCAAGCTCGCCATCGCCCAATTTGATGCGGGCCAGCGCGGCAATTCGCGCCACGGTTTCGGTATCGACCGACATGAAAATCCTTGCCTGTTGCCGGGCCTGACATGGCGGGGCGCCGGAAGGGCGCAGCTAGCACCGAGCCCTGTCTCGTTCAAGCATGTCGGCGAGGCCCTAGCGGCTGGCTTCCTCAGACATGGCCTGCACATCGCGCATGGCCTTGTTCAAGGCTTCGCGCGCTTCGCGCGATTCGGGGTCTTTCGCCAAGGCGCGCGCCGCCGCCACCGCCTTCATCGCTTCGGCATGCTGGCGCTGGGCCAGATCCGAAGCGGTAGCGGCATCGCGCATCGCATCGGCGTAGCTCGCCTCGGCTTCGCGAACCTGTTCGTCCGCGGCAACCGGCCGCGTCTCGCTGACGGGCTGCGCGGCTTGCGGAGTGGGAGCAACCGGTCCGAACAACAAAGGCAACCTGTACAGCACAAACGCCGCAGCAAGACCGATAACCATCGCCGCGCAAAGCCATACGGCGAGGCGAAACTTGGGCCAGATCGACGCACGCAGGCCTTGCGGGCGCGGCATATCGGTTGCGGTCTAGCTTCGGGCCAATTCCTGTGGGACGCCGGAGAGATCGCCGCGATCGTCGGAACCGAAAGCCACGCCAGCCCCCGGTCAGGGCTGCGGCGGCATGGGAGGCATGGCCCCCGGAGGCGAGCCGCCCGGCCCACCCGGAGCGCCGCCCTGCTGCTGCATCTGCATCATCTGCTGGATCATTTGCACGCGCTGCTCGAACTCGGCGCGCGGCATGATCGCCACGACCTCGACGTCGAATGTGAGGTCGGCATTAGGCGGAATCGGTGCGCCCGGCGGCGGGTTGGGCCCGTAGGCCATGCTGCCGGGGATCTCGATGACGTATTTGCCGCCCTTTTGCGTTTGCTTCAGGCCATCGCGCATGCCGGGGATCATGTTCGCAAGCGGCAGCGGCGAACCTTCGGGAAACAGGCCGTTGATCGGCAACTGAGCGTCGTGGCTCTGGTCGAACACCTTTCCGTCGGCCAGCTTGCCCGTATAGCGCGCAAAAACCACGTCCTCATCGGTCGGAAAAGCACCCACACCGGCCTTGACCGTCTCCACCTTCACCGCCGAAGGCATCGCCGCCCAGGCAATGCCGCCGGCAATCAGCAGCGCCGCAGCCACGCCAAGCCACAGCTTGCCGAGCGCGCCCTTGGCGACCGGTTGGAGGGGAACGCGGGTAATCTCGGTCATCGCTGCAATCCTGGGATCATGAAACGCAAAAGGGCGCGGGGTTTGTCCGCGCCCTCATGGCTTAACGTATTGCAGCGATCAAGCGGGAGATGAGCCCCGCCGGAATCGAATCAACGCGAACCGTCGCGTTCCATCCGCTTGCGCTCCAGCTTGCGGGCGCGGCGGATAGCGGCAGCCTTTTCGCGGGCGCGCTTTTCCGAGGGCTTCTCGTAGTGACGGCGCAGCTTCATTTCGCGATAGACGCCTTCGCGCTGCAGCTTCTTCTTGAGCGCGCGGAGGGCCTGATCAACATTGTTGTCGCGAACCATAATCTGCATAAAACCGTCAAGCCTCGCTTTATAACAAAACGCCCATTCCGCCTGTCGTTCCGGCGGATCGGCGATCCGTGAATCTACGCAAAAACGGCGCCGTATCCCGTGGATCGGCGCGAACGAGGGTGCAGCTAGCAAATTGTGTTGGGATAGGCAAGCGGGCAAAGCAGGCGCGATGCGCTGGATTCCTGTGGCCGCATCGCTTTAGCGAAAAACCGGTTCCCACTTTTTCGCGCGATGCTCTATTGCCCGCCTTATGGCCCCACCCTCCTTCCTTTCCGCATCGCTCTATGTTGCCCTTGGCGGCGGCCTTGGCGCATGGCTGCGCTTCATGACCGGACGCGCGGCAGTAGCGCTGCTTGGCCCGGTCAAGGCAAGCGCGTTCCCGTGGAGCACGCTGTTCTGCAATGTCGCAGGGAGCCTGGCGATGGGGCTGCTGGCGGGCTGGCTCGCTCGCCATGCCGCCGGCGCGGGAGAGGCAACGCGGCTGTTTCTCGCAGTCGGAGTGCTTGGCGGCTTCACCACCTTTTCCGCCTTCAGCCTTGAACTGGTGCTAATGGCGCAGCGCGGCCAGATAGGCCTTGCCGCAATATATGCCGCGCTTTCGCTGGCCGCCGGGTTGGCCGGGCTGCTGCTCGGACTGAACCTGATGAGGACCGCGACATGAGCGAGATTGTTCGCCAGTTTACCGTCGGCACGGACGACGATGGCGTGCGGCTCGACCGCTGGTTCAAGCGCCACCTGCCGCAGGTCGGCTTTGCCACGGTGTCGCGCTGGGCGCGCACCGGACAGATCAGGCTGGATGGCAAGCGCGCCGCCCCGGAAGACCGGCTGAGCGCAGGGCAAGTGCTCCGCGTGCCGCCGGGCGGCAACATAACCCCAAGCGGAGCCGGCCCGAAGCCGCGCCGCGAACTCAGCGACGAAGAGGTGGCCGAAGCCGAAGCCATGGTGCTTGAGCAGGACCGCGCCGCCATCGTGCTCAACAAACCGCCGGGCCTCGCCACGCAAGGCGGTAGCGGCACCTTGCGCCATGTCGATGGGCTGCTCGATGCCTTCTGCGGCGAGGGCGACCCACGGCCGCGCCTCGTCCACCGGCTCGACAAGGACACCTCGGGCGTTCTCCTCGTGGCCCGTACGCCGGGAAGCGCGGCGTTCTTTTCCAAGCGCTTTTCCGGCCGTTCGGCGCAGAAGATTTACTGGGCACTGGTGGTCGGCGTGCCTGACATTGCCAATGGCCTGATCGAACTGCCGATCGCCAAGCAGGCGGGCACCGGCGGCGAGAAGATGCATGTCGACGAGGCTGGCGGGCAGGCAGCGAAGACGCGCTACCGGATGATCGAGCGCGCGGGCAACAGCGCCGCCTGGCTGGAACTGTACCCCCTTACCGGGCGCACCCACCAGCTTCGCGTCCACATGGCGGCGATCGGCCATCCCATCGTCGGCGACGGTAAATATGGCGGACAAGGCGCGTTCCTCACTGGCTCGATCAGCCGCAAGATGCACCTTCACGCGCGCCGCCTTGTGATCGATCATCCCGGGGGCGACCAGATCGATGTGACCGCGCCGCTGCCCGAGCATTTCGCCGGCAGCATGGTGCAAATGGGCTTCGACGAAACGTTGGGCGACGTCGAGATAGCCCCGCCCTCGATGCCTGAACGCGAGGTCAAAAAGCGCGCCGCCAAGGCTCATTCCAAGGACCTGCGCAAGGAAAGGCGCGGCGAGCGGCGCAAGCGCGGCGCTTCCGACAAACCCGAACGGCCGCGTCTCGGCAAGCCGGCCAAGGGGAAGCCTACCGCCGGAAAGGCCGCAGCGCGCAGCAAGGCAGAGCCGAAACCGGGAGGCGGTAAGCCGGGAACCGGCAAACCGGCCCCGCGCAAGCCCGCTGCTCCAAGGTCGGGAGGTGGCAAACCGGGCACAGGCAGCAAGCGCTGATGGCGCCGCGCCTCGCCCTGTTCGATTGTGACGGAACGTTGATCGATGGCCAAGCCTCGATCTGCGAGGCGATGGAAGCGGCCTTCGCCGCGCATGGCCTCGCGCCGCCGCCGCGAGGCGAGGTGCGCCGTGCGGTCGGCCTCAGCCTGCCGGTTGCGGTGCGGCTGCTCGTCCCTGACGAGCCGATGGAATTGCACGACAAACTTGTCGCCAGCTACAAGCAGGCGTTCCGGACTGCCCGGACCGAAGGTCGCCTGTCGCAGCCGCTTGTGCCCGGTATCCGCGAAGTGCTGGATGCCTTGCGCGATGCCGGATGGGTGCTCGGCGTTGCCACCGGCATGTCCGACCGGGGTCTGAAACATTGCCTTGAAAGCAATGAAATTGCCGGTCTTTTCTCCACGCTTCAAACGGCGGACCGGCACCCTTCGAAGCCCCACCCCTCAATGGCGCAAACAGCTCTGCTCGAGACCGGCACCGAGGCCGCCAGCGCGGTGATGATCGGCGATACCGTGTTCGACATGGAGATGGCGGGCAATGCCGGGATGCGCGCGCTCGGCGTCGACTGGGGCTATCACCCGAGCGATGACCTGCTGGCCGCAGGGGCGGAACTTGTTGCGCGCGAGGCATGCGACATAACGGAGTATCTGCTGTCATGAACGGACCCGGCCCCTCCCCCGATCCCGCAAAGGCGCGCTGGATGGCGATCCAGGCAGTCCGCTGGACCGGCCTTGCCTTGTTCGTCCTCGGCCTGCTGGTCTATGCGAGGAAGATCGATCTTCCGATCGAAGCCGGCTGGATATTGATGGCGGTCGGCCTGCTCGACGCGCTGTTTATGCCCAGCCTGCTCGCGCGACGCTGGAAGACGCCGCTTTGAAACGCTTCTACAAGGCAGTTACAACGCAGTTGCACGACGGGCGCTGGCGCATTGCGCTCGATGGCCGGCCAATCAAGACTGCCGGCGGCAATGCGCAACTGGTACCGACCCACGCGCTCGCCGAAGCGATGGCGCAGGAGTGGGCGGGACAGGGCGAGGAGATCGACCCTTCCGCTTTCAGGCTGCGCGACCTTGCCGACTATGCCATCGATGTCGTCTCGGGCGAGGCGCGCGCCGCATTGGTCGACGAACTTGCCGCTTACGCCGCCACCGATACCTTGTGCTACCGCGCCGATCCTGACGAGCCGCTTTATCCGCGCCAGCTCGCCGTGTGGGAACCGCTGCTCGCCAGCGAGGAACGTCGCCACGGCGTGCGTTTCACGCGCGTTTCGGGCGTGATCCACCGCCCCCAGTCGCTGGAAACGCTGGTGCGGATGCAGCAGGCCGTCGCCGCGCTCGATCCCTTCCCGCTCGCCGCGCTGCGGATGCTGACGAGCCTTTCGTCCTCGCTGGTGATCGCGCTAGCCGCGCTTGAGCCGGAAGCGGATGCCGAGGCGCTATGGGATGCAGCCAACCTCGAGGAGGATTGGCAAGCGGAGCACTGGGGCCGCGACGAGGAAGCAAAGGCGCTGCGCCAGACACGCTTCGAAGCCTTTGCGCTCGCCATGCGCTTTGCCGCGCTGGCGCGGGGGGACGACTTGAGCTAATTTGAGGAAATGCGCTTCATCCTCAGCAGGAAAGGCTTTGACAGCAGTTCGGGCGGACGCCCTTCGCCCATCTTGAATGGGCGTCCAGTGTCGCTTCCGATTCCGCGAGGTGATTTCTCTACGACAACCTATGAACATGTCGGACTCGGAGATCTTGTCGAGACGGTGACAAAAGGCAAAATCACCCGAAGCGATTTATGCCATGATGATCCGATGTTCGCGCAAGGACATTGTTGGTTCGGCCAAATTGGCGGGGAACAAACTCATCTCTTGAAAAACGGTGTCACTGTTGGCGATGTCTTCCTTTTCTTCGGCTTGTTCAAAGACGACATAGGTGGTGAAATTCACCACCGAATTTACGGATATTTGCGACCAGACTTGATTGGTCCGCCAGCCGAACTTACCCGATCTCCAAATTGGGTTCCCCCTCCACGCGCGCATCCGCACCTACATACCAAATGGTCCAACAATACCTTATATTTTGGTAAGGGCTGCCTGGCTCAACGTGCGACAGAAGCATTACGGCTAACCAAACCTGCCGCCACGGCAAGTAAGTGGTCGGTTCCTGAGTGGCTATCCAGCTTTGGTTTGAGCAAGCACGCTAATCCAATTCGCTGGCAAACACCCGGAGAGTTAAATTCAGTTGGGCGTGGCCAAGAGTTCGTATGCCACATCGGCGATGCGGCCGAACCGCGCCGCTGGCTGGATCGCATCATCGCGGAAATCGAGCGGGAGCCCTAGCCCCCTAATATCCAGCCTGCCGCTTCCTTCGCCACCTGGTTCGCGGCTTGGTTGAGTGCAGGTCCGACGGCTGCTGCCTCTGCGGCAACGCCCGGCACCTTGGCCTCGAAACGGCGCGAGCGCACGGCCCCGCCCCTCTCCTCGACCATCGCATCGAAGCGCACCACCACCGCCTGCGCTCCCGCATCATAGCCCATCTGGACAAGCCGGCCCGAAACCTTGGTGCTTCCCGTGACCTCGAAATCGCTGCCCTCGACCACGACACGCGTGGCGCGCGCGCGCACCGTTTCAGCGAGTAGGCGGCGGAACTGGCGTGTCGGTCGTTCCACCCAGACCGCGTCCTTGAGATAGGCCACGCTCGACGGTGTGACCTGCACCGGCACCCGGTCGACATCGATGCGCCGGTCGGCATCAGGATCGAGGATAACGATCGCATTGCTGGCGGTGCCGCTGGCCATCACGCCGGTCGGCGCGCTTTCGTCAGAGGTCAAGGCGATCAGCGCTTCGGGCGACTTGCCGCCCAGGCTCAGGCATCCCGTCAGCGACAGAGCCAGAGCCAGAATCGCCGCATTCCTGGCAATCGCATGCATCATCGGCCTTGTTCCCTTGTTTTCGCGGGTATCACTCACGGCTTGTAGTCCGGCAGCTTGCTGCCCTGCAGCAGCGCACCAGCCCCGCGCTCGTCGATCTTCTCGGTGACATTGCGCAGCGCCCGGCTGGTCGAGCGCAGGTCGCGCAGCGTCGCCTCTGCGGCCGGAAGTGTCGAGCTGGATACCTGGTCAAGCGCCGGCTGTGCGCTCTTGAGCGTGCCGTTAAGTTCGTCCATCGCCCGCTCCGCCGACGCCAGCGTCTCGCGCAGTTGCACGGCAAGCGAAGTGCCTTCCGATCCGAGCAGTTCGTCTGTCTTGCCTGCAACCCCCTCGAACGCCGCGAGCGCGGATCGCGCCTGCGCCAGCGCGCCGCGCAGCTCGACCAGCGTCTGCTCGACCTGCGGCGATGCCTTGGCAAGATCGCCGGTCATCTTGTCGGTATTCTTGAGAATGCCTGAGATAGAATTGCGGTTCTCATCGTTCAGCAGAAGGTTGAGGTTCTCGGTCAGCGTCGCCAGCCGCTCGAGCAACAGCGGCGCATTGGCAAGGATCGCGCCAAGCCCGCCTTCCTTGGTCGGGATCACCGGTACGCCTTCCGGTCCCAGATCGGTGATCGGCGGCGCGCCCTTCTTGCCGCCTTCAAGCTGGATGTCGGAAACCCCGGTGAAACTGCCCTGGATCGTCGCGGTCGTACCGGCAACGATGGGAACTTCCTCGTCAATGCTGATCCTGACGCGGACGAACCGCTGATCCTGCGGCCAAAGCTCGATGCGTTCCACCTGGCCGACGGGGACACCCGAATAGGCAACGCTCGATCCGTTGGCGAGACCGTCGACCGACTGCTTGAAAAAGATGTCGTATTCGTTGCGATCGCCCTCGCTTAGCCGCGCGATCCAGATGATGAAGGCGGCGACAAGCGCAAGCAGGCCCAGCGTGACGGCCCCGACCCAGATAAAGTTCGCGCGCGTTTCCATCGCCAGTTCCTATGCCCCCTTGCCCGGTGACTTGTCCATGCTCGCGTCCATGGTTGTATCCATGCTTGCCTCCATGACCGCCAGCCGCTCTCGGCTTGCACTGGCGGCGCGCCCGCGCGGCCCGTTGAAGTATTCCTGGATCCACGGATGATCGGTCGCCAGCAGTTCGGGAATGGTACCCACCGCGATCACCCGCTTTTCGGCGATCACCGCGACACGGTCGCAGATCTCGTAAAGCGTATCGAGATCGTGCGTGATCAGGAACACCGTGAGGCCAAGCGTTTCCTTCAGTTCACGCGTCAACGTATCGAAGGCGGCGGCGCCGATCGGATCGAGCCCGGCAGTCGGCTCATCGAGGAACAGCAGCTCGGGATCGAGCGCGAGCGCGCGGGCGAGGCCGGCGCGCTTCCTCATGCCGCCCGAAAGCTCGGACGGGTATTTGTACGCGGCCAGTTCCGGCAGGCCCGATAGCTGGACCTTGAAGCGCGCGATCTGGCTGCGCAGCTCGTCGTCGAGATCGGGATGGAACTCGCGCAGCGGGACTTCGACGTTCTCGGCTACGGTAAGCGTCGAGAACAGCGCGCCGCCCTGGAACATCACGCCCCAGCGCGGCCGGATAACCTGGCTTTCGGTATCATCGATCCCGTCCGCCACTTCGTTGCCGAAGACCATGACCGAGCCGTCACTGGGCCGCTGAAGGCCGATGATCGAGCGCATCAGCACCGATTTGCCGCTGCCCGACCCGCCGACGATGCCGAGAATTTCGCCGCGCCGGACGCTGAGATCGAGGTTCTCGTGAATCACCTGCTCGCCGAAAGCATTGCGCAAGCCCTTGACGACGATCGGGCAGTCCTCATCCTCCCCGCGAGGGACCGCGCGCCGATCGGCGGCTGCTGTTGCCGGATCGCCGTTCATGCCCAGCCGATCTCGGTGAAGAAAATGGCGAAGAAGGCATCGAGCACGATCACCGCGAAAATCGCGGTCACCACCGCCTGCGTTGTGCGCTGGCCGACTTCCTCGGCGTTCGATCGCACCTGCATGCCCTGATAGCAGCCCGCGACGGCGACGATCAGCCCGAACACCGGCGCCTTGGTCAGCCCGACCCACAGATCGTGCAGCGGCACCACATCCTGGATGCGTGACAGGAAATTGAAGAACGGGATGCCCAGCGTGAAGGCGGAGATAAACGCGCCGCCGATGATCGCGGCGATAGAGGCATAGAAGCCAAGCACCACCATCATGAACATGCCCGCAAGCACGCGCGGCACGACCAGCGCTTCCATCGGCGAGACGCCGATCGTGCGCATCGCATCGACTTCCTCGGTCAGCTTCATCGTGCCGATCTGCGCCGCGAAGGCCGAACCCGAGCGGCCCGCGACCATGATCGCGGTCATCAGCACGCCCAGCTCGCGAAACGCCAGCCGCCCGGTGAGGTTCACCGTGTAAATCTCCGCGCCGAACTGGCGAAGCTGCACCGCGCCCTGCTGGGCGATGACGATGCCGACGAGGAAGCTCATCAGCCCGATGATGAACAGCGCGTTGATCCCCACCAGCTGCATCTGGTGGACCAGCGCCTTGCCGCGAAACCGTCCGGGATGACGGATCAGTTCGCCGAAGGTAACGATGAGCGCGCCCAGGAACGAAAGAATGGACAGCGAACCGCGGCCCCAGCCGACGACGATCTGCCCCAGCTCGACAATCGTACGGTTAAGCAGGGTTTCGCGCAGTGGCGGCTCGGCGTCGCTCTCGCGAATGTCGGAAAGTGCCTGCATCAGCCGCGCGGCCTTGTCGCTCGCGCCGACAATCTCGGCCTGCTGGTGTTCGGCAAGACGCATGACCAGCCATGCGCCCGAAGTGTCGATGTCGTTCACCTCGGAAAGATCCAGGCGGGCGAAGCCAGGCGCGGCCTCGCTCAGCCGCCGGTCAAGCTCGCCGATGGCGTGGACCCGAAGCGAGCCGGACAACGCCAGCACGCCGTCAGAGGCGCCGCTTTCGCCCGCGCGTAATTCGAAGTCAGCCCCATCGCGCATTGTCGCCGGGTAATGGGGCAAATTCGCGGTTGCGGCAAGCGGCTTGGCCGATGTGATCACTAGTGCACACGCCCTCGACCTTGCGCCAATCCCCGGGCGCTGGCAAAGGCGCGGCCATGACCGAAACGCCGCCCGCCTCCCCGCTTGACAAGACCTTCGATCCCGCCGCCATCGAGGCGAAATGGTATGCGCATTGGGAGGAGAACGGCCTGTTTCGGCCCGAGCGTCCCGATGCCGCGCCCTTCACCCTGGTCAACCCGCCGCCCAACGTCACCGGATCGCTGCACATCGGCCACGCGCTCGACAATACGCTGCAGGACGTGGTTGTCCGCTATGAGCGGCTGCGCGGCAAGGATGCGCTGTGGGTCGTGGGCACCGACCATGCCGGGATCGCCACCCAGATGGTGGTCGAGCGCCAGATGGAGGAGCGGCAGGACAATCGCACCAATTACTCGCGCGACGAATTCATCGACAAGGTGTGGGAATGGAAGCACGAGAGCGGCGGCACGATCACCCAGCAGCTGCGGCGGCTGGGCTGCTCGATGGATTGGAGCCGCGAGCAGTTCACCATGGACCCGCACTTCACCCGCGCAGTCGTCAAGGTGTTCGTCGACCTTTATAATCAGGGCCTGATTTACCGCGACAAGCGGCTGGTGAACTGGGATCCCAAGCTCAAGACCGCGATATCGGATCTCGAGGTCGAGACGCGCGAGGTGCAGGGCCATTTTTGGCACTTCCGCTATCCGCTGGCGGACGGCGTGAAGTTGGACAATGGCGCGGACCATATCGTCGTCGCCACGACCCGGCCCGAGACGATGCTCGCCGACATGGCGGTGGCGGTGAACGCCGAAGATCCGCGATATCTAAGCGTTATCGGCAAGCATGTAATGCTGCCGATCACCGGGCGGCTGGTTCCGATCGTGGCGGACGAACATGCCGATCCGGAACTTGGCTCGGGCGCGGTGAAAATCACGCCGGGCCACGATTTCAACGATTTCGAGGTGGGCAAGCGCGCCGGAATCGCGCCCGGCGATATGCTCAACATGTTCGATGCAGAGGCGCGGATCGTGCAGACGGCGGACGGGCTGATCCCGGCGGACCTCGTCGGATTGGACCGTTTCGAAGCGCGCAAAATGGTGGTCGCGCAGATGGACGCGCTCGGCCTGCTCGGCGAGGTCGAGGACCGCGTCGTCGCCACCCCGTTCGGCGACCGCGGCGGCGTGGTGATCGAGCCGTGGCTGACTGACCAGTGGTATGTCGATGCCGCCGAACTGGCCAAGGCGCCGATCCAGGCGGTCAAGGACGGCCGCATCGAGATCGTCCCCAAGACGTGGGAAAAAACCTGGTCCAACTGGATGGAGAACATCCAGCCATGGTGCGTCTCGCGGCAACTGTGGTGGGGGCACAGGATCCCGGCGTGGTATGGGCCTCACGCATATTCAGCCGACGAAAAGTTGACACCAAATTGGCCTGACCTCTCATTCGACGTCAGCGACGATTTCGCTACTGCCAATTCAACCCAAATGCAGGACGAGGTTTTCGTAGCTGGGTTAGAAAAAGATGCATTGGCAGCAGCCAAAAATTACTATTCGGATCGCATCGGGGACCGAGAAATTATCTTGTGTGAGGATAAGTTGTCGGCATTGAATCTGCTCTTTAGTGACGGATTCGATTTGGGGAAATCGGTTCCAATCTGGCGTGATGGGGACGTCCTCGACACCTGGTTCTCCTCGGCGCTGTGGCCCTTCGCGACCTTGGGATGGCCCGACGACGCCGCACTGGTCACGCGCCACTACCCCAACGACCTGCTCATTTCCGGCTTCGACATCCTGTTCTTCTGGGATGCGCGCATGGCGATGCAGGGCATGCATTTCATGGGCGATGTTCCGTGGAAGCGGCTCTACCTACACGGACTGGTGCGCGCCGCCGACGGCCAGAAGATGTCCAAGTCGAAGGGCAACGTCGTCGATCCGCTGCTGCTGATCGATCAGTTCGGCGCGGACGCGCTGAGGTTCTTCATGGCTTCGATGGAGAGCCAGGGCCGCGACGTGAAAATGGACGAGAAGCGGGTCGAGGGATACCGCAACTTCGCCACCAAGCTTTGGAACGCGGCGCGGTTCTGCCAGTCCAATGGCATCGGCGCGAGCACCAAGATTGCCGCGCCTGAGGCTAGCCTCGCGGTCAACAAGTGGATCATCGGCGAAGTGGTCGAGACGCTGGCCGAACTCGATCAGGCCATGGCCGACCTGCGCTTCGACGCGGCGGCGAACGCGATCTACCATTTCGTGTGGGATACTTTCTGCGACTGGTATATCGAACTGATCAAGGGCGCGTTCGACGACGAGACCAAGGCGGTCGCAGGCTGGGTGCTCGACCAGATCCTCGTCATGCTCCACCCGTTCATGCCCTTCGTCACCGAGGAACTGTGGTCGAAGCTGGGCGAGCGGGCGAACTATCCGCTGATAACCGCCAAATGGCCCGAGCCGGGCACGAGTGTCGATACGGAGGCCAAGCGCGAAGTTGAATGGATCATTAAGACGGTATCAGCGTTCAGGTCATTTAGGGCTGATCTTTCAATCCCTTACAAGACAAAGCTTTCGCCAAAGCTCTACTCGGAAAACCAATTCGTTTCGAATGCATACGACCTTTACCAAGAGACACTGGTTCGTATGGCAGGCTTAAATAGGATGATCGAAGCCATAGGTAACACCTTGCCCGATTCGATCACATCGGACGGCGTAATCGCGTTCACCAGTGATGGCGCGGCGACGTTGTCTCGCAATTCGGCTCAGATCATTGTTGAAGACGCTATCTACATCATCCCGCTCGAAGGCGTGATCGACATCGAGGCCGAAAAGGCCCGCCTCGCCAAGGCGCTTGAAGCCTCCTCCAAGGAAGCGAAATCGCTCGAAGGCCGGCTCAACAACCCGTCCTTCGTCGAAAAGGCCAAGCCCGAGGCGGTCGAAAAGGCGCGGGCCGATCACGCTCACCACAGCGCCGAGGCCGAGCGGCTCGCCGCCGCGCTGACAAGGCTGGGGTAGCATGCCGCTGACGCTCGCCACCATAACCCCCGGCGAGCCCGAGATTTTCGCCGCGCCGCAAGGCGAAGGGCCGAGCGCGGGGCTGCCCTGCGTGTTCATCCGCCTGTCGCGCTGCAACCTTGCCTGCCAGTGGTGCGACACCGCTTATACCTGGCGCTTTGAGGGCGACAATCGCCCGCATCGCGACGCGGCCACTTACGATCGCAAGGCCAATCAGGTCACACTCGATGAGCTCGATGCCGCCGCGCGCATGGCCTCCTTTGGCCGCCGCCGCCTCGTCATCACTGGCGGCGAACCGCTGCTGCAAGGCCCAGCGCTTGCCCGGATGCTGGGCGAATTGCCCGACCTCACGGTCGAGATCGAAACCAACGGCACGGTCGACCCGCACCCCCTGCTCGATCCCTTCGTTGACCAGTACAATGTCTCGCCCAAGCTGGCGCATTCGGGCAATCCGGCCGAGCTTGCGTTAATCCCCGAGCGGTTGGACGCCTGGGCGGCGGACCCGCGCGCCTGGTTCAAGTTCGTGGTGGCCGATCCGGCCGACCTCACCGAGATACTGGCGATAAAGCGCCGCCATGCCATCCCGGCGGAGCGCATCTATCTGATGCCCGAAGGCCGCGACAGCGGGGTGCTGCGCGAGCGCGCCCACTGGCTCACGCAACTGTGCAACGAACATGGCGTTAAGTTCACCGATCGCTTGCATATCCACTTGCATGGCGACACGAGAGGCACGTGAGCGAAGCCAACCCCGAAGAGTTTCCCATAGAAGAGGTGCCGGCCGGCCACGACTTCATCGTCGGGCCGATCCTGAAGACGCTTGTGCTGTTCTCGCTGCCGACGCTGGGCACCAACCTGCTGCAAAGCTTCGGGATGACCGCCAATGCGATCTGGATCGGGCAGCTGCTCGGCGAGGAGGCGCTCGCGGCGACGGCCAGCGCCAACATGGTGATGTTCCTCGCCTTCACCGCCGTCTGGGGCTTCAGCCTGGCGACCAACGTCAAGATGGGCCAGTTCATCGGCGCGGGCGAAATCGCCGAGGCGCGCCGCTCGTTCGGCGCGGGCATCGGTTTTTGCGTGGGGCTTTCGGTGATCTGCGCGGTGCTCGGCTGGATCTTCACCGAGGAGCTGCTGAGCCTGTTGTCGACGCCGCCGCAGATCCGCCAGTTCGCCTCCGATTACCTGCGCGTCACCTTTATTTCGATGCCGTTCTCGACCTTCTCGATGCTGATCGGGGTAGGCTTCCGCTCGGTGGGCGACGCCAAGACGCCGTTCTATGCAATGCTACTGACCTCGGCGCTCGGAATAGCCTTCAACCCGGTGCTGATCCTCGGCCTTGGCCCGTTTCCCGAGATGGGCATCACCGGATCGGCGCTGACGATGTCGGTCTCCAACTTCATCGGCGCGATGGCGATGGTCGGCTGGATCTACTGGCGCGATCTGCCGCTGCGGCTGCGGGGACGCGAGTTTTCCTTCCTGTGGCCGCGCGGCGACGATCTGGGCTACATCGTCACCAAGGGCGTGCCGATGGGGGGGATGATGGTCATTTCCTCGTCAGCGACGCTGGTGATGCTTGGCCTCGTCAACCGGGAGGGAGCGCTGACCGCCGCCGCTTATGGCGCGATGATCCAGATCTGGAACTACATCCAGATGCCGGCGATGGCGGTTTCGATCACCGTATCGGCAATGGCGGCGCAGAATATCGGCGCGGGCAGGCACGACCGGGTATCGGGCACGGTCAGCGCCGGACTGGTGGTGACCACAGCGCTGACAGCTTTTCTGTTCGTGCTTCTGGTGCTGGTGGCCGATCCGATCCTGGCGCTTTTCCTGGGCGCGGGCAGCAAGGCGATTCCGCTGGCCGAGCACATCCAACTCATGTCGAGCTGGTCTTACATCTTCAACGGGCTGATGATGATCATGGTCGGCGTGCTGCGCAGCTACGGCGTGGTAATCATCTCGATGGTGATCAGCGCGCTGTCGCTCTACGCGGCGCGGCTAGCGTTCTACTTCCTGCTTTATCCCGCGATTGGAGCCGATGCGCTGTGGCTGTCGTTCGATTTCGGCGCGGCAGTGGCGCTGGTGCTGACATGGCTGGCTTATTCGCGCGGCGGCTGGCGGCTGGGGTTCGGTCTGCCCAAGACCGCCGCTTTCACCCTGCGCAGCGAGCCGGCTTAACGCCCGCCCGCGCGCCAGCGCTGGACGGTGCGCGCCACCATTTCCTCCTCGCCGCCGGAATTGCTCCACAGCAGGCTAAACGAGGGGTCCTCGGACGCCGGGCGCTTGAATTCCTCGAGATCGTCGAAGGTCGCGCGAATCGGAATCGAAACGCCCTCGCCGCTGATGATGCATTCGCGGTTCCTCAGCGCCGGAATCGCGTCGAGAAAGCCCCGGCTGCCTTCGGGCATGGCCGCCTTGACGAACGACTGGTCGCGTTCGTTGTTGAGCCGCATGGTGATGATGGTGCCGCACTGCGAAAGCACGCCTTCGGCCAGGTCGGAGGGACGCTGGGTGATGAGGCCAAGAGATATGCCGTATTTACGGCCTTCCTTGGCGATGCGCGAAAGGATCTTGCCGACCGATGAGCTGTCGGCGTTCTTCTCGTTGGGCACGTAGCGGTGCGCTTCCTCGCAGATCAGCAGGATCGGGCGAGTGGTCCTGTTTCTGCTGGCGCACACTGGCCAGCAGCCAGTTGTTGCCGACGCGGATCTTGACCTGACTGCCAACCCGGCCAGCCAGCGCAACTGACGGATCGGTGTCTTGAGCGCATTCACCCAGACGTTGCAGGTCGAGCGCGATTTGGCTTCCCGAACCGCCAATCTCCAGCACCATACCGATCGGTTCGCGCGAATTCTCGACGGGCTGCGTGCCCACTCCCGGCCCCTCGTCAGCCGCGAGTTCGCGTGCCTGTTCAAACCCGCTCGCGCGCATATCTGTCATTCGGACGACCCAATCGCTTTGATTTTGTCCCGTCTGACTAGGTCAACAAGGTTAAGATTGGGCTAAGTGAGGGCGAACAGCCGCCCCGCGATCCAGCCCATCAGCACCGAAATCGCTACCGCCAGGATGCCGTAAAGAAACGACTGGTTTTCCGCGAAGTCGGCGACCACTCGCTCAAACCCCAGTTTGCGCACTTCCACCTTGCTGCTGGCCGATGCAACCACGCGCCCGTTCGAGACCGCGAGGGTTTCGGCAGTATAGGTGCCGATCGGCACGCTCGATGGCAGGAAGATACGCGCCTGGTATAAAACCTGTTCCTTTACCGAGACCCCGCGTGGTTCCTCGCGGTAAAGCCCTCCGCGCTGGTTGAGATCGACGAGGCCGCGGGAGAAGCGCACCTGCTCAGCCGGGTCGATTGCCCCGATCGGCGAGAGTTGCAGCCATTTGAGGCCAAGCTCGTAGATTGCGGCGGTCTTGTCATCGACGATGTCGGCTACCGGGCGCGACGAGGCGATGGCGTAAAACGAAGGGGCTGACCGGAACTCGGTACTGTCGGCGTTGAGCCACATGCCCACGACCTTGGCCTTCTCGCGCACCACGATCGACTGGGTCGGACCCTTGAGGATCACGACAATATCATAGTCGCGCGCAGCGCGGGTGCCGTCGCGGCTAAGGATCGCACCGAAAAGCAGCAGTCCGGTGCCTGTAAAACCTTGTCGCAATTGCACTTCATGCTGCGACACTTCGGGCACGAGAATGGGCTCGCGCGCACCGGTCAGCGTGACCAGCGCAATCAGGGCCAGCAGAAACCTCACAGCGGCGACACCGTGTATATCTCGTCGGGACGATAGCCGAGCCCCAGCGCCATCCTGAAGGCCACCAACAGGACGATCACCGCGAGCGCAAGCCGCAGCCGGGTCGGGCTGACGGCCTGGGCCAGTTTCGCGCCGATCTGCGCGCCTGTCACCGAGCCGAGCAGCAGCAAGCCGGCCAGCACGATATCAACGGCCTTGGTGGTCATGGCGTGCATCATGGTGGTCGCCATGGTCACGAACAGGATCTGGAACAGCGAGGTCCCGACCACGACGCTCGCGCTCATGCCAAGGATGTAAAGCATGGCCGGGACCAGCACGAAGCCGCCGCCGATGCCCATCAGCATGGTCAGGATGCCCACCGCCATGCCCAGCAACAGCGGCGCCAGCGGCGAAATGTACAACCCCGAGCGATAGAATCGCCAGCGCAGCGGCAGGCTCGCCACCAGCGGATGGTGCCGCCGCTTGCGCGCCGGGATCGCCTCGCCGGTACGCTCGGCGCGGAGCACCTGAAGGCTCTCGCGCGCCATGATCGTTCCGATCGAACCCAGCAGCAGCACATAAAGGATATTGATGACAGTATCGATCTGGCCCAGATCCTGCAGCACGCGGAACAGGGTTGCCCCGAATGCGGTGCCAAGGATGCCGCCTGCGACTAGCACACCGCCCATCTGGAAATCGACGCCGCCTCGCCGCATATGCGCGAACACGCCCGAAACGCTCGCGCCCGTCACCTGGCTGGCGGCGGAAGCAGCCGACACGGTTGGCGGCACCCCGTAGAAGATCAGCAGCGGCGTCGTCAGGAAGCCGCCGCCAACGCCGAACATGCCCGACAGGATACCCGTCAGCGCGCCGAGCGCGACGATGACGAGCCCGTTGACCGACAGGTTGGCGATGGGAAGGTAGACGTCCATGTCCCGCGCGACGCTAGCCTACCCGGGCAGTGCTTGAAAACCCGCCAGTCAGAAACCTGCGGATAGAGTGAGCGCCACGCCCGAGCCGGGCTGGGCATCGCCGGCAATGCGCATGCGCCAATCAAGCCCGAGCCGCGCTGTGCCGCCCGCGCCGGCCGGCAGCCCAAGCACCGCGCTGGGTCCGGCATCAAGCCGCGCCGCGCCCTTCTGCGCCCCGGCCCATGCGCCTGCCCCGGCGCGAAGCTCCGCCTTGCCAAGCTGTGCGATCCGCTTGTCGATCCGCGCCTGCCCATCGGCAAATGGCGTGGCATTGCGCCCGCCCACATAGCCCGCTTGGCCGTAAAATTCGGCGCGCGCCGCGTAAGGCAAGTCGATCGGGTGCAATTCGGTCACGACCAGCGCCGCCGGGCGCAGCCGGGTCGCGCCGGCCTGCTCCGAAAGGCGCAGCTCGGCCATGGCGCGCAGCGGCAGCGCCGCGACCGGCCTTGCCGAGAGGCCCACTGCCGCGTCCTTGTCAGTGGGCGAATTGAGCGCCGAAGTCAGCCGCAAGTATGCCTCGGGGCGGTGCCTGCTTTGGGGCGCAAGGCGGTAGCGCAGCACCGCGCCCGTCTGGCTTGCGCCGTATGTTGCCGGGGTCGGCCCGGCTGCCAGCGCTCCGCCTGCCCCGCGCCGCAGCAGCAGCCAGCCATCGGCGGACCAGCGCCGCGCTGCGCCAGCCGGATAGAATGGCACTGGTACCGCGCGGGGCGCAGCAGCGCCGAACCCGGCGGGCAGCGGCAGCCGCGACAGCGCGGCCATCCACATCAGTTGGTGCCCCGCCGCAACGCTCACCGGCATGGCTGCGGGCCTTTGCGGCGGCACGGCGGCTTACGGCTGGGGGGCCGGCTCGACCGGCGCGAAAGCCCTGGCAGGCGGCGGCGCAAAGCGGGGTGAGGCGAGCAGGCTGCTCTGCGATGGCAATTGGTAGGCCCGGGCGTCTCCGCTGGTTTCAGGCAGTGCGGGCAGAGCCGCCGGAGCGGCCTGGTGGTAATGAGCGATCCGGGCCTCATCGCTATCTGGTATATCGGCGTAGGCGGGCAGTCCGCCAAAGCTCGCCATGGCCACGCGCGCGCCGACCCAGCAGCCCAGCACCAGCGCCAAGGCCACCAGCGGTCCGCCGCGCCGTCTCTGCGCTGCGGCCATCAGGCGGGAAGTCCCTGCTTGTGGAGCGAGGGATGAAGTGAATGCGCCGTCTTGTCCCAGGCGGCTTCGCACCCGGTCAGCGAGCGGACATAGGCTGCCAGCGCGCGCTGACCGGCCATGATTGAAATCAGGTTGGCGACCGGAATGCGCGCGACCGCGAACAGTCCCTCGGTCAGCCCGTATTCGCTGGCGGTGAAGCCGAAGCGCCACAGTGCGCGCCAGACCAGCGCGGCAAAGCTGATCTGCATCATCAGCATGGCGAGCGGCGACAGAGCAAGATGCTCCTGCCAACCAGAAAGCCGGGCAAAGCCGAGCACGGCCTCGATCAGGATCAGCAGATAGGCAGCGGCCAGCACCACCGCCGTCAACAGTCCGCGCCTGTCGCGCAGCGCCATCCACACGTCGATCGGTCCGCCAAACCAGCCAAGACGGTCCCAGCCATGCAAGGCGATGCCGTGAATCCAGCGCGCCTTCTGGCGCACCGCGTCATCGATCCGGCCGGGGAAATAGGCGCGGGTCGCGACCAGTTCGCCCAGATGATCGCGCACGCGCAGGAACCGGCTGTCACCGCCGCTGCGCGATACGAGCAGGCCCAACTCATAGTCTTCAGTCAGGCAATCGGCGGCGAAGGGCTGGCCCGATGCGCTGCCGGTATGCTGGCGCGACAACGCGGCGAGCAGATCACGATCGAAGCCGCAGCCGACACCGGCGGCGGGGATGGCTGCTCCCATGGCGCTGCGCACCACCATCGACTTGGCGTGCGTTTCGGCAAATTCGTCGGCATAGTGCCCCGCGATCCAGCGCGATCCGGACTGCGGTTCAGGCCTGACCGGGAGTTGCACGAAAGCGGCGTGGCGCAGGTTGCTGTCGATCAGCGCCAGTGCGGCGGGATGCACGAAATCCTCGGCATCGTGCAGCACCACGCTGCGGAACCGCTGGCCACTGCGCTCCTCGTCGCGGCATAGCGCCTGATAAAGGCGGTTAAGGCAATCGGCCTTGGTAGTCGGGCCAGGCCTGTCGTTGACGACGATGCGCACGCGCGGATCGCCCGCTGCGCCCTTCATCGCCGCCGCCAGCGTCGCCGGATCGTTGACGTAGCAGCCGACATAAAGCGCCATGCGCTGCTGCGGCCAGGCCTTGAGCGTGTGCGAAATCATCGCGCCGATCACATCGGCTTCCTGCCATGCGGCGACGAATACGGCCGTCAGGCGTTCAAGTTCGGGCGTTTCGGCGCCGCGCGCAATAACCTGCTCGCGCAGGCGGCCGGTTAGGCGCAGCCACAGGTAACCAATGTCGAAGGCTGCTTCGTCGAGGGCGCTGACGATGAACCAGAATGCGGCAAACAACAGCAACTCATGCTCGGCGGCCAGAAGGCCGGGCAATACCTGTCCGGTCATGAATTGCCCCAGGCCTGACACCTTGCCCCAGAATCCCCTGAATCGTCCCCAACTGCTTGAACCTATTGCGACTCGTCCTGCCTTGCAAGCAGCGGTTTGTTGGCCAATAGCTGGCCGATGATGCGCACCCGCCATTTGCCAAACCTGGTCGCCACCAGGCTGCGCGCGATGCTCGGCGGCGATGCCGCGGCGGGCGTTTTGCTGATCCTCGTCGCGGTGGCGGCGATGCTGGTCGCCAATTCGCCGCTGGCGCATGGCTACCACGATCTGTTCCACGGCAAGCTGACCTGGACACCGATTGCCAAGCTGGACAGCCTGCACCTGTGGATCAACGACGCGCTGATGGCGGTGTTCTTTTTCGTCGTCGGGCTCGAGATCAAGCGCGAGGTGCTTGACGGTCAGCTTTCCAGCCCTGCCCGGCGGCGCCTCCCGGTCGTCGCGGCGATCGCGGGCATGGCCGTGCCCGCGCTGATCTATCTCGCCGTCGCTGGAACCGCCATGCCGCTGCAGCGCGGCTGGGCAGTCCCGGCGGCCACCGACATCGCCTTTGCCATGGGCGTGATCGGACTGCTCGGAAGGCGGGTGCCTGCATCGCTGCGACTGTTCCTGCTGACGGTGGCAATCGTCGACGATCTGGGCGCGGTGGCGATCATTGCGCTTTTCTATACCGCATCGATCAAGCTGGGCTGGCTGATCGCGGCGCTGGCCGTGCTCGGCGCGATGATCGCGCTGGGCCGCAGGCGGTCGCACAGCTACGCGGCAACCATCGCTCTTGCCGTGGCGCTGTGGTTTTGCGTGCTCAACTCGGGCGTGCACGCCACCATCGCCGGCGTGGCGGCAGCCTTCACTATCCCGATGACGCTTGGACGCGGCGGCGATTCGATGCTGCTGCGTATGGAACACGCGCTGGTGCCGTGGAATGGGTACGTGATCGTGCCGCTGTTCGGATTCGCCAATGCAGGCGTGTCGCTTGACGGAATCGGTCTGGCCGGTTTCGTCGACCCGCTGCCGCTGGGAATCGCGGCGGGCCTGTTCATCGGCAAGCAGATCGGCATTTTCGGTGCAGTGCTGACAGCCGAAAAGGTCGGTTTCGCGGCAAGGCCGCAAGGGTCGACCTGGCTCCAGGTGTGGGGCGTTTCGGTGCTGTGCGGCATCGGGTTTACGATGAGCCTGTTCATCGGCGCGTTGGCCTTTCCCGCGCACCCCGATCTTATCGAGGAAGCCAAGCTTGGCGTGCTCACCGGGTCGCTGCTCTCGGCGCTTTGCGGCTTCACGATCCTGCGCGTGCTGACGCGGCGGCCGGCTGGCTAAATCGTTTCATCGCTCATAAGAAACGGTTCATCGCTGGTAAAGCCGGTGACATGCAAATGCGGACGGCCAACAGGGAGTCCAGCCAATGTCCGACACATCCGACCAATCCGCCGCCGAAACCCCGTTTCTCCAGGACCCACTCACGCGCCGCTGGCTGACAAGTTCGGCGATCCTCGCGCTGGGCCTGGTTGTCGGCGGATACTTGCTCGGCAACGGCCTGCTGCGCGCGCACGCAGCGGAGCGCTCGGTGACAGTGCGCGGCCTTGCGGAGCGCGACGTTACCGCCGACCTTGCCACCTGGACGCTGAGCTATTCGTCGACAGCCGCCGACCTTGCAACGGCGCAGGCCGGTGTCGACCGCGACACCCAGTCAATCCGCCAGTTCTTCGAGGATCTCGGCTTTCCGGCCGACGCGATCCAGCCGAGCGCGGTCAATGTCACCCAGTTCACCACCGACGGCGTGCCGAGTTCAACCGTGCGCCAGCGCATGACGCTGCGCAGCACTGATATCAAGCGCGCGCAGGCGGCGGTGAAGCGCCAGTTCGAACTGGTGCGCAAGGGGGTCGTGCTCGAGGAAGGATCGGGCATGGCCTACACTTTCACCAAGCTCAACGACATCAAGCCCGAAATGGTGGCCGATGCGACCAAGGACGCGCGCGCTGCCGCCGAACAGTTTGCCGATGACAGCGGCACCAGCGTTGGCGGGATCAAGAGCGCGACGCAGGGCTATTTCGAGATCAACGCGCGTGACGGCGATTCGGGCGGCGGCTGGGGACAAACGGACACGCCCTTCAAGAAGGTGCGTGTGGTCACCACGATCGATTTCTACCTGCGTTAGGCTTTTGAGCCCCGTTGATCGTAATGCGAAAAGGCCCGCCCGGTTTGCCGGACGGGCCTTTCGATGCGCCGGATCGTAGTCCGGCTTTGCGGTCAGATCAGAACTTGGCCGTCAGCGTTGCGACGATTGCGCTGTCGGTAAAGTCGTAGATGAAATCGTCAGCCACAGTCGGGCTTCCATTTGTATCCAGAGTCTTGGGTCCACCTTCGGCATCGATGTAGGAGATGCCGAGAGTGATCTTCTCGTGCAGCGCAACCGAAGCGCCGATCGACCAATCCCAGGCCTTGCCGTTATTGGTGAAGGTCAGGAAGCCGTCAGTGTAACCGGCGTGAGCCGAAAGCGAGATAGGCGTTCCGGGGATTGCGGCGCTGAGGTCACCGGACAGATAGAGATTGTCCGTACCGCCGAGCGAATCCTGGTCGGGCGCGTAGAACACGCTCGCCTTTGCCGAGACCGGGCCAAGACCGAAGCCGAGCGCGACCTTGCCTTCGAAATAGTCGAAATCGCCAGCCGGCGCATTCGGATAGGCGTAGTAGATGGCGCCGACATCCAGCGTCAGGCCATCGGTGACTTCGCCGGTCCAGCCGCCGTAAAGGTCGAGTTCGGTGTGGCCGTAGCCAACGGTATCCTCATCGAGCGAAGAACCCCAGGTGCCGACGTAGAAGCCGCTGGAATGGCCGACGTCGATGCCGCCCTGGATAGCGATGTCGCCGCCCGAGAGGTCGACGCCGCGAAAGCGGTATTCGCTGACAACCGAGGCATTACCGGAAATCGTGAAATCGCTCGTAGCTTCGTCCTGTGCGAAGGCGGGGGTCGCAACCAACGCGGAACCCGCGATGAGCGTGGCGGCAACGAGACCGCGAATCGGCGTGAACATGATGAATTCCCTCAAGTTATTGTTCGTACATAGTTCCGCGTGCCAACCGCCTCGCGCCTCGTTGTCCGGGTGCGATGACCAGTTGTTGGAATAATGCTGCCCATTATTGCTGCATTGCACAAGAGCGAATCGCGCAAATGAGGCAACCTTCCGTCAGCATGTGGTTTTTATGCAACTGCAGTCCTTGGCTTGCTGCATTTGCGAAGGCATCTTGAAGAGCGGGCTTGCTCGGCGTAGATTGGTCAACTGATGGTGGGCATTTTCAACAGGTTGTTCCGCTCCGGCAGCGCCCGGAGCCTTCCCTCCCTGCCGCCCGGCAGGCGCGTCTATGCTATCGGCGACATTCACGGCCGTCTCGACCTACTTGCCGAACTGGGCGAGGCGATCGAGCGTGACGACAGCGCGCGTGCGGCTTCTCACACTACCGTGATCCTGCTCGGCGATCTGGTCGATCGCGGACCGGACTCGTCGGGCGTCATCGATTTCGCGCAGAAATGGGCGCTGCTGCGCGAGCTTTGGTTCATTTCGGGGAACCATGAGGAAATGTTCCTCAGTGCCTTCACCGAGCAGAGCAAATTCAGGGGTTTCTTGCGTTTTGGCGGGATCCAGACGCTGGCCTCCTATGGCCTCGACGGCGCCGAAATGCTCGACATGGATTTTGCCGAAGTCGCGCATCGGCTGAAGCGCGCGGTGCCCAAGCAGCACCGGCAGTTCATGCGCTCGTTCGAAATCTCGATCCGCATGGGGGACTATCTGTTCGTGCATGCTGGCATCAACCCGGCCGCTCCGCTCGATCAGCAGCACCCGCATGACTGCCGCTGGATCCGAGAGCCGTTCCTCAGCCATAAGGGCGACTTGGGCTGCATGGTGGTCCACGGCCATACCGTTACCGAGCAGGTCGAGCTTTGCGATCACCGCTTCGGCATCGACACCGGAGCTTACGAATCGGGCGTACTGACCGCGCTCTGCCTTGAAGGGAGCGAGCGCTGGCTGCTTCAGACCGAAGAGCGGAACGGCACTATCACCGTCCGCGAAACGCCGGCGAATTGCCGCGAGGACATCGAAAACCTAGTGCCGGGGAGCCTGTAAGCCGGGTTCTGTATTCCGGCCGGTTTCCGCCCGAAGGCGGACCAGTGCCGGAATGGCGACCATTCCTCTCGGCGACGCATTGCTGCACCGCTCCAGCAACCAACCCGGACGACTCGGCGCGAAACCCGCCTGCCCCGGCCTGAAGCCAAGGCGCGCCGTCCCTATTCGGTCTTGCTCCGGGCGGGGTTTGCCATGCAGACGCTGTTGCCAGCGCCACGGTGCGCTCTTACCGCACCCTTTCACCCTTGCCTGTGCCCTTGCGGGCCATCGGCGGTTTGCTTTCTGTGGCACTTTCCCTTGAGCATGGGCGCAAGCGCCGTCCGCCCCGGCGGGCGTTACCCGCCGCCCTTGTTTCGTGGAGCCCGGACTTTCCTCGGCACTGCAAGCAGTGACGCGGCCGCCCGGCTCCCCGGCACGCTGCCTATCTAGCACGCCCCATGTCGCGTTCCAACAAAAGCTCGAACAGCAGCGCGCCGCACTGGCCGTCGACCTCGCCGTCGATACGGTGCGGCCGCCAGCGCCGCTGGAAGGCTCGCACCGCCGCGCGACCGTCGGTAATGTCATAGCCGAACCTCTCGAGCGCGAGGTGGAAGGCGGCGGGATTATCGTAGAACAGCGCGATGCGCGGCTTCGGAATCGCGAGTGCAAGGCGCAGCTGGGCCAGCCGCTCCCACTCGAAAAGTTCGCCCGGGTCGTCCTTGCGCGCAGGCGCAATGTCGGAATGGCCGACGACATTGGCGCGCGGAATGTCGTAGCGCTCGATAATGTCGGCGAGCAGCGGCATCAGGCCGATCATCTGGTCGTCGGTGAAAGGCACATAGCCCCACTCATGCCCCGGATTGACCAGCTCGATCCCCACGCTGGCCGAATTGATATCGGTCTCTCCGCGCCAATAGGATTTTCCCGCGTGCCAGGCGCGCCGGTCTTCGGGCACGAGGCTGGTTACGGTCCCGTCGGTGTCGATCATGTAATGGGCGGATACCTTGGCCGCCGGATCGCACATCCGGTCCAGCGCCTCCTGCGCGGTCCTCATCCCGGTATAGTGCAGCACCACCATCGTGATCGGCAGCGCGCGCTCGTCATGATTGGGGGATTCAACCGTGCGATGGACCAGCCAGGGGGTCATGCGCCGCTATCCCAGCGGGAGTTCCGCGCCCAGAACCAGCGCCTGATCGTCGACCACATGCCTGATGGTCCCGCCCATCGACTGCGCAAGCTCGCGCACCATGGCGGCAGGCGCGGTCCGGCTCGACAGCTCGTGCGGCGCCAGCGCGCCGTCCAGCGCGCGGCCGATGTCGGGATCGAAGGCGATCCTTGCGCCGCTCGCACGCACCACCAGTTCGCTTGACGCATCGCGCATGTCGGCGGCGATCTCGATCGTGCCGCCACGCACAAGGGCCTCGATCGCCATCAGCGCGAAGTTGAGCATCACCTTTACCGCGACCTTGGGCAATGCGTCGCCCGACAGCTGCCAGCGCACCTCGATGCGGCCGTTGTTGGAAGCCAGCGCATCGACCACCGCGCGTGCATCGCCCAGCGGCACCATATCGCCGAATCCGCCCGCCGCCCCGAAGGCCAGCCGGAAGAACTTGAGCTTGTCAGTCGAGATGCGCGCGCTCTGGTCGAGCAGGTCGAGGCAGCGCTGGCGCATTTCGGGATCGCGTTCCTCGGCCAGCAGCTCAAGGCCGTTGGTCAGCGCCCCGACCGGGCTCAGGAGGTCGTGGCACAGGCGCGAGCAAAGCAGGCTGGCGAGATCGAGCGAGGTCGTGCTGGTCATCGAGCGGCGTTTTCCCCGGAAGGTCCATCCATCGGCAACGGCTCTAGCCGCGCTGGATCAGGAATGCCATGGTTCAGATCAATCGATGATCGACCGGCTCGAATCCCTGCGCGCCGTCGCGCCAGAACGCCACCTCTCCGCCAGCGATAATCGCCCAGACCCTCTCGTCGCCGCTGGCGTGCTCGCAGTCGGTGGCGCTGGGCACGGGATGGCCCTCAGGGTGCGAATGGTAATAACCCACGATCTGCGGGCCGCCGGCGCGCGCGGCCTTGTGCGCGGTCAGTAGAGCCAGCGGATCGATCTCGAATCGGCGAGCCGGATCATCGGAGATATTGGCGGCGGGGCGGGCTTCGTCGATCCGCGCGCCCTCGCCAAGCAACAGTCCGCAGCATTCGTGCGGAGCGGCATTCGCCGCTTCCTGGAGGAGTGTTGCAATCACGTCACTTGCCACTTTGAGTGTCATCCCCACATCCTAGCCATGTCCGGGGGGGAACGCATCATCGAAGGCACGCTCGGCACGGAGCACGCGGGCCAGCGGCTCGACAAGGCGCTGGCTGAGGCGAGCGGCCTTTCGCGCCAGCGGGTTCAGGCATTGATGGCGCAGGGCGGCGTCACGCTGGGCGGAAAGCTTGCCGCGCAGACCTCATTGAAACTTGCAGGCGGCGAAGACTGGCGCATCGCGGTGCCCGAGGCGGCACCGGCCGAGGCGCAGGCGCAGGACATCTCGCTCAACATCGTCTTCGAGGACGAGCACCTCGTTGTCGTCGACAAGCCGGCGGGGCTGGTTGTGCATCCGGCGGCGGGCAACGCCGATGGAACGCTGGTCAATGCGTTGCTGCACCATTGCCGGGGCCACTTATCCGGGATCGGAGGTGTCGCGCGGCCCGGCATCGTCCACCGCATCGACAAGGACACTTCGGGCCTGCTGGTGGTCGCCAAGAGCGACGAAGCGCACCTCGGCCTTGCCGCGCAGTTCGCCGATCATTCGATCGAGCGCGCCTATCTCGCGGTGGTCGCGGGACTGCCCTCCCCGCTCTCCGGAACGGTGACAGGCGCGATCGCGCGTTCGAGCCACGACCGAAAGAAGATGGCGCTGGTCGAAGACGGCCGGGGCAAGCATGCGGTGACTCACTACCGCACGCTCAAACGGATCGGCGCGGCGGCGCTGGTCGAGTGCCGGCTCGAGACTGGGAGAACCCACCAGGTGCGTGTTCACATGTCGTCAATTGGACATCCGCTATTGGGCGATCCTGTCTATGGACGCGCTTCCTCCCGCTTTCGCCCCGCCCTTTCCGCCGCGCAATTTTCGCGCCAGGCGCTCCACGCGGCGGAACTTGGCTTTGTTCACCCCGTTACACAGGAGAGGAAGCATTTCGTCAGCGAGATGCCAGCGGACATGCGGGCATTAATCGACGCACTCGATCACTGAGATTAGCGATTATAGTAGCAATTTTTGCACATTTGTGATAATAAGCAAGGCGTGACCGCAGCTTCGGATGCCGGGAATGGGTCCGAGACCGCAGGTCGACACAGAAAGGACGGAAGTACATCATGTCGCAACGCAACCTGCCGGCCGTGCCGTCGCTGGGCGGCGAACAAAGCCTCAACAGATATCTTTCCGAAATCAAGAAGTTCCCGGTGCTCAAGCCCGAGCAGGAATACATGCTCGCCAAGCGTTATCAGGAACACGAGGATCCCGATGCCGCCGCGCAGCTGGTAACCAGCCACCTGCGTCTCGTCGCGAAGATCGCGATGGGCTATCGCGGCTATGGCCTGCCCGTGTCCGAGCTTATCTCCGAAGGCAATATCGGCCTGATGCAGGGCGTCAAGAAGTTCGAGCCCGATCGCGGCTTCCGCCTCGCGACTTACGCGATGTGGTGGATCAAGGCCTCGATGCAGGAGTTCATCCTGCGCAGTTGGAGCCTCGTCAAGATGGGCACCACCGCCGCGCAGAAGAAGCTATTCTTCAACCTGCGCCGCATGAAGAAGAATCTCGATGCCTACGAAGACAGCGATCTTCATCCGCGCGACGTGACCACGATCGCCACCACGCTCGGTGTGTCGGAGACCGAGGTCGTCAATATGAACCGGCGCATGATGATGGGCGGCGATGCCTCGCTCAACGTCTCGCTGCGCGAGGAAGGCGAAGGCCAGTGGCAGGACATCCTCGAGGATGACACCCCGTTGCAGGACGAACTGGTCGCCGAGGCCGAGGAAAAGGCCATGCGCCACGACCTGCTGCTCGAGGCGATGGGCGCGCTCAACGAGCGCGAGCGCGATATCCTGACCGAACGCCGCCTGACCGACGAGCCCCGCACGCTTGAAGAGCTGAGCCAGGTCTACAAGGTCAGCCGTGAGCGCGTGCGCCAGATCGAGGTGCGCGCTTTCGAAAAGCTGCAACGCGCGATGACCCGCATTGCCACGGACCGCAGGCTGCTGCCCGCCTGATCTGGTTTGTAGAACGAACAAATCGCCCCGCTCCGGACTTCCGGGGCGGGGTTTTTGTTGGCCCGCCAATCGCCTGGCGGCGATTGCCATCACCCCACCTGACCCGCTGATTTTCCACTTGTCGCATCGCCTGATGCGGAAACGAAGTTGACTGCCAGGTCAAAAACCGGTTCCCACTTTTTCGCGGCGATGCTCTAAGCGCGCCATGGCCTTCGATTACAGACCGAGGCGTGCGAAAACGGGGATAGCGACGCGAATGCTGCGGTTCGTGACAAAGGTGGTGATCTGGTTCCTGGCGATCAGCATTGGTCTGACGCTGGTCTACCGGTTTGTGCCGGTGCCGATCACGATCACGATGATTGCCGACGAAAACGGCTTCACCAAGGACTGGACCCCGCTTTCGCGGATCGACCGCAACATGGTCTCTGCCGTGATCGCGGGCGAAGACGGGAAGTTCTGCACCCACAATGGCTTCGATCAGGAGGCCATCGAGAAAGCCGCGCTGCGCAACGCCCAGGGCAAGCGAATGCGCGGCGGGTCCACCATCAGCCAGCAGACCGCCAAGAACGTGTTCCTTTGGCAGGGCAGCGGCTGGGACCGCTGGGCGCGCAAGGGCCTTGAAGTGTGGTTCACCTTCCTGATCGAGACGCTGTGGGACAAGCGCCGGATCATGGAGGTCTACCTCAACGTGGCAGAGACCGGCATCGGCACTTACGGGGCCGAGGCGGGGGCGCAGCGCTATTTCCACAAGTCCGCCGCACGCCTCAGCCGCGCCGAGGCGGCCCGCATGGCCGCAGCGCTGCCCAGCCCCAAGAAGCGCAGCGTCAACAATCCGCGCGGCTTTACCCGCCGCTATGGCAACACCATCGCCGCACGGATCGGATCGGTGCGCCGCGACGGACTCGACGCCTGCATCTATCAATAATTCCGCGCAGGATACGTTACCACATCGCTTGAAGGGGCAGCTCGCGCGTGCGAAGCGGCGACCATGACCGCAGGCCACCCTCACCACGACCATCATCACCACGGTTCGATGACCTCTGTCGGCAAAGGACAGGCGTTTGCCGTAGCAGTGGTCCTCAATCTCGGGTTCACCGCCGCCGAGATCGCCGCCGGCATTATCAGCGGCTCGATGGCGCTGATTGCGGACGCCGGGCACAACCTGTCCGACGTGCTGGCGCTGCTGCTTGCCTGGGCCGCGAACACGCTGGCGGCCCGCCCGCCAAGCGAGCGCTTTACCTATGGCCTCAAAAGCTCCTCGATCCTTGCCGCTCTGGCCAATGCGGCGCTGCTGTGGCTGGCGGTGGGCGCTATCCTGGTCGAGACGATCCGCCGCATTTCCGATCCCGCTCCGGTCGAAGGCGCCATGATGATCACGGTCGCGGCGCTGGGCATCGTCATCAACGGATTTTCGGCCTGGCTGTTCGCGCGGGGACGCAAGGCCGATCTCAACGTGCGCGCCGCCTTTCTGCACCTGATGGGCGACGCCGCGGTTTCGGCGGGCGTGGTCGTGGCGGGCATGGCGGTGATGTTCACCGGCGTGGCCTTGATCGATCCGCTGACATCGCTGGCGATTTGTTTGGTGATCGGCTGGTCGAGCTGGGGCCTCTTGAAGGATTCGCTGCGCATGGGGCTGCTCGCCGCGCCCGAAAGCATCGACGTGAGCGAAGTGCGCGCATTTCTGTCAGCGCAGCCGGGCGTGAGCGCAGTCCACGATCTCCACGTCTGGCCGATGAGCACGACTGAGACGGCTTTGACCGCGCATCTGGTGATGCCGGGCGCGCTGCCGGGCGACGGGTTCCTGCACGAGGTCGCGCACGAACTGCATCACCGCTTCGCCATCGGCCATCCCACGATCCAGATCGAGACGGCGGGCGGCGCGGAATGCGCGCTGGAGAGTGACGGGGTGGTTTAGCGAGATGGTCCCTCCTGTCGCGCAGCGACCGGGAGGGACAGCACTCAGGCTGCTTCTTCTTCCTTGTCCTTGCCCTTCATGACGCGGACGGGTTCCTTGCGGCCCGCCACAACGTCGGCATCGACCACCACTTCGGCGATGTCGGTCTCGGTTGGCAAGTCGTACATGGTATCGAGCAGGATCGCCTCGACGATCGAGCGCAGACCGCGCGCACCAGTCTTGCGCTCGATGGCGCGCTCGGCAATCGCCTCGAGCGCGTCGTCGGTGAACTTGAGCTCGACGTCTTCCAGCTCGAACAGCTTGGCGTATTGCTTGATCAGCGCGTTCTTGGGTTCCTGCAGGATCTTGACCAGCGCCTCGATGTCGAGATCTTCCAATGTCGCGATCACCGGCAGGCGGCCGACGAATTCGGGGATAAGCCCGAACTTGAGCAGATCTTCCGGCTCGGCCTTCTGGAGCAGCTCGCCCACGCGGCGCTTGTCAGGATCGGCAACATGCGCGCCGAAACCGATCGAGCGCTTCTGCAGCCGGTCACCAATGATCTTTTCAAGCCCGGCGAAAGCGCCGCCGCAGATGAACAGGATATTGGTGGTATCGACTTGCAGGAATTCCTGCTGCGGATGCTTGCGCCCGCCCTGCGGAGGCACCGAGGCGGTGGTCCCCTCCATCAGCTTGAGCAGCGCCTGCTGCACGCCCTCACCCGAAACGTCGCGGGTGATCGAGGGGTTTTCCGCTTTGCGGCTGATCTTGTCGATCTCGTCGATGTAGACGATGCCGTGCTGCGCCTTATCGACGTTATAGTCCGACGATTGCAGCAGCTTGAGGATGATGTTCTCGACATCCTCGCCGACATAGCCCGCCTCGGTCAGCGTGGTTGCATCGGCCATGGTGAAGGGCACGTCGAAGGTCTTGGCCAGCGTCTGGGCGAGCAGGGTCTTGCCCGAACCGGTCGGCCCGACGAGCAGGATGTTCGATTTCGACAGCTCGACATCGCCTGCCTTGCCGCCATGCTTCAGGCGCTTGTAGTGGTTGTGCACCGCGACCGAGAGCACGCGCTTGGCGCGGTCCTGCCCGATCACATAGTCGCTCAGCGTCTGGCAGATGTCGCGCGGCGAAGGCACGCCGCCGTCCTTCTTACCGCTGATCCCGGCCTTGGTTTCCTCGCGGATGATGTCGTTGCACAGCTCGACGCATTCATCGCAGATGAACACCGTTGGGCCGGCAATGAGCTTGCGAACCTCGTGCTGCGACTTGCCGCAGAAGCTGCAATACAGGGTGCTTTTTGCGTCAGATCCGCTCAATGTCTCGTTCTCTGCTGCTGCGCCGATGGGGGACGACTCGCCAAGATTAGCCAGCCGGGCGCATTTATCAATCCTGCCTTATAGCGCGCAAATGCTTGCACAAGGCTGAAAGCGGTGGCCGTCAGGAATCAGAGCCCTTGCCCTTACCCGCTTCCTTGGCGTCATCGTCGGTCTGCTTTTCCGCATCGGGACGGCTTTCGAAGACCTTGTCGACAATGCCGAAGGCCTTGGCTTCCTCGGCTTCGAGGAAGGTGTCGCGATCCAGCGCCCGCTCGATCTCCTCAAGCGTGCGGCCCGTGAACTTGACGTAAAGATCGTTCATACGTGCTCGGATTCGGAGGATTTCCTTGGCCTGGATCTCGATATCCGAGGCCATGCCGCGCGCACCGCCCGAGGGCTGGTGAACCATGATCCGCGCGCTCGGCAGGGCGATGCGCATGCCTGGCTCGCCGGCGGCAAGCAGGAAGCTGCCCATCGAGGCAGCCTGGCCGATGCACACGGTCGAAACGCGCGGGCGGATATATTGCATGGTGTCGTAGATCGCGAGACCAGCCGTCACCACGCCGCCCGGCGAGTTGATGTACATCGAGATGTCCTTCGACGGGTTCTCCGATTCGAGAAATAGCAGCTGGGCGACGATCAGCGAGGCCATGTTGTCCTCGACCTGCCCGGTCACGAAGACAATGCGTTCGCGCAGCAGGCGCGAGAAGATATCGAAGCTGCGCTCGCCCCGGCTGGTCTGCTCGACGACCATTGGCACCAAGGCGCCGGTGACGGGATCGGTAGTGAAGTGGCCCTGCGCATCGTTGCGCCCGAACAGGTCGATCATGGGAGTCCTCGTGTGATTGGTCCGCCTATGTCGCGTGCCGCGCGCCGATGTTCAAGTGCGTTAACCCGAATACGCCCGCGCGATCACGCCTTGGCGGCAGGCTTCTTCGCAGCGGGCTTCTTGTCGGCAGCTGCTTTCTTCGCTGCAGGCTTGGCGGGCGCGTCGGCATCGGCTTTTTTCGCGGCGGCAGGTTTTTTAACAGCAGGCTTTTCAGCGGCTGGATTATCTTCGTCGCCCGGAGCCGACTTCGCGGCCTTCTTGGCCGGCGTTTTCTTCGCGGCAGGCTTCTTGGCCGTAGCTGAATCGCTGTCCGCCTCGATCGCGGCCTGAAGCTCCTCGCGAGTCACCTCGCGCGTCGTCACCTCGGCCTGTTCGATCAGGAAATCGATGACCTTGTCCTCATAGAGCGGCGCGCGCAGCTGCGCGGCGGCCATCGGGTCGGACTGGACAAACTGGAAGAACCGCTCGCGATCCTCGGGGCGATACTGCTGCGCGGCCTGCATCATCAGCTGCTGCATTTCCTGCGCCGTAACCTGCACCGCGTTGGCCTGGCCGATTTCGGACAGCAGCAGGCCCAGACGCACGCGGCGCTCGGCTATGGTGCGATAATCGTCCTTCTCGTCCTCGATTTCCTTGAGCGCGGCGGCGGGATCCTCCTCGCGCGCGGCTTCCTGCTGAAGCTGCATCCAGATCTGCTCGAACTCGGCCTCGACCATCGAGGGTGGCACATCGAAATCGTGGCCGGCAGCCAGCTGGTCGAGCAGCGCGCGCTTCATCTGGGTGCGGGTGAGCCCGGCGGTTTCCTGCTCGAGCTGGCCGCGCATCAGCGTGCGCAGCTGCTCAAGCCCTTCGAGCCCAAGGTTTTTGGCGAACTCGTCATCAATCTTGGTCTCGCCCGGCACCTTCACTTCGTGAACGGTAATGTCGAAGGTCGCTTCCTTGCCCTTGAGGTTCTCGGCAGGATAGTCGTCGGGGAAGGTGACGGTGATCTGCTTTTCATCGCCCGCCTTGAGGCCGACCAGCTGTTCCTCGAAGCCGGGGATCAGGCGGTTTGCGCCGATCTCGATCGGCTGCTGCTCGGCACCGCCGCCTTCAAAGGCGACGCCGTCGACCTTGCCGACGAAATCGCACACGACCTGATCGCCGTCCTGCACCTTGCGCTTGTCCTTGGTGGTAAAGCTCTTCTGCTGACCCGCGATCCGCTCCACGGCCTCGTCGACCTGCGCTTCGGCGACCGGCACGACCAGCTTCTCGATCTTCATACCCTCGATCTTGGGCGCTTCGATCTTGGGAAGAACTTCGAGGCTGACCGAAAGCTCGGCGTCCTTGCCTTCTTCATAGCCTTCGCCAAGCTCGATCTGCGGCTGCATCGCGGGGCGCAGCGCATTGTCTTCGACCAGCTTGTCCATCGCCTCGCGGATCGAGGTGTTCAGCGCATCCTGATGCAGCGCGGGGCCGTGCATCTTGCGGATGAGGTTGGCGGGCACCTTGCCGGGGCGGAAGCCGGGCATGCGCACTTGCGGCGCCATACGCTTCACTTCGCCTTCGATCTGCTCGGAAATCTGCTTGGCGGTAATGGTGACGGTGTAAGCGCGCTTCAGGCCGTCGTTGGTTGTCTCGACAATCTGCATGGTAAACGAAACCTTCCTGCAATGGGCGGCGTCGCTCTATCCGGCGGCGGGCTTGCTGGTGCGGGCGAAGGGACTCGAACCCCCACATCTTGCGATGGCAGGACCTAAACCTGCTGCGTCTACCAGTTCCGCCACGCCCGCGGATAAAACTCTGCCACGATGGCCGCACGGGGGCGGCCTGAAATCCAAGTGCGTGCCCTTAGAAGCACTCTGCCCAAAGGGCAAGCGCGGCGCTTGCACCCCGACCTTGCGATGCCCAGATGGGATGCAACACTCCCATTGAAAGGCATTGCCATGGCTACCCAGCCAGATCCCGCTCCCGACCGCATCGAGCCGCACTCGCCGCCAGAAACGCCGCCGCTGACACCCGATCCGGGGCCGCAGCCGCCGCCCGACGAGGCGCCCGACATCGGGCCGGACATCATCGAACCCGGCGATGCGCCGGACGAACAGCCTACCCCGCTATAGCTTTCAATAGAGACAGGATCAGCCCGGCGTCCGCGCCGTCATTGCGGCGGGCGGGCGCATTGCCCAGCACCGGGCATTCCTCGCACATCGCCTGAACCCCGCGGGTTTCGGTCATGCCGCGGAGCGAAGCCTCGAGCCGCGCAAACAGATTGGTCTGACGGCGTGCAAGGGTGGCGAAGAAATCGTCGTGGACGCTCACGGAGGCCCCGCCCGATCCGAACCGCTTCAACACGGCCGCCAGCGGGCTAGTCGGCTCCTGCCCCAGGTATTCGGCGTGCCAATCGCCTTCATCTAGCTTGGCGAGCTTGGCCGCATGGGCAAGCGCCTCGTCGAGGCCGCCGAACTCGTCGACCAGACCAAGCTGGCGCGCAGTGCCGCCGTCCCACGGACGGCCCTCGGCCCAGTCGGGCGCGCGCTCAGCCGAAATTCCGCGAGAGTGCGCGACGAGAGCTGTGAATTCGCGGTAGCTCTTTTCGATATTGGCTTGAATCAGCTCGCTTACCTGCGGCGAGATGCCGCCGATCACATTCGGCTCGCCGGTGAGCGGCGTCGTTTTCACCCCGTCCTCGTTGATGCCGACCTGGCCTAGCGCCTCGCCGAAGGTCGGCATGACCGCAAATACCCCGATCGAGCCGGTAATGGTCGCCGGCTCGGCATAGATCCGTGAGGCGGGCGTCGACACCCAATATCCGCCGCTCGCGCCGAGATTGGCCATCGACACGACGATCGGCACCTTCTTGTCCTTGAAGCGCAGCAAGGCCCTGCGGATATGTTCCGAGCCCATAAGCGCCCCGCCGGGCGAATCGACGCGCACCACCAGCGCCGCGAGATCATCGTCGAGCGCGTCCTCCAGAACGCCGACGATGCGCTCCGCGCCTGCGACGCCCGGTCCCTCATCGCCGTTTAGGATTTCGCCCGCTATGGTCACCACGCCGATCGCCTTGCCCGGCTTTTCCTCGGGGTTGGCGTCCAGCCAGGTCGCAAGGTCGGTGTGAGCGAAGGCCTCGAAGCTGTCGTCGCGCGGGGCTTCCCCGGCGAGTTCGCGCAGACGGCGATTGAAGTCGCTGCTGGTGCCGATCCGGTCGACCAGACCGGCGGCTTTAGCTGCCATGGCGGAATCGCCGCCCGATTCCTTGATCCAGGCAAGCGAATCGCCGGTTACGCGGCCAATATCGACTTTGGGCCGCGCCTTGCGGTAATCGGCCTGCCAAGCCTGCCACAGCGCGCCGTAAAGCGCATCGTCGGAGCGCCGCGAAGCTTCGGAAGGGCTGCTCAGCAGATAGGGTTCGACCGCGCTCTTGAAGGTGCCGACGCGGAACACGTTGACCTTCACTTTGATCTTCTCGAGCAGGCCGGCATAGTAGAGCCGCTGGCTGCCCGGCCCGGTGATGAAGGCCCCGCCGTGCGGGTCGATCCAGACCTCGTCCGAATGGGCCGCAAGCAACAGGCCGTCATCGAGATAGGCGAGCCCGAAGGTATAGACCTTCTTGCCCGACTTGCGCACCAGATCGAGCGCCTCGCCGATCTCCTGAAGATGCACCATGCCGCCGCCCATGAAACCCGAAAGGTCGAGGGCGACGAGCTTGACCCGCTCGTCCCTGGCCGCCGTGCGCAGCGCCCGCACCACATCGCGGGCGCGGTATTCGCCGACCGGGGCCTGCTGCGACATCAGCAGGGTCAGCGGATCGGGCGCGCTCGGCTCCTCGACCACGAAACCGTCGAGCTTGAGGAGCAGCGCGCCGTCTTCGACCGCGGCTGCGCCGGGCCTTGCCGAAAGCACGGCATAAAGCAGGCCGAAGAACATCAGCAGGACAAGCAGCGCTAGGCCATCCTTGACCGCGACCAGTACTTTCCAGACCTTGCGCGCGAATTCCATGACGTCTCCATCCTCGGGGCTGGATCGGTGCATAGCAGCTATGCGGCTCGCGGCAAATTGCTTGAGGTAGGGCGAAACTGCTCCTATGGCCTCGACTTTAATGACATCTTCGGCTTCACCTTACCCTCCGGGTTCGGCGGCATTCCCGCACCGCGACCTTGTCGGCGTCGGCGGGCTTGCCCCGCACGAGATCCTGTTCCTGCTCGACGAGGCCGAACAATGGGTCGGCTTCAACCGCCTCTCGCAAAAGCGGGACGACCGGCTCGCGGGCCTGACCATCATCAATGCGTTCTTCGAAAACTCGACCCGCACGCTGCTCAGCTTCGAGATCGCGGGCAAGCGGCTGGGTGCGGACGTGGTCAACATGCACGCCGGGCAAAGCTCGATCAAAAAGGGCGAGACGCTGATCGATACGGCGATGACGCTGAATGCCATGCATGCCGACGCCATCGTCATCCGCCACGGCAGTTCGGGCGCGGTGCAGCTGATCGCCGATAAGGTCGATTGCCCGGTGCTCAACGCGGGCGACGGCCAGCATGAGCACCCAACCCAGGGGCTGCTCGACGCGCTGACCATCCGCCACGCCAAAGGCAGGATCGACGGGCTGTGCGTGGTGATCTGCGGCGACATCCTGCACAGCCGCGTCGCGCGCTCCAATATCCTGTGCCTCACCTCGCTCGGCGCGCGGGTGCGTGTCTGTGCGCCGCCCGCGCTGATGCCCGCCGCGATCGAACAGATGAAGGTCGAGCCGTTCCATAATTTCGACAAGGCCCTGGAAGGCGCGGACGTGGTGATGATGCTGCGCCTCCAGACCGAACGGATGGAAGGCCAGTTCATCCCTAGCCCGCGCGAATACCGCCACCTTTACGGCCTGACCGAGGCGCGGCTCGCCCGCACCCGGCCCGATACCCTGGTGATGCATCCCGGCCCGATGAACCGCGGGATCGAGATCGACAGCACTGTCGCCGATCTGGTCGACCGCTCGCTGATCACTCGCCAGGTGGAAATGGGCGTCGCCATCCGCATGGCCTGCCTCGACGTGCTGACCCGGCCGGTGCGGCAGGTGGAGGGCTGGCAATGAGCATTGCCGCACCGCTTACGATCACAAACGCGCGGCTGATGCTCCCGGGCGAGGCGCAGCCGGTTTCAGGCGCATTGCGGTGCGTGGATGGGCACATTGCAGCAGTCGGGCCGCAAGTCGCGCCCGAGCCGGGCGATGCCATCCACGACGCAAAGGGCAAGCTGGTAACGCCCGGCCTGGTTGATTTCGGCGTATTCGCGATCGACAAGCCCGCGTTCCACTTCGGCGGGATCGTGCGCGCCGCCGTGATGCCCGACAACGGCATGCTCGACGTGCCATCGCGGGTGCGCTTTACCGCAAGCTCGGGCAAGCCCGATTTCTGGGTCCACCCGCTTGCCGCCGCGACGCAAGGGCTGGAGAGCGCGCGGCTCGCCGAATTCGGGCTGATGAAGGATGCAGGCGCGAAAGCCGTCGCCACCGGTCGGCGCTGGATCGCCGATTCGGGCACCATGCTGCGGGTGCTGCAATATGCCGCCATGCTGGATCTGGTGGTCTGTACCCATGCCGAGGACGCGGGGCTGACCGGCAATGCCGTCGCCACGGCTGGCGAGATGGCGACGCGGCTGGGCCTTCCTTCCGCTCCCGCAGAAGCTGAGGCTTTGGCCCTGGCGCGCGACATTGCGCTTGCAGAGATCGCTGGCGCGCGGCTGCATGTGCGGCAGGTGACGACGGCTGCGGGCCTCGATCTGGTGCGCGCAGCCAAGGCGCGCGGCCTGCCGGTGACCGCAGGGGTCACGCCCGCGCACTTCATGCTCTCCGACATCGCTGTTGCCGAGTTCCGCACCTTCATGCGTCTTTCGCCGCCGCTACGCTCGGAAATGGACCGCAAGGCAGTGATCGCCGCGATTTCCGACGGCACCATCGACGTGATCGCATCGGGCCACGATCCGCGCGGGCCGGAAGGAAAGCGCCTGCCCTTCGCCGACGCCGAGCCGGGCATGGCGGGCGCGGAAACGCTGCTACCGCTCACGCTTAGCCTGGTGCGCGACGCGGTGATTTCCATTGGGCGGGCGTTCGAACTGCTGGCGGGCAATCCGGCGAGCCTGCTCGGCGTCAATTCCGGGCGGCTGGAAGCAGGAGCAGAGGCCGATATCGCCGTGATCGATCCGGACAAGCCGTGGATCGTCGACTCGGCGCAGATGGAAGCAAGTGCGGGCAATACCCCCTTCGACCGACAGCCGGTTCAGGGACGCGTACTCGCACTGTTCAAGGGCGGCGCGCAGGTAGCCTGACAATAACGAAAAAGACCCCTCCCCGGCAGGGAAGGGGCCTTCTGCGACCTGATCCGGATTGCGTATTCGGACCGGTGATTAATCCTTGCGAATGGCTCCCGGCAGCGGATTGCCAGCTGCCCAAAGGATGCAGGCGCCGCCGCGGGTCCTTACGGTTGAGCACATCTGCCGCGCCGAGCTACGGTCGAAACCGGCCGCGGAGACGCGGTAGAAGCGCTTGCCGTTCACGACCGCCTCGGTCAGCTTGCGGTCGAACTGGGCAAGCTCGGGATTGCGCGAGAGGAAGATGCTCCACGCGCGTTCGGCATTGGCCTTGGACGAGAACGAGCCAAGCTGCACGAGGTGCGAGCCGTTGGCGACTGCCTTGACGCCGGGGAAAATACGGTTTGCCGCCGCAACCTTGCGGGCCTTGCGCAGCGGCTGCGCAGCCGGTGCGGTCGCCGCGGCAGTCCGCACCGCTGGCGCAGGAGCGGCAGCGGGCGCTGCGACGGGCTCAACAAAAGCCTGCTCCAACGTTCCGGGCTTTGCCGACGCATAGGGCTCGGCAGGAACCGGAGGCGAACCGGCAACTTCGGTCCGGTTGGGTTCCGGCGCAAGCGCAAGCGCTGAAGGTTCGGGACGAGCCGCTTCGGCCACCCAGAAGCTCTCGCCGTTCTCGACCGGCGGGAGTTCGCCGTTGCTGTCGGTGCGGGCGGGCACGGAAGCGAGCGAGGGAACCGGCAGCGAGGCGACTTCTCTCGAAGGATCGCGCGCAATCGCCAGGTAAGCCGGCTGGCCCTCGTCAACGCGAACCGCGGTGCCGAGCATGGAGGCAACGCGCAGGCGGAAGTCCTCGGGCTTGCCTTGCTTCGCCCATGTTGTGATCCGCTTGTCGAGCTGATCGGCAGGAACATCCTGCGAGGCCATCAGCCGCGCTTCGTTCCAGCGGCCGTCGAGCGCATAGGCATAAGCCAGGTTCTGCCTGAGCTTCACGTTGTTTTCGCCGCCGCGCAGCGCCTGTGCGAGCACGTCGACACCGCGGGTGGTCTCTCCGGCAAGCGCAAGCGCCAGGCCATAATCGCTGACCGGAAGCGTATCGCGCGCACCGTCGAGGACAGCCACGGCAGCAGCGCCGTTGCCGACGCCGACATGGGCGAGCGCGAGGCCAAGCGCCGCGCGGGCGCTGGTGTCACCAAGATAGCGGGCGTCTTCGAGCGCGGTCACAGCCGATTCGAAGCGGCCGCCAAGCAGGTAGGCATTGCCGAGAATGGCGCGCGCGGCGGCGTCCTGCGGGGCTTTCTGCACGCGCTTTTCGGCAACGGCGATCGCCTTGCTGACCTGGCGTTCGGCCTTCTTGGAAAGCGCCGGTGCCGCATGGGCAACCGGAGTGCTGGCCGCAAAGCCGACGACAAGTGCCGCCGCCAGAGCCGTACTGACAGCGCCGGAGAGAGGCGTGTCGATCACGGCAAGCTTGAAGCCCTGCTCGCGCAGTGCCTGCAGGTCGTGCGCCAGCCGCGAGACTGTAGTCTGCGCGAATGCCGGAAATTCCGCCTCGCGCTCGTTCCACCAGTCGGCGAGCGAGCCCTGAGGGTCGATGTCGATCAGGACAACAGGACCGGCGCCGGCCCTCTGTGCCTGCACGGCAAGATGGCCCGAGAGCGTCGTCTTGCCCGAGCCGCCTTTCTGTGATGCCAATGCGAGTACGCGCAATGCCTTGCCCCTTAAAAAACAGTCCCGAATGCAGTCCGGTTGAACCCTATTCGGCACACTGGATCGCAGATCGTTCCTAATTTTGGGTTAATGCAGGGCACGGGAGGGCTTGTGGGCGCGGTTTCATTGCCGGCTAAAACGAGGCTAGGGATTTATTCATTCTATCGGTTAAGAATGCGCCATCGCCCGCAGCGGGGCCGAAAGGCTTATACGTGGGCGTGAAAGGTTTACAGCCGGGCGCACCCGAACGAGGAGACATTTCGTGCCTGCAATCCGCTTTCCGCGCGCAATTCTCTTCGGTGCGGCAATGATTTGCGCCGTCCCGGCGCTCGCCGACGTGAAGGACGGGGTCGATGCCTGGTCGCGCGGCGACTATCCCGCAGCGATCCGGCAGTGGCAGGGACCGGCCGAAAAAGGCGATCCCGACGCCCAGTTCAATCTCGCCCAGGCCTACAAGCTGGGGCGCGGCGTCTCGCAGGACCTGGCAAAGGCCGAACAGCTTTTCGCCCGCGCCGCTGCACAGGGCCACCTCCAGGCGGCGGACAATCTTGGCTTGCTGATTTTCCAGCGCGGCGATCGCGCCGGGGCCATGCCCTATATCAAGGCTGCGTCGGGACGCGGCGATCCGCGCGCGCACTATGTCCTGGGCCTGGCCTATTTCAACGCCGACGGCGTGGCGAAGGACTGGGAACGCGCCTATGCGCTGGTCAGCCTCGCGCAGCAGGCCGGTCTGCCGCAGGCGACATCGGCGCTGACGCAGATGGACCAGTATGTTCCGCTCGATCAGCGCCAGCGCGCCATCGCGCTTGCCGCCACGATCGCCGGCGAAACCGAACAGGCCCGGCGCGCGCAGGTCGCCGCAGTTGATCTCGATGCCGATTCCCGTCCCCCCCGCAGCACCAGCCTGAGGCCGTTCGACGTTCCCGCACACTCAGATACGCGCCAGCCCGGCGCGGACTATACCCCCGGCCGCGCGCCGCCGGTGGCCAGCATCATTCAGAATGCGCCGCCGCCGCCCAAGCCGATGCCGCCGGTCACGACCCGGCCGCTGGTCGCGCCGAAGCCGCGCTTCGATGCTCCTGCCCCAAGTCCAGCGCCGTCCAGCATCACCGGTGCTTGGCGGGTACAACTCGGCGCGTTCGGCGTGCGCGCCAATGCCGACGCTTTGTGGAACAAGGTCAAGGCTCGGCCCGAACTGGCGGGCCATACCAAACTGGCAATTCCGGCAGGCAAGGTGATCCGGCTTCAGGCGGGCGGCTTCGCCAGCCAGGAAAGCGCGCAGTCAGCCTGCAACCGCCTCAAGTCCGGCGGCTTCGCTTGCATGGCCGTGAATGACTGACCGACCCGGCGGCGCAACGAATGACCGGATCGGCTCGCTCGATCTGATCCGTGGCATTGCCGTCCTTGGTATCCTTGCAATCAACATCGGCGGGTTTGCCGGACCCGGGGTTGAAACCGTCTCGCCCAACTACATGGGCCGCGTTCCGGCTGCCGACGAATGGACCTTCGCGGCCACCTTCCTGCTGTTCGAAGGCAAGATGCGCGCGCTTTTCACCATGCTGTTCGGAGCAAGCATGGTGCTGTTCATCGAGCGCAACGAGGCGAACGGCAGGCCGGGCATGGCGCTTCAGGTCCGCCGCCTGCTGTGGCTTGCGCTGTTCGGCTATCTGCATTTCCTGCTGTTCTGGTGGGGAGACATTCTGTTCTTCTATGCACTTGCCGGGATGCTCGCCTTGCCGCTCCGGCGCCTGCGCCCTGCCCTGCTGGCGGCGATCGGGATTGGCGTCTTCACGCTGTGGAATGTGCAGGGGATCGTCCAGACCTTGCCCGGGGTCGTCGCGGAAGAGCGCATCCTCCAGGGCGAAGCCAGCCCCGCCGAGATCGCCGCCGACAAGAAGTTGACCGGCCAGTTTCGCGATTATGCCGAGCGCGAAGCCGCTGGCATCCGCGCCGGGTTTGCCGAGCATGTGCGCATGAAGCTGGCGGACGATCCGCTGGAGCCGCTGGGAGCCGCGATCGAATGGCTGGGAGAGACGCTGCCGCTGATCCTGATCGGCATGGCGCTTTATGGCAGCGGCTTCTTTTCGGGCGGCTGGAGCCGGGCCGCACTGCGGCGGACGGCGGCCCTCGGCGTGGTGTTTGGCGGCGCGATAGCGCTGGCACTGCTCGCCTGGGTCATGCCGCGCCATTTCCCGCTGCGCGCGATGGGGATGCTGAGCCACTACGGCTCGGCCTTCGAACATTTGCTGATGGCAGCCGGCTATGCGGCTGCGCTCGTGATTGCCGCGCCGCGTCTGCTGGCCATGCGGATCGGCGCGCGGATCGACGCGGCGGGGAAGATGGCGTTCAGCAATTACCTCGGCACCACTGTGCTGATGACTGCGCTGTTCAACGGCTGGGGGCTTGGCCTGTTCGACCGTTTCGGGCCGCTGGAGCAAGTGCCATTCGTCCTGCTGGGTTGGGCGCTGATGCTGGCATGGAGCAAACCGTGGCTCACCCGCTATCGGCGCGGACCACTCGAATGGCTGTGGCGATGCCTGGTGGAATGGCGCCTCTTGCCGAACCGAAGATAAGCACGCGAGACTCACAAATGCTATTGCGACCTATTCGCATATAACCTATGTGCGAGGACAGTTGGAGAGGATCGACCGCGTGTACATCTGCATCTGCAATGCCATCAAGGAAGCGGACCTGCGGGCCGAGGCGAAGTGCAAGTCCGGCTCCGCCGAAGAGCTCTACCGTAAGCTCGGCCACGAACCGCAATGCCGCCAGTGCCTTGAGGAAGCGGACCGCATTGTCCTCGAAGTTCATGATGCCGCGAGGTTGCCGGTTCCGATCACTCAATAGCGTTATCGCCGCAACTTTCGAGGCGCATAACCGTTGCCTTCTTGGACAGGAGTTTGCGACATGAAGGGCGATCCGCGGGTCATCGATTTCCTCAACAAGGCACTGCTCAACGAGCTGACCGCAGTGAACCAGTATTGGCTCCACTATCGGATGCTTCACAACTGGGGTGTGACCAAATTGGCCGACTTCGAGCGGCACGAATCGATCGACGAGATGAAGCATGCCGACATGCTCGCCGAGCGGATCCTGTTCCTCGAAGGGCTTCCCAACTTCCAGGCACTGGGCAAGCTCAAGATCGGCGAGAACGTCGAGGAAGTGCTCAAGGCGGACCTGGCGCTTGAAAATGAGGCGATCCCGCTTCTGCGCGACGCCATCGCCCATGCCGAATCGGCCCGCGATTACATCAGCCGCGAGATTTTCGAGAAGATCCTCGAAAACGAGGAGGAACATGTCGACTTCCTCGAACGGCAATTCGACATGATCGCGCGGATGGGGCTGCAGAACTACGTGCAGCTCAACAGCAAGGCCGCGGAGAGCTAATCCTTCTTGTAAGGATTTTTGGCACTGCGCAGCATCAGCCGCACCGGCACCGAACCGAAGCCCAGCTCGCGGCGGATGCCGTTTACCAGATAGCGCGTGTAGCTTTCGGGCAGATGGTCCAGCCGCGTGCCGAACATGGCGAAGGTCGGCGGGCGCACATTCGACTGGGTAATATAGCGCAGCTTGATCCGCTTGCCGCCGGGAGCGGGCGGCGGATTGGCGGTGAGCGCATCCTCGAACCAGCGGTTGAGCGCGGCGGTGGGGATGCGGCGGCTCCAGCTTTCGCGCAGCTCGAACGCTGCCTTGATCATCGCATCGAGGCCCTTGCCGGTGCGTGCTGAAACCGCCAGCAGCGGAACGCCGCGCACTTGCGCCAAGCCATCTTCAAGCGCGGCGCGCACGCCGTTGAACAGGCCAGAGGGATCTTCGGCGATGTCCCACTTGTTGATCGCGATGAGCAGCGCGCGGCCTTCCTCGAGCACCATCGAGGCGATCTTGAGGTCCTGATGCTCCAGCCCCTGAGTCGCATCGAGCAACAGGATCACGACCTCGGCGAAATCGACCGCGTGGCGCGCATCGGCGACCGCCAGCTTCTCCAGTTTCTCGACCACCCGCGCTTTCTTGCGCATTCCTGCGGTATCTATCAGCCGGACCGGGCGCGTCTCGCCCGTATCCGGGTCCGTCCAGGTCCAGTCGACCGCGATCGAATCGCGGGTGATGCCCGCTTCGGGGCCGGTGAGCAGCCTGTCCTCGCCAAGCAGCATGTTGATAAGGGTGGACTTGCCCGCATTCGGCCGCCCGACGATCGCCAGCTTGAGAGGGCCGGATTGGTCGTCGCCCTCCTCGATCAAAGCAGCTTCGTGCGCTTCCTGCAGCGGTTCGATCAGCGGACGCAGTTCGTCGAACAGTTCGGCCATTCCCTGGCCATGTTCGGCAGAAAAGGCGACCGGCTCGCCCAGCCCGAGCGCATAAGCTTCGAGCACGCCGGGCTCGCCGGCCCGACCTTCGGCCTTGTTGGCGAGGAGCACTACCGGCACCGAGGAGCCATGAAGCCAGCGGGCGATTTCCTCGTCGAGCGGAGTGATCCCGGCGCGCGCGTCGACCACGAACAGCGCGACATCCGCGCCTTCGAGAGCGGCTTCGGTCTGCGCGCGCATCCGCCCCGGCAGGCTGGCCTCGTCCTCGTCCTCCCAGCCCGCGGTATCGACGATGGTGAACTCGAGGCCGAGCAGGTGCGCATCGCCCAGACGGCGGTCGCGGGTGACGCCCGGCTGATCGTCGACCAGCGCGAGCTTCTTGCCGACCAGCCGGTTGAACAGGGTCGACTTGCCGACGTTGGGACGGCCGATAATGATAACTTGAGGCAACATGGTGCCGCGCAATTGGGCCTGATTCCCGCCAATGACAAGCATTGCGGCAATTTGTTGCCGCCATGTTTACCAAAGGCGGAAGGCTGGCCCTAACCCGAAGCGGTCACCATGATGGGCATGAAGACCCTAACCATGAAGCTGGCGCTTGCACTTGCCCCCCTCGCAGCCCTCGCCGCCCTCGTCCCGACCGCCCAGGCCCGCGTCCTGCTCGAACGCGGCATCGGCGCCTATGGCAGCGCCGCTCCCGGCGTCCTGCAGTGCGTGCCCTATGCCCGCAACGTCACCGGCATCCGAATCTATGGAGATGCGCACACCTGGTGGGGACAAGCCGCCGGCAAGTATGCCCGAGGCCACGAACCGCGAGTCGGCGCTGTTATGGCGATCAGGCCGCATGGCAATTCGCGCCTGGGCCATGTCGCGGCGGTCAGCCGCATCGTCGACGAACGCACCGTGCTCCTGCGCCATGCAAACTGGTCATCGCCCGGCCAGATCGAGAACGATGTGCGCGCGGTCGATGTCTCGCCCAATAACGACTGGAGCGAGGTGCGCATCTGGTTCGGCCCCGGCAAACAGCTCGGCGCGCGCCACTGGCCGCTTTACGGGTTCATCTACAACGACGGCCAGAAAGACGGCATGGGCACGACCTACATGCCTGGGCGCGGCAAGCTAAAGGCAATGCACACCAAGGATCTCATCGGCGAAATCATCGCCGGCCGGATGAGGTGATTCGCTGGCCTAGCTAGCCTTTGCAACCGGAGGTTCGTCGCCAAGATCCTCGTACCAGGCTTCGACCGGGCCATTGAGCTTGATCGTCAGCGGCTGGCCCTTGCGGTCCATCGCCTTGCCCGCCTGGACGCGCACCCAGCCTTCGGAAATGCAGTATTCCTCGATGTTGGTGCGGACCACGCCCTTGAAGCGGATGCCGACGCCGCGCTGCAGCTTGTCGGCATCGAAATGCGGACTGCTCGGGTTGATCGCGAGCCGGTCGGGCGGCACGTCGGCGGCGGGGCTGGTATCTTCGGTCATGGCAGGGGCATTTAGGTCCGCGAGGCGGCTTGTCAATCGCGCCAAGCTCGACTAATTGCGCGCCTTCCGCCCGAGCCACCGGCTTGGCCGCGGGGCGCGTAGCTCAGTGGTAGAGCACACCCTTCACACGGGTGGGGTCGCAGGTTCAATCCCTGCCGCGCCCACCATATTTTCAACGACT
>CANJUF010000020.1 GCA_947477745.1 Sphingomonadaceae bacterium | reverse complement strand
TGGATCCATCCTCCTGGCTGCCAGTCAGCAGCATGAAAGATGTCCCGCAAGTCCGTACAGTCCTACACCCGTCGATAGTTGAAGCGCTCGGAGCGATGAGTCGATCGTCGCGTTGTTGACTGTCAGCGTGCCAAAACTAGTGCCGAGAATGCCGCCGTTTACCGCAAAACCCGTCGCGACGACATTGATCCCCGAAATCTCGTTGTTGCCGGTGTCGCCCCCAGCCAGCGTCACGGTATAGCCGCTCGACCCCGTGATGGTCGATCGCGTCCCCGCCGCCGCCAGCGTGTTGCCGCCAACCACCAGCGCCGAGCCGGTGCCGATCAGGTGTTCGCCCTGCTCCATGGTGATGGTGCCGGTGGCGCTGCCCTTGACGTAGATATAGTCGCTCGCGCCGTCGACCGTCGCTGCCTTGGTGACGGTGGCGAAGGGCTTGGTCGAAGTGCCGGTGCCGGTCGTGTCGCTCCCGCTCGTCGCGTCGACGTACCACACTTGGTCCGAAACAGTGATCGTCGCCGTGGCGGTGCTGGTGAGGTCGTCGGCGTTGCCTGCGATGCCGTCGATCCCGTCGTCGCGGATCGTATAGGAGAAGCTATCGCTGCCGGTATAACCTGCCGCCGAGATATAGCTGAACGAGCCGTCCGCGTTGATCGTGACGCTGCCGCCCTGCGCGCTTGTTACAGTCGCCGCATCGACAGTGACCGTGTCGCTCAGGAACTCGATGTCGTTGGCGGTCAGCTTGGTCGCATTGGTCAGTGCCGGGCCGGTGCCGCTCGCGCCCCCGGCGAGCAGCAAGGTGTTACCGACCGCGCTGTAGCTGTCATTCACCGCGAGCGGCGAGATATTGACGCTGCCCACCAGGGTCGAGCCGGTCAGCGTATCCTCAAGAGTGATGGCGGTAATCGCGCTTGCCGTCGTATTGCTGATCGTAACCGTGACGCGCAGCGTATCGCCGGGATCGGCCACCCCGTCGCCATCGGAATCGGTGATGATCGCGGTGCTGCGCGAAAGATTGATATCGGCCATCTCGGTCCCCTCCGATACGGACGCCAGATATGCCCGGGCATAACTGGCGAAAGTGTGCCCCAAGTCATGCGGCAAGGACAAGAGATTGTTGAGTTGGAATCGCCGCCGGCCCAGTTCGATCTCGACGTGTCGGCACAGCAAAGTACAGATGCGATGGGAAACAACGCGAGGCTGCCATGTCCGACGAAAGATCGATCGCGCACGTTGAAGACGGAATAGGCTGGCTCACGTTCAGCAATCGACAGCGCCACAATGCGCTTACCGAGCGAATGGCGGCGGAGGCTGCGGCGATACTGGACGATTTTTCGCGCAATCCGCGCGTGCGGCTGTGCGTCATGAAAGGTGCGGGCGAGGGCGCGTTTGTTTCGGGCGCCGACATCGGCGGACTGTCGGGCCGCAAGGTTGCGCCTGGCGGCGCGCGCTCGTCGCTGGGCGCGCTGTTCGGTGCGCTTTCGGGATTCCGCAAGCCGCTCGTCGCCGCGATCCGGGGCTGGTGTCTTGGCGGCGGGGTGGCAGTCGCCATGAAGGCGGACATTCGCATCGCCAGCAGCGATTCCCGCTTCGGCATTCCCGCCGCGCGGCTGGGCGTGGGCTATCCCCTTGATTCGACGCGGGACCTGGTCAATCTGGTTGGTCCCTCGGCAGCCAAGGTCATCCTGTTTACGGCGCAGCGACTTTCGGCCGATCGCGCGCTTGATCTTGGCCTTGTGGACGAAGTCGTAGGTCCCGATGTCCTGCAGGATCGCGTTGCCGAGATTGCAGAGGCGATCAGCCGCAACGCGCCCCTCACGATCCGTGCCGCCAAGGCCAGCATCGATCATATTGCGCGCGGCAATCCATCCGAGCAGGACGTGATCGATTGCATCATGGCATGTCTGGAAAGCCGCGACTTCGAGGAAGGACGAGCAGCCTTTCTCGAAAAGCGCGAGCCGTTATTCCGGGGCGAATAGGCTTATGGCTGCCCCGCTTTCGCGCTTCAGGGTCCTCGATCTTACTCATGCCCGGGCCGGGCCGGTCGCAGTGCGCCAGTTTGCCGATTGGGGCGCCGATGTCCTGATGATCGAGAGCCCGGCTTCGGGTCAGATTACCGGACGGCGCGACGGTTCCGATTTTCAGAACCTTCACCGCGGCAAGCGCAGCATGACGCTGAACCTGAAATCAGGCCCGGGCCTTGAAATCTTCTACCGACTGGTCCGCGACGCCGATGTCCTGTTCGAGAACTTCCGGCCAGACGTCAAACGCCGCCTCGGGATCGATTACGCTACGCTGCGCGAGATCAACCCGCGCCTCGTTTACGTGAGCATCTCCGGTTACGGCGAGGAAGGCCCCTACCGCGACCGTCCCTGTGTCGACCAGATCATGCAGGGGATGGCGGGACTGATGTCCATTACCGGTCTCCCGGAACAAGGCCCTGTCCGCGCCGGGATAGCAATCTCCGACTGCGCCGCCGGCATCTACGCAGCCCAGGGCGCGATGATGGCGCTTCTGGAGCGGGAAATGACCGGGCAGGGGCGCTGGGTGCGCACCTCGCTGCTCCAGTCGCTGATCGCGATGGAGGATTTTCAGGCAGCGCGGTGGCTGATGGACGGCGAAGTCCCCGAGCAAGCGGGCAACGAGCATCCTACCATTGCGGCAATGGGGCTGTTCGAGGCTGCCGATGCGCCGGTCAACATCGCCCCTGCCGGGCCGGGCCAGTTCGAGAGCCTTTGCCGGGTGGCAGGGTTGGAGGGTCTGCTCGACGATCCGCGTTTCACCGATTACGCGGCGCGGTCTCGCAATCGAGACGTGCTTAACCGGGAACTGTCGGCGAAATTCAGCGAGCGCCCGGCGGCGTACTGGATCGAGCGTCTTAATGAGGCGGGCGTACCTTGCGGGCCGGTCAATAAGATGGACCAGGTCTTTGCCGACCCTCAGGTCGAGAGCCTGGGTATTGCACGGACAGTCGAGCATCCCCGGCTTGGCCGCCTCCAGCTTGTTGGGCAACCGATCGATCTGGCAGGAACCGAACCCGCTATTGCCGATGCCGCGCCCGAGCTGGGTGCGGATACGGATGAGGTGCTTGAAAGCCTGGGCTATGGCCGGGACGATGTCCTCGCCTTGCGGCGTGAGGCTGCCGTCTGAAACTCATCCGGCGGCGGTGAACGGTTTGCCCCATTCGCCATCGTGAGCAAAGCTCTCGAGCGGCTCGCGCCTGACTGGACCGAACCGTCCTTCGGGATATCCGACAGGCACGATGGCGAACGACTTCACTCCTTCGGGCAAGCCGAGGATCGCATCGACCTCGTCGCCGAATATCATGTGCCGTGTAGTCAGGGTCGCGCCGAGGCCAAGCGCCCGCGCGGCCAGCAGCATGTTCTGGACCGCCGGATAGATCGACGCTCCGCTCATGGGATTTGCGCCGCGCGGACCGACTTTCAGGCAGGCCACAAGCCACACCGGCGCCTTGTGGTAATTTCGGGTCAGATGCTCGACCGCCGCCACTTGCCGTGCATAGCGGTCGCGCTCGTCACCACCGGGCATAGCCGCCAGACGTGCGGCATAGCCACCTCCCACGTACTCGTCGTATGCCTTCTGATAGAGGACTTGCACCGCTTGCTTTACGGCCTCGTCCCTGACGACCAAGACGCCCCATTCCTGGGTGTTGCCTCCGTTTGGTGCCGCTTGGCCTGCGCGAAGGATCTTTTCGATAAGGTCTTCGGGGACCAGGTCCGGCTTCAGCCGCCGCATCGCCCTCATCGTGGAAATGGTGTCAAACAATCCTGCCTGCATGGTTCGCTCCGGGTTTGCCTGCGGTCGCCAATGGTCAAAGGCGAAGGAGTGGCGAACTTTGCCTCAAGAGTCGACAGAGGCAAAATTTTGCGCAACCTCCGCGTAATCGAGCGGGCATGGTAATTGCGGCTGCGCGCATGTAGGCGGGAATTCATCGTTCCGGCAATCAAGGCGCTGCCATGGCCCGCAAATACCCCAAGCACGGTCCCTACGAGCCGCCTGAGCGCGAGGAGGAAGCTCCGGCGCCGACGGTGCCTTGCTGGCTTTGCAGCCGGCCCCTTGGCGAGACTACCGTGTGGCATCACCCGGTGCCGAAAAGCCGTGGCGGGCGCGATGTCGTGCCCATGCACCCGATCTGCCAACAGACATTGATTGCCAATTTCACCAATTCCGAACTGCAGCGTCACGCGATGGATGTGGATGCTCTGCTGTCCAATCCGGCGGTGCGCAAATTTGTCGACTGGGTAGCCAGCAAGGACCCGGATTTCACGGCGACAACCGCCAAAAAGCAGCGCTGATCGGGCGGCGGATCGGGGATCGTCGCATTGGACTTTCAAAGCCGGCGTCGATAGTGTCTTTGCAAGCCGCGATAGCCGGCGATGCGGGAGAAGGCCTTTGAAGCGTGTTATGGTTCACGGCCCCGGTGACGTGCGGCTTGACGAGGTGGACAAGCCCTCGGCCGGCCCCGACGACGTGCTCATCCAGCTCAAGGCGGCAGGCATCTGCGGCAGCGACTTTACCTATGTCGCCAATGGCGGCGCGATGCGAGTGGGCGGCGATCTGTTCGGACTTGGTCACGAGTTCCGCGGCGTGATCGTCGAGGCGGGCGCGAATGTCACTTCGTTCAAGGTCGGCGAGCGGGTTGCCTACAACAGCTTCAATAGCCCCGCCGATGTAGGGCGGGCATCCGAACAAGCCGGCTTCGGTCATTTCCTGCTGATCCGCGATATCGACAGCCATCCGCAGTCGCTGGTGCGCGTTCCCGAGAACGTAAGCTTCGAGCATGCCGCGCTGGTCGAGCCGCTTTCGGTGTCGATGCGTGCGGTCAACCGCGCCAATCCGCAGCCGGGCGAGCGTGCCGCGGTCTTCGGGGTCGGACCGATCGGCCTGGGCATGGTTCAGGCGCTGCGGCTGCGCGGGATCGACCAGATCGTCGCCTTCGACCTGTCGCCGCTGCGGCGGCAGCTTGCGCTCGACATGGGCGCCCGGGCCGCGTTCGATCCCCGCGAGACGGCGCCAGCCAAGGCGCTCGGCGATCTGTTCGGTTATGGGGAACTCTGGGGGGCGAAGCTGCCGCTTACCGAGATGTATTTCGAAACCACCGGCGCCCCCGGCGTGTTCGAGGACATCGTCCGATCCTGCCACCTGCGAAGCCGCATCATCTCGGTCGCAATCCAGAAGGGCGCGATCCAGCTTGACGGCAGCCTGCTCGGCAAGGAGCTGACGATCCTTGGGTCGCTCGGCTATCCGACCGAGTTCCCACAGGTGATCGACTACCTTTCGCAAGGTGCTCTACAGCCTACGGCGATGATCACCGATCGCTTCCCGATCGACGATTTCCTCGCCGCGTTCGAGCACGCCCGGCAAACGGACAAGGCAGGCAAGGTCCTGCTGACCTTTGATTGACGTACCGACCGATCCTGCAAACCGAAAGCGGACTGCATGACCGCCAAGAACCCGCCGCTGGCCGCTTTCGTCAATTCCGGCCACGACCAGACCGAGGCGATCCGCGTCGCGCCGGGCATCTATGTCAACCTGGGTGTGGGTAACAGTTACCTGCTGACTACCGACGAAGGCAACGTGATCGTCAATGCCGGCACGCTTTGGGAAGCGAAGCGCGGCCACGCGCTGTTCAAGGCAGTCAGTCAGGCGCCGATCCATTACGTCATCCTCACGCAAAGCCACATCAACCAGTACGGCGGTGTCGAACTGTTCATGGAGGCAGGCACGAAGCTCATCGCCCAGCGCGAATACGTGGATGGCCGCACCTATTGGGACGAGCTGAAGGCCTATTATGGCAGGCGCAGCCAGAAACTGTGGGGCACGATCAACAAGGACGTGGCGGGCATGGCGCCGACGCGGACGATCGATCCCGATATCGTATTCGACCAGCACCATGCTTTCGAACTGGGCGGCCGCAAGTTCGAGCTTATCTCCACACCCGGCGGCGAGACGACCAACGCGCTGGTCGTTTGGCTGCCGGACGAGAAGATCGCGATCGTTGGCAACCTGTTCGGTCCGATCTTCGGCCACCAGCCGAACCTCAACACGGTGCGCGGCGACAAGATTCGCTCGGCGCTCCAGTTCATCCGCGAAGTGCGCAACGTGCGCGATCTCGAGCCGGAGATGATCCTCACCGGCCACGAAACGATCACCGGAAGCGACCATATCCGCACTACGCTCACCCGCATCGCCGATTCGGTGGAGTGGATTCGCGATCACACCCTGGCAGGCATGAATGCGGGCAAGGACCTGTTCACGATCATGGCCGAAACCGTGCTGCCGGAGCATCTCGTACTTGGCGAGGGGCACGGCAAGGCGACCTGGAACGCGCGCGCGATCTGGACGGAATATTCCGGCTGGTTCGATTACGATTCCACCGCCTCGCTTTATCCGGTGCCGCGCGAAAGCGTCTATCCCGACCTCGCGAGACTGGCCGGCGGGGCGAGCGCCATAGCTGCCTGCGCGCGCGAACATCTAGGTGCGGGCCGCCCGGTCGAGGCGATCCACCTGCTGGACGTGGCACTGAAGGCCGAGCCGGCCAATGAGCAGGCGCTGGCGGTCAAGCGGGACGCCTTATCGCTGCTGCTCGAACAGGGCGGCGGCGCCAATCTCAGCGAAACGAAGTGGCTGGAGGCCGAATTGGCTCAACTGGAGAACCAAGCGTGATCGACCTGACTTTGGAAGGCCTGCTGTCCGCAGCAAGGGAGCAGACCGGGCTGGATACCTTCCACAGCGAGAGCTGGCGCGAGGGCTATGAAATCCTGCTGGGCGACATCGCCACGACCAACATGCTCAACGACGTCGGCCGCGGCTATGTCGGCAAGATCCTGCTCGATGGCCTGAAGACGCGCCTTCAGGTTGACGAGTATCACCGCCAGCATCCCGAACTGGCTGCCACGCCGGTCACGCGGCCGGTGTTCGTGCTGGGCGCGCCGCGCACGGGCACGACCCTGACCAGCTATATGTTCGATGCCGATCCCGCTCGCCGCTCGCTGCTGAAGTGGGAAGCTTACAACGTGGCTCCGCCCGCCGCGCCCGGCGAAGCGCGGACCGATCCGCGCTGCCTTGAGATGCTGGCAGCCGACCATGCCGCGCTCGAGGCCAATCCGAGCCTTGCAGCGCAGCATGTCGAATTCGCCAATGGTCCGACCGAGGACGTGCATCTCATGGCGCAGGACGGACGCTCGGTGATGCTCGACGTGTTCACCAACCTGCCGACCTATCGCGACTGGATCCTGTTCTGCGACGCGCGGCCCGCGTTCGAACATCGCAAGCGCGTCTACCAGATCCTGCAAAGCACCAATCCCGGCAAATGGACCCTGAAAATGCCATCGGACTCGCTGTTCGTGCGCTCGCTGTTCTCGGTGTTTCCCGATGCCAAGGTGGTCTGGACGCACCGCGATCCGTTCACCGCGACGGCCTCGATCTTCAGCTTGCGATACAATGCGCGGACGAATTTCAACGTGGATCCGGACTTGCCGTTCATGCGCGATTCCTATCTGCGTCAGCTCGCGTTCCACATCGCGCGCCCGCTGGAAATGAGCCGCGAGCGTCCTGCCGACTTCTACAACCTCTACTACGATGACATGATGGCCGATCCGATAGCGCAGATGCGCAAGATCTATGCCTGGCTTGGCGACGACTACTCAGCGGAAGCAGAGGCGGGCCAGCGCGCCTGGCTTGCGGCCAACCCGCAGGGGCGCTTCGGCCGCCACGACTATTCGCTTGAGAAATGGGGCCTCACGCGCGAACAACTGGAGCCCTATTATTCGGATTACTTGCGGGCGCACCCCGGCGTGGTGGGAGCGGCACGATGAGCGGGGGCGAGATGTTCGATCTTTCGGGGAAGGTCGTGCTGGTCACCGGCGGTAATGCCGGGCTTGGGCTTGGCTTTGCGCAAGGCTGCGCGCGGCAGGGCGCCTCGATCATGATCTGGGGCAGGCGCGCCGACCGCAACGCCGTCGCGGCGCAGGAATTGCTGGCGCTAGGCGCGCCGCGCGTCGAAACCGCCGAGATCGACGTGGCCGACGAGCAGCAGGTGGTCGCCGGGTTTGAAAGCGCTGCCTCGCTGATGGGCCGCGTGGACTGCGTTTTCGTCAATGCCGGCAAGTCGGGTCTTGCGCCCTCGTTCATCGAGCTCACCACCGCGCAGTACGAGGATCTGCTCGCGGTCAACCAGCACGGCGCATTCTTCACCATGCGCGAGGCTTGCCGTCACATGAAGGACCGCGCTGACGGGGGCGATCCGGGCGGCTCGATCGTGATCTGCGGCAGCCTGTCGATCTTCGGGGGCACTCAGGGGCTGGAGCACTATGCGGCGGCCAAGGGCGCGCTCGCCGCGATGCTGAAAAGCGTTGCCGTCGAGATGGGGCCTTACAAGGTGCGGGCCAACATGATCGCCTTCGGGTTTTTCGCCACGGAAATGACCGGCAATGCCCAGGTCAACGAGATGATGGCGGCGCGCGCACCGCTCAATTCGATCGGCTACATCGAGGATGTGCATGGCATTGCCGCCTATCTGGCGAGCGACGATTCGCGCTTCCTCACCGGCCAGATCATCACGCTTGACGGCGGAAGGACGGCAAAGTCGAACTAGGTCGGTGCTGCTGGCAAGATTCGCCCAGGTTTCGAGCTACCTCGGGGGCTGCTGCGCAGGGCCTTTGAATGGCGGGAAGCTCGCCATGTTCAACCGATCGGCCTGAAGACCTGATGCGTAAACGAGGGCTTTTTGCGCTTGGCCTCCTCCCTCGTCAGCTTTCCTGGATTAAAGGCCCTTCAGGTATTCGATCATTTCCTTGCGCTGCGCTGGATCCTTGAGCCCTGGATAGGTCATCTTGGTGCCGGGAACGACTTGCATCGGCGCCGTGAGGTATTTGTCCAATGTGGCCTCGTCCCAGGTGAAGCCTGAGTTCAGCATCGCCTGCGAATAGGAATAGCCGTGCGCATGGCCGGCCTTGGCGCCGAACACGCCGACGAGACTTGGGCCGACGCCGTGCTTGCCGGGTTCGACCTGGTGGCACGAAGCGCACATCGCGAAGGTCGCGGGGCGGGTGGGGCCATTCGCTGCGGACGAAGCGGCAGTTGTCGTTTCGCCAAGGCCGCTTTCTTCGCCGCCTCCCCCGCGACCGCACGATGCGCTGGCAAGGGCGAGGGGCATCAAGGCGAGAAGGGCGGTCTTGCGCATGTCGGGCGACTCCTTTGTTCGCGGGCACCTAACGCGATTATCGCCAAGTTTCCAGTCGAACAGCTTGCCGCTAGCCAAGGCGGCGCGCTCAATCCCCGGACAGATATTCGTGATAGACGCGGTGGAAGTTCGCCACCGGCTTTTCCTGCTCGGGGTTGAGGCGCGGGCCGCGATAGCCTTTCGACTTGATGCCTTTGTGGGTGGCTTCCATCTGCTGGAAATCCTGCAGGAGGATCTCGCCCCAGAACGCGCGGTCATAGATGTCGTCGTTGCGTTGAGGGACCACCTTGCGCACGTCTTCCTTGGCGACGCGTTCAATATGCGAGACCTCGAAGATGCACTTGTCTGGATCGTCGCCCAGCGGGCGGGCGCGATAGACGAGGCAGTTCGAGGCCATCGGCAGGATCACCGTGTTGGGGAAAAAGTGCCAGTCGATCCCGACCTGCTGGTATTGCTCGGGTGTGAGCACGGGCCATTCGATCCCCTTCTGCGCATCGAGCGCCATCGAAAGCTCGACGATCTTGCCGAACACCTGCTCGGGCGTAGCGTCCTCGGGCAGCAGCGCGGGAACGGCCTGCGCGGCCGGGATCATCGATTCGGAGATCAGCGAGCCAAGCTCGTCGCGCTGGTAGGTATAGAAGCCCGAGGCCATCTTGCGCACGTCGACTCCCGTATCCGCCGCCTTCACGCTCGTGCCTTCGGCGCGCATCGTCGAGGCGCGGGTATCGAACATCGAATGGATGCCAACCTCGCGGCTGCCGAACAGGCTCGCGCCGAACTTAACGACGCCGGGATGAGTGACGTTGACGTGGTAGCCCTCGTTGAAGGCTTCGAGTGCTACCTTCCAGTTGCAGTTGACTACCAGCCACTTGCGCCAGCGGTAGCGCATCTCGTCAAGCTTCAGCGGGTCGAGCGCATCGACCACGCCGCCCAGATATTCGCGCAGCGGCGCCACGTCTGGTTCGAAGGTGACGAACACCCAGCCGCCCCAGGTATCGAGCCGCACTTCGTTGAGGCACAAGTCGTCGCCATCGAGCGCGCCGTGCCAGTCCTCGACCTGCGTGACATGCTCATTCTCGCCGTTGATGTTCCAGCGCCAGCCGTGGAACTTGCAAGCGAAATTGGGGGTGGTGCCGCTACCTTCGATCAGGCGCCGTCCGCGATGCTGGCATACGTTGTAGAAGGCGCGGATCCGCTCGGGCGAGCTGCGCACCACGATCACCGATTCGTCGCCGATGTCGTAGGTCACATAGCTGCCGACATGGTCCAGTTCCTCGACCCGGCAGGCGACCTGCCAGACGCGCGGCCACAGCGCGGCGTATTCCTTCTTCAGCCATTCGGGCTCGTAATAGGCCTGTTTGACGACGTGGGCAGAAAGGATGGTGGAAACCTCGGGCGGTATTGTCTCGCCTCTGTCGAAATCGGCCATGGTCAGTCTCCCTCAGGCGCGGATCAGGACGCCGCGTTGGTTCGCAATTGGTTGAACGGCACGTCCTTGCCCGGCCCCGGCTCGCGCGGCAGGCCGAGGTGGCGTTCCGAAATGGTGTTGCGCAGCATTTCGGCAGAGCCGCCGCCGATCCGGAACAGCCACACGCGGTCCATGCCTTGCTCGGGTTCGCCGCCGTCTGCCGGGCCGGTGACGCCGCAGGGTCCGGCCAGCTCGGTCATCAGCTCGCTGGCGCGCTGGTTGAGCGTGGAACTGGCGAGGCTGGCGACGCCGCCCGTGGTGGGGGGCAGGGTGCCCGCATCGATGCCCTTGCTGGCGCGCTGGGCGACCAGTTCGCGCAGCGCCTCGAGCGCGATCACTTCGCCGACGATCTGGCGGGCGCGCTGCGTTTCGGCAAGGCCAAGCTCGTGCGCCAGTTTCACCGGATGGCTGGCGATCTCGATCCGCTCGCGCGGCAGCGAAGCGCCGACGCCGATGTACCAGCCGCGCGAGGTCGCCGAGCGTTCGGCGGCAAGCTGCGTGGTCGCGACCGCCCAGCCGCCGTTGATCTCGCCGACAATGTTATCCTCGCTGGCTTCCACATCATCGAGGAATTCCTGGCAGAAATCCTGCGTGCCGTTGACCAGTGTCAGCGGGCGCACCGTCATGCCCGGCTGGTGCATCTCGACCATGAACATGGTGAGGCCCTGGTGCTTGGGCAGGGTCGGATCGGTGCGGGCAAGGCATAGCCCCATGTCCGAATCCTCGCCGCCCGTGGTCCAGATCTTCGAGCCGTTGATATACCATTTGTCGCCGCGTTTTTCGGCGCGGGTGATGAGGCCGAACAAGTCCGATCCGCCCGAAGGCTCGGAGGTCATCTGCGCCCAGATATGATCGCCGTTGAGCATCCGGGGAATGTACTTGTGCTTCTGCTCCTCGGTGCCGTGAGCCAGAAGCACGGGCTGGACGATGTTGTAATTGTTGCCCAGATGCCAAGCGAGGCGATAGGGCGCGGCTTCCTCTCCGAACACGGTCTCGTGCTGGCGGGTGAGGCCAAGTCCGCCGTATTCCTTGGGAACGGTGATCCCCGCGAGCCCGCCATCCCACAGGATCCGCTGGGTGCGCCGGTCGGCCGCGACCAGTTCCTTGTCGGTCCAGTCCATATAAGGTTGGCCGGGAATGCGCGGCGGCAGCCGGCCAGCCATCCATTCGCGTGCCTTGAGGCGGAACGCGCGGAGTTCGTCGGTGTCGCGGTCTTCGCAAGTTGCAAGGGTCATCGCGTTGTCCTCACAAGCCGGCCAGAGCGGCGATGCGTTCATGATGCATGGCAGGCGTTCCCAGCAGCGACTGGTTGGCGACCGCGCGGCGCAGGTAGAAGTGCAGGTCGTGCTCCCAGGTGAGGCCGATGCCGCCGTGCATCTGCACGCAGTCCCGAATGATCTCGACGCCTTGCTTGCCGCACTGGCTCTTGGCGATGGAAACGGCAATCGCGGCGTCGCTGGCACTGCTGTGAACCGCCTTGGCCGCGTAGGCGACGGCGGCCTTCGCCGCCTCGAACTCGGCGGTATGGTCGGCAAGCCGGTGCTTCAGTGCCTGGAAAGAACCGATTGGGCGCCCGAAGGCGTGGCGCTGTCGCACCCATTCTAGCGTGAATTCGAAGGCGCGGTCGATCAGGCCGATAGTCTCGGCGCATTGCAGGACGAGCGCGAGCTGGAGCTGGCGTTCGAAGTTGCCGCCAGGAGCGCCGGATTGGCCGAGCAGCGCACCATTATCGACCGACACGCCGTCGAAGCGCACCGTCGCATAGCCGCGCCCGAGATCGAGCGAGCGCAGCGGCTCCACGCTCACGCCGGGATGATCGGCAGGGATTACGAACTGCGACAGGCCCTGTCCATCGCGCGCGGTGACCAGCAGCAATCCGGCATTGGCGCCGTTCTCGACGAAGCCGGCTGAGCCACTGAAGCGATTGTCGGAAACGGTCAGCGCGCCCGGTTCGAGACCCGCCTGCGGCCCGGTTCCGGCAAAGCACCATGCCGCCTGCATCTCGCCCGAGGCGAGGCCGGGCAGGAACTGCGCTCGCTGCGCATCCGAACCCGCATTGGCAATGGCAAAGGCGGCGACCGCATTGCTGGCGAACGGCCCTGCGAACACCTGCCGCCCAAGCTCCTCGGCGACGATCGCGGCATCGACCGCGCCTTCCGCCTCGCCCGCCATGCCGCCGTGCTGCTCGGGGACGAACAGCGCGACCCAGCCCTGCGCGGCGCATTGCGTCCATGTTTCGGCAGGAAAGGCCGCCTTCGCATCGGCCAGCCGGCGCGTCTGCACGACCGGATGCTCCTGCTCGACGAAGCGCCGCGTCGCCTGCTGCAGCAGGGTCTGGTTCTCGGAAAGGACGACGTCCACTTGCGATATTCTCCTTCTGTGCCTGCCGCGATCAGACCAGTGCGCCGCTTTGCCGTAGCATTTCGATCCGCTCGGGCGGATAGCGCAGCACTTCGGCAAGCACATGGTCGTTGTCTTCCCCGAAGCGGGGGGCATGGCGGACATAGCGGGGCGGACTGGCCGACAAGTTGAAGCGCGAGGCGTCGACCGCCGTCTCGCCAGCGATCGGGTGCGCCACCTTGAGCAGTGCCCCCCGGTGGGCGATCTGCGGATCGGCCTTGATATCGTAAGTATCGGAAACCCGGTGTGCAGGCACGCCGATCGCTTGCAGCGCGGCTTCTGCCTCAGCCGGCGAACGCGCCCTGGTCCAGTCCTCGACGATGCGCTCAAGCTCATCCTCGTGCGCCTTGCGCCCGGCGAGCACCGCAAATCGCGCATCAAGCGCCGCGCCGCCGATCAGCCCGGCAAGCAGCGCCCATTCCTCGTCATCGCGCACCGTCAGCGCGATCCACTTGTCCTCGCCCGCGCAGCGCAGCACGCCGCTGAGTGCGAACCTGTCGTCGCGGTTGCCCTTTGCGCGGGCCACCCGGCCGTTGACCTGATAATCGAGCAGTTGCGGCGCAAGCATGGTAACGGCGGTTTCGGTCTGCGAAATGTCGAGATGACCGCCCTCGCCGGTGCGCTGCCGCTGATCGAGCGCGGACAGCAGCGCCATCAGCGCGAAACGCGGCGCGATATAGTCGGTATAGGGACCATAAGGTCCAAGCGGCGTGCCGTCTGCGGCGACGATCATCTGCTTCATGCCCGAAAGCGCCGCGCCGATATTGCCGAAGCCGGGTAGCCGCGCGGTCGGTCCGGTCTGGCCGGTGAGCGAGGAACTGAGCATGATGAGGCCCGGGTTGATCTGCCTGAGCGTTTCATAGTCCAGGCCGAACTTCTCCATCTGGCCGGGCAGGAACGATTCGACCACCACGTCAGCCCAGCGCGCGAGATCGCGCACCGTCTCGCGCGCCTCCTCGCGGCTCAGATCAAGCGAGAGGCCGAGCTTGCCGAGGTTGCAGCTTTCGAAGGCGGCTGATGCCTGCGGATTGAACTCGCCGCCGGGGAACGGGCCGAGCACGCGCGCGGTATCGACGCGCCTAGAGCTTTCGACTCGAATCACCGTGGCGCCGAAATCAGCAAGCGTGCGCCCGACCAGCGGCCCGGCGATGACCCACGCGAGATCGAGCACCTTGAGGCCCTCGAGCGGGCGGCTGGCCGCTGGAACGCTCGCATTTGTCCGGGGCAGGGGAGCGAGGTCGCGGTGCTCGCCAAGCCGCGGCGCTCTCGGCACACTGCCTTTGCCTCCGCCTGCGCCGCTGAACGGCGATGGCAGCTTCAAGGCGTCGCCGCTGTCCGCCACGTCGGCAAAGAACGCGCGCGCCAGCAATTGCGGGCTTTCCATCAGGTCCGCCGTGGTCAGGATCGGTGCGAGCATCAGCCCGTTCTGCTCGGCGATCTGGGTCATCTCGTTCTTGGTGTAGCGTGCGAGCACCGGCTCGACATGGGCGCGGGCACGCTCGACATCGTCCATAGAAAGCGCGCTCTCGCGGATCTTGTCGGGCACCGTGACCCAGTCCCATCCGGCAAACTCCTCTGGGCATTCGCCGATCGAACCGAGCCATTTGAACAGCGCGTTCGAGAAGCGCCCCGCCGCCGTGCCGATGCCGATGTGCATTTCGACGGTGCCGTCGCGCACTTGCCAGAAAGTCTTGTTGGTGCGCGCGCCCGATCCGCTGAGATCGAGGTCCTTCTTAGACATGCCGGCATTGGCCATCGCGTAGTTTTCGTGGCCGACCGGCGCGGCAAGGTGGCCGAACAGGGTGCACAGCATGTTGCTCGCCTGTGCGGCAACCTCGACATGCTGGCCCGGTCCATCGTCGCCACGCGCGGCGAGCGCCATCAGCGCGCCGCAGGCGCCGTCCATCGCCGCCTGGTGGAACGCCTGCGGGATCGCCATTGCAAGCGGCTCGCCGGTGCCGGGATCGCGGGTGAGGGCAAGCGGTCCGGCCGAAGCCCAAACGGTGAGATCGCTGGCGGCATAACCCGCTTTCGGCCCATCGGGTCCGAATGCGGAAATGCTGACAGTGACGAGGCGCGGGTTGGCCGTGCGCAGGGCCTCAAGATCGAGTTCAACCGCGCCCGATGCGATCAGGACATCCGCACCCGCCGCCAGTTCGCCCAGTCGCGCTCGTCCTTCGGTGCTATCCATCGCGAGCGCGATGCTTTGCGTGCCAGCGGCAAACGCCTGCCAGAACAGCGATCCGCCTTCATGACCGGTGCGCTCATCGAAGGGCGGCATGCGCCTTGCGCTCGATCCTTCCGGCGGCTCAACGTGAATCACTTGCGCGCCAAGCTGCGCCAGCAGAAAACCCGCCATGATGCCGCGCTCGTCGCTGAGATCGAGCACGCGAAAGCGCGAAAGCGGACCTGCGGCGCGGGCTTCCGGGGCAACTGGCATGACGACTTGTCTTCTCCCACCGTCTTATAGTTAGACATTTATAGACGGCGCGGACCGGCGCGCAAGCAGTCACGCATGGCAGCGCCAACCGGCTTGCGGTTCGGCTTGAGCGGAATTGTATACCTGATACGATGCGCCATGCTGCGGCCGCGGGAATCGCTTCCCGACGATCAGCCGACATGGGAGAGCAACATGAAGCGCAAGTCATTCTGCCGCATTTGCACGGCGCTGTGCGGCCTCGAGGTCGAGCTGGACGGCGACGAGGTGATCCGCGTCAATGGCGACCGCGACAGTCCGCTGTCCGAAGGCTTCAGCTGCTTCAAGGGACGTTACGCAGGCGAACTGCATCACCGTGACGACCGGCTTCTCGTGCCCAAGATGCGCAAGGACGGCGCAATGGTCGAGGTGAGCTGGGACGAGGCGCTTGACGATCTTGCCGCCAAGCTCACGCGGATCATCGAGGAATCGGGGCCGGACGCGGTTGCCCTGTTCCAGGGCGGCGGCTCCTACATGGACAGCGCCGCTTATGCGATGGTCCCCGACATGCGCAAGGCGCTGGGCACGAAGTCGCATTATTCCGACATGTCGATCGACGTCATGTCCAAGGGCGTGGTCGGCGAGATGGTGGCCGGGCTGGGCATCATGCCGCGCGCGGACTTCGGCCGGACCAGGATGGTGATCTATGTCGGCACCAACCCGGTGATCTCGGGCGGCCATACCTCGATGCTCAACAACCCGGCGCAGCGCCTGCGCGAATTTACCGATGGCGGCGAGGTGTGGGTGCTCGATCCGCGCCGCACCGAAACCGCGATGAAGGCCACCCGCCATCTCGTAACCCGTCCGGGCACCGATTATGCCGTGCTCGCCTTTCTGGTGCGCGGCTTGCTCGAAGAGGGGGCAGACTGGGATTACCTCGAGGCTCACGCGCAGGACGTTGACAAGCTGCGCGGAGTGGTTGCTCCCTATACCCGCGAGCATGCCGCCCGGCTCAGCGGCGTTGCGGCGGACCAGCTCGACGATTTCCTCGCGGCGGTCCGCCGCCAGGGGCGCCTCAGCGTCGAATCGGGCACCGGCATCTCGCTCTCGCCCGCAGCCAACCTCACCCATTGGATGAGCCTTGCGCTGATGATCGTGACTGGCTCGCTCGACCAAGAAGGCGGCGCCTGGGCCAATCCGGGCTTCTTCCTCAAGCTCGAACAGATGGGCCTGCCGCCCGCGCCCGAGGAAGGCTGGCGCACCCCCGGTCCGGCAAGCAGGCCTGACCTGCGCACCGTGGCGGGCGAATATGTCTGCGCCGCTCTGCCCGACGAGATCGAGAGCGGCAACGTGCGCGCGCTGATCAACCTTTCGGGACATATCCTCACCTGCATGCCCGATGCGGGCCGTTTCAAGTCGGCGCTAGAAAAGCTGGAAGTGCTGATGACGGTCGAGATCCTCGACAATACCATCGCCAATTTCTCGACTCACGCGCTGCCCGCCAAGGACCAGCTTGAACGCATCGACGTCTCGCTGGCGGTCGATCCCTCGTTTTCGGCAGTCGCCGCGCAGTTCACGCCCGCGATGGTGCCTGCCCGCGGCGAGGCGCGCTCCTACTGGTGGATCCTCACCGAGCTGGGGCGGCGCATGGGAATGGATTTCAACCCCGGCGTCGATCCCGACACGATGACCGACGCCGATGTCGTGGCGCGCATCGGGCAGGGCGGGCGCCTGCCGATCGATACGAGCGGCGAGGCCAATTACACGCTGGCGCAAGACCGGATCTTCGGCTGGGTGCTCGAACATGCCGCCAAGATGGGCGGCTTCCGCCTCGCGCCGCAGCCGCTGGTCGATCAGCTCGCGGAGCTTGAACCGCCGAGCGACCTGATGCTGATCTCGCGCCGCCTGCTCAAGCAGCACAACAGCCGCAAGGTGCCCGACAAGAAGGAAATCCCGGCGATCTACGTGTCGGTCGAGGATGCCGCCGAGCGCGGCCTGATCGACGGAGAAACAGCGACCCTGCGCGGCCAGCACGGCGAGATCACCGGCGAGGTGAAGATCGATCCGACGCTGTCGCGCGGCGTGGTCAACGTGCCGCACGGCTGGGAAGGCCAGTACAACGTCAACAATCTGACGAGCGTGCACCAACTTGACCCGATCACCGGAATGGCGGCAGCGTCGAACCTGTCGGTCGAGCTGACGCGGCTGCGCAATTCGCAAGGGGCCGAGGCGCTGGCGCCGGCCTAGCCTGCTAAAGGAAGCACGACTGATGGATGCCATTACCAAGGGTGCGCGGAGCGATTACGATTCGCTGTATATCGGCGGAAAGTTCGTCGCCGCCGCGCAGGGAACCGAACCGGCGATCACGCCGATCGATGGCAGCGTGATCGGCTCCGCGCCGGTGGGCACGCCTGCCGAAGCCCGCAAGGCGCTCGATGCTGCGCATGCGAGCTTCGAGGCAGGGGTGTGGGCGGGTGCGGACCGCTGCGTCCGGTCGGGCAAGATGCAGCAACTGCTCGACATGGTGCTTGCCCGCAAGGACGAGATCGTGCGGCTGATGATGCTCGAGATGGGCTATACCCGCATGGAATGCGAGGGCCAGCTTCAGCTCGGCACTGACCAGATGGCGAAGTTCGTCGAGCTGTCTGCGGCCGATCCGGTCAGGACGCTGCCGATCGTTTCCTCGCCCTGGCACGATGGCACGATCAAGCTGGGCGGCGCGGTGACAACGCGCGATCCGATCGGCCTGGTGGTGGCGATCACGCCCTATAATGCGGGCTTCCTGCTCGGCCTGATGAAGCTTGGCCCCGCACTTGCTGCGGGCAACAGCGTGGTTCTCAAGCCAGCGCCCTATACCCCGCTGCAAACGTTGCTGCTGATGGATATGGTGGCGCAGCTCGATTTGCCGCCCGGCGTCGTCAACATGGTGACCGGCGGGGCCGATGTCGGCGAGGCGCTGTGCAGCGACGCGCGCGTCGACATGATCAGCTTCACCGGATCGGACAAGGTGGGCGGCATGATCATGGCGCAGGCCGCGCCGCATATCACCAAGTGCCACCTTGAACTCGGCGGCAAGTCGGCGATGATCCTGCGCCGCGACGCAGACATCGCCAAGGCGCTGCCGGGCGTGCTGTTCTCCAATTTCGCACAGGCGGGGCAGGGCTGCGCCTGCACTACGCGCATCCTTGTCGACAACGCGATCCGGGGCGATCTAGTCGCCGCGCTGAGCGCGGCGATGAAACACTGGAAGGTCGGCGATCCGTTCGAGCAAGGCGTCGTCACCGGGCCGCTGATCCGCGAGGTCGCGCGGGAGCGGACCGAAATGTTCGTCGAGCGCGCGCAGGCCGAGGGGGCGACGCTGGTCGCGGGCGGCAAGCGCCCCGAAGGGCTGGACGAGCGGCTGTCTGGCGGCTTCTACTTCGAGCCGACGATCTTCGACGGCGTCCTCAACGACAGTTATCTTGGCCAGAACGAGGTGTTTGGCCCGATCATGTCGATCATCGGCTTCGACAGCGACGAGGAAGCGGTCGCGATCGCCAACCGGAGCGATTTCGGCCTTGGCGGCTCGATCATTTCGGCGGATGCGGGCAGAGCGATGGAAATGGCGATGAAGGTGCGCACCGGCTCGATCGGCATCAACGGCGGCTCGGGCAGGCTGCACCCCGATACCCCGTTTGGCGGCTACAAGCGCTCAGGGCTTGGCCGCGAGTGGGGCGAAGAAGGTTACAACGAATATACCCAGATCAAGGCGATCACGTTTCCGGTGGGGAACTAGGAGAACAGGCAAATGATCGACCTCTACGTCGAAGGTTCTCCCGCCGTGTTCAAGGTGGCCATGATGCTCGAAGAGTGCGGGCTCGATTGGGCCGCGCATTACGTCCCGGTGGGCGAGGGCGCACAGCACACGCCGGAATTTCGCGCGATTTCGCCCAACGGCAAGGTGCCTGCGGTTGTCGATCATGAACCGGCTGACGGCGGCGAGCCGCTCGCCATGTTCGAATCGGGCGCGATCCTGGTCTACCTCGCCGAAAAGACCGGGCGCTACCTGCCGGAAGAGCTGCGCATGCGCGCGCAGGCGCTACAATGGCTGTTCTGGCAAAGCTCGGGTCTCAGCCCGCTGAGCGGCCAGGCGATTCACTTCATCCGCTATGCGCCCGAAGAGACGCGGCCTTATGGCCAGCTGCGCTATATCGGCGAGGTTAAGCGGCATTGGGGGGTTCTCGACGCGCACCTGAAGGGCCGCGAATGGATCGCGGGCGACTATTCGATTGCCGACATGGGCGCTTACGGCTGGGTCAACATCTACGACCGCTTCGCCGATTCGCTTGAAGGCTATCCCGACCTCGCGCGCTGGCATGGTGCGATTGCCGCGCGCGATCCTGTCAAGCGCGCCTATGAAAAGGTCATGGCGGCGCGCGATGAAACGCGGCCGTTCTCGCAGGAGCAATTCCAGCGCAGCATGTTCGGTGAGGCTGCGGCGGCGAAGATGGGCGAACTCGCCAGCCCGAGGGGCTGAAGCCCCGGTGACGGCACGTTATTTCGACGTTGAAGCGCTGCTGGCCGAAGCGGAGACAATCGCCGGATCGAATGACTGGGGCGACGAGGAATGGCGCGCGCCCTTCCACGCCTTCATTGGTGCGCTCAATACAGAAGCCGAGCTTACCGATCAGGGCGTGGCGCGCACGCGCAGCCATGTTCTCAAGCTGCTCGCCGGTCGGCTGCGCTTGTATGCCGATCGGGCGCGGTCCCCCGGCATCGCGGCCGAGCAAATCCACGCGCCCCTGTTCATCGCCGGGCATGGCCGATCGGGCACAAGCTACCTGCAATCGCTGCTGGCGAGCGACCAGCGCAATCTGTCGCCGCGCCACTGGCAGATCTGGACCCTTTCGCCGCCACCCAATCATCCTGCCACCGACAATGCGCCGCAGCGCGCGGCGGGGGAGCACTTCATCCGGTTCGAGGGCTGGCAGGATAGCGACGTGCGCGAGAAGCACGATTATGCCAGCGAGGGCGTGGCCGAAGACACGCTGATCGTCGAATACGCCTTCACCGGCTATTCGTTTCCGTTCTTCTGGAACGTGCCCTCATATGCGCGATGGCTGGCGCAAAATGGCGATCCCGGCGCGGGTTATCGCATTCACCGCAAGGTGATGCAGGCGCTCCAGTTCGGGCAGGAACGCAGCCAATGGGTGCTCAAGAACCCCTCGCACATCGCCTTGCTGCCGCAGCTTTTCGCCGAATATCCCGATGCGCGAATGGTGCTGTGTCACCGCGATCCAGTTAAGAGCATGGCCTCGATTATCGGGCTGCTTTACGCGCACCGCCGACAGTTCGGGAACGCGTTCCAGGAATTCGGGCGCGACTATGTGCTCGCCTCGATCGAAGGCGCGGTCGCCAGTACCCGGGCGATGATGGCCTGGCGCGAAGGCCCGGGCCGCGAGGACCGCTTTGCCGACGTGCTTTATCTCGATCTCGAACGCGATCCACTGGTGCAGGTGGCGCGGGTTTATGAGCGGCACAATATCGCGTTCACGAATGAAGCGCGCGAGGCGATGGCCGCCTATGTTGCAGCCAACCGCAAGGGCAGGTTCGGCGCGCACCGCTATGATATCCGCGATCTTGGAATTGCGGTTGAAGAGGTGCGCGGGCGCTTCGACTTCTACTACGAGGCTTACGGCATCCCCTTCGAGGAACCCGGTGAATGATCCAGAATATCGAAGCGAACAAACAGGTTGCGCTCGCATTTTTGAAATCGCTTGAAACCGGGACGCGCTTCGATCTGGTCGCGGAGGATGCCCGATGGTGGATCCAGGGTCACGGGTTCCTGTCGCTGGCCGAGTTCAAGGCGCTGGTCGAGCGCGTGGCGAAAACCAAGGCGCCCAGCCACATGACGATCCGCCATGTCACCGCCGAAGGCGACCGCGTCGCCATCGAATGCGATGGCAGGGGCCGCCAGCATGACGGCCGGCCCTATGACAACACTTACCATTTCCTGTTCTTCGTTCGCGACGGCCTTGTCTGCGAAGTTCACGAGCACTTCGATACGGCCTATGCCCGCGATGTGCTCAAGGCGGGATGACGGCTGACGATCAGCCTTCGCCGCGCGCTCCGGCAATCAGGGCGTCCTGCGCATCGGCCCCGAAGAAGTCGCGGGCATATCCGGTATCGAAATGCTCGCGGCCCGAGACGATCTTGCCCTGGTCGTCGAGCAGGAACAGGAAGTGGTAGGTATTTTCGAACAAGCGGCCATCGGTCATCGCGATTTGGCTGTGGGCCTCGACCGCGACGCGGTTGTCTTCGGCGGTCACATGATCGATGAACATTTGCGACGAGGTCACCATGCCGCCCAGGCCGCCTTGCGCGATCGCGCGGATTTCATCTTTCGACACGGTGCCCTTGCCCTGAATCCACCACTCGGCAGTGTCGGCTACGGTGTCCCAGACGGCGGGATCCTTCGACATGCCCTGGATGAAGGCGAGGACCGTCTGCTTGTTTTCGGCGATGCCCATGGCGTATCTCCCGTTTACCGCGCCAACAAGCCGGAGTCGCCGTCACTTGTCCAGCGTGGGTAGCCACGCCCCGGCGCTATCGCCCCTGCGGCTTGACCTTTTTGCAGGCTGCTTCAAGGTCGCATGGCATAGGTCAGACAATTGATCGAGGAGGGAACGCCATGACAGTTCAAAGCCATCGCCCGGCAGGCAAGGTGCAACCATGAGCGGCGTCGAGCCGGTAAAGGTCGGCCTGCTGATCGACTATATCGAAGGTACCGGCGGCAGCGATTCTATGCTGGAAAGCATCGTCCTTTCCGCGTTCCGCCTTGCCGAGGATGAACTGCGCGAGAAGAAGATGCTCGACCGCGGCGTCGAATATGTCATCGAACAGGCCAACGGCCTGCCGAACGGATCGTTCAAGCCGGTGCGCGATGCCTATTACCGCCTGGTCGAAGCAGGCTGCGTCATCATCTTCGGCCCGTGGATCTCGGAGAACGGCGCGCCGCTCGGCGAATATGTCAATTCGGGCGAAGTGCCCTGCATCACCGTCGCCGGCACCGAATCGATGCTGGGCGAATACATGTTCGGCCTGCCCGCCGGATCGATGGAAGAAGAGCCGATCATCATGGCGAACGTCGCGTATTATGACGGCTGCCGCACCATGGGCATCGCCTTCGAGGATTCGCTGATTGGCGAGCAGTACCTGCGCTCGGCCCGCGAGGCCTGCAAGGGCCTGAGGATCGAGATAACCGGCGAGGTTGCGATCCCGCAGATCGTCGCGACCAAGGTGGATGAGCTGCGCGTGCTGGCCGCTAACAAGCCCGATGGCCTGATGCACATCGGCATGGGGCTGGGCGTCCAGCACATCAATGCGGGTCTCAAGGAGCTCGGCTGGATGCCGCGCCGCTACACTTGCACGGCCTTCGAGTTTGCCGCCAACTCGCCCATGTGGCGCGAACATCTTGCCGGTTGGGTCGGGCTCGATCAGTTCGACGAGCGCAACGAGGTGGGCCGCGATTTTCTCGACCGGTTCGAGGCGAAATACAATCGCCGCCCGGCGTTTTACTGGCCGCTGCTGGCCTATGACGTGGGCCGGATGATGCTCACCGCGGTCGCTACCGCTCGCCCGCTGACCGGCAAGGGCGTCAAGGCCGCGCTCGAGCGCATCAAGATGATGCCCGCGGCGACCGGCGCGCCGGGAACCCGGCTGCGCTTCGGCAGGTTTATCCGGCATGGCTGGGTTGGCGGCGAATTTCTTGTCGCACGCCGCGTGCTCGACGATGCGAGCGCCATCGTCATGCACGGCACGATCAACGGGCTGGTGGAACCCTATCAGCCCACCGAAGGCGAAAAGGTGATGGGCATCATGGCCTGAGCAGCCAGGATCCCCGATCAGACAAAAGTCAGAGAGAGAAACCCAATGGAAATGAACGATCTGGTGCTCGTCAGCGTTGACGATCACATCACCGAGCCGGGCGACGTCTTCGACGCTCACCTCAAGGGCGAAGCATACGAGTCCGCGCCCAAGCTGCGCACCGCCGAGAACGGCACCAATTACTGGGAGTACCTGGGCAAGGAAATTCCCTCGGTCGGCCTCAACGCCGTCGTCGGCCGCCCGCCCGAGGAATATGGCATGGAGCCGACCTCGTTCGACCAGCTGCGCGCCGGCTGCTACAATGCCGACGAGCGGGTCAAGGACATGGACGTCAACGGCATCGCCTCCTCGCTCAATTTCCCGAGCTTTCCGGGGCTTGACGGCGGCCTGTTCTACGGCGCGCAAGGCGGACACGGTTTGCAGCACCTGCAGGCCTACAATGACTGGCACGTTGACCAGTGGTGCGGCAGCAACCCGGGCCGCTTCATTCCGCTCGGCCTGCTGCCGCTGTGGAGCATGGACGCCACCGTCGCCGAAGTGAAGCGGTTCGCCGCCAAGGGCTGCAATGTCGTCTCGATGAACGACAATCCCAGCACGCGCGGCTTGCCGACGATCCATGACGAATACTGGGAACCGCTGTGGAAAGTGGTGAACGAGGTTGGAACGGTGATCTGCCTGCATATCGGCGCGGGTCATCCGGCGCCGCACGCCTCGATGGGCTCGCCGATCGAGGCCTGGATCACGACCATGCCGATGTCGATCGCGATCGGCGCTTCCGACTGGCTCAACCTCGCCGCGCTGCACAAGTATCCCGACATGCGCATCGCGCTGTCGGAAGGCTCGATCGGCTGGGTGCCCTACTTCATGGAGCGCGCCGATTTCTCGCATCAGCAGCACCACGCCTGGACACATTCGAACCAGTACATGGGCGACCGCAAGCCGAGCGAGGTGTTCAAGCAGCACTTCCTCAACTGCTTCATCGACGACAAGTTCGGGCTGCACAACATCGACTGGATCGGCGAGGACAACATCGCCTACGAGTGCGACTATCCGCATTCCGACACGTTGTGGCCGAAATCGCCTGAATTCCTGTGGGATTCGATCAAGCACCTTACCGATGTCCAGATCGACAAGATCACGCACGGCAACGCGCTGCGCGATTTCAAGTTCGATCTGTTCGGCAAGATTCCGAAGGAGCAGCTAACGGTGGGCGCGCTGCGCGCCAAGGCGGCTCAGGCGGGCGTCGATACCTCCACCAAGTCGAGCGGCGGTGCTGCGCCGCTGGCGGCAGGTGAGGAACCGCGCCCCATCACTTCGGGCGATATCATGCGGATGTTCCAGAAGCACGCCGAACGCGCTGAGTGATAGCGGCTAGAGGCGTCGGCGCGTAATGCGTCGGCGCCCGTCCGCAAGGGGGAATGGCTTGAGCGAGCACAAGGGCAAGGTCGCGGTCATCACAGGCGGCGCTTCCGGCCTTGGCGCGGCGACCGCTATCCGGCTGGCCGAGCGCGGCGTCAATGTGGTGCTCCTCGATCGCAAGGATCCTGAGCGCGCGACAGACGTTCTCGAAGCGTGCCGCAGGGAGGACGCAGGAGCCTTGGCGGTGCAGGCCGATGTGTCGCGCGACGCGGATTGCAGGAAAGGCGCGAAAGCCGCGCTGGAGCAATTCGGGCGCATCGACATCCTTGTCAATTGCGCAGCGACCACGCGATTCGCCGCGCACGACGACCTCGAAGCCCTCGATGCGCAGGATTTTCTCGACGTCTATTCGGTCAACCTTGTTGGCGCATACCAGATGATCCGGGCCTGTGCGCCAGCGATGAAGGGGCAGGGGCGCGGGGCGATCGTGAACGTGTCTTCCACCGCCGGCGTCCTCGGCATCGGCTCGTCGGTGGCCTATGCCGCTTCCAAAGGCGCGGTGCTGTCGATGACGAAGCTGCTGGCGCGCGCGCTCGCGCCGAAAATCCGCATCAATGCGGTGTGTCCCGGGTTCATGGACACGCCGTGGCTGTCCGAGCATTTCTCGCCCGACCGTTACGCGGCGCTGCTGGAAAGCGCCAAGACCTCGCGCCCGATTCAGGAAGCCGGCACGGCGGACTATGTTGCCGACGCGGTCGTGTTTCTCTGCCTCGAGGGGTCGCGCTACATTACCGGAGAGACGATCATGTCGGATGGCGGGCATCACCTCGCCATCGACGGTCACGGCAGGTAATTCAGCCTTCCGGCCCTTCGAACCCCCGGATGACGATGTCCTCGATCACCGTGTTGCGCGGCGCGGTGACGGCGTGGACAATCGATGCGGCGATGTCCGCAGGTGTCGAACCGGGGAACACGAAGGCCTTTTCAAGCCCCGCGCGCTGGAGCCCGGCCATGTATTTCGCCGCGCCCTCGGGATCGGCGGTATCGAGCGTGGAGTTGGAGACGACGCCGACCTGAACCGTCAACACGCGGATGTTCTCGGTCCTGAATTCGTTGCGCAGGCCCTGCGCGAAAACATCCAGCCCGCCCTTGGCCGCCGAATAGACGATCATCGTCGGCTGCGGGGTGAGCACCGACTGGGTCGATATGTTGACGATATCGCCGCCGCCCACCTTGCGCATCTCGATCACTGCCTGGCGCGAGCAGAACATCGGCGCGATCAGGCTTTGCGTCACGACATCGACAATCTGTTCGTCGCGCGCTTCGGTCAGGTCGAAGGCGGCATAGCTCGCCGCGTTGTTGACCAGCACGTCGAGCCGGCCATAGGCTTCAATTACCTTGGCGAAGGCGGCGCGCACCTGATCTGGATCGATCAGGTCGCAGGCGACCGGCAGGCACTCTCCCGGGCACAACTCCGCCGTCGTTTCGAGCTTGGAGAGCGTTCGGCCAAGCACGGCAACGCGGAAGCCCGCTTCGCTTAGTGCTATGGCGATTCCGCGTCCGAGCCCCTGGCCGCCGCCGGTGACGATAGCGACCTTGCCGCTCATGCAGTCAACTTTTCCCGGGGCGCTTCGGCCTTGCGGAAGTGCGGCATCACCTCGCTCGCGAAGGTTTCCAGCGCCTCGCAGATGCGGTCATGAGCTGCGCCGCCCTGCGCAATCTCCATCATCATGTAGTCGAGGCCGTAATCTTCCTGATAGCCGCTGATCCGCTCGACCAGCGCGTCAGGGCAACCGAGCAGCAACTGGCCATTGGCGTTGAGATCGAGCGCGTCGACCGTGCTGTAATAGGGATAGATCGGGTTGGCCTCGGTCGCACCGCTGAGCTTGGCGAAATGGCGGTAGTAATTGTTGGCATAGGTCCGCCCTTCGGTCAGCGCGGTTTCGTGATCGCGGTGGCAGAACATCTGGGTGATCGCCATCACCTCGCGGCTGGCGCGGTCATGGCCGGCCTTGGCCAGTTCCTCCTCATAGGCGGCGATGCCCTTGGGCAGCAGGCTGATATCGGGCAGGAACAGCGCCGTGCCGAGGTGGAAACCATTCTGTCCGGCCCAGACGAAGCTTTCCATCGAACCTGCCGCCGAAGCATAGATCGCCGGGTAGGGCTTCTGGATCGGCTTGGGGAAGCATTGATAATTCTCGATCTGGAAGTGCTTGCCGTTGAAATCGGTCAGGCCTTCGGCGGTCCACACCTGGAGCAGGAAATCTGTGATCTCGTGGTAGCGCGAATGGCTTTCGGCGATGGGCACTTCGACCCAGTCATATTCATGCGGAACATAGCCGCGCCCGATGCCGTATTCGAGCCGGCCGTTTGACAGCACATCGACCAGCGCAAATTCCTCCGCCAGGAAGACCGGATTGTGCAGCGGCAGCAGCGAAACGCCGGTGCCGATCTTGATCTGGTTGGTCTTCACCGCCGCGGCCGCGGCCATCACCGCCGGGTTGCCGAACGAATAGCGCCCGGTGTGATGTTCCGAATACCAAACGGCATCGTAGCCAAGCTCGTCGAGCAGCACCGACTGTTCGAGGATCAGGTCGACATAGCGCTTCTCGCTGCCGTGCACCTCGGGAACATATTCGAGGTTGTAGGTAATGCCGAACCGCATTCTGCTCTCCTGCCTGACCGACCGATTTAAGTAGTGATCACTTTATAAACAACCCGGGCGGTGGTCAATGGCCTGCTCGCGCGATATGCATGGTGCCGGGGACAGGGACGGGAGTCGATATGGCATTTGCGGGACTTGAGGGCCGCGTCGCATTGGTTACCGGAGCCGCGCGGGGCATCGGCGAGGCGACGTGCCGCCGCCTGTTGCACGAGCGATGCAGCGTCGTTGCAGTCGATGTGAAGGGCGATCTGCTGGCGCAGAGCTGCGCGGCCATGCAGGGCGCGGTCATGCCGGTGGTGGCCGACATTTCGCGTGAGCAGGATTGCGAGCGGATGGTCGCCGAGGCGGCGAACCAGTTCGGAGAGGTCAACCTGTTCGTCAACAATGCCGGCGTGATTGGCCCGAGACTGCCGATCACCGAATTGCCGGTGGAAGAGTTCGACCGGGTCCATGCGGTCAACATCAGGGGCGCGTTCCTGGCGCTGCGCGCGGTGCTGCGGCAGATGCAGGCACAGGGCAAGGGCGGCGCGGTGGTCAACGTCGCCTCGGTCGGCGGGCTGAACGCGCAGCCGCTAAGCGCCGCATACGGTAGCTCGAAGCGCGCGCTGATCGGGCTTTCCGGCACGGCGGCTCACGAGAACGGACCGCACGGAATCCGGGTCAACGCGGTCTGCCCCGGCGCAGTCGATACGCCGATGCTGGCCCCGGCGATGAACCTGCCGTCGGTTCCGGCGGGCGCGTTCAAGGGCCTGCCGCTCGGTCGCGCCGCCGATCCCTCGGAAGTCGCGGCCTTCATCGCATACCTGCTCAGCGACGAGGCCAGCTACCAGACCGGCGGGGTCTATCCCGTCGATGGCGGGCGCACAATCTGATCTATTCCACCGGCTCCGATTGACGGCGCAGTTCAAGCGCATCCCAATCGGGATCGGCAAACATCTTCTGGAACACGGGGCCATACCACGGCGCGTTCACCTGCAGGCGTCCATGGTCGTTGTTGACGTAGTAGTTCTTCTCGATGCCGCCTTCCCTGGTCATGGCGACGAGGTTGAGCGCCTCCTTGTCGAGCGCCTGGTTGTAGTCCTCGTAAGCCTGCTGGGTCACTTCGATGGTCGAGGCATGTTCGCTGATCATCTTCATCATGCAGCGGCCGATGAAGGCCGACCAGATCGTGAACCAGGTCGATTGCGCCGGGCCGCTCGAAACCGGCTGCGAATTGGGTCCGTAGAGCATGAACATGTTGGGGAAATTCGGAACCATCGAACCGATATAGGCGCGCGGGCCATCGGCGGCTTCCCACATGTCGTGGACTTCGATCCCACCCCTGCCGCGAAATTCGGCGGGCCAAAGGTATTTGACCACGTCGAAACCGGTAGCGGTCACGATCACGTCGAGCGGGCGCTCCTTGCCGTCACCAGTCACGATGCCCTTCTCGCTGAAGCGTTCGATCGGATCGGTGACCAATTCCACGTCATCGCGCGTCAAGGCGCGGTACCAGCCGTTATCGACTACCGGGCGGCGTGACATCGGGGCATAGTCAGGCAAAACGCGGTCGATGATGTCGCGCCTGCCGCCGGTCTCGCGCTCGATATAGGCGGCCAGATCGGTGCGCATCGCATCGCTGACCGGATTGACCTTGCCCCCCTTGGCCTGCCACTCGGGATCGGTGCAGACAAGCGCGTGAGTGTCGAACAGCGGCGCGCCCGCCATGTAGCGCGCCCAGTTCCAGTAGCCCGGGAAATTGTCCATCAGCCAGTGGACTTCGGGCTCCATCGGCTGGCCATATTTGTCGCGCGGCGAGATCCATTGCGGTGTGCGCTGGAACACGCAGGTATGTGCGGCCTGCTGCGCGATGGCGCTGACCATCTGGATACCTGTGGACCCGTTGCCGATTACTGCCACCCGCTTGCCTTCGAGCGATAGCTGGGCGGGCCAGCGTGCCGGGTGGACGATCTCGCCCTTGAAGGTATCACGCCCCGGAAAATCGACGATCTTGGGGTTGGCGAACAGGCCCGTGGCGGTGACGAGAACGCTGGCTCCCATGCGCTGCGGCCCCGTGGGGGTATCTACATCAAGCAGCCACCTGGAAGAGGCTTCGTCAAACGTCGCTGCGGTGAGCGCATGGTTGAAGCGGGTATTTTCATAGACGCCGAACTTGCGCGAAACGTGATTGAGATAAGTGCGCACTTCCTCGCCGCGCCCGAAATATTCGGCCCAGCGCCACTCCTTCTCGAAGCTCAGTTCATAAGTGAGCGAGATCGTATCGACCCGCACGTCGGGATAGCGATTGATGTTCCAGGTGCCGCCCGGCTCGTCGCCTTTCTCGATAACGGTATAGGGGATGCCAAGCAGCTGGCACTGCACGGCCATGACCACGCCGGAAAAGCCGCTGCCGACGATAACGACACTGAAATCGGCCGGAATCTCGGGCGCCTCGCCTTGCCACCGGGCAAGGAAGGGAAAGTCCTTGAACGCAGTCTGCTCGCGCCGCGCCTCGAATTCGAGATCGCCCAGCTCCTCGCCGGTCGCCAGGCACATCAGTTCGCGCAGTTTGGCCTCATCGGGTTCGGGCAGACGCGCGGTGCTGGCATGCGTCTCCAGCCAGGTGACCGCCTGCTGTTTGAGCGATTCGCGCTGCGTATCGCTCATTTGCGGGGCCAGCGGCAGCGCGGCGAGCGCCGAGTCGCAGGTATTCTGGTAAAGCGCCAAACGCACCGCGTTGAGGTCTGCCGCGTCGATTGCCCGCCGGATATAGGCCCGGTCCACATTAGCTGCGCTCACTTGCATTCCTCCCGATCGATTTCTCTATGTCGGCAGTCTTGTCCGTAGCGCCGCAGGCGTCAACCATTAGCCAGAATGGCAGTTCACATTGCGCGGTTTTGCGGCCAAAAGCCCTTGCCATGACAGACCAGTTCGATCTTACCGAGGAACAGCGCGCGATCCAGGAGATGGCGCGCCGGTTCACCGCCGATGCGATCACGCCGTTTGCCGCGCAGTGGGACATCGACCACCATTTTCCGCGCGATGTGTTTGCCTCGGCCGCAGAACTTGGCTTCGGCGCGATCTATGTGAGCGAGGAGAGCGGCGGCATCAGGCTGGGGCGGCTCGAAGCCGCGCTGATCATGGAGGCGATGGCCTATGGCTGTGCCTCGACCAGCGCCTTTGTGTCGATTCACAACATGGCCGCCTGGATGATCGACCGGTTCGGCGCGGCAGAGGTCAAGGAGCGATACCTGCCCTCGCTGGTGACGATGGAGCGGATCGCCAGCTATTGCCTGACCGAGCCGGGTTCAGGCTCCGACGCGGCGGCGCTGACGACGACGGCGCGGCGCGATGGCGGCGACTATGTGGTGAGCGGCGCCAAGCAGTTCATCTCGGGCGCGGGCGAGAACGACATTTACGTCACCATGGTGCGCACCGGCGCTGACGGGCCGAAAGGCATCTCGTGCCTGGTGATCGAGAAAGACATGCCCGGCGTCTCGTTCGGCGCGCAGGAGCGCAAGCTGGGCTGGCATTCGCAGCCGACCGCGCAGCTCATCCTCGACGAAGTGCGGGTGCCAGCCGCCAATCTGGTCGGCGAAGAGGGGCAGGGCTTCTCGATCGCCATGTCCGGTCTCGACGGCGGACGGCTCAACATCGGCGCTTGTTCGCTGGGCGGGGCGCAGCGCTGCCTCGACGAGGCAATTGCCTATACCAAGGAGCGCAAACAGTTCGGCAAGGCGATTGCCGAGTTTCAGAACACCCAGTTCATGCTGGCCGACATGGCGACCGACCTCGAAGCGGCGCGCGCGCTGCTCTATCTCGCCGCCGCCAAGGTGACCTCGGGCGCGCCCGACAAGACACGCTTTGCCGCCATGGCCAAGAAGCTGGCGACCGAGATGGGGTCGGACGTGGCGGACAAGGCGTTGCAGCTTCACGGCGGCTACGGCTACCTGATGGACTATCCGATCGAGCGGTTCTGGCGCGACCTTCGCGTCCACCGTATCCTCGAAGGCACCAACCAGATCATGCAGATGATCATCGGCCGCGACCTGCTGCGCGACTAAGGACAAAGGAACCCTAATGAAGATCGCTTTCATCGGCCTTGGCAACATGGGCGGCGGGATGGCCGCGAACCTGGTCAAGGCGGGGCACGCGGTGAGCGCCTTCGATCTTTCGGCAGGGGCGCTGGAACGCGCATCGGCAAGCGGCTGCACACCCTGCAAGACCGTTGCCGAGGCGGTCGCGGGGGCCGAGGCGGTTGTCTCGATGCTGCCTAACGGCAAGATCGTGGATTCGGTTTACGGCGAAGAAGTGCTGGGCAAGGCCCCGGCCGGCGCGCTGCTGCTCGATTGCTCGACCATCGACGTCGCCACCGCGCGTAAAGTGGCCGAGGCTGCGCAGCATGCGGGTTACGCCATGGTCGATGCGCCGGTCTCGGGCGGCATTGCGGCAGCTGCGGCCGGCACGCTGACCTTCATGGTCGGGGGCAGAGGCGAGGCCTTTGCCCGCGCCCAGCCGATCCTCGCCGCGATGGGCAAGACTGTCATCCATGCCGGGGAAAGCGGGGCGGGGCAGGCGGCCAAGCTGTGCAACAACATGCTGCTGGCGATCCACATGATCGGCACCTGCGAGGCTTTCGCCATGGCGCAGAAGTTGGGCCTCGATCCGCAGACCTTCTATGACATCAGCTCCGTTTCCTCGGGCCAGAACTGGTCGATAACCAGCTATTGCCCGGTGCCCGGTGTCGGGCCGACAAGCCCGGCGGACAACAATTACGAGGGCGGGTTCGCCACCGCGCTGATGCTCAAGGATCTCACGCTGGCCCTGGCGGCGGCGGAGGAAGCAGGCGTCGATCCGGCCATGGGCAAGCGCGCGCGCGAGCTTTACGATGCCTTCGCCAACGCCGGCAATGCGGGCCGCGACTTCTCCGCGATCATCGAAACGCTGGGCTGAAGAAGCGGCTATAAGGGACAGGAAAACATGGCGAAATTTGTACTGGTCGTGGCGAGCAGCCCCAAGCCCGGCCGCGAGAGCGAATATGCCGAATGGTACGACAAGGTCCATCTGCCCGACGTGTGCCAAGCCACCGGCGTGCTGAACGGGCGGCGGCTGATCGCGCTGGAATCGTCTCCCGCCACGCCGCCCGGCGCGCAGATTTCGGTGTTCGATCTCGACGTCGATGATCCTTCGTCGGTGATGGCCGAGATCATGGAGCGCACCAAATCGGGCGACTTCGGATCGAGCGATTCGGTCGATCCGGCCTCGGTCAAGATCTGGTACTACAAGCCCGCCTAGCCCGCCTGCGGGCGCGCGCCGCGCAGCGCCTCGCGGATATCGGCAAAGTCGTCGCGGATGCGCTTTAGGGTTGGCTCGTCCCATTCGAGCACCGAGGCGAGCACACTGGCGCGGGCGCGGGCATATAGCTCGCGCAGGGTCGCGGCGATCCCTTCTTGTCCGGCAATGCCCATCTCGAGCGCGAGCAGGCATGAACCAGAGCCAGCAGAACGTGCTGTCGCTGCTGCGCTGATAACCGGAACAACGTCCCCCCTGGCTTCCCGGGAACGGGAAGCCACCACCAGGGCCCGGCGATTCTCACAAGGAATCGCCGGGCTTTTTTGCGCGCGGAGGGCAACCAGCCGCCGCGCTGTGGATTTGAACTGTCTCGGGACCGCATCTTCCGGTCCGATTTTTGCATTCCCAATCCTGGATCGCCGCAATCGGGAAGCGAATGACAAGATCAATCCACTAGGGCATTGACGTCACGTGAGCAAAACCCCGCAGCCTTCGGGCGGTGCCTTTATCAATCGTGTGGCTGGAACCCATCCGCCGCATGAGGTCCACGGACTGTTTGTCGAATGGGCGACCGCGCAGATCGAGGATCGGCGCACGCGCGCGCTGTTTATGCGCATGGCCGAGCGTTCGGGCATCGACCAACGCTGGAGCGTGCTGGGCGGCGATGCTTATCGGCACGACGCAGGCCTCGACTTTTACGGCCCCGACGCCGCCAATTCGACCGGCGATCGCATGGCGGTCTATGCCCGCGAGGCGCCCGAGCTTGCGCTGGCGGCGATCGAGCGGCTGGGGCCGCTCGGGCCTGTCAGTCACATCGTGGCCGCGAGCTGCACCGGCTTCGTTGCTCCGGGGATCGATCAGCTTATTGTCCGCGCGCTCGATCTGCCCGGCAGCACCGAGCGGGTGCTGATCGGTTACATGGGATGCTACGCCGGGATTACCGCACTGCGCACTGCGCGCCACATCGTGCGCTCGCAGCCCGAGGCGCGCGTGCTGGTGGTCACCGCCGAGCTTTGCACCCTTCATCTGCAAGCGGTCAGCGATATCGAGAAACTGCTGGCCATGCTGCAATTCGGCGACGGGGCCGCTGCCGCTATCGTATCGGCGGAGCCGTTGGGGCTTGAGCTTACCGAGCCTTTCTCAATGGCGCTGCCCGACAGCCATGACCTGATCACCTGGACGATCGGCGATCAGGGATTTGCCATGCACCTTTCGGGCGAAGTGCCCGGGCGGATCGCCGATGCTCTTGCCGATCCGATGGTGCGCCAGCAAATCAATGGCAACCAAGCGCCCGACAGCTGGGCGGTGCATGCCGGGGGCCGCTCGATCCTCGACGCCGTCACCCGCGGGCTCGATCTGGGGGAACACGCGCTCGACCATTCGCGTGCGGTGCTCGCGGAGTGCGGCAACATGAGTTCGGCGACGGTGATGTTCGTGCTCGAGCGGATCATGGCGAGCGGCACGCGGGTGGCCAATGGCCGCGCCATGGCGTTCGGCCCCGGCCTCGCGGTCGAAGGCCTGGGCTACAGGAGCGCACCATGACCTCGCTGCGCGAGCGCGCCATCGCCGAAGAGCAGATGGATTCGCTCGACCTTTCGCCGCCGGTCTATGCGAGGATCCTCGCCGACCTCGAGCGGGTCAACGTCCTGACGCTGGCCTCGCGTCCGACCATGGCCTTTCTCGGGCGCATCGCGCGGCGGGGGCAGACACTCAAGCTGCTCGATGTCGGCTTCGGACACGGCGATATGCTCCGCCGCGTGGCGCGCTGGTGCGAAAAGCGCGGCGTTGCCTGCGAACTTGTCGGGATCGACCTCAATCCGCGCAGCGAAGCGATTGCCCGCGAGGCGACCCCGCGCGGCATGCCGATCACTTACCGGACCGGAGACTATGCCGATCTGGCGGGGCAGGGCTGGGACGCGGTGATCTCCAGCCTCGTCACCCATCACATGAGTCCCGATCAACTGGACGCCTTTCTTCGTTTCATGGACTGCGAGGCGGCGCGCGGCTGGCTGGTCAACGACCTGCACCGCCACCGCCTCGCTCATATGGGCTTTCCGCTGATGGCGCGGGCGCTGCGCCTGCACAGGATCGTGCGCGAGGACGGCACGCTGTCGGTCGCCCGCTCGTTCCGGCCTCATGAATGGCGCGCGATGCTTGCCGATGCGGGCGTGGAGGGCGCACAGGTGCAACGCTGGTTTCCCTTCAGGCTGTGCGTGTGCAAGGTCCGCTGATCCTGGGTGGCGGTCCGGCGGGGGCGGCTGCGGCGATCGGGCTGGCTCGTGCCGGTCTGCGTCCGTTGGTGCTCGAACGCACTGCCGAGCCGCAGAACGCGCTGTGCGGCGGATTCCTCAGCTGGTCGACCGCGCGAAGGCTGCTCGCGCTGGGCGTCGATCCTGCCGCGCTCGGCGCGCATCCGGTTGATCGCGTGCGGCTTTTCGCGAGGTCTCGCAGCACCGAGGCGCGCTTGCCGCAGCGCTGCTGGTCACTGTCGCGCCGCGTGCTCGACCATGCGATGCTGGCGCGCGCCGAAGCCGAAGGCGCCGAAGTACGGCGCGGCGTGAGGGTTTCCAGCCTCAACCGAGATGGCATGATCGAGCTCGCGGGCGGGGAAATGCTTGAAGCATCGGCGGTCGTTCTCGCCACCGGCAAGCACGATTTGCGCGGTGCACGCCGCCCGGCCATGTCCGACGATCCCGCAGTCGGGCTGCGCTGGCGGCTGTCCGGAACCGCGGCGCTGCAGGCAATGGTGGAACACGCGGTCGAACTGCACCTGTTCGCGGGCGGCTATGCCGGGCTTGCCATTCAAGAGGACGGATCGGCCAACCTGTGCATGGCGGTGAAGCGGAGCGTTCTCTCGGCAGCGGGCGGTGATCCCTCTGCCTTGCTCGAGCGGTTGGCGGACGAAAATCCCGCGCTAGCTCAGCGGATCGCGGCGGCTGGGAGCCAGCCGGGAGCGGCGCAGGCGGTCGCCAACGTGCCTTATGGCCTCTTGCTTGTGCAGCCCGCAGGGCAGGCACTTCGCGTCGGCGATCAGGCGGCGGTGATCCCGTCGCTGGCGGGAGAGGGCATCGCCATCGCGCTGGCGAGTGGGGCCGAGGCGGCGTTCGCGGTCAGCCTGGGGCTCGACGCTCTGCGCTTCCAGCGGCGGTTGGCGCGGCGGATGCATCTTCCGGTGCGCGTAGCGGGGGCAATTGCCAGCATTGCCGGGCGTCCGCTTGGCGCAGCAGGAATGGTGCAGGCGGCCGGATTGATTCCCGCGCTGTCGGGGCTGGCCGCGCGGCTTTCCCGCGTCGATGACCAGCCTGGTTACTCGATGCCGCCAGGGTAAGCCGGGCGGTCCATCGCATCGAGCGCGCGCGCCAGTTCGCGCACACAGGCCGCCAATTCCTCGGCGTCAGTCGAGCGGACGACGAAGTTCGCGCCTGATTTGCCCTCGCGCCAGAACGGGTAGCTGCCGATCTGGCAGGCGCCGAAATCGGCCTCGGTCTGGCGCAGCAGGTCGGCAACTTCACTTTCCTGCACCCAGCAGCCGACGGTTTCGGACAGCAGCTTGTGCCCGCCTTCGAGCGTGCCCGACAGCGCATCGAGCATGCCGGCGGTGATCTGCGGCACACCTGCCATCAGGAACACGTTGTCATAGCGGATGCCGGGTGCGCCGGTATAGCGGTTGGGGATCAGTTCCGCGCCGTCAGGCACGCGCGCCATGCGCAGCCGCGCCTCGGTCAGCCCGCCGCGCGTTTCGTAATAGCCTTCGAGGATTGCGCGCGCATCGGGATGGACGATAACCCCCACGCCCAGCGCTTCGGCCACGGCGTCCACGGTGATGTCATCGTGAGTCGGGCCGATGCCACCGGTGGTGAACAGGTAATGGTTGCGCGCGCGCAGCGTGTTGACCGCTTCGACAATCGCCGGCGTGTGATCGGCAACCACGCGCACCTCGGCAAGGCGAATTCCTTGAATGCCGAGCCAGGCGGCGACCTGCGCGATGTTCTTGTCGTGCGTGCGGCCTGAGAGAATCTCGTCGCCGATCACAATCAGCGCGGCGGTAACGATGCGGGGCGAATCGGTCATTGCGCCGGATTAGAGCATCGTGCGGAAAAGTGGGAACCGGTTTTGCGCATAAGCGATGCGCAACGATGGCTCCAAATGCGCGCGCCTCGCCAGCCGAGTGCAGCGCCAACATTGCAAGGCCCGGGTTGATCCGGCAGAAGCCCGCCATGACCATCGTCGCCGCCCGCCGCTACCACGCGGGAAAAGCCGCAGTTCAGGATCTCCCGGTCGACGGGAGGGCTGCGCTGTGTTCCGAGCCGGGCGAGTTCGACTGGATTGGCGTGGCTTCGCCCGATCTGGCGGAAATGGAGCTGCTGCGCAGCCAGTATGCGCTGCATCCGCTTGCGGTCGAGGATGCGCTGACCGCGACCCAGATACCCAAGGTCGAAGTCTACGGCGACGCACTGTTCATCGTCGCGCGCACCGCCGCGCTCGGTGCCGACGACACGATTTCCTATGGGCAGACATCGCTGTTCCTTTCTCGCGGCTATCTGGTCAGCGTGCGCATCGGTTCGGAGCGCGCGCATGTCGATCTGCGGCGGCGGCTCGAACTGGGCGCCGAACGGCTTGCTGAAGGGCCTGACTATGTCGCGCACGCGATCCTCGATTACATCGTCGACGGCTACACGCCGATCATCGACAGCTTCGAGGATGCGGTGCAGCGAATCGAGGAGCGCGCCATCGATTCTTTCCCTGATCCGGTCACGATCCGCCGCATCTTCCGCCTGCGCCGCCAGCTCCGCCGCTTCGAGCGTATCTGCGGGCCGATGGAGGCGGTATGCGAACGGCTGTCGGTAACTGACTATCCCACAGTCGATGCAGGCGCGAAGGTGTGGTTTCGCGATGTGCTCGATCATATGCGGCGCGCGATGACGCGGCTGCGCGGCCTGCGCGAGACGCTCGACACCGTGGTCGAGACCGCGAGCTTGCTCGAACAGCACCGCCAGGGCACCATGACACGACAGCTTGCCGCCTGGGCGGCAATTCTCGCGGTGCCGACTGCAATCGCGGGCATATATGGCATGAACTTCGACGTGATGCCCGAACTGCGCTGGCGATACGGCTATTTCATGGTTCTGGCACTGATCGCCGCCGTCTGCGGCGGGCTGTGGCTGCGCTTCCGCAACATCGACTGGCTCTGATTCAAGGTTCGCTCACGTGGACCTGCGCGAAGGGCAGCAATGCCGCGAAAAAAAGGGCCGGTCCGAAGACCAGCCCCTTGGAAGTTTGGGAGAGGATGCCTGAAAGGCCCGTCCTATATGTCGCATTCCTACAATTGCTGCAAGTGCGAAAAGTGCCGCTTTTGTTGCAAAGTTTGCAAATAGTCGAAGCCGTATCGTTTATTTCCTAGCGATGTAGCCATAGAGGTCGTGCTCGTCGGCCTGCTCCACGCATGCTTGGACCACCTGACCCGGTTGCAGTGCAGCAGGAACGTTGCGCAGGAAAACGTTGCCGTCGATCTCGGGAGCATCGGCCTGGCTACGGCCGGTCGCGCCGATATCGCCGTCTTCGTCGGGCTCGCCAACTTCATCGATGATGACGGGCAAGACCCTGCCGACCTTGGCCGCCAGCTTCTGCGCGCTGATCCGCGCGGTCAGTTCCATAAGCCGAGCGTAGCGTTCTTCCTTCACCGCTTCGGGCACTGCGCCAGGCAGGGAATTGGCTGCTGCGCTTTCGACAGGTTCGAAGCGGAAAGCGCCGACGCGGTCGAGCTGCGCTTCTTCCAGCCAGTCGAGCAGATAGGCGAAATCCTGTTCGGTCTCGCCGGGAAAGCCGACCACGAAGCTGGAGCGCACCGCGATGTCGGGGCAAATCTCGCGCCACTGGCGCAATCGTTCGAGCACCTTGGCTTCGTTCGCCGGACGCTTCATCGCCTTCAAAACCGAGGGGCTGGCGTGCTGGAACGGAATGTCGAGATACGGCGTTAGCAGGCCGTCGGCCATCAACGGGATCACCGCGTCGACATGCGGATAGGGGTAGACATAGTGCAGGCGCACCCACGGCGGCATGCCGTCGCTCGTCCGCAGGCCGCCGAGTTCGCGGGCGAGGTCGGTCATGTGCGCGCGGACTTGCCCGCCATGAAATTCCCGCGCTTCGTGGCCAATATCGACGCCGTAAGCCGAGGTGTCCTGGCTGATGACCAGCAGTTCCCTGGTGCCTGCCGCGACCAGCTTTTCCGCTTCGCGCAGCACCGCGTCGATGCGCCGGCTGGCGAGTTTTCCGCGCAGTTGGGGGATAATGCAGAAGCTGCAGGAATGGTTGCAACCTTCTGAAATCTTGAGATAAGAGTAGTGACGCGGCGTGAGCTTGATATCAGGCTGCGGCACCAGATCGACAAAGGGGCCTTGGCCCGGCGGGGCGGCTTCGTGAACGGCCTCGACCACGGCTTCATACTGGTGCGCGCCCGTCACCGCGAGCACCTCGGGGAACTTCGCGCGGATCGCCTCGGCCTCGTTGCCCATGCAGCCGGTGACGATCACGCGCCCGTTTTCGGCAATCGCCTCGCCGATCGCGGCAAGGCTCTCTTCCTTGGCCGAATCGAGGAAGCCGCAGGTGTTGACCAGCACCACGTCCGCGCCCTCGTAGTCGGCGCTCATCGCATAGCCGTCGGCGCGCAGCCGGGTGAGGATGCGCTCGGAATCGACCAGGGCCTTGGGGCAGCCGAGGCTGACCATGCCGACTTTGGGCTGGGGGGGAAGTTGCGTTGCTGAAGCCATGGAATCCGCGCCTCTACACGCAGGCGGTCAATTGGGCTAGTATGCAACCGATCTGACGGGGAGAGGGATAATGGGAAACATCAATTTGCTGGCGGTGGTGCTGGGCGCGGTGGCGTTCTTCGTGGTCGGCATGGTCTGGTACACCGTGCTGTTCGGCAAGGCCTGGCAGAAGGCCTCGGGCATGAATCCGGACTCGACTGCTGGCGCGAACATGGCGCTGATCTTCGGGCTGAGCTTCCTGTTCGAACTGCTGATCGCGACCATGCTCGGCCACACATTCGCAAGGACGAACCCAAGCGACACAGCGAAAATGATGATCGCAATCGGCTTTGGCGCCTGCGTGATGGTGCCCGCAATCGGGATCAATTATCTGTACCTGCGCAAGACAGCCGCGCATTTCTTCATCGATGCCGGCCATTTCATCGTCGGCATGGCGGCGATGGGCGCGGTGTTTGTCGCTCTTGGGTAAGAAAAATCAGGACCAGCTTGGCGAGCCGCCATCGACCGGCAGCATCGCGCCATTGATATAGCTTGCCCGGGCGGACAGCAGGAACAGCATCGCATCGGCATATTCCGAAGGCAGGCCCATGCGCGGCGTCCAGTAATGATCGCCGTGGTTGCCCACCTGCGCGCGCTCCTGCTGCTCGAACGACACGCCTGCGGTCTTTGCGGCCGAGGCCACTTGCGCAGTCACGCCCGCGCCCTTGATCCAGCCGGGATGGACGGCGTTGACCCGCACGCCCGCCGCGCCGCCTTCGCGCGCCCAGTTCTTGACGACATGAGCGAGCGCGGCCTTCATCGCACCGAACTGGCCGGTCATCCGGCGAAAGTCGCGCGAGGAGTTGGCGCCGAGGTGCACCATCGCGCCAGATCCCTGCTCGATCATGCCGGGCAGCACCGCGCGGGTCAGCCGAACCGCGCTCATCAACACCCATTCAAAGGCCTCGTTCCAACCTTCGTCCACGCCGATTGCGGGGCTGGGATGGCCGGGTCCGAGACGGCTGGTGGGGAATACGCCGGCGGTATTGCCGACGAGGTCAATGCCGCCGAGCAGCACGCGCGCACGGTCCGCCAGCAGATCAGCCCCCTTGGGATCGTGGAGGTCTACCGCCACCACATGCGCCTCGCCCCCCAAGGCATCGATCATCGCGGCGGTCTCGGCCAGCGGACCGTGCTGGCGGCCGGCGAGCACCACGCGCGCGCCTTCGCCCGCAAGGCCAAGCGCCAGCTCGCGCCCGACATCCTTGCCCGCGCCAATCACGATCGCGCGCTTGCCGGTAAAGCCATAATCGATGCTCATCTGTGGTTTCCCTTCGCCGCTTGCTGACTATCCCGATGCGTCATCGTGGTCGTCGTGGTCATGAGGCGCATTGGGCAGGATTTCCACAATCGTATCACCGGCCGCAAGCAGCCGGGCTTCCTCCTCCCAGAAGCCGATGGCCCGTCCGCCGCGATAGATGCGCAGGCCCTTGCCGCCGCTCGCCAGCTCGTCGAGACCGCGGCCGACCTCGGCGGGCAGGACCATCCGCTCGACCAGCTGCACCTTGCCGCTGACCGAGGCGAGATCGGCGAGATAGTCCGAAATGTGGCGTCCCTGCGCCGATCCAGCCAGTAGCAGGCCGGTGAAGCGGACCGGGTTGATGACGTTGTCCGACCCGGCCTGGCGGGCCAGCAACTCATTGTCGCCCGCGCGCACGACAGCCGTTATCGGGACGCTTGGGGCCAGGTGGCGCACGGTGAGGACGATCAGGATGGTGGTGTCGTCGCGGCCTGCAGAGACAAGGACGGTGCGCGCCCGGTCGATCCGCACCGCGCGCAGCGTATCATCGCGCGAAGCGTCGCCTTCGAGCACGTTGCAGCCGATTTCCGCCGCCAGCTCCAGCCGATCGCCTTGCGCGTCGATGACCACGATGCAAGCCGGATCGGTTCCTCTCTCGATCAGCTCGTTGACCGCCTCGGAACCGCTCACGCCGTAACCGAGCACGACGATATGATCCTCGAGCCGCGCCCGGTCGCTGATCGGGGCGATGTCGCCGAACCCGGTGGTGGTGATCGAGATCATCGTGAAATAGACGACGTCGAGGAAGCTCACATCGCCGTCGTGATGATCGACCAGCCCGTCGCGGTCGATCCAGTGAACCAGGACGACGATGAACACCAGCGCGAGCGCGGCGCCAAGCCGGAGGAACACGTCCGCCCATACCGGCAGCGATACGGCCCGCCGCAGCGGCGCGTAGCGGGTCAACTCATTAAGCGGCTTCACGGCCTGGCGGGCAGGTAATCCACCGGATCGACCGGCTTGCCAGCCTTGCGCAGCTCGAAATGAAGCTCGGTCTTGCGGGTGAGGCTGGTATCGCCGACGAGGCCGACACGCTCGGTCGCCTTGACGGGATCGCCTTCCTTGACCGTGATCCTGGCAAGCGAGCCATAAGCCGAATGCCAGCCATCGCCGTGCTCGATGACGACGAGGTTGCCGAACTGGTCGGGATCAGCAGGACCTTGCCAGGCGGAAGCGCCACATTGGCGTCGATCCCGTTGGCGATGGCGATCTGCTCCCACGGCACCGCGTACTGGTAAGCGATGGCAAAGCCCGTCTCGCCTTCACGCACCGTGTGGCGCCGCGTGCGCGGCAGCATGAGCTTCTGACCGACACGGACCGGGTACGGATCGGCAATACCATTTGCTTCGGCAATCAGCACGCGCGGGATCTGCGCGCGAATGGCAATCGAGCCCAGCGTATCGCCTGTCTGGACCACGTAGCTTGAGGCGTCGGCCAGCGAAGCGCCTTCCGGCTTTGCCGGAGACGTGCTTGGCGGTTTTGCCGGGATCGTGCGCTGCGCCGCCTTGCCCTCGCTCGGCGCATCGCGCGGGATCTTGAGCTTCTGGCCGGTTCGCACCACAAACGGGTCCTTCAGGCCATTCGCCTTGATGATCGCGTCGCGCGAAACACCCGCACGGTTGGCGATGCCGTTCAGCGTTTCTCCGGCGGCGACGACATGCTCGCTCTCCTTGTCGGGCGGCAGCGCCGAAACGCTGGCCGGGGCGAGCAGCAGCGCCGCCAGCAAGGGGAGCAGCGCGCGCTTCATGTCGCGTACCTTCCGGCGAGAATATCGAGCGAGGGATAATGGGTGAGGTCGACTTGCAGCGGGGTCACCGAAATGAACCCGTCGGCAATCACCTCAAGATCGGTTTCGTGCCCGGGCGTATTCTTCGCCGGGTGCAGGCCGAACCAGAAATAGGGAAAGCCGCGCGGATCGACATTTTCGACCAGCGACCCGCGAGAGTAATCGTGAAACCCCTGTCTAACCACGCGAATTCCCCTGACATCTACTGCGCGCAGCGGAGGGAAGTTTATATTGATCAGGCTTCGCGATGCAAATCGCAGGTCGACAAGAGGTCTGATAACTTTCGCGCCCCATTCTTCCGCCGCGTCGAACGACACTTCCTCGCCGCTGTCGTTGCGCGAATAGACCTGGCTGAGCGCGATCGAGCGCACACCCGCCAGCGCGCCTTCGACAGCCGCCGAGACCGTGCCCGAATAGGTCACGTCGTCGGCAAGGTTGGCGCCGCGATTTACGCCCGAAAGGATCAGGTCGGGCGGCTCGGGCAGCACTTTCTTGAGCGCGAGCATGACTGCGTCGGTCGGCGTGCCGGTCACCGAAAAGCGCCGTTCGGCGTGCTTGCGCAGCCGCACCGGGCGCGTCAGGGTGAGCGAGTGGCCCGCGCCCGATTGCTCCTCCGCCGGGGCGACGATCCAGATGTCGTCGCTGAGCTGCGCGGCGATCTTTTCGAGCACATAGATGCCAGGTGCGCCGATGCCGTCGTCATTGGTGATGAGGATGCGCATCAGGCCAGCGGCTCAAGCCGCGTCAGGCCGCCCATGTAGGGCGCGAGCACGGCTGGCACTTCGACGGTCCCGTCAGAGTGCTGGTAGTTTTCCAGCACCGCGACCAGGGTGCGGCCGACCGCGAGGCCCGATCCGTTAAGCGTGTGAACGAACTCGGTTTTCTTGGAATCGGCGGGGCGATAGCGCGCGTTCATTCGCCGCGCCTGATAGTCGCCGCATTGCGAGACGCTCGAAATCTCGCGGTAGGCCTGCTGGCCCGGCAGCCAGACCTCGAGGTCGAAAGTCTTGCGCGCAGTCGCGCCCATGTCGCCAGCGCACAGCATCATGGTGCGGTAAGGCAGATCGAGCGCCTGAAGGATCGATTCGGCGGAAGCGAGCATTTTCTGGTGCTCGGTCTCGGCCTGTTCGGGGGAGCAGACCGTGACCAGTTCGACCTTTTCGAACTGGTGCTGGCGGATGAATCCGCGCGTGTCCTTGCCCGCCGCGCCCGCCTCCGAGCGGAAACACGGGGTGAGCGCGGTCATGCGCAGGGGCAGGGCGGCTTCGTCGAGGATCTGCTCGCGCACCGCATTGGTGAGGCTGACTTCGGCGGTGGGGATGAGCCAGCGGCCGTCGCTTGTGCGAAACAGATCGTCCGCGAACTTTGGCAATTGCCCGGTTCCGAACACTGCCTCGTCTTTAACAAGCAGCGGCGGGATGCATTCCATATAGCCGTTCGTCGCAGTCTGCGTATCGAGCATGAACTGCGCCAGCGCGCGGTGCAGCCGCGCCATCCCGCCTTTCAGGAACGTGAAACGCGCGCCAGAGATCATTGCGCCGGTCTCGAAATCGAGGCCGAGGGCAGGGCCGAGATCGGCATGTTCCTTCGGCGTGAAATTAATGACGCGCGGCGTACCCCAGCGGGCAACCTCGACATTGCCCGCCTCATCCGCGCCGTCGGGAACCTCGGCCAGCGGAATGTTGGGCAGTGCGGCGAGAAAGCCATCCAATTCGCTGCCAAGCTGGCGTTCGCGCTCCTCCAGTGCGGGAAGTTCGTCCTTGAGGCTCGCGACCTCGGCCTTGAGAGCCTCGGCAGTGGCGGTATCGCCCTTGCCCATTGCTGCGCCGATCGCCTTGCTAGCCTCGTTGCGGCGGCTCCGCGCCTGCTGCATGCGCGTCGATACCTCGCGGCGCATTTCGTCGAGCGCGGTCAGGCGCGCGCCTTGCGGCTCAAGCCCGCGCCGGGCGAGGCCGGCATCGAAGGCTACGGGATTTTCGCGGATCAGGCGGATGTCATGCATGGCAGCGGGCTATGGAGTCTTTTTGCCCGTTTCTCAACCCGCCAGACCCTCTTTCCGTCAGTTGCGTGGAACCGCTCCGCGCGGCCAGGCGTTGAGTGGGCTCACAAGGAGAATGACATGATCGGCAAGATTATCGGCGCAATCGCTGGCTCGCAGGCCGCCAAGCACACCAGCAGTGTGAGCGAACCCTATGGTGCAGTTGCAGGCGTCGTCGCCGCAACCTTGCTCCGCCGCGTGTCACTCACCGGCATGATCGCGATCGCGGCGGGCGGCTTTCTCGCCAAGAAGGCGTTCGATAGCCAGCAGCGCACCGGTTCGTCGATGCCAACCGCGCCTAGGCCTTACACGCCGACGATCTGACGGTAATCAGCTCAGACAGAGGGCGGTCAGTCGGGGCCGCCCACGATCTTGTATTCGATGAATTGCACGTCGACGAGGCGCGTTGCGATGCGCCATCCCTGCGCGGTGCGGCGATAGGTGTCGCGGTAGGTGATATACATCACGCGGTCGCTGAATTTGTCACCCTCGATCGGGCGCAAGTGGTGCGAGGCGGAATAGACCTCTCCGGTCGCGCTGTCGCCGTCCACGTCGATCACGGTGTTGAGCACGGTGTGGTAGGTTTTCTCGTAGGCGTGTAGCCCGTTCGGGATCTTCGAAAGCTGCGCGGTGCCGGTGCTGGTGCGTCCCCGGTATTCGAGCGAACCGTCTTCGGCAAAGACTGATGCAAACAGCGCGCCGTCGCGGGTGTCGGCTCCGCGCGCATATGTATTGACCAGCCGGATGATGTACATCTCATCGGCCAGTATCGAATTGCAGTCGCTCACCCGTCGCACTCCCGTTGCAGTATCGTTGCAAGCAGATTGCACTATCCGCGCAGCGTGCGAAAGGGTGCATGCAAATAGGTCAGGTGGATCGGAAATGGTGGGCGCGGCAGGGATTGAACCTGCGACCCCACCCGTGTGAAGGGTGAGAAAGCGGTTATCCTCGGTTATCTGTGAACGATCAAGCCCTAGTGAATCCGTCTATATTGTTCAATGCTGTTCGATGCTGTATTTCATGGATGTTTCATGGATTGCGCGGCGGAGCCTAGACGGTGGTGGACCTTAGTAAGATTGGCGAGCGGGAGCGGCTGAAGCCGCGCAAGGGAGACGAGCCGCATTGGCAACGCCTGCGTGCTGGTTGCTATGTAGGGTTCCGGCCTTCAAAGCGCGGGGGAAGGGGTGGTTGGTTCGCTCGGGCCTACGACCCTGATGCCGGGAAGTACTCGCGCAAGGCTCTTGGCGATTTTGGGTTGCTCTCTGGCCACGACGTCTACTCCCAAGCGAAGCGCGATGCCGAGGAATGGGCTGACACAGTGGAAAGTGGCGGCGTTCGCTCGTACGACTTGGTTGCGGTTGCTGACGCTTGCCGAGCCTATCTGGCGGACAAGCCGAGCTCGATAGCCGAAGGGGTATTTCGGAGGCACGTTTACCCTGACGCAATCGCAAAAGTGAAGCTGGATAAGTTGCGGCGGCACCACCTGCGAGCTTGGCGCAAGCGGTTGGAGGAAGCTCCGGCGCTGGTAAGTCGTAACAATAAGGGTGAATTGCGAACCAAAGTGCGCGCCAAGTCCACGGTGAACAGGGATATGGTTCCCCTGTTGGCAGCAGATGGCAAAAGACATGAGGCAATCTCTCTCGCTCATGGGCGAACTGGATTTGTTAGAGACTCTGATTGCGGGCATTCAGGCTTACGTGCGCTACGCCATGGAGCGGCCATCGCGGTATCAGCTGTTGTTTGATATGCTGGGCGTTTCGGCATTGGATGCGGTCGGACCGGTCCAGCCCGTCTTTCGTGTGATCGCGGAGCCGATTGAAGAAATGGCGAGAAATGGCGAAGCGATCCCTCTGGACGATCCCATTCTTGCAGCGTTGCTCGTTCTTTCCATTGCGCATGGGCGGATAGCCCTCGCGCACACGGCTCCGGTCCGTCCAGAAAATTCCGTCGCCTTCGTCGAAAACTTTGTGCAGATGTCAGTGGAACTGCTGTTCCAGAGTAGAAAAATCTCTAGTAATTCTTGAGTAACCTCCCGCTTGCGCAATCATTCTAGATAGCTGGACAAATGTTATGTTATCTAGAAACTGGCAGAGAGAGGCGGATGTCTGAAACGGAAATGAGGTAAGTGTTCGTTGCAGGGAATCGCGATTGTTTTGGTGGACGGACGATGTGGCGGTGTCTTGCGGTGCAGCCAGACAGCGAGAATTCCCGGTCCGGGCCCGCGCCCGGCGCGAGCTCATCGTGAGGAGGCAATGTGAAAAGGAAAATGCGCATGGTCCTCGCAGCGTTGATACTCATCGTCGTTGCAGTGTTCGCGATCTTTGTTCTTCTTTACTTTCAGGGGCGGCAACGACCGGATACAGGTGCGGAATATGTCGCGCTGGGCAGCTCATATGCCGCCGGTCTCGGCCTTGGACCTCGCGTGCCGGGCAGCCCGATCGTCTGCCAGCGCAGTGTCAATGGCTATCCGCAGCAGCTCGCGCGGATAACCGGGCTTACGCTTACCGACATGTCATGCTCGGGCGCCACGGTCAGCCATGTCTTGCGGGGCGGGCAGATGTTCCAGGGGCCGCAGATCGACGCGCTGGGGCCCGACACCAGGCTTGTAACATTGACCGCTGGCGGCAACGATATAGCCTATGTGGGCGATCTTACCGCGCTGGCCTATCAGCAACGGGGCGGAGTGGCCGGTTTCCTAATCGGGTTGTTCTGGAATGGTGCGCAGCCCGCTGCAGAGCGGAATTTCGAAGCGTTGCGGGCCAACCTTGTTTCGACATTGCGAGAGATTGCCCGGCGCGCTCCGAATGCCCGGATTTTTGTGGTGACCTATCCTGCAATCCTTCCGCCCGAAGGAACTTGCCCGGCGTTGGGCATTGGCGCGGATGATGCCGGGCTGATGAGGCAAGTTGGCGTCCGTTTGGCTGAAGTGACGCGCGAGGCCGCGAAGGAGGCCGGCGCGACCGTTGTCGATATGGACCAGCTTTCGGCAGGCCATGACGCCTGCGCTCCGGAACCCTGGGTCAATGGCGCGGCGCCGAAGCAGGGCGCGCCGTTTCACCCGACCCTGGCCGGCGCTCGCGCTGCGGCGGAAACGATCAAACACGCTCTAGAAGAAGCGGATTGATATCAGAAGCCGATATCGAGGATCGGTCCTTCAAAACCGGCATTGACGATCTGCGAAGCCCTGGCGAGCTTTTCGGGGGCCATGCCGGCAAGATAGCCGTCAATCAGGCGCTGATAGTTGCTGATCATGCCCTCGTTCGCTTTGCCAAGTCGCATGAATTCGAACTCCCCAGCGTGCAAGCCCAACTGCTGGAGCGGAAGGTTCGAGTAATCCTGGCGCGGAATTTCCGGAAAGTCCGGCGAGTCGTGCGGTAAGATGGTTGGTGCCGTCGGGGTCTCGTAAGCTTCGCCTTCGGGACGCAACACCAAAGACCAGATTTCGAAGAAGCAGGTTTCAGGCGTGAGCGGGCGAATGCGATAGGAAGACATCGCGCTCAGCATCGGCAGCAGGAAAAAATGCGGGAACATGAATTCCACCGCGTGGAATTCCACGTCCTGCGAAACCTTCTGGACATCGAACATCGGGGCGCCGCGAGCGAGCCCGTCGCGCGTGATCTCTTCGTGAGCCTTGGCATAAAAGGCCATTGTCGCCTCGAGCGGATCGTCGGGAACGTCCATGTCGCGCAGCTTTTCGAGCACAGCAACTTCGCTGTCGTGCACCATTCCACCCATTCCGGAGCCTAGCCGGGCAAGAAAATCGACCTGCATGTTGACGGCCTGCCGGGAATTGAGATTTCGGTTTGGCGTCAGCCCCTCTGCGTCGGTGCCATAAGGATTACCGAAGGCGGACAGCTGCTGGAGTTGCGGATGGGTTTTCATGGTGTGGTAGCCCTCCTGGAAGGCTTCCATGGCCAGCTTCCAGTTTGTCGGCAGCACAGTGCCGTACCACCAGTCCATCTTCAGCTTGTCGACATTGCGGGCATTCAGCCGATCCGCAACGGGTCCGAGGCTTTCGGGCAGCGAGGATGCGGTCTTGTCGAAATTGATGAAGGCGCAGCCCGCCCAGAACTCGACTCGGCAAGGCCTGAGGTCGATCTCGGCCTTGTCGAGCAATTCTTCGCTGAAGATCTGCTTGCCGAAGACAAATGTGTTTTCGCCTTCAGCATTCCAGCGCCAGCCGTGGAACGGACATATGAAACCCTGCTTGCGGCAGTTTCCCGGTCCGGTTACCAGCCGCACGCCACGATGGCGGCAGGCGTTATGGAAGGCCTTCACACCGTTCTTTGTGTGGAGGATGATCACCGATTTGTCGAGGATCGTATACTCGACATAGTCGCCAACCTCGGGGATCTCCTCAAGCCGGCAGGCCATTTGCCAAACGTGCGGCCAGACTTTCTGCCGCTCAAGTTCGAAGAATTCGGGATCGTAATATCTTTGCGCCGGGATCAGTTCCGGGTTCTCGATACGAAATGGAACATTTCTTGTGTCGCTGGCGGTATTGGTAACCATCATTCTTCCTTTTGCCTCATGCAGCAGTATTACGGTTTTTCCCGCATTCAAGCCATTTGCGATGGCGGCTTCGCAGAGCGCCATGTTTCGAGATTGGCCGCACAAGTTTTCGCTGCCTTGTCATAGAAGACAGCACTCTTTGAGTAATTCACGAAGTTGAATTGGGTAGCGTGACGGAACTCCAGAACTTCCACGCCGTTTGGTCCGGGCCTGTATGTATATGGAACGCCAGCAGGAACGAAGAAGCAGTCCTGCGGCCCAAGTTCCTCAGTTCCGAGTGTTAGGTCTCCCGCCACGACGTAATAGAGGCAGTCAGAATCGTGACTGTGAAGGGTAAGCGGATAATCGGTCTTCATCCATGCATGGGTCAGGCTGAAGCCGGGCAAGTTGACGAGCACCTTGCATTGTTCGCCTTCGCCATAGCCAGCCGCCATGACCTGCTTCAGGCCTTCAGCCTGGATCTCCGTTCGTGGCGCGATGCTCATGCATGCCGCTTCCATCAGGCCGGGCGCATCCTTGGCCCGAAAGATAGTAAATCCGACAGTCGGTGCTTCGTCCTGTGTCATCTCGCTCTCCAGTGCGAGGTACTTTTCCGGGCCTGCCCGAACCGGCAAAGGCTATGCCAACCGGCATTAATGCGCAAGGGCATGTTCAATATGTCCTGGCCAGTCTGAGCCACAGCGGCACAGATTGACAGGGCGAACCTGTTGCGGTTCCGGCCTGTTCGACCTACCGCGACTGCACGAGTCAGGGAGCTATCGATACATGAGCGACAGTGCCGGCAAGGTTGCGGTTCACATTCCCGCCAGAGACATATGCGAGCCCGCCCACCTGGGCGAAGGCGCGCGGATTTACCTTGCCCCTCAGCCCGAACCGCTCACCTATCCCGCCCTTGATGACAAGGCCGGATGGCAAGCATATGTGGCCGCAGTCGATCAAGCCGTCTTACCCCTGCTGTCGCAGATCTGCGAGGTCGTTCCGGCCAAAGTCGCGGAGCGGGACGCTGGCGGCGCCCGCGTGTTCGACATCGCTCCTCCCGGACTGCCCGATGACAGCCGCGGCGTCATCCTCGACATGCATGGCGGCGGGCTGATCATGTGCGGCGGCGAGCTTTGCCGCATGATGGGGATTGGCCTTGCTGCGCGAGTCCAGCGGCGGATATGGACGGTTGATTATCGCATGCCGCCCGAGCATCCTTACCCGGCCGCGCTTGATGATTGTGTGGCGGCCTACCGGGCCTTGCTGGCCGAGCGCACACCCGAGGAGATTGTCATCCATGGTGGTTCGGCTGGTGGCAATCTGGCCGCTGCGCTGATCCTGCGCGCCCGCGATGAGGGCTTGCCGCTGCCCGCGGGCGCAGTACTTAACACGCCGGAGATCGACCTTACCGAGTCGGGCGACAGCTTCCAGACCAATCTCGGGATCGATCCCGGCCTTCGTCCGCTGATGCCGGTCAACTTGCTCTACGCAAACGGGCAAGACCTGCGACACCCTTATCTCTCGCCCCTGTTCGGGGACTTCACAAAAGGGTTCCCACCTACGCTGTTGACCACCGGTACGAGGGACCTTTACCTGTCGAATACCGTCCGAATGCATCGTGCCCTGCGCGCTGCGGACGTTCCGGCGGAGCTTCACGTTACCGAGGCAGGGCCGCACACCGGCTTTCCCGGTACGCCAGAAGGCGAGCAGATTGACCGAGAAGTTCGCCGCTTCATCGCAGACGTTCTGCAGAACTAATGAGTGGCAGGTAGTCTAAGTCTTATTCGGGCAGCATGCCTGCCAGGTATTCAAACGCGATCAAGCCAGACGACTTCGAGGGGAATATCACTCGTGTTCCAGTGATGCTCCATTGTGGCGGCATTCTTTGCCAGCAATACAATGTCTCTGCTGGTTGTCAGGTGGCACCAAGGGCATGCCTGGCCGCGACATAGCCCCAGACGAAGGACGGGCCAACGCTGGCGCCGGCGCCGGGATAGACGCGGCCCATCACCGATGCCGTGGAGATTCCGGTGGCATAAAGGCCCTCGATCACCGAGCCATCTTCCCGCAACACGCGGGCCTGCGGGTCGGTAACGACGCCGCCATAAGTACCGACATCGCCGGGCACCACAGCCATTGCATAGAACGGACCTTCGCTGATCGAACCCAGGGAGGCATTCTTCGGGTGGAACGGATCGCCCAGCCAGCGATCATAAGCCCGGTCACCGCGATTGAAATCATCGTCGTGGTTCTTGGCGACGAAGCCGTTGAAGCGCTCGACAGTCGCAACGAGAGCAGCCGGATCGATCTTTATCAATGCCGCGAGCTCTTCGATGCTGTCCGCCTTCTTGAGGAAGCCCGATTCGAACCACTCGGCAGGCTTTTTCGAGCCCGGCATCGAACCCGCTAGCATATATTGCTTCATGAACTGCTGGTCCATGATCGCCCAGCTCGGCACGGCGGGAACCTCGCGGTTGCGCTCCAGCATGCCCTTGCAATAGGCCATGTATGAACCACCTTCGTTCATGTAGCGAACGCCAGACTGATCGACGAGAATGCAGTGCGGCGAGGCCGTTACGCCTTGCACCACCGGCTTGACCGGATCGTTTGCGGTGCCCGGCGGGAACGACATCTGGTTGCCGACCATCTCTTCCATTTGGCCGATGGCAGCACCATGACGCATCATCTCCTGGATCATCTCGCCGGTGTCGCCTTCGATGGTGTTGGTCCACTTGGCCGAGGTACCGGGCTGGTACTGATCGCGCATCGCCTGATTGTGCGAGAAACCGCCCGCATTGATCAGCACGCCAAGCCGCGCGCCGATCCGGAAAGGCTTGCCATCGACGATTATCGCCACGCCAGTCACTGTGCGGTCTTCGATGATCAATTCTCGCACCGGTGCTTCGGTGCGGAATTCGACCCCGGCCTTGACCGCGGCTTGCAGCATCCGCCCCTGCAGGGCCCCTCCCGCTGTGATAAAATGCTTGCCGGTCAGCTTGGCGCCGATCGTGCGCAGCACCATCTTTACCGCCAGCTTCTTGGCTTCCCAGGACTTCTTGATGTATTGCAGTTTGAGCATTTCATCGAGCGGGGCCATCAAGGTCATGAAATTGGGTTGGAGCTTCTCCTTCCATGGTCCCAGTTCGTTGACATTGAACAGTTCCGCTACAACCGTGCGGCCCTGCTGCGAGCCGCCCGGCATTTCGTCGTAATAGTCCGGCCAGTACGCGATACGGTTCAACTTGATACCCTGATCGACCAGGAAATCGACCATGCGCGTGCCCTGTTCGACATAGGTACGTCGGCGTTCGTAGGTGGAGCCGGGCGTGTCGTTGCGGCCGCCCGAGACTGCTTCGAGATAGGTCATCGACTTTTCGAAACTGTCTTCGACCCCGTCGCGCTTCATAAAGCGGTTGTTGGGGATCCACATCACTCCGCCCGAACGCGCCGAGGTGCCGCCGATATGGGGCGTCTTCTCGATTACCAGCACCGACTTTCCCGCCTGTCGCATGACCAGCGCCGAACACATCGAGCCGCCGCCGCTGCCGACCACGACATAGTCGTAGGTTTCGTCGAATCCGCTCATCTCAGTTCTGCCGGGCAAAGGCCGCTTCGGGCATTTCGCGAACGTGTGTGCGCTTGAGTTGGCGGCTGGTGAAAAGCCACTTCCCGTCCCGTTTCTCATAAGTCTCGTGGTAGAAGCCGAAGCCGTGGATCAGCAGGTCACCGGTTTCGGAATCGAAGATGTAGTCTTCCATGCCCCAGATACCCTTGGCCTTGGTCGATGATTCAAAAGTGATGTCCGGAGTGTGTGAGTGGTGGACGGTGGTCCGCCCCTTGTCGAGCAACGCCTTGACGTTGGCGATCATAACGTCCGCCGATTCCCAGCGATCGTGGCCATCATTATGGGAAACATGGTCATCAGCGTGCAATGCGCGATAGAGTTCCCAGTCCTTGGTATCACAGGCCCGGTCGCGCCGTGCCTTGAGCAGCTTGATTTCCTCAATGGCGAGGAGGGTTTCGATATCGCTCATGCCTGTCATGTATGTGCTTCCTCGGTTCAGTCGATCTTCGGCGGCCATGCGGCCCCAGGCGATCTGCGTGTGTGGTAATACTTGAGCGCGCGGCTGGTGTAGACCCAGCGCTCGTCGCGTTTCTCGCAGGTTTCGAAATAGTGGCCGAACGCCTGGAACCAGTGTTCCTGGCCACCCAGCTGCCAGAACGACATGCCCTCCATCGCCCAGATGCAGCGTGCCAGGGTTGGAGTTTCGAACTCGATCTCGGGTGTGTGCGAATGGTGCAGGGTGACGAGGTTTTCCATGCTCTTTCGCGTATTGGCGATCATTTCCGCCGCGCTGGTCCACCGCCCGTAATCGCCGTTCTCGGAGACATGATCGGGCGCGTGGAGCGCCTCGTACAGCGCCCAGTCCTTGGTATTCGCAGCCCGGTCCCGCCGCGCCTTGAGCAGTTTGATCTCCTCCAGCGCCTTGAGCTTTTCGATGCCTACCAGTCCGCTCACGTCAGCCCCGCAGTCTTGCGATGAATTCTTCGCCGAACCACTGGACGTTCTCGATATAGGTCTGCCGGCTCGGATCCGTCTGCGAGCTTTCAGTCAAAGCGATGCGAATCATCCGCATGAAATCGTGGCGCACTTTCAATGCTATACCCTACATCCGCTTTGAATGAACAGTCGTTAAGAATGGATCGATAGCAGTGTAACCTGATTAATCAACTTCAGTGTCTTTGAGGCAGCGGAGATTCTGCCTATCCGCTTTCGCGCCGCGATGACGACCGGCTGGCGAGACACAGTCATGCGCCTCACTGTCAGATCAGACGATGCGCACGCCAGGATAGTCGCCCAGGATAATGCTTTCCATGTCGCCATATCCGGAATTTTCGCCTTCGCGGATGCGGATCGGGCGGTCTCGGATCTGCCAGCGATAGGTTTCGGCCAGCTTATCCGGATTGTTCACATCGTCGATGCATTCACCATCTAGGAAGTTCTCGCCCTTGAAGCTGCCATGGAGCTGTCCTTTCCATTCTCCATACATGCCCGGCAACAAGCGAAAGCCCATTTCGGGATTGATAACCTCAATCTCGAAAACACGTTCGACAATTTGCTTGCCCTTGCCCGCCAGCAGCGCAGTTACCGTTCCGCGCATGGCGCCCCGGTCGGATGCGCGATAATCGATTTCAGGATAAAGTTGCAGGATCGGCGTCTGCAGGCCGTCACTCTCATTGATATAGCCGCAGAAGAATTGCGGCGGGCCGTCGCCCCCAAAATCGCGGAAATAGTATGCCAAATCGTAGCTGGTGCCGTCGGGCCGGTCGATCTTCGAGACCAGCCAGTTGAAGTGGTAGGCTGCGCCGGTCTTGTTGCCGCCGGTGCTGCCGCTCTTGGTGCCGAGCGCGGCCGGGACAAGATCGGTCGGATCCAGCCCCACATGTTCACGCACGCCCCAGCTGCGGTCGCGGAAGCCGAACCATTCTTCCGGGTTCACCTCTTGACGCTCGCCGTCGATCTCGATCCAGCCAGACACCGTGCCCGCTTGATGGAAGCGGATCACGTCGGACGCTGTTCGGCCTTCATGCACCACAACATCGCGGTTTTCGAAGAAGGCCGGCATGGTAGCGTGAAAGGTCAGATCGAAGCGGATCGGTTGGGCGGAATTCTCAGCCAGGGTCAGGCGGATGGCTTTATACGGGTCGATTACTTCGTAACTGAGCGGGCCGACATCCACGCTGTCGAGATCGTCATCCAACAGTCGGCTGGCGCGGACGGTGCGCTGCTGGGTGCCTTGCTGGACACCGGCGAAGCCATCGACAATGTTGCGGTTTGCGTACTTTCCTAGGCCGAAATTGACCTGCAACTGCCCATCCTTGCGCATCAGGGTGAACCAAGCCTTTTCGGTCCAGGCCCGATCTGGCGTGCCGACCGCGCCATGGGTGTTGACGATCTGATGGTTGAAGTGCTCGTCGGCAGCGGTGAGTGGGGCAATCGAGGGAATCATCTCTTTCCTTTCAGGGCTCAGAGCCCGGCGTCGCTGACCATGCCAGCCATGGCGCCGAGAAAATAACCGATGTTCTGCTTGAACACTTCGAGCCGAGGATCATTGCTGCGCCCGGTATTTGCCATGTTGACGCCCTCGGCGATAATAGCTGCAGTCTTGCCGATCTGGGCAATCTCGTGCCAGACTATGCCCTGTGCCGAGCGGCCCGACACCTCTTCCCACAGTTTGATGGCCTCTTCGCGAATCAGCATTCCGGGCAGTTTCTGCGCGCGGGAGGCGACGTGATGTTCGCTAGCGAAGAAAAACAGCATATATCCAAGGTTAGCCAGCGGCTCCCCGTTGAGCGCCATTTCCCAATCGAGCATCGCCGCGATGCGCTGGTTTCGCCACATCAGATTGGACAGTTTGGGATCACCATGGACGACGGCCGGCGGTCCGCTGATTGGGGCAGGCATGGCCAGCAAGCGGTCGAACAGCCCGGCCAGTTCGAGGCATTCTGCTTTCAAGGCAAACTGGCGCCACATACGGACATCGTCTTCGGGCGAGACGACCGAGCCGAGCACGGGCAGCGGCTCCAGATTTGACAGGGCGGAAAATGCCGAGATCCAGTCGGTGCAGATCCGCCTGCGCAAGGCATCGCTTCCATCGATCAACCACGGCGTCATAACCATGTCGTCGATCGATTCGCCATCGATGCGCTCCATGACAAAGAACGGCACACCAATGACGCCGGGATCCGCGCAGATTGCGACAATCCTCGGGACCGGTGGCGCACTCGAAAGTGCTGCCAGCTCCTGGTAGATCCGACCCTGGCCCAAGACATCGTGCCCTTCCAGCATTGCACCGGCTGCAGGCGGTAGACGCAGGATCACGTCGAGCCCCTCGATCAGGTAGGTTTCGTTGGAGAAGCCGGTGGTAAGCGGACCGATCGCCGCAATATTTTCGCCGTCAGGCAGATAATTTCGTAGTGCCTCGGCTAGTTGTTCCAGATCTCGCATGTCAGCACGCGGTCCAATTTGCCGCAAATTCGATTCTCCCCATGTGGTTCCTCCCCAAACGGAGCGGCAATTCCACCGCCAAGCTACATGCACCTTGTATCTTGGTACCGATCCCAATGATCAAGCTGCCATTCGACAATTGTTCGTCGTCAGATTATTTGAGACAGTTGGCGGCTTAGATTAGTGGAGTGTCGGCCTCATCTGGGGGCTGATGTTTATGCGGCGATCTTGCGGTGTTGCAAGCGGCGATGTTCGATGGTGATACGTTTGATGCGGGCGCGCTCGGCGAGGATTGCTTTGTCCCTGCCGAAGTAGGCGTCCGCTGGCGTCACGTTGCTCAGGCTTTCGTGGTAGCGCTGGTGATTATAGTGCTCGATGAAGGCCCCGATCTGGGCTTCGAGGTCGCCGGGCAGGAAGTAGTTTTCGAGCAGGA
>CANJUF010000019.1 GCA_947477745.1 Sphingomonadaceae bacterium | reverse complement strand
CGAGCCGACTGCGATGATGCTCCGCGCGCGCTTCTCGCCCATCATCGCCACGCGAACCTCGGTAACGCCGGGCGCATCGCGCAGCGCATCCTTCACCGCGATTTCCAGCCGGTCCCGCTCCAGACCGTCGAACCCGGTAACGTCGAGCACAAGAGTGGCCACGCCATCGGCAAGGCGCAGCGATTGCAGCCGCGCCCGCGCAAGGTCCGGCAAACGCTTCTCCAGTTCCTTGCTCATTTCCTCAGACATCGATGCTCCCATTGGGCCAATTGCGGATAGACGCTCCCTATCAAGGAAAAAGCGCGGGGAGGCACTGTTTTTGTGTGCAACGCATTCCTATAACGGTTGCCATGATACGGATCGGAACTGTGCTGACACAGGTGGGGCGGGCGATGACCGGCAAGCGCAGCCCTTGGGGCAAACCGCAGGGCGATGACCCGGCAGACAGCGAAGGCGAGGCAGGCGGCGCAGACGCTCCTCCGCCGACTGCCGAAGACGGCGGGTCCAAGGGGCCGCGCAATCCATGGCTGCCGCCGGGAGAGACTCCCCCACGCCGTTCGGCCAGCATCGAGGATATCTTCCGCAGCGGCAACCGGCGCGGCTCTGGCGGAGGTCCGGGCGGCGGCGGCAATTTCCCCCGCCTGCCGCAGCGCCCTGACGGCAAGAGCTGGTTTCCGCTGATCCTTGGCGGCATCGCGCTGGTGTGGCTCGCTGTCTCGACCGTCCACATGATCGGCCCCAAGGAAGAGGCTGTCGTCACCACATTCGGCAAATATTCGCGCACGATCGAGCCGGGCGTATCGCTGACGCTGCCGTGGCCGATCCAGAGCGTCGAAGTGGCGGACGTCACCTCGATCCAGGTCGATACGATTCCCGAAGGCGATAGCGAAAAGCTGATGCTGACAAGCGACCAGAACCTGGTCGATCTGTCCTATCTGGTGCGCTGGAACATCAAGGATCTGAAACTCTACACTTTTCGCCTCGCCCAGCCCGAGGAATCGGTGCGCCAGGTCGCCGAGACGGCGATGCGCGCTTCGATCGCGGAAGTGACTCTTAATCAGGCGCTCAGCGGCGCGGGACGCGGCGCGGTCGAACAGAGCGTCAGGGACCGGATGCAGCGCCTGCTCGACACATACCAATCGGGCGTGCGCATCCAGGGCGTCGAAATCAAGAAGGCCGACCCGCCGCAGAAGACGCTCGCCGCTTTCCAGCAGGTCACCGCAGCACAGCAGGACGCGCAGCGCGATCAGTCGAACGCGCGCGCCTGGGCGCAGCAACTGCTCGCCCGCGCGCAGGGTGATGCCGCCGCCTTCGACAAGGTCTATGCCGAGTACAAGCTCGCCCCCGAGGTGACCAAGCGGCGCATGTATTACGAGACGATGGAGCGTGTGCTCAACAAGAACCCCAAGGTCATCATGGAAAGTGGCGGCGTCGCCCCGTTCCTTCCGCTGCCGGAGATGAAAAAGCGGGCCGAACCGCTGCCCGAGCCGGCCATCAAGGGAGCCCAGTGATGAACCGTTTCGCAGACACCCTGCGCGAATATCGCGGCGTGTTGATCGCGCTTGCCGGACTGATCGTGGTGCTCATGGCCAGCGTCGTGCAGGTCCCCGAGACCGAGCAAGCCGTGGTCGTGCGGTTTGGCGAACCGATCAAGAAGATCAACAGTTTCGATCCCACAAAGGATTTCGGCGAGACCGGCGCGGGCCTTGTGCTGCGCATCCCCTTCGCCGACCGGCTGGTGCGGATCGACAAGCGGCTGCTGACGGTCGACATGGAGCCGCAGCAGATCCTCTCGACTGACCAGCTTCGCCTCAATGTCGATGCCTATGCGCGCTTCCGCATCATCGATCCGGTCAAGATGGTGCGCACCGCCGGCACCCCCGAGCGGGTGCAGGAACAGCTCGAACCGATCCTCAACTCAGTGCTGCGCCGCGAGCTGGGCAAGCGCACCTTCCAGTCGCTGCTCGCGGCCGAGCGCGGGGTGGCGATGACGACTATCCGCGATCAGCTCGATAATCAGGCGCGCGAATATGGCGCGCAGATCGTCGATGTTCGCATCATGCGCGCCGATCTTCCCGACGAAGCGCTGGAGAGTGCGTTCTCGCGGATGCAGGCCGCGCGCGAGCAGGAAGCGTCGACGATCCGCGCGCAAGGCCAGAAGAGCGCACAGCTGATCCGCGCCGAAGCCGAGGCCGAGGCTGCCCGCACTTATGCCGGAGCGTTCGGCAAGGACGCGGGTTTCTACGATTTCTACCGTGCGATGCAGAGCTATGACTATTCGTTCAGCGGCGAGGGCGATGGCGCAACGACCATCCTGCTTTCGCCCGACAATGCCTATCTCAAGCAATTCAAGGCGCCGTGATCCGCCCGAGGCCTTGCGAATGAAACCAGGCCAGCCCGCCACATTCAAACTGCGTTAAGCTGCAAGCGACATTCATCGACGCCGACCATCCCACGCGCCCGCAGCGGCGCTGCAACGAAGGAAGACAAGGACGTGAAGCCCGTGCGATATGCTTATGGATTGACCACAGCCCTGCTCGTGTCCGGCGCAGCCGTTTCCCTGGCGACAGGCCAGCCGGTTGGCGCGCAGGTCGCCCAGAACGAAGGTTCGCGCATGACCTCGGTGGTGCCGCGCGCCGGCGCACCATCAAGCTTTGCCGACCTTACCGAACAGCTTGCGCCCGCCGTGGTCAACATCTCGACCCGCCAGAGCGTGCAGGTATCGAGCGCGAATCCTTTTGCCGGAACCCCGTTCGCCGATCTGTTCGGCGGTCAGGAACAGCAGGGCCCCAGCACGCGCGAGGCCCAGTCGCTCGGTTCGGGCTTCATCATTTCGGCTGACGGCTATGTGGTGACCAACAATCACGTCGTCGCCCCCGCCACACGGAACGGCGAAATCAAGTCGATCACGGTCACCATGCCGGGCGGCACCGAATACCCCGCGAGGCTGGTCGGGCGTGACGAGGCTTCTGACCTCGCGGTGCTCAAGATCGATGGCAAGCGCAACCTGCCCTTTGTGAACTTCGGCGATTCGACCAAGTCGCGCGTGGGCGACTGGGTGATCGCGATCGGCAATCCGTTCGGCCTTGGCGGAACCGTGACCGCCGGCATCATCTCGGCGGTATACCGCAACACCGGATCGGGCACCGCTTACGACCGCTACATCCAGACCGATACCGCGATCAACCGCGGCAATTCTGGCGGCCCGATGTTCGACATGAACGGCAACGTCATCGGCATCAACAACGCGATCTTCTCGCCAACCGGCGGCAGCGTCGGCATCGGCTTCGCCATTCCTGCCGAAATCGCCGCGCCCATCGTCGAGAAGCTGCGCCGAGGCCAGGCGATCGAGCGGGGATACCTTGGCGTGCGCATCCAGCCGCTTAACGAGGACCTTGCCGCGTCGCTGGGTCTTGCTCACAACCGCGGCGAATTCGTCCAGGCGGTCGAGCCGGGCCAAGCCGCCGCCAATGCCGGCATCCAGTCGGGCGACGTGGTCGTGAAGGTCAATGGCAAGGAAGTGTCGCAGGAGCAGACGCTGTCGTTCCTGGTCGCCAATACCGCGCCGGGCACAGTCATTCCGATCGAGCTTATCCGCGACGGCAAGCGCATGACCGTGCGCGCCAGGGTGTCCGCGCGCCCAAGCGAGGAAGAACTGCAGAAGCAGGTGTTCGATCCCGACGAACAGCAAGGCACCGACTCGTTCGGCCAGCAGCAGCAACAGCGCCCCGGACAAGGCGTGATCGAGCAAGTGCTCGGCCTTTCGGTGATTCCGCTCACCCCGCAGATCGCGGGCCAGATCGGTGCATCGGCCGATACGCGCGGCGTGGTCATCACTGCGGTCGATCCCAATTCGGACGCCGGGCAGAAGGGCCTGACGCGCGGCGACATCGTGCTTTCGGCGAACTATCGCCCGGTGACCGCTCTGGCCGGACTGGAACAGGCCATCCAGGCGGCGAAGAGCGCCGGACGCGACGCCTTGCTGCTGCGCGTGCAGCGACGCGGCCAGCCGGCCGCCTACGTCCCGATCCGGCTGAGGTAGGCCCGAAGGACTGCCCTACTCTGGCTGCTCTTCCGGTCCGCCGCCAATGGCCCGCCCGATAAAGTCGTCGCTGGCTGCGGGCGGAACCTCGCTGGCGCCCCGGCGCACGTTGACCGGCGGATCCTGATAGGCGCGCGGCGGTGGAAGCGTGTCGGATGAGTCCGGCTCGATCAGGTTTCCTTCCTCGTCGACGAAATAATAGTCTTCGGGATTGCCCTGCAGCGCCTCGTCATCGGGCTCAAGCTGCCAGTCGGGCAGCTGAAGCTCAGTATCGAACTTTTCAACCGGACGGTTCTGCACGGCCCGCCGCATGAACGTGGCGAAGGCGCGCGCGGGCGCGGTGCCGCCCTGCAAGCCGCCCACCGCCCGGTTGTCGTCGCGGCCCATCCACACCCCGGTGGTCAGGCCGCTAGAAAAACCGACGAAATAACCGTCCTTGTTCGAGCTGGTGGTGCCGGTCTTCCCCGCGACCGGGCGGCCAATCTGCGCCGCCTTGCCGGTGCCGGTGGCGACCGCGGTCTGCAGCAGGTCGGTAATCCCCGCAGCGACATATTGCGGCACCAGCACCTCCCCTGGGTTGGGCTTGCGGCGATAAAGCAACTGGCCGTCGGACCCGGTCACCTTGACGATGCCATATGGTTCGATCGAACGGCCGCTGGCGGCGACGCTGGCAAAGGCACGGGTCATGTCGATCAGCCGCACTTCGGAAGTGCCCAGCACCATCGATGGTACCGTGGCGATCGGCGTGGTGATGCCGAAGCGGCGCGCCATTGAGGCTACCGCGCCGAACCCAACCTCGTTGCCGAGCTGCGCCGCAACGGTGTTCTTGGAATAGGCAAAGGCGGTGCGCACGTCGATCTTGCCTGCATAGCTGCCGCCCGAATTGCGCGGGCTCCAGCCTTCGATGGTCACCGGCTCGTCGACCACCGGGTCGTCGGGCTTGTAGCCCGCCTCCAGCGCGGCGAGATAGACGAACAGCTTCCACGATGATCCGGGCTGGCGCACGGCATTGACCGCGCGGTTGTAGTTCGAGCTGACATAATCGGTGCCGCCGACCATCGCCCGCACGGCGCCGTCACGGTCGAGCGAGACCAGCGCGCCTTGCGCGCCGCCCGGAACATTGGCGCGGATCGCGGAAGTCGCGGCTTCCTGCATGGCGATGTCGATCGTCGTCCACACCTCGATCGGCTCGTCGGTATCGGGCAGGACCAGATCGAGCTGCGGCAGCACCCAGTCGGTGAAATAGCGCACCGAGTTCTGGCCCTTCTGTTTGGCCAGCCGCACCGCATCGAGATCGGCGGCTGCGGCCTCGGCTTCGCTGATATAGCCGTTCTCGGCCATTACAGAGAGCACGACCCTTGCCCGGTCCTGCGCCGCCTTGACATCGGCAGTGGGCGAATAGCGCGAGGGCGCCTTGACCAGCCCGGCAATGATCGCCGCCTCTGCCAATGACAGGTCGCGCGCCGAATGGTCGAAGAACTTGCGGCTTGCCGCGTCGATGCCATAGGCGCCGCCGCCGAAATAGACCTTGTTGAGATAGAGCTCGAGGATCTGCTGCTTCGAGAGCTGCGTCTCGAGCGCAAGCGCCAGCACACCTTCGCGGATTTTGCGGCCGAAGGTGCGGTTGTTGTTGAGGAACACGTTGCGCGCAAGCTGCTGGGTGATGGTCGAGGCGCCCTCACGGAACACGCCGGTCCGCAGCCGCACCACCAGCGAGCGGGCGATGCCGATCGGATCGACGCCGAAGTGCGAATGGAAGCGCCGGTCTTCGACTGCGACCATCGCATCGCGCATCACCGGCGGGATGTCGCGGTAAGCGATCCACTTGCCGTAACTGGGCCCAAGCGAGACGATCTCGGTGCCGTCCATCGCGCGCACCACGATCATCTGGCCCTGCTGGCTGCTCTTGAGCTCGCTGAAACCGGGCAGGTCGCGCGCGGTCATGAACACGGCGGTACCAAGGAAGATTGCGCCGAGCGCGGCAAGCGCCAGCCCCCACAGGAACGTGCCGCGCACCAGCCTGCGCCATAGCGAGCGTTGGGGCTTCACCTTCTCCCTGGAAGGCGGCGGCGGTGGCGGTGGGGGGCTGCCTCGTCGCGAAGGATGGCGGCGCGGTGGTGAGGCCATGAGCTAGTCTGCTATCCGTGTGTCGCCGGGGCGAAAGACGCGTTTACACGCCCGCCGTCAACGATGGTAGCCGCCAGCGGTGAACAAACGGGGCATATCGCTCGGCAAGCGCGCCAAGGCGACCGCGATCAGTCGTCCTTGCCCTCGAAATCGAGCGAGGCCGAATTGATGCAATAGCGCAGGCCGGTCGGCGCGGGGCCATCGGGGAACACGTGGCCCAGATGGCCTTCGCACTTGGCGCAGCGCACCTCGGTGCGGATCATGCCGTGCGCCCGGTCGACATGCTCGTCAATCGCGGCGGGATCGAGCGGCTGGTAATAGCTGGGCCAGCCCGAGCCCGAATTGTACTTGGTCTCCGAGGAGAACAGCGGCGCGCCGCAGCCAGCGCACTTGTACATGCCAGGGGCCTTGTTGTTCTCGTACTCGCCAGTGAAGGCCCGCTCGGTCCCCGCCTGGCGCAGGATCTGGTACTTTTCCGGCCCGAGCTTCTCGAGCCACTCGGCTTCGGTGAGGTTGAGCTTGTCGGTCATGGGCGTGTCTCCTTGCAGAGCAGATATGGAACACCCATGCCCAAGATTCCAGTCCGCTCCTTGTAGGATACGTATCGCCACGGCGCGGCTCGCCCGCTAGTGCCAGTTCGCGGACTCTCCTAGCGTCCGCTTCACGGCGTTGCTCGGTGCGAGCGACAAGCCGAGCAGGTGAGGCTGGCGATGACCGAACAATCGAAAACGCGCGTGATTTTCTGGGGAACTGGCAATGTCGGCTTTCACGGTCTGCGGCATGCGCTCGAGCATCCAGGTATCGAAGTTGTCGGCCTCCACGCCCACAGTCCCCACAAGCAGGGCAAGGACGCCGGCGAGCTCTGCGGTCTTGACCGCCAAACCGGCATCCGCGCCACCAACGATGTCGATGCGCTGATCGCGCTCAAGCCCGATGCCGCTCTGTATTTCGCGAATGGAGAATTGCGCCCTGAAGAAGCAGCCCGCGATATTGCGCGCCTGCTGGAAGCCGGCATTAATGTCGCCAGCATTGCCCTGATCGTCCTGATCAACCCGCGCACCGCCGATCCGGCCTTGCGCGAACCGATCGAAGCCGCATGCCGGAAAGGCAACAGCACGCTGTTCGTCAATGGCATCGACCCGGGCTTCTCCGGCGATCTTCTCCCGCTCGCGGGCCTCGCCGTTTCCGACCAGGTGACGCAGATCGTGGTGCAGGAAATCTTCGATTATTCGACTTACGAAGACCCTGACTTCACCGCCATTGCCTTCGGTTTCGGCCGGGATCCGGATTTCGCGCCTCCGATGGCTACTCCGGGCGCTGTGATTCACACGTGGGGCGGAATGCTGCACATGATCGCGAATGCGATGGGCGTCGAGATCGAGGAGATGCGCGACCGGTTCGAGCGGTGCTTTGCCGAACAGGACTTCACCTGCAAAATGGGAGCGATTCCGCAAGGCACCTGCAGCGGTGTGCGTTTCGCGGCCGAGGGTCTGGTTGACGGCAGGCCGTTCATCGTCGCCGAACACGTCACCCGGCTTGGCGCGGATCAGGCGCCGGATTGGCCGCAGCCGCCGCAAGGGCGGTCAGGCGTACACCGTGTGATCATTCGCGGCAGGCCGGAACTGACGCTGGATTGCTTCGCGATCGGTTCGGACGGCGATCACAATACCGGAGGCGTGCAGGCTACCGCGAACCGTGTTCTAAACGCCTTGCCCCACGTGGTTGCCGCAGCGCCGGGCATCGTCACCGCTCTGGACCTGCCCTACACGCCCAGCCTGCACGCCCGCATCGGCTGATTTCAACCCGTCGCTTCGACCAGCAGCGCCGTTCCTTCGTGGCCCGTCACTCGAAGCCGCGCGCCAACCGCAGCGTCGGCGCCGCGCGCCAGCCACTCGCTGTCGCCCAGCTTGACCTTGCCGGTCCCGCCCTCGATCGCCTGAGTGACAACCACGGTCTCTCCGACCAGCCGGTCGGCGCGCTTGTTCATCATCGGATCGGCTTCGTGGATCGGATGGCCTGCGATGTACCTGCGTCCAAGGAACACCGCAGCGATAGCCAGCCCGGCGAAAATCACGATCTGCAAGGGCAGTCCGATCGGGGTGAGCCAGGCCAGCGCGCCGACGATCAGCGCTGCACCTGCCATCCAGATCAGGAACACGCCGGGTATCGCCATTTCCAGCGCGGCGAGGATCAGGCCGAGGGCGAGCCAGGCATAGTGGGCTTCGAAGCCAGCCACGGTATCCACCGCGTTACGCCTTCGGACCCGACAGCGAATCCCTGACCAGCTCGCCGATGCCGCCGAGCGAGCCGATCAGCTGCGTCGCCTCTACCGGAAACAGGATGGTCTTGGCATTGGGCGATGTGGCGAACTGGCTGATCGCGTCAGTGTATTTCTGGGCGATGAAGTAGTTGAGCGCCTGCGTGCCCGACGAAGCGATGGCGTCCGACACCATGGTCGCCGCCTTGGCCTCGGCCTCGGCCTCGCGCTCGCGCGCTTCGGCATCGCGGAAAGCAGCTTCGCGGCGACCTTCGGCCGAAAGGATGGCGCCTTGTTTTTCGCCCTCGGCGCGCAGGATCTCGGCGGCGCGCAGGCCCTCGGCCTCGAGGATCTGAGCGCGCTTCTCGCGTTCGGCCTTCATCTGCCTCGCCATCGCGTTGGAAATGTCGGCAGGCGGGCGAATGTCCTTGATCTCGATGCGGGTGATTTTCACCCCCCATGGCTCGGTGGCATGGTCGATCACTGTGAGCAGCTTCGCGTTGATCTCGTCGCGCTTGGACAGAGTCTCGTCGAGGTCCATCGAACCCATCACCGTGCGCAGGTTGGTGGTAGTGAGCTGCATGATCGCCATATAGAGGTTCGACACCTCGTAAGCGGCCTTGCCGGCATCGAGCACCTGGAAGAACACCACGGCGTCGACGCCCACCATGGCGTTATCCTTGGTGATGATTTCCTGGCCGGGAATGTCGAGCACCTGCTCCATCACGTTGACCTTCTGGCCGACCCGGTCGACGAAGGGGATGATGAGATGCAGCCCCGGCTCGGCCGCCAGCGTGTACTTGCCCAGCCGCTCGATGGTGTAGACATAGCCTTGACGAACGACGCGCACGCCCATCATCAGGAACACCACGACCACCACGATCAGCGCGATCAGAAACCCACCCATTGCCCTTGCCTCCATCCACCAATTCAGGCGGGAGTTTAGCGCGGGGGGCAGCGGGGGCAAGGGAAACCGGAAGTCAGAGACCCGGCCTTGCGTTTAGTCAGACGGCTCGCAAACAAAGATCGGAATGTCGCGGTCCGTGCGTGCCCGGTAATCGACAAACGGCGCATAGGCAGCGTCGCACACCGGCCAAAGTTCGGGCTTTTCCTCCGGCGCGGCAAGGCGGGCGCGCAATTTCATCCTGCGGCCCCGATGGCTCACCTCTATGTCCGGGTTTTTGGCGATGTTGTTGTACCAGATCGGGTTTTTCGGCGCGCCGCCCTGCGACGCTACCAGCAGCACGCCATCGCGGTAGGGCACATACATCAACGGCATCGTGATCTTCCGACCGCTCTTCGCGCCGGTCATGCGCACGAAGCAGACTTCATCGCCCCCAAGCGTGTTGAAGGCCCGCCCGCCCGTGATGCGGTTGAGGAAGTTGTGAGTCCGCGAAACGAGCTTGAGCACCCAGCGGGGCGGCAGCTTCTCGGGAGCTTCGGTCGGCATGGTCAGTATCCTATAGATTGAGAAACAGCCCCAGCATCTGCTCGAAGCCCAGATCGGCCTGTGTCGGATCGTAGACCGGAGAGTCGGGCACCATCCAGCCGTGGTCGGCGGGATAGACGACGATTTCCGCCGGCCGACCCGCCGCGTCCGCCGCCTTGCGCAGCGCGTCCTTGTCGCCGGGCGCCTTGGCGTCGTCATCACGCGAAATGGCGATGAGGTAGCTCGCCTTGGTTCCCGCGAGCAGCTTGATCGGGCTGTCGGGCTTGTCGCCGACGAGCCCTCCGCCGTGGAACGATGCCGCCGCCCTCACGCGGTCCGGCATAGCCGCTGCGGTGCGCACGGCGAACGATCCGCCCATGCAATAGCCGTTGCTGCCGATGCCGCGCTTGGTTTCGACTGCGTCCTGCGCGTCGAGGAAGGCGACGTAGGCCTTGGCGTCGCGCGCGACCAGATCGGGCGTGACCGTGGCGTAAAGCGCCATGGCCTTCTTGCGGCCTTCCGGGTCCATGAATTCGGAGAAGCTCTCCATCACCGGGGCGGGCTGGCTGCGGTAATACTGGTTAACCACGAGCACCGCGTGGCCCGCGCTTGCCAGACGCCGCGCCATGATCCGCTTGGCCTCGCGCAGGCCGGCAATGTCGGGCCACATGATCACGCCGGGCCACTTGCCCTTGGCGGGATGCACGAAGAAGGCATCGGCGATCCCGTCGGCGGTGGTGATGCGCACCGTCTGCTCGGCCAGTTCCTGCTCGCCGGGACGCTCACTGCCGGTCGAGGCGCAAGCGCTCAGCGCCGCTGCCGAGCCGAGCGCGGCAAATTCGCGCCTCGTCAGCCCGCGCGCGGCCAGGGCGCGGTCATGGGTTTGGCTGGTGGTTTCATCGCACATCGCAAAGGTCTCCTGTTTCCGGCGCGGCCAGAGTAGCCGTTTGGCGAAAATATGTGAAACGGTTCACGTTTGCGGCGAGCCGCGAGGATTCTAAGTCGAAGCGGAAACCGCCCCAAGTCCGCCTCGTTTCGATCGATAGCGATCAACCAGATCAGGAGAAGTCGAATGAACAAGCCATTCCTGGCGCTCGGCCTGGCAGCCTTGGCGACCGCAGGCGCGCCTGCCCTCGCCCAGTCTGCCGCCGAGGAAATCATCGTCGAAGGTCGTTTTGCCACGGTCCCCGACAGCGTGAAAACCTTGTCGCAGTCGGTCAGCTATGCCGACCTCGATCTCAGCACCGATGCGGGACGCGACCTGCTTCGCCAGCGCGTGCGGCTGACCGCGCGGTTCCTGTGCAACCGGCTGGGGGAAACCTCGTCGTCCTCGCCGATCACCCCTTCGTGCCAGGATGAGGCTATGCGCAGCGCCATGAGCCGGATCGGCACGATCGAGCAGGGCTTCGCTCCGCGCGGGACAGCTTGGGTGCGCCCGCCGGCCTGGGTCGCTCCCTATCCCTCGGAATGGTCGGCTACCCCCGCTCCGTAATGTCCAAGGCGGCATGGGCGAGCTAAGCTTCGCCCATGTCCGACCCCGATGACATCACCGCGTGGCTGCGCATCGATGCGCGCACCACCACCTCGGGCAAGATCGAGGCGGCCGATGTCGATCGGCTCGCCGCGATTGGCGTACGCCATGTGATCAATCTCGCGCTTGCCGACAGTGACGGTGCACTGGAAAACGAGGCCGCGTTGATGGCAGCGGCGGGCATCGCCTACACGCACATCCCGGTGCCGTTCGATGCGCCCGGTGATGCGCATTTCAAAGCATTCGTCGCCGCCTACGAAGCGGGTGCAACGCCGGTGCACGTCCACTGCATCGCCAACATGCGGGTTTCGGCGTTCCTTTATCGCTATCACCGCGATGTGAAGGGCATGGCCGAACCGGAGGCGCGCGCCTTGATGAAGCGGATCTGGTCGCCAGATAGCGGCGACCATCCTACGATGGAGCCTTGGGCGCGGTTTATCGCCGCGCGTGCTTAGTCACTCCGCGTAGAACCGGTATGAGCCGCCGTCGCGCCTGACCCTGCCCGACGTCGTGCCAGAAAAATGCGTACCGATCACCAGCACCGGCTGGTCCGCCACTTCGCCATAGACCCGGGCGCGGGTCGCGGTCGCTGCCTCGCTGTCGTAATCGACCGAGGCCATCGACCACTCGGCATTTGCGAACTGAAAGGGATGGTGGACCATGTCGCCGGTGATGAAGGCATCCTGGCCTTCGGAGCGGATGCGCACGCAGACATGCCCCGGCGAATGACCCGGTGTCGGCTCGAACCAGACTTCGCCGCAGACCCGGTGATCCTCGTTCACCAGATCGACTAGGCCTGCATCGAGCACCGGCACGATCGAATCGTTGAAGACCACTTTCTGGACATTGAGGAACATGTCCTCGGTCGCGTCATCCTGCGTGTCGCGCCAGTGCTCGAACTCGGCCTTGTTGAACAGATAGCGCGCGTTAGGAAAGGTCGGCACCCATTTGCCGTCCTCGAGCATCGTGTTCCAGCCGACATGGTCGAAGTGCAGGTGCGTGCACAGCACCACGTCGACCTTGTGGCGGTCAAACCCGGCCGCGGCAAAATCCTCCATGAAGGCGGTCTGCAGGTTGCTGTTCGACGCATAGGCGAGCCGGTCCCGGTCATTACCGATGCAGGTATCGACAACGATGGTCAGGTCCGGCGTTTCGACCACCAGGGCGTGAATGCTCAGCTTGCCCTGCCAGTCGTCAGTGACGAAGTGCGGCTTGAGCCAGTCAAGCTTCTGCACTTCCCCGGCGCTGGCCTTGGGAAACATGGTCGGGATGTCGAACGTCGATTCGCTTTCGAGAATCTTGGTGACGCGCACCTTGCCGATCTGCCAGCGGCGGAACGAAACCTCGGTCTGGGTAGCCATGCGATCCCTCCCTTATTGATCAAGCCGTGCGGAAATTGAGTTCGAGCAGCACGTTGTCCGGATCGTTGACGAACAGCTGGCGGAAATCCGCGCCAGGCAGTTCGGCGACCCGGTAATCCAGCCCCATCTCCTCGCAGCGCTGCATCATGCCTTCGAAGTCGTCGCAGGCGATTGCGACATGATCGATCGCGCCCGTGCTCGCGCGCGCCTCGCCGAGTGGACCGTGGCGCTCGGGATTGTGGACCTGGACATGGATGATCGGCGAATCGCTGCGATCGTAGATCCAGCGGCCCGGATAGTCGGGCATCACCGGAATCGGCCGCGCCTCCATGTCGAGCAACCGCTCGTAGAAGGCGCAGGTCACGCCGATGTCGGCAGCGACGATATTGACATGTTCCAGACCGACCGCGCCCATCCGTTCTCTCCCGTTATGGCCGGGGTGTCAGCTCCTGAACACCACCGTCCTGCTGCCGTTCAGCAGCACCCGGTCCTCCAGATGCAGCCGCACGGCCTCCGCCAGCACTCGCCGTTCGATGTCGCGGCCCTTGCGTACTAGGTCCTCAGGCGAGTCGGCATGAGTGATCGCTTCGACATCCTGATGGATGATCGGCCCCTCGTCGAGGTCTGCCGTGACATAATGCGCGGTGGCCCCGATCATCTTCACCCCGCGCGCGTGCGCCTGATGATAGGGCTTGGCGCCCTTGAAGCCCGGCAGGAACGAATGGTGGATGTTGATGCAGCGGCCCGAAAGCCAGGCGGACATGTCGTCCGAGAGAATTTGCATGTAGCGCGCAAGCACCACCAGTTCCGCCCCGCTATCGGTGACGATCTGCTTGAGCCGCGCCTCGGCCTGCGCCTTCGTGTCCTTGGTAACCGGCACATGATGGAACGGAATGTCGCGCAGATTGGTGTTGGTGAGCACCTCGGCCGGATGGTTGCAGACCACGCCGACGACTTCCATCGCCAGCTCGCCGATGCGCGAGCGGTATAGCAGGTCCGCAAGGCAATGATCGAACTTCGAGACGAGGATCAGCACCTTGCGCGCGCGGCCGCGGCTGCGAAGGCTCCAGCGCATGCCGTCGCCCTCGGCAATAGGGACGAAGGCGGAAAAGAGCCTCTCGGGATCGCCCTCACCGGGATCGAAGGCGACCCGCATAAAGAAGTCGCCGTCTTCGCGGTCGTTGAACTGCTGCGCTTCGATCAGGTTGCCGCCTTGCTCGAACAGGAAAGTGGTGACCCGCGCAGTGATGCCCGGCCGGTCCTTGCACGAAAGCGTCAGGATCAATTCGCCTACCATGGTCCGGCGCGTCTCAGGCGGCGCGGCGCTGCGACAGCGCGGCCTCGCATTCGCCGAGCAGAGCGGCGATGATCTCGGCAACGGGCTCCTCGGCGCTCACCATGCCGACTGACTGGCCCGCCATCAGCGAACCGTTCTCGACATCGCCGTCGATCACCGCGCGGCGCAGCGCGCCTGCCCAGAAATGCTCGATCTGCAACTGCGCCTCGCCCATCTCGATTGCGCCCGAATCGAGCAGGCGGGCGACCTCGATCTGCTTGGCGGTGAATTCGTCGGTGCCCTTGTTCTTGAGTGCGCGCACCGGGATCACCGGCAGGCGCGGATCGACCTGCACCGAGGTGACGGCATCGCGTGCCGAAGCGCGGAAGAAGGCCTTCTTGAACTGCGGGTGGGCGATCGATTCGCTGGCGCAGGCAAACCGGGTGCCAAGCTGCACCCCGCAGGCGCCCATTTCCAGATAGGCGGAGATCATCGCGCCATTGCCGATCCCGCCAGCAACAAACACCAGGTTTTCTGCGGCGAGCTCGGGCAGAATTTCCTGCGCCAGCACCGAAGTCGAAACCGGGCCGATATGGCCGCCGGCCTCCGAGCCTTCGATCACCAGCGCATCGGCGCCCGAGCGCAGCAGCTTCTTGCCCAGTGCCACCGTGGGGGCAAAGCAGATCACCTTGGCGCCGGTCGCCTTGATCGCCTCGACGCTGCCCTTGGGCGGGATGCCGCCCGCGAGCACGACATGCCCAACCCGATGCCGCCCGCACACTTCGATCAGGTCGAACAGAGCCGGGTGCATGGTGATGAGATTGACGCCGAACGGGCGCTGGGTGAGCGCCGTCGTTCCCGCGATCTCGGCATCGAGCAGTTCAGGGGTCATCGCCCCGCAGGCGATCACGCCGAAGCCGCCGGCATTGCTGATTGCCGAGACGAGACCGCGCTCGGACACCCATGACATCGCGCCGCACAGGATCGCCCATTCGCTGCCGAGAAACTCGCTGCCGCGCGCCATCAGCGCGCGTGTCTTCGGGTAATCGCTCAAGTTACCATCCCGCCGGTTGTTCGCTGCGCCGCTATAGGCAGCGGCAGGGCGGTTGCCAATGCTTGGCTAGATCCGTTCCAGTACCACGACCGGGATCACGCGATCGGTGCGCGACTGGTAGACGTCGAAATTCGGCCAGTCCTTGACCGCCGCGGCCCAAAGTTCCTCGCGCTCGGGAGATTCGGCTGTGCGCGCCCTGGCGCGGAACTTGTCGCCCTTGATCTGAACATCGATCTCGGGGTGCGCCATCAGGTTGAGATACCAGCTCGGGTGCTTGGGAGCGCCGCCCATCGAGGCGATGATCACATATTTGTCGCCGACCGGCGTGAAGATGATCGCATTGGTGCGCGGCGTGCCGGTCTTGCGGCCGATGGTGGTGAACAGCAGGGTCGGGACCCCGTTCCACAAGTAGCCGACTTCCCCATCGGTTTCCTGGTAACGCTTTACGTGCTCGTCGCCGACGAGTGTAATGTCGGTGCCGGTCCCCAACGGGCTGACGGGTGCATCTTCACTCATTTAAATCCACTCCCAATTCGCAATCGCGAAACATAGTTCGCATTTTGCTAGCGGCTAATTTGCCGCAAGGCCAGTGCGGATTTGTCAGGCAGCCTCTTTCGCATCGAGGCCATAAGCGGTGTGGAGCAAGCGCACGGCAAGCTCGGTCTCGTCGGCATTGATCAGCACCGAAACCTTGATCTCGCTGGTCGAGATCGCGAGGATATTGATGCCGCGTTCGGCCAGCGTTGCGAACATGGTCGCCGCGATGCCGGCGTGGCTGCGCATCCCCACGCCGACAATGCTGATCTTGGCGACGTTGTCGTCGGCGATCATGCGGAAATAACCGATCGCTTCCTTGCGCTCCTCGAGCAGGGCGGTCGCGCGGGCCAGATCGGCCACCGGAACCGTGAATGTCACATCGGTCTCGCCTTTGTCCTTGGCGACGTTCTGGATGATCATGTCGACGTTGATGCTGGCATCGGCGAGCGGGCCGAAAATAGCAGCGACCGCGCCGGGCCGGTCGGCGATGCGGGTCAGCGTGACTTTCGCCTCGTTCTTGTCGGCAGCGATGCCGGTGATGAGCTGGCGTTCCATGTCGATTCCTTCCAATTCCTCGTCGCTCACGATCATCGTTCCGGGCAGTTCGTCCGCCGGAACCGCGTCCTCGTCCACGAACGAGGAAAGCACCTGAACGCGCACCCCCTCCTTCATCGCGAGGCTGACCGAGCGGGTCTGCAGCACTTTCGAGCCGACCGAGGCCAGTTCGAGCATTTCCTCATACGTAATGCGGTCGAGCTTGCGCGCCTTGGCGACGATGCGCGGATCGGTGGTGTAGACGCCGTCGACGTCGGTGTAGATGTCGCAGCGATCGGCCTTGAGCGCGGCTGCGACCGCGACCGCCGAAGTGTCCGAGCCGCCGCGCCCGAGCGTCGCCACGCGGTTGTCGGTGGATACGCCCTGGAAGCCGGGGATCACTGCGATCTCGCCCAAGGCCATTGAGGCAAGCAGCGCGCCGGTCTCGATCTCGCCGATGCGCGCCTTCGAATAGGCTTCGTCGGTGCGGAAGGGCAGCTGCCAGCCGAGCCACGAGCGCGCCTTGCAGCCCATGGCCTGTAGCGTCAGCGCGAGCAGCCCCGAGGTCACCTGTTCGCCCGAGGCAACCACCACGTCGTATTCCGCCGGATCGTAAAGCGGGCTTGCCTCGCGGCAGAAGTTGACCAGCCGGTCGGTTTCGCCGGCCATGGCCGAGACCACCACCGCGACCTCGTGCCCGGCCTCCTGCTGGCGCTTGACGATGCCCGCGACGCGCCGGATGCGCTCCGTCCCGGCCATCGAGGTACCGCCGAATTTCATCACGATGCGCGCCACGGCGTGCAGTGCTCCTTGCGAATTTCTGCCGCTTGACCCCTCGTCGCGCGGCGCGCGTCCTGTTAGGGATGCGCCATGACCAATGCAACCACGATCCGCGCGGATGAAGCGGCGCATTTCGGCGCGCTAGCGGCCGACTGGTGGGACGCCAAGGGCTCGTCCGCGATGCTTCACCGGCTCAATCCGGTTCGTCTGGGTTACATCCGCGATGCATTGGACAGGCATTGGGGTTGCGACCGGGCGTCACTGCGCCCGCTGGCGGGCAAGCGCGCGCTCGATCTGGGGTGCGGCGCGGGCCTGCTGTGCGAGCCGCTCGCCCGGCTTGGCGCCTCGGTGACCGGCGTCGATGCCGCGCCGGAGAACATTGCGGCGGCCAGGGTGCACGCCGAGGCGATGGGTCTCGATATCGAATACCACTGCGGCGAACTGGCGGACTTCGATCTGCCCGTTTTCGACCTCGTTTGCTGTCTCGAAGTGATCGAGCACGTTGATGACAAGCCCGCATTTGTCGATGCACTGGCTCAAAAACTGGGTTCGGGCGGGCTAATGGTGCTTTCCACTCCCAACCGCACGGCGGCCTCGCGACTGCTGCTGGTCGAAGCGGCGGAGCGGCTTGGCACGGTGCCCAGGGGCACGCACCACTGGCAAGATTTCGTCACGCCCGATGAGCTGCGCGGCCTGCTCGCCGGTGCGGGGCTGGCAATGGACGAGCCACGCGGGATTGCCTGGTCGCCGGTGAAGGGCCTGCATCTTTCGGACGATCTGTCACTCGACTACATCGTCACGGCGCGTCGAAACTAATCGAAAGCGCCGTCGCTCAGATCCTGTTCGAACGCCGCAACCCAGTCGAGCCCGATCCCGCAGATGTAGCCAGCCGACTTGTCGGTCGCGCTATTGCTGACCGTCACCTCGTAGCGCACCGTGAACATGCCGCCGCCATCAGGGTCCGGTTCCATGAAATCGACCTCGAACGCATAGTCGCTCACCTCGCGGCGCGCGGCGACGATACGCTCTTTGGCTTCTTCGATTTCCTGCTCGTGCAAAGGTGTCATGCCGGTGCTCCAGTCGTTTCCACCACCCCTCCCAACTTCGGCCAATGCGGCGCGATTTCAAGCGCTGTATGAACAGCACACTTTTGAACTCTTCAGCTTCGATTCAGCCGCCAAGGGGGATTGGCCCGACCGGGGAGTGAACGGGTGGTTCCTATAGCCGCCCGACCAAAAAGGGAGACATCAAGATGAACAGTTTCGCGGCCAAGATCTTCGGCCTGACGGCGTCAGCCTGCGCGCTCGCGCTTGCGCCGGGCGTGGCCCATGCCGAGCCGTTCAGCGGCGAATATATCGGCGTCCAGGCTGGCGTCGTCGTGCTCGATGAGAAGCTATCGCGCCTTTCCGGGCCCAGCACCGACAGTTCGACCGAACCGACCGCAAGCCTGGTGTTCGGCTATCGTACGCCGATTTCCGATCGCAGCCCGATCGTTCTTGGCATCGAGGGAGATCTCGGCGCCATCAGCGACAACATCAACGCACGCTTTGCCGTTTCGGGCATCGCCGGTTACCGGATCGGAGACAGCGCGCTGGCATATGGTCGGCTTGGCTATGCTGCAGTTAACGACATTGCTCCCAACAGCGGCACGGATGGCGCGTTGTCATTCGGCGGCGGGGTGGAGTTCAATCTCACCGGAAAGCTCAACTTGCGCGCCGATTACCGCTACGAGGACTTCGGCAAGGTGGTGAACTTCGTCGACAACGTCCGTGAGGTGAAGGCGCACGAGGTGACCGCCGGTCTCCTTTATACCTTCTGATTTTGCGAGGCAGACCGGCGCGGCATTTGTCGCGTCGGTCATGCATCAACTCATCGCCAGCACCATGTTGCGCACCTGCGGATAGACCTGCTTCTGCCACTTGGAGCCCGAGAACACGCCGTAATGGCCGACGCCCAGTTGCAGGTAGTGGCGCTTCAGATGCGGCCTGAGGCCCGAGCACAGCGTGTGCGCCGCCGCCGTCTGCCCCACCGCGCAGATATCGTCGCGCTCACCCTCGACTGTGAGCAGCGCAGTCCGGCGGATTGTGCTGCAATCGACCTTGCGGTCGCCCCGGTACATCAGCTCGCCCTTGGCCAGCAGCATGCGCTGGAAAACCCTGTCGATGGTTTCGAGATAGAACTCCGCCGCGAGGTCAAGCACGGCAAAATACTCGTCGTAGAAATCCTGGATCTTGCTGGCAGCTTCTTCCTCGCCTGCGACCAGGTGGCTGTAGAGCTGCCGGTGCTGCTGCCAATGGCGGGGCGAATTCATCGACATGAACGCGGTCAGTTGGAGAAAGCCGGGATAGACCTTGCGGCCCCTGCCGCGAAAGCGCTGGGGTACCTTGTAGATCACATTGTTCTCGAACCATTCATGCGGGTTGCTGGTCGCCAGCTCGTTGACCACCGTGGGCGAAACGCGGGTATCGACCGGCCCGCCCAGCAGTGTGAGCGTGCGCGGCTCGCACGGGTCGCGGTCCTCCGCCATCAGCGCAGTCGCTGCCAGCGCAGGCACGCAAGGCTGGCACACCGCGAGCATGTGAGTGCCCGGCCCCAGCTCGTGCATGAAATCGATGATGTAATCGACATAGTCGTCGAAGCCGAACCGCCCTTCGGACAGCGGCACGTCGCGCGCATTTTTCCAGTCCATGATATAGACGTCGTGATCGCGCAGCAGCGTCTCGACCGTATTGCGCAGCAGCGTCGCGAAATGGCCTGATAGCGGCGCCACCACCAGCATGCGCGGCTGCGGCGTCTGCACACCAGGCTTGGCGAAGTGCAGCAGGTTGCCGAAAGGCCGGTCGAGCACGACCTCTTCGAACACGTCGACCTCGGCGTTGCCGACCATTACCCGGTCAATCGCATAGTCCGGCCGCTTGTGCGTTAATTTTGCACCTGCGAACACGTCGTTCATCGCCAGGTATCGCTTCACCCATGGATTGTCGGCCAGTTTCCCAAGGTACCTGTCGCCGAATTTGACGGTCGCACCCGCAGCAAACCGCGCCGGCGCAAGCATGTCCGAGAAGGTCTGGTAGCTTTTATAGAGCATCGCAGATCCAAGTTGCCGCCATGCCCGTCTGTCCGATTCGCATTTGCAAAGCCCCCGATTTGTCGTCATGCTGCAGTGCATCATCGCCGAATGCAAGCCCGCCCGTACAACGAATGGGGACTTTGATGAGCAAGGCCGAACTTAAGATTTCGAGCAAGACCTATTCCGCATGGTCTCTTCGCGGCTGGCTGCTGTGCCATCTGGCGGGACTCGACGTCGAGGAGAAACCCGTCGCCAACGATGAAACCAACCGGGCCGAACTGCTGCTGCTGTCGCCTTCGGTGCTGGTTCCGCGGTTAAACCACGATGGCGCGAGCGTCTGGGATACGCTGGCGATCGCCGAATATCTCAACGAGTCCTATCCCAAAGCGTGCATGTTGCCCGCCGACCGGTTGGCGCGCGCTCACTGCCGGGCGGTGTCGGGCGAGATCCATTCGGGATTTGCCAATTTGCGCTCGGCACTGCCGATGAACCTCAAGGTCCGGCACGAGAGCTTTCCGGTGTTCAGCGGCGCCAAGCCCGACATCGAGCGGATCGAAACGATCTGGAAGGAATGCCTCTCCACTTATGGCGGTCCGTTCCTGTTCGGCAAGAAGCCGACCATTGCCGATGCGATGTATGCGCCGGTGACGACGCGGTTTATCACCTATGCGGTCGACATTGCCCCCGAATGCGCGGCCTATTGCCAGACCATCGCGGATTGGGAGCCGATGAAGCAATGGACAGCCGGTGCAATGGCCGAGCCCGAGGAAATGGAAGAACTCGACGCCGAATTCTGACTCACCCCAGCGCCGCCTGCCACTCGTCCGGCTTGAAGCCGACCAGCAGCCCGCCGGGATGCTCGACAATCGGGCGCTTGATGCAGCTTGGGTTGGCGGCCATCACTTTGGCTGCCTTGGCTGCATCGAGATCGGCCTTGTCCGCCTCGGGCAACTTGCGAAATGTCGTTCCAGCGCGGTTGAGAACCTTTTCCCAGCCCGCTGCGGCGACCCACTCTGCCAATTTGCCTGTGTCCGCGCCCTGCTTCTTGTAGTCGTGGAACGTGTAGGCCACGCCCTTCGCATCGAGCCAGACGCGCGCTTTCTTGACCGTGTCGCAATTGGGGATGCCGTATAGGGTGACGGTCAAGTGTCGCTCCTGTCGAAATGGCTGATGCGCGGATCGGCGCAATTGTAGGTCGTGTAGCTTTGATAATAGTCGCTGCGCCCCCGGCCCTGTGCGGCAAGATGTTCGGGGTGGCGCCCCCAGGCGCGCGCCGCATCCTCGCTCTCCCACTCGGAGATAGATACGTCCTCGCCGTCGCCCGAGGAATAGCGGCGATAGGAGACGAAGCCGGGCTGCGCCTGCGCCAAGGCCATCATCCGCTCCGAGTCGGCAGCATAGGACGCAGCGTCATATCCGGGCCGCTTTCGATTTATGAATACGTTGATGAACATGGGCGTTCCCTTACCCGCGATATGGACAATCGCGCAATTGCGCGCCTAGAGCACCGGCATGAGCATCAACAGCTTCGGCCACCTGCTGCGGTTCACCACCTGGGGCGAAAGCCACGGTCCGGCATTGGGCGCGGTCGTCGACGGCTGCCCGCCGGGGCTGGAAATCGACGAGGCCTTGATCCAGCCGTTCCTCGACAAGCGCCGTCCGGGCACCAGCAAATTCACCACGCAGCGCAGCGAACCCGACGCCGTGAAAATCCTCTCGGGCACGTTCGAAGGGAGGACCACCGGCACGCCCATATCGCTGATGATCGAGAACACCGACCAGCGTTCGAAGGACTATTCGGAGGTCGCCAAGGCCTATCGTCCCGGCCATGCCGACTATGCCTACGACGCCAAATATGGCTTTCGCGACTATCGCGGCGGAGGGCGCAGCTCTGCGCGCGAAACGGCGGCGCGGGTCGCCGCTGGCGGCGTGGCGCGGCTCGTGATCCCCGAGGTTTCCATCATGGCCTACCTCACCGAAATCGGCGGCGATGCGATCGAACTCGCGGCCTTCGATGCCGCCGAGATAGGCAACAATCCGTTCTTCTGCCCGGATGCGGCGGCGGCGAAACGCTGGGAAGCGCTGGTCGACGGCGCGCGCAAAGCCGGTTCCTCGCTCGGCGCGGTCGTCGAATGCGTGGCAACCGGCGTTCCGGCAGGCTGGGGCGCGCCGCTCTATGCCAAGCTCGACGCCGACCTTGCCGCCGCGATGATGGGGATCAATGCGGTCAAGGGCGTGGAAATCGGCGACGGATTCGCTGCCGCGCGCCTCACCGGCGAAGGCAATGCCGATCCGATGCGGCCCGGCGAAAACGGTCCGGATTTCACAGCGAACCACGCGGGCGGCATCGCGGGCGGCATTTCCACTGGCCAGCCGGTGGTTGTGCGCGTTGCCTTCAAGCCGACCTCGTCGATCCTCACTCCGGTCGAGACGATTACGCGAGAAGGCGAAGCGACCGAGCTGTTCACCAAGGGCCGCCATGACCCTTGCGTCGGCATTCGCGGCGCGCCGGTGGTCGAGGCGATGATGGCCTTGGTGCTGGCGGACCACAAGCTGCTGCACCGAGGGCAATGCGGGTAATCGGCGGGTGATTGACCCGCTGCTCAGCGCCGCCGTTTCAATATGATATACAGCGCGCCCTGCCCGCCGTGGCGGGGATGCGCACCCCGGATCGCGGCAATATCAGCCGCGTGCTCGCTCGACGCCAGCCAGTCGATCACCTTGGCGCGAATCGCGCCGCGCCGATTGGTGCGGTCAGCCGGATCGGCCGGGCGCGGCTTGCCCGTTACAAGCAGCACCAGACGCGCGCCCAAAGCCTTGGCCTGGGTGAGACCGTGCATGAGCCGCCCATGCGCGGCATCGAGCGTGCAGCCGTGCAGGTCGAGCGTGAATTCGGGCGCAAGCTGACCGCGCGCGAGCTTGCGATCCCAGCTCGTATCGAGGCCATGCGCGCCAATGGGACGGTGCTGCGCCGGAGGCGGCGGCGCGGCCGCTTTCGCCTTGGCTTGAGGCGCCGCGACGGGCCTGGCGGCAACCCGGACGGGCGGAGGCGCGGCCATCTGCCTGCGTCCCGCCATCGGCGTCACCGTACTCGCCACGCGCGCCCACAAGGCGGCATCCTCGCTCGTGAGGCCGCGACCTGCCCGGCTCACTTGCCGGAAAGCCGCCGCAGCGTTCCCTTGGGCAGTAGCAGCAGCGCCTTGCCGCGCCCGCTCATCCCGCCAGCAGTCAGCCGCGCGTCAGGCCCGGCGCCCCAGAAAGTGTCGAAGCGGTTCGCGCCCTTGATCGCGCCGCCGGTATCCTGCGCGATCCACATGCCATCTGCTTCGGAGCGGTCGAGATCGAGCCACACCGGCGCACCCAGCGGCACGAACCTGGGATCGGCGGCGACGGAGCTCTTCGGCCGCACAGGCACGCCCAGCGCCCCGATCGGGCCGTCGCCGGTCAATTTCTGGAAAAACACCCAGCTCTTGTTCTCGCGCATCAGCGCCGCCCCTTCCTCGGGGTGATCGCGGACATATTGCATGATCCCCTGCATCGAACCCGAATATTGGCCGGGACCGCTGCCGATCAGGCCGCGCTCGCGCATCAGCCCGCCAATACCGGTATAGGGATGGCCGTTCTGCCCGGCATAGCCGATCCGCACCACGGTGCCGTCGGGGGCGCGCAGCCGACCCGATCCCTGGATCTGCACGAAGAAGAACTCGACCGGGTCCCTGGCCCAGCCGATCTCCAGCCCGCGTCCCATCAGCGCGCCCTGCTCGATCTCGGCGCGGTCGTAATAGGGCACGAACCTGCCGCTTTCGTCATAACGGCCTTGCGGCAGCTTGCCCGATTCGAGCGGCTCGGACTCGCCCGGCCGCGCGCGCACCAAATCGGCGGGCATGCCATAGACCGGCACGTCGTAGCCCGGCTGGCGGCGCTCGACGCCTTCGATTTCCTGCTCGAAATAGCCGGTGGCGAAGGCATCGCCCTCGCCCACCTGCACGGTCTCGAAATAGGTGGCGAAGAAAGCGCCGGCATCGCCGGTCCAGCGGCCCGCAGCCTCGCAAGGCAATTGCCAGTCAGCCTGGCGGGTGAGCCCGCTGGCGTCGGTACGCGCCAGCAATCGCGGGCAGCTTTCGCCAAACGAGACCAGCGCAAGACGGGCATCGCCGCTCGCCATGCCGAGCCGTTCGACCGGAGGCCCGGCTTTCAGGCCCGCAGTCAGCGCGATCGCGCCGACCGGCGTTACAGGCTTGACCGAAGGGGTCGACGGGGTCTGTCCGGGCAGCAGCCTGACGCAGGCGCCAAGCAGGACGACCAGCGCCAGAGCGACCAGCCTTTGCCCCCCGCGCACGGTGCTATCCCTCGTCGGTTTCCACCAGCAGCCAGTCGGGATCGGCGGAACCGGCGTTACGCGCGAAGGTCCACACGTCGATCGCCTCGATCGCATCGTCGAGCGATCCGGCAACCATGTTGCCGCTGGCATCGCGGGTCACTGCCGCGATGTCCGAACGGAAGCGCACTGTGATGCGCGCCATCGGCGCATCGTAAGCGGCGTCGGCCATGGCGGCTTCCTCGATCCGTATCAGCCGGTTATCGAGCGTTTCGCCCGCCGCCTGCCGCGCGTCGATGGCAGCGGCGAAGCTTTCGTAAACCGAAGGCTCGCAAAGCTGGCGCAGCTCGTCCTTGTCGCCTTGCCAGAACGCCTCGAGCACCATGCGGTAAGCCGCGCGCGCGCCGTCCATGAAGGCGAAGGGATCGAAGCGGCGGTCAGCCGCGGCAATATCGCGCAGGCCGCGCTCGACCGCAGCGCTTGCTGCGGGATAGCGGCGTTCGGGCAGGCGCGGCGGAAAGCTTTCCACATCGTCCGCCGGACGCGGAGCCGGCGTGCGCCTTGCTCCGGGTGTCTGGGCGGGCGGCTGGTCGAACCGCCCCGGGATCGGCTCCTCCTCGTGCTCGGCACGGCGCCCCAGCACCGAATAGAGCCGCAGCCCGAGAAATGCCGCGATCATGGCCAGAATTACGATTTCGACAGTCACACCGTGGGGTCCATCTTTCCTGAGACGCAGATCGTCTCGCCAGCACCATAACCCGAGATAGGCATGGTTGACAAATGCACAACACGGGCCGCGCACCGCCGGTCCTGTTTTTATACCGTTCAAAAGCTTTCGCGAAGGTGACCGGCCAGGCGGGGCGAGGCGAACGGCAAACTTCGCGAAGTTCACCCGAGCAACCAAACTTCACGAAATTAACGCGTATGAACCATGGAAAGTTTGCTTGCCGGGCGCGCGCGGGCGGTCGTTCGGCGCGGGTGCGCCGCTGCGGACAGGGGGGTTCGACGATGGCAAATAGCGAGCGACGCTGGGGGTATCAGCTTGGCATGATGCAGGAAATTGGTGTCTCCCCGCTACGAGCTTGTGCAGCCGGCGCGCAGGCGGCCTTTCCTCTTTCTTTGCAGGAGAGGAAAGCTGTCCAAGTTTCACGCAGAGACGCAGAGAAGAAGGAGAGACGCGGAGGGAGAAAGCTCCCATCGTCATCCCGGCGAAGGGCGGGATCCAGCTTCTTTCCTTTGGTAAAGGCAGCAGAGGAATGGGGAAAGCATCGGTCCGCACGATAGACTTTCTGCGCAGTATCAGTGACAACTTCAGTGGGCCAAATTTGCAGTGGTGTTTTTCGTTCAATGTTTAAGCGCGATTGGTTCAAACAACCTAAGACACGACTCATTGTCTGGTTAACTGTCGCTACCGCCGTTGCGGCGGCACTATTGATTTATGGTCTTTTGGATTCCGCCAATTATGACCGGCAGGCGAATGCCAAGGCGCGCGAATATTCGCGCTACACCGGCGACAAGGTAGCCGAAACCTGTATCGGAATACCTCGACCCGACCGCATCAACTGCCTTTACGATGCGATGGATGCTCAGTCCGAATTTTCATACAACCAAGCCGATCTTGCAGCGCAAAGGCAGTCCACCTTGTGGGCCAAGATCATGGCGGCGGCGGCCATTGTTGGAATGATCTTGAGCGCGCTCGGTGTTTGGCTGGTTTATACCACCTTCAAGGAAACAAAGCGATCTGCCGATTTGATAGTCGAACAGGCCCGAGCATACGTCAGTTTTTCTGGCGACACGGGTGGCACAGTTACATTGACCCAGGATGCCATTTTCCTCAAATTTTTTCTTGAAAACTCGGGCCAGACTGCGGCGCAAAATGTTACGTTGGCAATCAGCTTAAAGCTCATAAGTATGAATGGGGATGAGCGCGAAAATCATGTCTTAATGAGGTTGGACACCCTGCCAATTGGCAGTCGGTTTCCATTTGTGCGCGGCGTGGCACGGGACGACATTCAAGGACCTGACATTTCTGTCGCGCAGCATTGCCTTCTGAACGTGACTTGTCGTTATGGCACATTTAGTCGAGTCATTGAGTTCGACGCTGTGTTTACATCGCAGGGGAAGCCCACAGAGGAGCGGTCGGAGTTTCAAATTTCCTTGATCGGCGACCCTCCAGTTGAGCGGTGGATTACCTAACCCCCATGCTCTGCCCCCAATATCCACGCGCCGCATGACGGCCGCCATCGCAGTCAAATCCCAATGACTACTCTTTGGTGCGCATTCTACCTGATGACAGACAACACCCGTCACCCCAGCCACAGAGCCGGGGTCAAGCCAGCTTGCTCGTTCGCGTGCTCGCTTCTCTCAGGGATTGAAAGGAAGCTGGATCCCGGGTCAAGCCCGGGATGACGAACAGTAAAATCATCCCTGCGCCCCCTGCTCCCTCTGCGCCTCTGCGCGAACCCCCTCACCAACTCCGGCCAGCGATCAGGCTCGCAAGCCTTCGTATCCTCTCCCGCAAAGGGGAATGGACTAATCCCCACCCCATTGCCGCTTGCCCGCGCCGGTGCTAGGCGCGCGCACCAGACCCGGAGCCGCGCGCCCCGTTCCGTTCATCGCCAACCCGCTCACCAGCAGACCAGCACACCAGCACACCAGATCACCAGCAGACCATCAGAAAGCATCCGACATGGCCGACGAAGGCAACATCATCACCGATCTCAACCCCGCTCCCGCGCCCAACGGCGCCGATGAAGGTCCGGCGGCGGGGATCATCTCGCAATATGTCAAGGATCTCTCGGTCGAGAACCCCAACGCGCCGCAGGTCTACAACTGGACCGAAGCGCCGCAGATCGACGTGCAGTTCAACATCGGCGCGCAGCAGATCGATGGCGATATCCATGAGGTCGAGCTCAAGATCGTTGCCGCCGCGAAGACCTCGGAAGGCACGGCCTATGCGGTCGACCTGTCTTATGCCGGCCTCGTCGGCATGCGCGGGCTCGACGAGAACACCGCGCACGCCTTCCTGTTCGCCGAAGCGCCGCGCATCCTGTTTCCCTTCGCGCGCCGGATCATCGCCGATTCGGTTCGCGATGCCGGTTTCACCCCGCTGATGCTCGATCCGATCGATTTCAACGGCCTCTACATGCAGCAGCTCGCCGCCGCGGCCGAGCAGCAGGGCGAGGGCCAGGGCGCGCCTGCGGGCAACGCCTGACCGCTTTTACAGGATAATGCGGCGATGAGCGCCCTTATCAGGCATACTTCGACGATCGCCGGCTTCACGGTGATCAGCCGCATTTTCGGGTTCGTGCGCGACATGGTGCTCGCGCGCGTGCTCGGCGCCGGGCTGGCGGCGGACGCTTACCAGCTCGCCTTCACCTTGCCCAACACCTTCCGCCGCCTGTTTGCCGAAGGGGCCTTCTCGGTCGCCTTCGTGCCGATGTATTCGCGCAAGCTGGCGGGCGAAGACGGCGAGGCGGAGGCGGCGAAGTTCGCCAACGACGTGCTGTCGGTGTTCATCTGGGTGCTGCTGGCCTTTTCGGCGCTGGCGATGATCGCGATGGGGCCGATCGTCTACGGCCTTGCCAGCGAATACCAGAGCGTGCCGGGTAAGTTCGAGCTTTCGGTGTTCCTCAGCCGGGTGACCTTCCCCTACCTGTTCTTCATCTCGATCGTGGCGATGCTGACCGGGCTGCTCAACGCCCGCTCGCGCTTCGCGCCCGGAGCGATCGCGCCGATACTGTTCAACCTCACGTTGATTTCGGGGATCATAGGCGGCTGGTACTGGCGCGGGGCGAGCGACGACGACACCAGGGTGGTCTATGTGCTGAGCGCAGCGGTGGCGCTGTCGGGCTTCGTGCAGATGGTCTACCTGTGGTGGTCGGTGCGGCGCGCCGGGCTGCGGCTGCACATCGGCATGCCCAAGCTGACGCCCGACGTGAAGCGGCTGGGCCTCGTGATCCTGCCCGCAACCTTCGGGGCAGGCATCTACCAGATCAGCCAGTTCGTCGACACGTTCTTCGCCACTTCGCTGCCGCAAGGCTCGCTCACCCTACTCAAGATGGCGGACCGGCTCAACCAGATGCCGCTGGGCATCGTCGGCATCGCGCTGGGCACTGCGATCCTGCCGATGCTCTCACGCCATATCCAGTCGGACAACGCCAGCGAGGTCCAGCGGCTTCAGGCCAATGCTTTCGAGATGGCGACGCTGCTCACCCTGCCCGCTGCCGCCGCGCTGGCGATCTGCGCCCCAGCCTTCGTCACCGCCTTTTTCGTGGGCGGCAAGTTCAAGCCCGAGGACGGCGTGATCATGGCGCATATCACCATGGCGCTTGTCGCGGGCCTCCCCGCCTATGTGATCGTCAAGATCCTCAACCCCGGCTTCTTCGCACGATCGGACACGCGCACCCCGGTGTTCACCGCGCTTGCGGCGCTGGTGTTCAACATCGGCCTCAACGTGTGGTTCATCTGGGGACTGGGCTGGGGCATCGTCGGTCTTGCCGGGGCGACCGCGCTTTCGGCCAGCCTCAACTGCCTGCTGCTTTACGCCGTGCTGCACCGGCGCGGCTGGTTCCATTTCACCGCCCGGCTGGCGCTGCGCATCGGCCGCCAGTTGATCGCGACGGCGGCGATGTCGGCGCTGCTGTGGTGGCTGACGGATCTTCTGTCGGACCGGTTTGGCGGCTCGGTGATCGAGCGGATCTGGTCGCTTTCGCTGCTGGTCGGCGCGGGCCTCGCCGTCTATGCAGCGGTCGGCTGGATGGTCGGGGCGGTGGACCGCGCAGAAATCGAGCAACTGCTGCGCCGCCGCAGGGCCACGCCCGAAACTGCCTCGTCGATCGAAACGAACTCCTGACATGCGCATCGTCTCCGGAATCCAGCCCACCGGCAACCTCCACCTCGGCAATTACCTCGGCGCGATCCGCAACTGGGTGCGCATGCAGGACGAGCACGAGGCGGGCGCCTGCCTCTATTTCCTCGCCGATCTTCATGCCTTGTCGCAGCCGCACGATCCCGCGCAGCTTGCCGCCAGCACGCTTGAAATGGTCGCGGCGCTGGTCGCCTGCGGGATCGATCCCGACCGGTCGGTGCTGTTCAACCAGGCGCAGGTTCCTGCGCATGCCGAGCTGCAATGGCTGCTGAACGGAACTGCGCGGATGGGCTGGCTGAACCGCATGACCCAGTTCAAGGACAAGTCGGGCAAGAACCGCGAAGGCGCCTCGATCGCGCTGTTCACCTATCCGGTGCTGCAGGCCGCCGACGTGCTGCTTTATCAGGCGACTCACGTGCCGGTGGGCGACGACCAGAAGCAGCACCTCGAACTGGCGCGCGACATCGCGCAGAAGTTCAACGTCGATTTCGTGCCCGGCTACGGCGAGGAAGACAGCGACGTGAAAGGCGTGTTCACCTTGCCCGATCCGATCATCCCGCCCGAAGCGGCGCGGATCATGTCGCTGCGCGACGGCGCGGCGAAGATGAGCAAGAGCGACCCTTCGGACATGAGCCGGATCAACCTGGTCGACGATGCCGACGAGATCATGAAGAAGGTCAAGAAAGCCAAGACCGATCCCGAACCGCTGCCATCGGAGGCGGCGGGGCTTGAGGGACGGCCCGAGGCGGCCAATCTCGTGGGCATCTATGCAGCCATGGCGGGCCAGTCAGTCGATCAGGTGCTGGCCGAGTTCGGCGGCCACGGCTTCGGCAAGTTCAAGCCCGCGCTGGGCGAGCTGCTGGCCGAAACGCTCAGCCCGATCAACGCCCGGTTCGTGGAGCTGAAGCAGGACCGCGAAATGCTCGGCGCGATCCTTGCCAAGGGCGCGCTCAAGGCGCGCGAACTGGCGCGGCCGACTCTCGATGCGGCGTACAAGGCGCTGGGGCTGGTCAGGGGCTGATCGGGGGTGCACAGGGGCGACCTGTTGCATGGTGACACGTTGAATGAGAAGTTCAACCCCCATTAAGCACGTTTCGTCCAATTGGCGGGGCATATCGGGCATCCCTGCGCCCCCGCGCAGTTTTCAACCGATGCCTTCGAGAGGAGATAACAATCGATGATCTCTCATGCACATGACCGGCTCTCGCGGCTGAAGCTGGCAGTAGCAGGTCTGCTGCTGCTTGGCCTGGCCGCCTGCGCTTCGCCGTTCAACGCCAATGTCTCGCGCTTCCAGTCGCAGCTTCCGCCGCCTGCCGGCCAGACCTTCGCGGTCGTCGCCGACGATCCGCAGCTCGCGGGCGGGATCGAGTTCGGCCAGTATGCCGCGCTGGTCGAAGCCCAGATGCGCGCGCAGGGCTACACTCCCGTTTCCAGCCCCGAGCAGGCGCAACTGCTGGTGCGCTTCGACTACGGCGTCGACCAGGGCCGCGAGCGCGTGCGCTCGACCGGCTTCTCGCACTCGCCCTTCTGGTCGCCGTGGTACGGCTATGGCCGCATGGGCTACTGGGGTCCCTATCGCGGCGGCCCGTGGTCCTATGGCTGGTACGATCCGTGGTTCGGCGGCGGGCAGGAAATCGACGTGACCACCGTCTACACCAGCGGCGTCGACATGAAGATCGACCGCCGGGTCGATGGCGCCCGCCTGTTCGAAGGCAAGGCCGAAGCGGTGTCGCGCTCGAACAAGCTGCAATACCTCGTGCCCAACCTGGTCGAGGCGATGTTCACCGGCTTTCCCGGCAATTCGGGCGAGACCGTTCGCATCACCATCGCGCCGGAGCCCCGCCGCACGAACTGATCGGTCGATATTCTGGTAGCTTTAAGGGCGGGTGGGCATATGTGCCGGCCCGCCCTTCTCGCGTCAGTTACCGGCTTGCGGTTGAGGGTTGCTTGCTTCCGCTCGCCGTTGCAGCGGCATGGCCCGGCACGCCGCCGATCTGACGCAGTTGCTCGTTCCTGCCTTGCAAAGCGGGCGCGGGAGCAGGCTGACCATCGTTCGGCACGGGCGAAGTGGCTTTGCGATGCTCCTTGAGCAGCTGCTCGAGCAGGACCTTACCGAAGTCCCAGTCGCCGATGCCGGATTTGGCATTGATGTGGCCGATCGCCCCGGCAAAGGCGAAGCGGCTACCCCAATCGCGCGCCAGCATCCGCGCCGTCCAGATTTTGCAGTGGCTGTCGTTCTCGCTCGCCGCGAGGAACGAGGGGAACGGCAGCGGATCGCGCGGGCAGGCGCTGAAGCGCGCAAGCCTTGGGTCGGTGCCCGGCCGGTCGACATCGGGCGGCGCGACCAGCAGCGCTCCGACCACCGGATTGCCGTGAGCGGGCATTTCGTACCGTGCCCACCATGCCGCCGCGAGGCAGCCCAGGCTGTGCGCCACCAGCACGACCGGGCGGTCGGCCTGAATGATCGCAAGGTTGAGCTTGTTGACCCAGGTGTTGCGGTGCGGGTTGTCCCACATGCCCAGATCGACGCGGCGGCAATCGCCGCGCTGCGTCTCCCAGAGCGATTGCCAGTGCTGCGGGTTGCTGTTGTTGAGCCCCGGCACGATCAGGATCAGCGGATCGTCGCTCAATCGGGTGCTATCGAGTTCGAGAAAATTGGCCATCGTCGCTTCCTTCGTGAAGGTTAGGTGGCCGTCCAATCGTATGGTCCGACGTGGACATGTATATTATCTATCAATTTAGTTGAGAATAGGGTTTCGACGAAGCGACGGCTCGCTGCGGTATCCTGCGAGCGGCGCAGATTCGATCTGGCTGGCGCGGCAAGTCTGGGCTAGCCAAGGCGCGAAAATAAACGGGAGAGTGCGATGACGGTGGATATCCAGCAACTGAGCGACAGGATCGCGATCCGCGAACTGACCGAACGCTATACGATGGGGATTACTTGCCGCGATTGGGACGCGGTCGCGTCCTGCTATCACGAGCACGCGCACTGGCGCGCGCCGCAGGTCGGCATGGATTTCGAAGGCCGCGACGCGCTGGTGAACGGCATCCGCGCTTCGGTTGAAGCCAATCCGTTCCAGCTGCAGATGCAGCATGCCCTCGTGATTGACAGCCTGACGGCCGACCGGGCGACCGCGCGCAGCATCCTGCACGAAGTGCTCAAGCATATTGCCGACGAGCCGGGCGCGAGCTTCCTGGGCATCTACAACGACGTCATCACTAAGGCGGACGGCGTGTGGAAATTCGAAAGCCGTCGCTTCGACATCCATCTGGCTGACGCGACCGGCCTCAATGGCCAGATCATGGTCGACTATGCGAGCCTGCTGCGACCGTCTGTGGCCGCCTGACCGCTGTCAGTTCCCGAGAGACACTACACCGCCGGTCGAACCGAAGCCGCCCTCGCCGCGCTCGGTCTCGTCAAGCTCGTCGACCTTGAGCCAGGTCGCCTGCGTGACCGGGGCGAGCACGAGCTGCGCGATGCGGTCCCCGCGCCGGATCTCGAATACAGCGTTGCCGTGGTTGATCATGATGACCTTGAGTTCGCCGCGGTAATCCGAATCGATCGTGCCCGGCGTGTTGGGCACGGTCACGCCGTGCTTGAGCGCGAGACCCGAGCGCGGCCGCACCTGAATCTCGAAGCCTTGCGGGATCGCCACGGCAAGCCCGGTGGCGACGGCATGGCGCGCACCCGGCGCCAGCGTCATGTCCTCGGCAGCCAGCACGTCCATCCCTGCCGCCCCCTCGGTGGCATAGGCGGGCAGCTCCAGCCCTTCGAAATGCGGGAGGCGTTTGACCGGGACCGGGATCGCGGGCCTATCCATTGACCGGATGCCCGACCAGGGCCTGGGCCATGCGTTCGACCAGCGCCATCGCGACTTCCTCCTTGGACATTTCAGGCAGGTCTTCGATGTCTTCGGCGGTGACGATGTGGACCTGGTTGCGCTCGCCGCCCATCACGTCGCCCGAGACGTCGTTGGCAATGATCCAGTCGACGCCCTTGCGCTTGCGCTTTTCGGCGGCGTGCCTGAGCACGTCCTCGGTCTCGGCCGCGAAGCCGATGAGCAATTTGGGCCGCTCGCGCGAACCGGCCACCGTGGCGAGAATATCGGGATTTTCGGTGAGCAGCAGCGCCGGCGGGGCGGACCCCCGTTTCTTGATCTTCTCTTCGGCGACCTTGTCGACCCGCCAGTCGGCCACCGCGGCGACCATCACCCCGATATCGGCGGGCAATGCCTCCTTGACCGCCGCAGCCATCTCGACCGCGGTCTCGACATCGACCCGCTCGACGCCTTTCGGCGTTGCCAGATTGACCGGCCCGGAAACCAGAGTCACCCGCGCGCCGAGCGCGGCGGCGGCGGCGGCGATGGCAAAGCCCTGCCTTCCCGATGAGCGGTTGGCGATATAGCGCACCGGATCGATCGGCTCGCGCGTTGGCCCGGCGGTGACCAGCACGTGCTTGCCGGCAAGCGGCTGATGCGCGGGATCGGCGACGAACATCGGCGGCTGCTCGCCAAGCGCCGCGCCGACCGAAGGGAACTGGCCCGGCACGTCGTTTTCGAACGGCTGCGGCGCGAAATCGTGCTCGCCGCGCACCAGGTGGTTGATCGCCTCGGGATCGGTGGGGGGCGCAGCGCGCGCAGAACCCTTTTTCGACAGGACCGGGCCGCCCGCGACCGGCGCAGCGAGTTCCGACGGCGGGGCCGGAGGATGCGCCAGCCCGACCGCTTCCTTCGCCTTCTGGATGCCGCGCGAAATCAGCGAGGCGGACAAGCCGCCAAGGCCGCCGCTTTCTTCCTTGGCGGCAGGCTCATCCTCGGGGCCATAGACGTCGGAATCGCCTTCAATTACCGGCGTTACGCCGCCGGGATGATACTCGATCACCGAAGGCGGCGGCAGCAGCAGGTCGATCTCGCCCGGATCGATGTCGAGCGCCCAGGCGATGCGCTGCCATACGGCGACGGGCTCGGGCAGGCGGCCGGGTCCATATTCGCCGCAGGCCATCGCGCCTTCGTCCGGCTCCATCACGTCGACACCCGCCGCGCGCAGCGTCTCGACATTGCGCCGGGTCGCCTCGTGTTCCCACATCCGCGCGTTCATCGCCGGAACCGCCATCACCGGCTTGTCAGTGGCGAGCAGCACAGTCGTGGCGAGATCGTCGGCAATGCCCGAGGCCATCTTGGCCATCAGGTTCGCGGTTGCCGGGCAAACTACGATCAGGTCCGCCTGACGGCTGAGCTGGATGTGACCCATCTCGACCTCGTCCTTGAGATCGAACAGCGAGGTATAGACGGGATTTTCGGACAGCGCCGCGAGCGCCATCGGCGTGACGAATTTCGCCCCGCCCTCGGTCAGGACACAGGTAACCTCACCTCCGCTCTTGCGGATGATGCGAATGAGTTCGCAGGACTTGTAGGCAGCGATACCGCCGCCCACGACCAGAAGCACGCGCGGGCCACTCATAGTTGAGGCTATCTGCAACTTTGCGCCTTCACGCGCAACGGATTTGCGGTTCCGGTGCAGGCGCGCTCGCTGCCGCGATCAGCGCGCGCAGGCCCGCAGGCGCAAAGGCGAGCCCCACCATCACCGCCGGAGCGACCATCACCCCCCAGTAATAGGTGTCGGGACGCCCGGCGATCATGAACAGCAGGCCGTAGCCGCCATAGAGCAGGAAACCGAACTGGCCCGCCGGCCGGTTCCACGCCGCCCAGCCGAGCATGGCGAGCACGATCAGCGGACCGGCAACGAAGCCCGGCAGGAAGCGCAGGTTGCTCGACAGCGCGACATAGGAAATCCAGCCGGGCAGCCCGCGCAGGTCGAGCCAGCCCTGTCCGAAGGGATCGCTCGGCAAAACCTGCGCCGCGATGATGGCAAGGTGCAGGCCCAGAAAGACCAGGAACGCGGCGGCGAGCGCGCTCCACGCCGCGCCTTCCTTCCAGTCGCGCCGCAAGAAAGCCATCGCCGCCATCAGCAGGATAAAGGGCAGGGCATGCTCGCGGATCGCGACCGCCAGAGCAGCGGCAGCAAGCGCCCAGCCCCATTTGCCCGGCCGGTGAAGTCCGAAAGTCAGCGCCAGCAGCATGCCCGACCACAGTTCGTGCAGCACGAAGAAATGCCGGTTGAGGCCAAGCGTGGCGCCGATCAGCAGCAGCGCGAAGCCGATCCGGCGCGCCCGCGCCGAGCCCGCTTCCTCGCCCAGCCGCCGCCACCATGCGACCAGCACGGCGGCCAGCAGCGCCAGTGATGCGGCGATCTGGCCGGGAATGCCCAGCCAGGCGTCGATATAGGCCAGCGTCGGCAAGCGCACGGCGACGCCCGGCCGCACCGGATAGTCGGCCAGGCGGTGCTCGGCGACGATGAAGTCGTAATAATTCTCGCCGTGCTGGATGCGCTCGATCGCACGGTCGTAAAGCGCAAGGTCTTCGTCGCGTTCGCGCTCGGGCGCAGGCTTTCCGGCGATATTCTCGGCGAAGCCTTGCGTCGCAACCTCGGATTTGCCTGCGACCACCGGCACGAACGCCGAAGCGATCAAGAGGATGAAAAACGAAAGCAGCACGAGCCGCGCCTCGCGCGCCGACCATGCCGAAAAGCGGATCGCCGGCGTCAGCCCGTCAGGCCCGCCAGCAGCTGTGTCTGCAATGCCGCCCATACCGCAAGACCCCCTGCCAGTGCGGCGAGCAGATATCGGCCCCATTGGTTAATTCGCGGTTTATTTTCCCAGATCAGCCGCACCTCGGGAAGCGGCGGGGCTTCGGGCGCGCCGCCCTTGGCCGGGTAGCGCTCCTCGATGCGGCGCACCAGATCGGGCAGCCGCAGCAAGGTCTGCCCATCTTCGCGCAGCCGGTCGGCAATTGCGGCTTCGGGGCCAAGTTCGTCCCGGATCCAGCCGCGCACGAAGGGAGCGGAAACATCCCACATGTTGATTTCGGGGTCGAGCGCGGTCGCCAGCCCCTCGACCATTACCATGGTCTTTTGCAGCAGCAGCAAGTGCGGCTGGACCTGCATGTCGAAATCGCGGGTGATCGCGAACAGCCCGTCGAGCATCTGGCCGACCGAAAGCTCGCTTACCGGCTTGCCGCGCATCGGCTCCCCCACCGCGCGCAGCGCCGTGGCGAACTCCTCGAGCGAATGATAGCTGGGCACATATTGCGCCTCGAAATGGATCTCGGCGACGCGCCGGTAATTGCCGGTGGTGAGGCCGAACAGGATTTCGGCAAGCCACTGGCGGGCCTTGCGGCTGATCCGCCCCATGATGCCGAAATCGATCGCCGCGATGGTGCCGTCCGCTTTCACGAACAGGTTGCCCTGATGCATGTCGGCATGGAAAAACCCGGCGCTGATCGCCTGCGTGAGGAATGCAAGGACGAGGCGGCGAGCCAGCTCGGGCATCTGGTGCCCGGCTGCCCGAAGCGCGTCGATCTCGCTGATCTTGACGCCCTCGATCCATTCGATCGTCATCACCCGGCCATTGGTCCGGTCCCAGTCGATCCCGGGCACCTGGTAGCCTTCGAATGCCTGCATGGCTTCGGCGAGTTCGGAAGCCGAAGCGCCCTCGCGCCGCAGGTCAAGCTCGCGCCAGGTCCAGCGCTTGAGGTTGTCGATCACCGCGCGCGGGCGCAGCCGCGCAGCCTCTCCGCCGAGCGCCTCGAGGTGAGCGGCAGCCCACTCATAGGTTTCAAGGTCGCGCGCGAAGCGTTCGCGGATGCCGGGACGCAGTACCTTGACCGCAACATCGCGCCCCTCGGTGGTGGCGGCGCGGTAGACCTGCGCGATCGAGGCGGAGCCGACCGGCTCGGGATCGAAGCTTGCAAACAGGCTCTCGAGCGGCGCGCCGAAACTCGCCTCGATCTGCTCGCGGATCGCGGGAAATGGCTGGGGCGGCAAGCTGTCCTGCAAGCTGAGCAGGTTGCGCGCGGCCTCCTCGCCGACCAGATCGGGCCGGGTCGCCAGCGTCTGGCCCAGCTTGATCGCAGCCGGCCCGATCGCCTGGAACGCGCCGGCATAGTCGGGCACGCGCGGCTGAATTGTGGCGAAACGGGCGAGACGGCACAGGCGCCGCACCGCGGGGGGCGTGTTGCGCTCCTGCTCGATGATGCGCAGCGCACCGTGCCGGGCGAGCACGCGGCCCCACTTGAGCAAGCGATAGATGTGAGTTGCAGGACGGGTCACGCGGACTTTCTAGACCTTCCATCCCGAATGGATTGCGACCAGCCCGCCCATGATCGGCTCGACCCTGGTGCGCACGAAGCCTGCCTTGGCGATCATCGCCTCGAACTCAGGCATGGCCGGGAACCGGCGGATCGATTCGACGAGGTAGCGATAACTCTCGGCGTCTCCGGCAATGGCCTTGCCGATCCTGGGCACGAGCTTGTGCGAATAGGCATCGTAGGCTTCCTTGAAGCCCGGCCATTCGGTGGTCGAGAATTCGAGGCAGAAGAACCGCCCGCCGAACTTGAGCACGCGGTATGCCTCGTCCAGCGCCTTGTCGATGCGGGTGACGTTCCTGATCCCGAAGGCAATGGTGTAGGCATCGAAAGTCCGCGACGGGAACGCGAGTTCCTCGGCGTTCTGGCACGACCAGACCAGGCCCCCCTCTTCCTTGGCCAAGCCGCGCTTCATGGCGCGCTCGATGCCGACGTCGAGCATGTCCTGATTGATGTCCGACACCGTTACCTCGGCGCCCGCTTTGGCGAGGCGGAAGGCGATATCACCGGTGCCGCCCGCCATATCGAGGATAGCCTCGCCCGGCCGCGGCTTGACCCGGCGCACGAAGCGGTCCTTCCACAGCCGGTGCATGCCGCCCGACATGGCATCGTTCATCACGTCGTACTTGCGCGCGACATTGGAAAATACCGCGCCGACCCGCGCGGTCTTTTCCTCGGGGGCCACCTGTTCGTAGCCGAAGGACACACTATCGCTCATCGCCGGCGCCTTAGAGTTTTATTCGAAATTCGCGAATAGCGAATTTCGGTAGCGGCACCGGCCCACTCCCCCACCCGGCCACCCAACGAAATGGTATGCTTTGGGTGGCGGGTTGGGGGAGTGGGCTGGCACCGAACGATCCGAAAACCGCCTCTGGCGGAATTTCGGATCAGACTCCTACGCGGGTTTCGGCAGCGCGCAAAGGCTGATAGCAGCGCGCAATGCCCGAGCTTCCCGAAGTCGAAACCACCGTGCGCGGCCTGGCCCGCGTGCTCCAGGGCGAGCGGATCGCGCGTGTCATGGTCAACCGGGCAGACCTGCGCCGCCCGTTTCCGCCCGATCTCGTCCAGGTGCTGACCGGCGCGCACGTGACCGCGCTGGCGCGGCGGGCCAAGTATGGCCTCATCCATACCGACCGCGCCATGACCATGGTGTTCCATCTGGGCATGTCGGGGCGCTGGCGAATCGATCCCAAGGCAATCGAGAAGCACGACCATCTGGTGATCGAGACCGGGGCGGGCCTTCGCCTTGCGCTTAACGATGCGCGGCGGTTCGGCTCGGTCGATCTGGTCGAAACCTCTGCACTCGAATCGTTCGGACCGTTCGCCGTGATGGGACCGGAACCGCTGGGCGATGCGTTCACCCCTGCCCATATCAAGGCCGCGCTCGCCGGGCGGACCGCACCGATCAAGCAGATGCTGCTCGACCAGCGGATCGTCGCGGGGCTGGGCAACATCTACGTCTGCGAGGCTCTCTACCGCGCCCGCATCCGCCCCGATAAGGCCGCCGGGCGCATCTCGAAGCCCGCGCTGGAGCGGCTGGTTCCGGCGATCAAGCAGGTGCTGACCGAATCGATCGCGGCAGGCGGATCGACCATCCGAGACTATGCGCAGCCTTCGGGCGAGCTGGGTTATTTCGCGGCGTCGTGGTCGGTTTACGGGCGCGAGGGCGAGCCGTGCCCCTGCGGCGGCAAGGTCGCTCGGTTCGTCCAGGGCGGGCGCAGCACCTTCTGGTGCCCGGCCTGCCAGAAATAGCGCGCGCGCGCCGGTGTCGCACCCCGCATTGCTTGACGATCCGCCGGGCGGCAGCTAAGGGCCGCGCTTCTTGCGGGCGCGATTCCGGTCGCTGCCCGCAGTTTTGCAAGAGATTCACCCATTAGGGGCCAGCCCTTGGCCCGCATGAAGGACAGACATGGCCAATACGCCGCAAGCCCGCAAGCGCATCCGCCGCAATGAAAAGCGCACCTCGATCAACACCAATCGCCTGAGCCGGATCCGCACCTTCATCAAGAAGGTCGAAGCCGCGATCGAAGGCGGCGACAAGGATGCCGCTGCATCGGCGCTCAAGGCCGCCCAGCCGGAAATGGCGCGCGGCGTGGCGCGCGGCGTGCTTCACAAGAACACAGTGTCGCGCAAGTTCTCGCGGCTGACCAAGCGGGTCGCCTCGCTCTGATTCGCAGGCAGTGATTCGCCCGTTCGCGGGCACAAAGAAAGAACAGGGGTCAGGGTAATTACCTGGTCCCTTTTTTTGCTTTGTGCCGCGCCGCAAAACCGCCTCGGAAAAAGCCAACAATTCCGGCGATTCGCACTGCTGCACTGCAAAAATCTATGATTTCATTAAAGAAAAAAAATTTCGTAAGGAATCGAGCCACGTCAAGCCCCCGTATGACACTTTTTTGAAAAAAGCCCGTTTGACCCTGCCCGGCAGGGCGTTAACAGGACGCTCGTGGCCGGTGCGGAATCGGTCTGGGATCAAATTCGTAAGCATTGGCGAAGTGCCCGATCCGGCATGGCCTCTGTCCGGTCGGCAATGGCTTCGCCGTGCCCGGATCGGGGGCCCGGTTCCGCTCGGCCCGGGGGCCAGGGGCAAACCGGTTCAAGCATCATGGCAAAGAGGCACCTGTGACTGTTTCGTCATCGAAAAATTCAGGTCGTGAGCACAACAGCCACCGCAATGCGGAGCCGTTCGGGGGGAAGATGGAAGAAGAGCACGAAGCAATCAATCTTGCAGCTGACTGGGCGGACATCAGCCTTGGACTGCGCAAGGCCCTTGGACAGCAGCTGCACAGCCAGTGGATCAAGCCGATCCAGCTTGGCACGATCAGCAAGGATACCGGCGTCCTTGAATTGTTCCTGCCGAACGAATTCACCGCCAACTGGGTGCGCGAGCGTTTCGCCGACCGGCTCTCGCTCGCCTGGAAGATCGCCCGCCCGGACCTGACCAACGTCCAGATCGAAGTCCTGCCCGGTCGTCGCCATGTTCCCGAACTGCGTTTCGGGCAGAACGGCAATCCGGGACTTGCAGCCAACGATACGGCGCAGGTCCCCGGCGAGGCGAACACGGTGGCGATCGGATCGGGCGAATTTGGCACTTTCGGCCAGGCGACGATCACGCTCGATCCCTCATTGACCTTCACCACTTTCGTCACCGGCACGGCCAATACGCTCGCCTACAATGCAGCGCAGCGTGTCGCCGCGATCGAGCCGCCGCAGTTCTCGCCGCTCTATCTCAAGGCCGCGACCGGCCAGGGCAAGACTCACCTGCTCCACGCCATCGGCCACGCCTATCTCGCCAGCCATCCACGCGGCCGCATCTTCTACTGCTCGGCTGAGCGCTTTATGGTCGAATTCGTCCAGGCGCTGCGCGCGAACCAGATGATCGAGTTCAAGGCGCGGCTGCGCGGCTTCGACTTGCTGATGGTCGACGACATCCAGTTCATCATCGGCAAGGCATCGGCGCAGGAGGAACTGCTCTATACGATCGATGCGCTGCTCGCCGAGGGCAAGCGGCTGGTGTTCGCTGCCGACCGCGCGCCGCAGGCGCTTGACGGTGTCGATCAGCGCCTCCTCTCGCGCTTGTCGATGGGCCTCGTCGCCGACATCCAGCCGGCCGACATCGAACTGCGCCGCGCGATCCTCGAGCACCGGCTGCAGCGCTTCACGCCTGCCGACGTTCCCGCCGACGTGATCGAGTTCCTCGCCCGCACCATCAACCGCAACGTGCGCGAGCTGGTCGGCGGCCTCAACAAGCTGATCGCCTATGCCCAGCTTACGGGCCAAGCGGTTTCGCTCCAGCTTGCCGAGGAACAGCTTACCGACATCCTCTCGGCGAACCGCAAGCGCATCACCATCGACGAGATCCAGCGCACCGTGTGCCAGTTCTATTCGGTCGACCGCACCGAGATGAGCTCCAAGCGCCGCGCCCGTGCGGTGGTGCGGCCCCGGCAAGTGGCGATGTACCTGTCCAAGGTGCTCACGCCGCGTAGCTATCCAGAGATCGGGCGCAAGTTCGGCGGGCGCGATCATTCGACCGTGATCCACGCGGTGCGGCTGATCGAGGAGCTGCGCACCCGCGATGCCGACATGGACGGCGACGTGCGCTCGCTGCTGCGCCAGCTGGAGAGCTGATGACGCAGCCCACCCCCGGCCCCTCCCGCATGCGGAGGGGAGCGAGATTTTTTGGGCCGCAAGGCCCAATAGTCGCAGCGGGGCGGGTATATCCGGATCGATCTCAATCATCAAAGTATCGGTTCCCGCATATGCAGGAATAAGGCTATGGATTTGTCCACCGGCAGATTTCGCCGCGACCGGCAGAAGAACCCATGGAACTCCATTACCTGAGCCTGCTTGAGGTTTCGGACCTAATCCGCCGCCGCGAAGTGTCTTCGCGCGAGGTCACTCAGGCGCTGCTGGCGCGGATCGAACGCCTCGAACCGCAGCTCAATTCGGTGCTGATGCTGCTCGCCGACCAGGCGCTCGAGGCGGCGCAGCAGGCCGATGCCGAGATCGCAAGGGGACAATGGCGCGGCCCGCTCCACGGCGTGCCCCTTGGCATCAAGGACCTGCACTGGACCAAGGGCCTGCCAACCACCGGCGGCATGGAACTGCTTGGGGATTTTCGCCCCAAAGAAGACGCCAGCGTCGTCGCGCGGCTCAAGCGCGCGGGCGCGGTCATATTGGCCAAGCTGCACATGACCGAAGGCGCATTGATCGACCATCACCCCGCCTTCGCGCGCCCAAGCAATCCGTGGAGCGCGGATCACTGGACCGGGGTTTCCTCCAGCGGTTCGGGCGCCGCGACGGCGGCGGGCTTCTGCTACGGCGCGACCGGGACCGATACCGGCGGCTCGATCCGCATGCCGAGCGCCGCCAACAGCCTCACCGGCATCAAGCCGACCTGGGGCCGCGTGAGCCGCCACGGCCTCGTCCACCTGTCCGAAAGCCTCGATCACATCGGCCCGATGGCGCGCAGCGCCGGGGATGCCGCCGCCATGCTGCAAGCCATGGCCGGGCCGGACCCGCGCGATCCGACCGCGCTTCTCGCCCCGGTGCCCGATTACCTTGCCGAGTGCGGCAGGGACATATCCGACCTCACCATCGGCATTGACTGGGACTATGCCAGCGGCGGGCTGGAGCCGGAAATCGGCGAGAGCCTGCGCCGCGCGGCGGCGAGCTTTGCAGAGCTGGGCGCGAGCGTGAGGGACATCCGCGTGCCGTGGAGCGAGGACGACGTCGCCGCGACTCACGGCATGTTCGGAGCCGAAGCGCTCACTGCCCATGCCGGCATGTTCCCCGAGCATGCGGAGCGCTATGGCCCGCGCACCCGCACCATGTTCGAGGCTTATGGCAAGGTCGATCCCGCCACCACCGCGCGCGGCTATCAGGCCCGCGACCGGCTCAAAGGCAGGATGGCGGCCCTGTTCCGCGAGGTCGACCTGCTGCTGCTGCCCGGTCTCGGCAAGCTGCTGCCGCGCTGGGACGAGATCGACGCGATGTTCTCAAGCCTCGATGATGCGCGCAAGATCCTGCTGCGCTTCAATTCGCCGTTCAATGCCGCCGGTCTGCCGACCATCAGCCTGCCCGCCGGGTTTACCGGGGGCGGACTGCCGATTGGCACCCAGCTGGTCGGGCCGTGGCTGGCCGAACCCGTTCTGATCCGCGCCGGTGCGGCTTTCCAGCGCGTGACCGACCATCACACGCGCCGCCCCGCGCTCGGCTGACACACGGCAGGCTCAAACGACCATGGCCCTTCCCCCCGACCGCCTCGAACGCTTCGCGCGCCACATCGTCCTGCCCGAACTGGGCGGCGCGGGACAAGTCGCGCTGAGCGAGGCGCATGTTGCCATCGTCGGCTGCGGCGGCATCGGCAGCCCGGCGATCCAGTATCTCGCGGCGGCGGGCCTTGGCGGCCTGACCCTGATCGACGACGATACGGTCGAGGCGAGCAACCTGCAGCGCCAGACCATTTTCGCGCCCGACCAGATTGGCAAGCCCAAGGCGGAAATGGCCGCGGACTGGGTCCGTCGCTTCGATCCCGCCATTCAGGTAAGGGCGGTCACCGGCAGGATCGCCGCCGACACCGCGCCGTCGTTTCTCGAAGGCGCGACACTGGTGCTTGACGGCTGCGACAACTTCGCGACCCGGCTCGCGGTGTCCGATGCTTGCGTAAAGCTGGGTATACCGCTGACCAGCGCCGCCCTGGGCCGCTTCCAGGGGCAGATCGCCAACTTTGCCGGACACCTTCCGGGTCAGGCCTGCTACCGCTGCTTCGTCGGCGACGCGCTCGACGGTGAGGATTGCGATACCTGCGCAGCCGACGGCGTGCTCGGCGCGATGGCGGGCACGGTCGGCTGCATGGCGGCGATGCACGCGGTGCGCGCGCTGGTGGCGGGCAAGGCCGCGTTCGGCGACCCGCAGTGGGGCACCCTTCACCTGTTCGATGGCCTAGCGCTGTCGCTGCGCCCGCTGCGGATCGTCAAGGATGCGCAGTGCAAGGGCTGCGGGAAGTGAGACCCGGCTTGCCGATTGGCGCCATCGTGGCATAGGTTGCGCCATGAGCCTCGCCGGAACCTACGACTGCACGCTAAGCACCCCGCTCGGCGCCAAATCCGGATCGCTGGTGGTCGTCCCCTCGCCCGATGGCGAAAGCTTCACTGGATCGCTGAGCAATGCGATGCTCGGCACGGTGGAGATCACGCATGGCGCCATCGACGGCGACATGCTGCTGTGCAGCCTCGAGGTGACTCAGCCGACGCGCATGAAAGTGACATGCGAAGTGATCGTCGACGGAGACATGCTCAACGGCTTCGTCAAGGCGGGGATGTTCGGGTCGATGAAGCTGACCGGAAGCCGCGCCGCCTGAACGGCGCGGCGCGCACCGCTCACTCCCCGAACAGGCGGACCTCCGCGCCCGCGAAGCGGCGGCGGCTGTTGGCTTCATAGACAAAGTGCACCGCCGAAATATTGCGGTCATCGCCCACAAGGTCGATGGTGCGCGTGCAGGTGCCCGGGCGTACGACCGCCCGCACCGGCACGTCCTGCACGCCGCCGTTGGCAAAGTGTACTGTCAGGTCGATGAAATGCACCGGGCGGCCATAGGCGCAAATGCGGATGCGATCGAACTTGCGCTTGCCCGGCAGAGTAATCGCATCGTGATCGACCGCGTCGCGCACATGGCGACTGCCGAGAAGTTCCCAGGCCATGGCGGGCGATGCCGTCAGGATTGCTGCGCCAGCCGCGAGCGTTGCCACAATAGTCTTTCGCATCGTATTCCTCCTCATTTACGTTGCAGAGCAGTATTGTCAGATCGCTAACGTCTCAATCCAGCATTTCCTTCACCCAATGCGGAACTATTTCGCTCGCCGGGCCGAGGCGCGTCTCATCGAACCAGCGCGAGCCGTCCGATGGGTCGAGATTGAGCTCCAATGTCCTGATCCCCAGTTCGCGCGCATCGCGCACGAAGCCTGCGGCGGGATAGACCGCGCCGGAGGTGCCGATCGAGACGAAAAGGTCCGCCGCGCGCAAGGCCGGATAGATCTTGTCGAGGTGATAAGGCATCTCGCCGAACAGCACGACATCGGGGCGCAGCGCATGCATCCCGCAGGACGGGCACGGCGGCCGGTCGGCGAAGGTGCCGTGCCACACCGGCCGCGCATCGCACATGGTGCACCAGGCGGTGCGGTGCTGGCCATGCATGTGCAGCACGCGGCTGGCGCCGCCCAGCTCGTGCAGATTGTCGACGTTCTGGGTGACGATCAGCAGCTCGCCCTGCCATTCGGCATCGAGCCGGCCAAGCGCATGATGCGCCGGGTTCGGCTCCTTCTCGCCAACCGTCGCGCGGCGCATGTCGTAAAATGCAAGCAAGCGCTGCGGATCGCGGGCGAAGGCCTCGGCGCTGGCGACCTCGGCGGGATCGTATTTCTCCCAAAGGCCCCCGGCGGTGCGGAACGTGTCGATCCCGCTTCCGGCGCTGATCCCCGCGCCGGTCAGGATCACGATGTTGCGGATGTCTTTCACGAATCTCATTCCCGTTCGCCCTGAGCTTGTCGAAGGGCTGCATTTTCTTCAAGCGACGTTAAAGGGAAGGACCGGGCTTCGACAAGCTCAGCCCGAAAGGAGGGATTAGTGGCCAGGATCGGAATTATCGGCAGCGAAGGGCGCATGGGTCAGGCGATCGCCGCGATCCTTGGCGAGGCGGGGCACGAGTTCGCCGGCGGCATCGATCAGGGCGGCGATCCGGTCGCGCTCGCGGCCAAGGCGGACGTGCTCGTCGATTTCTCCAGCCCCCATGCGCTCGAGGCCAATCTAGATGCGGCGATCGCGGCCGGCGTGCACATGGTGATCGGCACCACCGGGCTCGAGGAGCGGCACCACTGGCTGATCGACAGCGCGGCGCAGACTATCGCCGTGCTGCAGACGGGCAACACCTCGCTCGGCGTGACGCTGCTCGCCCATCTGGTGCGGCAGGCCGCCATGAGCCTTGGCGAGGACTGGGACATCGAGGTGGTCGAGACGCATCACCGCATGAAAGTCGATGCACCTTCGGGCACCGCGCTGCTGCTGGGCGAAGCGGCGGCGAGAGGGCGCGGCATTCCGCTCGAAGGCAACTCCGAGCGCGGCCGCGACGGCATCACCGGCGCGCGGGGGCGCGGCGCGATCGGCTTTGCGAGCCTACGCGGCGGCAGCGTGGCGGGCGAGCATTCGGTGTATTTTCTGGCCGACAACGAGCGGCTGACGCTGTCGCACTCGGCTGAAAACCGGGCGATCTTCGCCAATGGTGCGCTGCGGGCGGCGACGTGGCTGATCGGGCAGAAGCCGGGGCGCTACACCATGAACGAGGTGCTGGGTCTTTGAACAAGACCCAGATCTTCGAATTCTTCCGGCGGCTGGCGGAAGCCAATCCCGCGCCCGAGACCGAGCTGGCCTATGGAAATACGTACCAGCTTCTCGTCGCCGTCGTGCTCTCGGCGCAAGCGACCGATGTCGGGGTCAACAAGGCGACCCGCGCGCTGTTCGAAAGCGTCAGGACGCCGCAGCAGATGGTCGATCTGGGCGAAGAGGGGCTCAAGCAGCACATCCGCACCATCGGCTTGTTCAATTCCAAGGCGAAGAACGTGATCGCGCTGTCGGAAATTCTCGTGCGCGAGCATGGCGGCGAGGTTCCCGCCGACCGCGACGTGCTTACCAGCCTTCCCGGCGTCGGCCGCAAGACCGCCAACGTGGTGATGAACTGCGCCTTCGGGGCCGAGACCTTCGCGGTCGATACCCACATCTTCCGGCTGGGCAACCGCACCGGCCTCGCCAGGGGCAAGACGCCTCTGGCTGTCGAGAAAGGGCTTGAGAAGAAGGTGCCCGGCCCGTTCCGCGTGGGCGCGCATCACTGGCTGATCCTTCACGGGCGCTACATCTGCAAGGCGCGCACGCCCGAATGCTGGCGCTGCCCGGTGGTCGATCTGTGCGGCTTCAAAAAGAAGGTGCTGGAGCCGAAACGGGGAAAGTCCGGCTAAAACAGATGTCTCCCCTCCTCTTCAGAGGAGGGGCAGCGAGACTTGGCCCGCGTTAGCGGACGCTAGTCGCAGCGGGGTGGTGCAGACCTGCCAGTGCGCCGCTTCGCGCCGTACCACCACCCCTCGATCCCCTCCTCTGAAGAGGAGGAGAGGAGACTTCTAGGTCCCCTCGACCACCACCAGTTCATCCTTGGCGCTGAGCACGCTGATGACCTGCGCCGCGACCAGATCGCCGACCACGTTGAGGGTCGTGCGGCACATGTCGAGGAAGCGGTCGACCCCCAGGATCAGGCCGATGCCCTCGGGCGGCACGCCGACGCCCGCAAGGATCAGCGCGACCACCGGCAGCGAGCCGCCCGGCACGCCCGCCGTGCCCACCCCGGCAAGGATGCAGATCAGCATGACGAAGGCCTGATCCGCCAGCGACAGGTCCACCCCGAAGAACTGCGCGAGGAACAGCACGGTCACGCCCTCGAACATCGCGGTGCCGTTCTGGTTGGCGGTCGCGCCGATGGTGAGCACGAAGCGCGAAATCCGCGATGGCAGGCCGAGCTGCTCGTCAGCCACGCGCAGCGCGGTGGGCAGCGTCGCGTTCGAACTGGCGGTGGAGAACGCCATGACACTCGCTTCGCGCGTCTGGCGGAAGAAGGCGAGCGGGCTCTTGTGCGCCAGCAGCTTGAGCAGCAGCGGGAAGACGCCGAACATCTGGATGCCAAGCGCCAGCAGCACGACGCCGACATAGGCGGACAATTTGACCAGCAGGTCCCAGCCAAACTGGGCCGACAAGTTGAACATGAAGCAGAAGATCGCGATCGGCGCGAGCTTGATGACCAGTCCGATCAGCTTCATCGCCACCTCGAACACGCCTTCGATCGCGTCCTTGAGCGTCTCGGTGCACGGGGTCTGGACCAAGAGCAGGCCGATCCCGAAAAACAGCGCGAAAAACATCACCGCAAGGATGTCGTTGGCGCCCATGGCGGCAATGATGTTGTTGGGGACGATGGCGAGCACCGCGTTGACCCCCGCCTCGCTCTTGGCCGAGGCCGCGACGATGCCGGCCGCGCCCTCGTCGCCCTTGGCGAGCAGATCGCGCGCGGCGGCGGGATCGACCCCGTCACCGGGGCGCAGCAGGTTGACCGCGGCAAGGCTGATGACCACGGCAATCGCCGACACGGTCACGGTGTAAAGCAGGGTGCGAAGCCCGACATTGCGCAGCGAGCGCATCTCGCCCATCTCGGCGATGCCGACCACCAGCGCCGAGAACAGCAGCGGGATCACGAGCATGAACAGCAGGCGCAGGAAGATCTGGCCGACAGGGCCGGTGACATAAGTGACCAGCCATTCGATCCACGGTGCGCCGGGCGAAAGCGAATAGGCGAGAAGGCCCGCGATGGTTCCGGCGAGGAATCCGATCAGGATGCGCAGTTGCAGCTTGCCGTGGCCGTTACCGGACGCTCCGGCGGCCATCTCGCTTGCATCGTTCATCGCTTGTCCCCCGGTTGCAGGCGCCTTCTATCCCCGAAGCGCAGCCAAGGCGATGCGCTTGTAGATCCGCACCAGGGCGGCAAGATCGGCTAGATCGACTGCCTCGTCGGTCTTGTGCATGGTCGCGTTCCTGAGGCCCAGTTCGACGACCGGGCAGAAATCCTTTAGGAAGCGGGCGTCCGAAGTGCCGCCGCTGGTCGAAAGCTCGGGCACAGTGCCGGTTTCGGCCTCGACGGCATCGCAGACCAATTGCGAGAACGGCCCCGGCTCGGTGAGGAACGCCTCGCCCGACAGATCGACCTTGGCGATGCGCCCGCCGTGGGCCCCGGCGATCTTGCCCACCCGTTCGACCAGCCCCGTGCCGGTGTGCCGGTCATTGAAGCGGATCGACAGGCGCGCCTTGGCCAAGGCGGGAATGACGTTCGCGGCCGGGTTATCGACCTCGATCTGGGTGATTTCGAGGTTCGATGGCTGGAACCAGTCGGTCCCTTCATCGAGCACCATGGCGTCTAGCTCGGCCAGCAAGGCGACGAGTTTCGGCACCGGGTTGTCCGCAAGGTGGGGGTAAGCGACATGGCCCTGCACGCCTGCGACCTCGAGCCACATGTTGACCGAGCCGCGCCGCCCGATTTTGACCGTATCTCCCAGCCGCGCGACAGAGGTCGGTTCGCCGACAAGGCACAGGTCGGGGATCGCGCCGATATTGCGCATGCCCTCCATCATCACCTTGGTCCCGTAAGTCGCCGGGCCTTCCTCGTCGCCGGTAATGAGGAAACTCAGCGTTCCCGCCTCCGCCGGAATTGCGCGCACCGCCGCAACCATCGCCGCGATCGAACCCTTCATGTCGACCGCGCCGCGTCCGTAGAGCAGATCACCGCGCCGCTCAGGCGCGAAGGCCCCGGTCGTCCAGCCGTCGCCTGGCGGCACCACGTCAAGATGGCCGGCAAAGGCGAAGTGACGGCTGCCAGTGGGCCCGCGGCGTATCGCGATCAGGTTCTCGACCGGGCCGTCCGGCGCTTCGCCGTGGATTGCCCGGAAAATCTCGAAGTCCAGGGGAACGAGTAACCGGGCGAGGCAATCGAACACCATCCCGCTGGCGGGGGTGACGCTCGGGCAGGCGATCAGCGCTTCGGCCATTTCGGCAGCGTCGGGGGGGGATTGCACGCGGGTCATGACTGATGCCACGCATATGGGTTAAGCCACGGCGAAACAAGCAGGAGGAAGCCCTATGCCCAAACTCGATCTTCAAGCCATCGAGCAGGTGAACTCCACCGGCTATCCCGAACCATTCGCCCGCGACGTGGCGGGGCGCTGGTATCGCAGGCTCGCGCCGCCAGGCGGACTGACCGCGATGGGCGCAAGCCATGTCGTGCTGAAGCCGGGTGCATGGTCCTCGCAGCGCCACTGGCATCAGGGCGAGGACGAGCTTCTGGTCATGCTGTCGGGCGAGGCCGTGCTGGTGGAGGATGTGGGACGCACCGCTCTGCGCGCCGGCGACATTTGCGCATGGCCAGGAGGCGCGGAGAACGGCCATCACCTCATCAACGAAAGCGAGGCCGACTGCGTGTTCGTGGCGATCAGCGCGGGCGAAGACAAGGGCGGGTCCTATCCCGACATCGACATGTGCTGGACCGCCGACGGAACTTACCGCCACAAGGACGGCGCGCCTTATGAGGCCAAGCGGGGGTCATGATCTAAGCACACGGCCCCACTTCTTTAGAGGAGGGGCAGCGAGACTTGCTCCCGCGCAAGCGGGACTAGTCGCAGCGGGGTGGTTCAGGGATTTAAACGCGACGCTTCGCGCCGCGCCACCACCCCTTGATTCCCTCCTCTGAAGAGGAGGGGGAGACAATCGCTTCAAGCACGGGCCGGCTGCTCGTACTGCTCGATCACCCATTGCTCGTCCCGGGCTTCGGCGATCCATTCGGCCATCCAGGGATGCTCCCAGACCGCTTCCATGTAAGCGCCGGCAAAGCCGGGGACGGGTATGCCGTAAGTCAGGAACCGGCTGACCACCGGGGCATAGAAAATGTCGGCAGCGCAGAACGCGCCGAACAGGAACGGCCCACCCTTGCCGAAGCGCGCCCGCGCCTCGGCCCACAGTTGCAGGATGCGGATCACATCGGCGGCAACCGGCTCGCTTGGCGAATAGCCGTCGACCCGCGCGCGGATGTTCATCGTGCATTCGTTGCGGAGCGCGAAATAGCCCGAATGCATCTCGGCGGCCATCGAGCGCGCCATCGCCCGGGCATCGTCCTGCTTGGGCCAGAAGCGGTCGCGCCCGACCTTGTCGGCGAGGTATTCGACGATGGCGAGGCTGTCCCACACCACCGCCTCTCCGTCCCACAGGATCGGCACCTTGCCCGATGACGGCGCGATGTCCTCGCGCGCGCGCTTTTGCACCTCCCAGTCCTCGCCATAAAGCGGCACGGTGAGCACTTCGAAGGACAGGCCCGATTGCTTGCAGGCGAGCCAGCCGCGCAGCGACCAGCTCGAATAATTGCGATTGCCGACAATGAGCTTCATGGTGGCAGGGTTACCTGTTCACTATCGCACTGTCGAGAATGAACGCGCTCTGCGCGCCGTCTTCACCCCTCAGCATCCCCCAGCACCGCGCCGCGAAGCTCGGCGATGCCCATGCCCTTTTCGGCCGAGGTGACATGAACGAGCGGATGCGCGGCGACATGCTTGCGCGCCTCTGCCTGCGTGCGCCCCAGCACTTCGGCCAGTTCGCTCGACTTGACCTTGTCCGCCTTGGTCAGCACCACCCGGTAACCGACCGCCGCCTCGTCAAGCATCGTCATCATCTCGGCATCGACCGGCTTGATGCCGTGGCGCGCATCTACGAGCAGCAGCGTGCGCTTGAGCGCGGCGCGGCCGCGCAGGAAATCGCGCACCAGCCGCCGCCACGCATCGACCGTCTTGATCGGCGCCTTGGCGAAACCGTAACCCGGCATGTCGACCAGCCGGAACAGCAGCGGCTCGCCGACATCGAAGAAATTGAGCTCCTGCGTGCGGCCCGGCGTCACCGAGGTGCGCGCGATCGATTTCCGGCCGGTGATCGCATTCAGCAGCGAGGACTTGCCTACGTTCGAGCGCCCGCACAGCGCCACTTCGGGCACGTCCGCATCGGGCAGGAATTTTAGCGCGGGCGCGCTCTTGAGGAAGGTGACCGGCCCGGAAAACAGCCTTTCGGCGCGTGCTTCCAGTTCGGCCCGTGCGTCCTGTTCCTCGTCGGTCACGCGCCGGCCTTGTCGCGGCTGGCGGCGCGCGCCTTGTCCTGCGCTTCCTTCTCGGCCTGCGCCTTCAATTGCGGATGCCGGGAATAGAGATACCATTGCTGCGCGATGGTCAGTAGGTTCGAGGTAATCCAGTAGATCAGCAAGCCCGCCGCGAACGGCGCCATCACGAACATCATCACCCAGGGCATTATCATGAAGATCTGCTGCTGCATCGGGTCCATCTGCGCGGGATTGAGCTTGAACTGCAGGAACATGGTGATCCCCAGCAACAGCGCCAGCAGGCCGATAGCGAGGAAACTGGGCGGAGTGAACGGCAGCAGCCCGAACAAGTTGAGGATGTGCAGCGGATCGGGCGCGGACAGGTCCCTGATCCAAAGCGCAAAGGGCTGGTGACGCATCTCGATGGAAAGAAGCAGCGTCTTGTAAAGCGCGAAGAAGATCGGGATCTGCAGGAAGATCGGCAGGCAGCCGGACAGCGGATTGACGCCCTCTTCCTTGTATAGCTTCATGACCTCCTGCTGCTGCTTCTGCTTGTCGTCCTTGTAGCGGTCCTGGATTGCCTTCATCTTGGGCTGGACCGCGCGCATCTGCGCCATCGAAGAGAACTGCTTCTGCGCGATGGGGAACATCAGCCCGCGAATGACCAGCGTGAGCAGGATGATCGCCACGCCGAAATTGCCCGCAATCTCGAACAGCTTGAGCAGCAGCCAGAAGATCGGCTTCTCGAACCAGCGGAACCAGCCCCAGTCGATCGACAGGCCGAACTTCTCGATGCCCATCGTCTCGTACTTGTCGAGCAGGCCGCTTTCCTTCGCCCCGGCGAACAGCCAGGTCTTGGTGGCAAGCTGCTTACCGGCAGGCACTACCGCCTGCGGATACAGCAGGTCGGCGCGGAACAGCCCGCCGCCCAGCGAGCGGAACGCGCCATCGGCCTTGCCCTTGGCCGGGGCCAGCGCGCTCATCCAGTAGACGTCGGTAAAGCCGATGAAGCCGGCACTTCCGTCCATCTCGGAAACGCGCTCTTCGGCAAGATCGTCATAGTTCGGACCGAACGAGAGCGACCCGCCGAATTCACCGATCGGTCCCGAATGGACGTTCCAGGTATCGAGCGCGGCGGTCTTGCTGGTGCGGTTGATGAGGCCGAAGGGCCTCACGCCGACTGCGCCGGTGCCGCGATTGACCACTACCTGCGAGGCGGTGATGAGGTAATCGTTGTCGATCTCGTAAGTGATCGTGAAGGTCTGCCCGGTCGGGTTGGACCAGGCGAGCGTGACCGGGGTTGCCGGCGTGAGCACATTGCCCTTGGCCAGGCTCCACACGGACCGCGCATCAGGCGCGGCGATCCCCTCGCCCACCCAGCCGAGCTGCGCGAAATGCTGCGCCGGCGTACCGGCGGGCGAGAACAAGCGGACGGGGGCGCTGTCCTTGTCGACGCTCTCACGGTGGCGCACCAGCGACAGATCGTCGATCACCGCGCCGGTAAGGTTGATCGAGCCCGAAAGCCCCGGCGCCTTGACCGGAACCCGGCCGCCGCCAGTCAGCGCGGACTTGAGGTCTTTCTTCTCAAGCGCAAGATCGGTTGCGTTGGTCAGACCGCCTTCGCGGGTGTGAGTTTTCTTGTCGGAAGCATTATCGTTCACCGCCGGATCGGCGGGTGCCTCGACCTGCTTGGTGGCCACCTCGCGATGCGGATAGAGATAACGCAGCCCCGCTTCCCAGCCGAACAGCACGAGCGCGGTTAGCAGCACCGCGAGGATGATATTGCGCTGATTGTCCATGAAAGTGCTTTTTATCTCGAGATCGGGTCAATCGGGGACAGGATCGTGGCCATGCCCCCCCCAGGGCTGGCAGCGCAATAGCCGCTTGGTCGCCAGCCAGCCACCTTTAATCGCACCGTGCCGTTCGAGCGCCTCGATTGCATATTGCGAACAGCTCGGCGCGAAGCGGCAGGTGGGCGGCAGCACGCGCGATGGGCCAAGCTGCCACAGCCGGGCGAGGAGGATGAGCAGGCGCTTCACCGGCTCGGCGAAGGTCGCCGGCGGCGCGGCGGATCGCCCTTGCCTTCGCGGGCACGAAGCAGGGCAGCGGTCAGCTCGGCGCGCAGCAGGGCAAAGTCGCGCTCCAGTCCGCCCTCGCGTCCGATCAGGACATGGTCGGTATCGGCGAGCCCCAGTTCGGGCAGCACTTCGCGCGCCAGCGCGCGGAACCGGCGCTTCATGCGGTTGCGCACCGCGGCGTTGCCGATCTTCTTGGTGACGGTGATGCCGAGCCGCTTGCCCTTGCCGCTGTTGGGCGCAGCGAGCAGCACGAAACCGGGCCGCGCCACGCGCAGGCCCTTGTTGGCGGCGAGGAAATCGGCCCGCTTGGCTAAGGTGGTAAAATCCGCAGTCATCGCGGCAGAGCTAATCCGAACCCGACAGGGTTCGCAAGCGCGACTGCGCGCCCGAGCTTATGCGAGCAAAGGTCAGGACGGATGTCCTGACCACACCAGCAAATTACGCGCTAAGCTTCTTGCGGCCACGCGCACGGCGGGCGCGCAGCACGCCGCGGCCACCAACGGTCGCCTTGCGGGCGCGGAAGCCATGGCGGCGCTTGCGGACAAGGCGGCTGGGCTGGAACGTGCGCTTCATCTCGAACCTCTAGTATCTCACCGCGCCCGGGCGGCGCGAACAAAAAGGGCCGCTCCATCCGAAGCGACCGTTCATCAGGTGTGCGCCGTTACTGGAGCGCCTGCCCCGAGTCAACCTTCCGACGTGTCGATCCGCACCCAATCGGCCAGTTCGCGCCCCGAAAGCCAGCGTGCGTCATTGTGCGGCACCGAATTGGTCATGGCGTAAAACGCGCGCGCCTCGCCGTCGCTAAGCCCCATCTGCCGGTAATAGGCAAGGTACTTGGCATTTTCGGGCGATGTGGCGGCATAATCGCCTGCTTCGCGGCCATCCACATCCGCCCAGGCATGGACCGCGAATTCCGCAGCGGGGTCGGCGCGGCGGTGCGCGCCTGCCAGGAACAGCTCGACCCCGCCCGAGCGCACCGATCCGCCTGCCGGAACATATGTCGCGATTCCCGCCGCGCGGATCATCCTGCCAGGCCGCAGATTGGCCCGGTCGTCTTCAGTGCCGGGGCACTCGACCATCTCCAGAAGGGCAATCTGCGGAAAGGCGCTCATCATCGCCGCAAAAGCAGCGGGCGAGCGCGCGTCCGTGACATCGACAAGAGCCGCACGGGCCTGGTCCAGAACCCGAAACGGCCCGTAGGCGGCGATCCCGGCGGGGACCGCCGCCGTCCTGGCGCGGACAAAGCGCTCGCCGCCGCCATCGGTATCGTGAGTGGATTCAAGCGATACCTGCTCGTAAGCGATCTCCTGCGCCGCAAGGGGGCGCGCGGCAAAGGCAAGAAGGATCACAACGAGGGCAGCGAGCGAGCGCATGCCAGGCTTTTGCGCCAGCAGGCATTGCCGGAAGCCTCAGGGAAAGGGTTAGGCCCGGCTTGGCTGAAACAGTTAAGTTCAAGTTGCCAATTACATCGTCATTGCGAGCGGAGCGAAGCAATCCAGCGCGGTCTGTCCATTGCTCTGGATTGCTTCGGCCTGCAGCCTCGCAATGACGAAGATCAGAGCAATAAGTGGAAAGGCGATGCTGACACCGTCACGGCACCAGCATGCCGACCATCTTCCATGTGCCGCCAATCAGCCGGGTCAGGTAGTTCGAGGTGCCGCCTTCGATTCGCGAGCCGTCGGCCGCGAGACGGGAATATTCGACGGTGATGAACCCTGTATCGCCCGCCATCAGGCCGACATGCAGCGCGTCTATCGTCGAAGTCGACCAGCCGCGGGCGGCAAGCGCATCGAGATTGCCCTTGGTGCGCGCGCGCCAAGCGGCAAGATCGGGAACCACGTCGGGCGCGCGTCCGCCGCCGCCGATCGCGACCGGGAAAGCGAACAGCGAGCAATAGGTATCGAGATCGCACCGGTTCCAGGCGTCGATGTAGGTCTGGTACAGCGACTTGTGCGCGGCAATGTGTGCTTCGGTATCCAAGCGTTCCTCCCTTGCCATCCCCTCAATCGTAGCCAGTTAGCCGAGCCCGCTTGGGCTGCTTTTGCGGCACCTTCAGGCCCTCGCGCCGCCAGATGCGCTCGACCCGCTTGCGGTTTACATGCCACCCGGCATCTCGCAGCAGCGCCGTAATCCGGCGATAGCCATAGCGACCATATTGCCGGGCCAGTGCCACGATGTCCTCGGTCAGCGCCTGTTCGTCATCGGCCCCGCGCGGCACCTTGCGCTGCGTCGATCGATGTTGCCCCAACACCCGGCAGATCCGTCGTTCGGATACCGCCAGTTGGCCACGCACATGATCGATGCAGCGCCTGCGCCGCGCAGGGCTCAGAAGTTTCCCCTCGCAGCTTCCTGCAGGATTAACTTGTCGAACGTCAGATCAGAGATCGCCCGGCGTAGCCGAAGATTCTCCTTCTCCAGATCCTTCATGCGCCGCGCCTGGTCCGTCTTCAGACCACCATATTCCTTGCGCCAGCGATAATACGTCTGCTCGGCAACTGCAATCCGCCGACACGCATCCGCTGTCGTCCCGCCCTGCGCCAACACAATCTCAGCCTCACGCAGCTTGCCGATAATCTCTTCTGGCTTGTGCCTCTTGCTCATTTCCAAACTCCTTCATGATCCAAAATAACAGAGATTTTGGACCACTCAGAAGGGGGCAGATCACCTCCCCATGTGAATTATCGCATTTTCTTTGACAGCACCAAGCTAATCGTTAAATTCTATCAAATGCATAGAGATAGGCGTCAATGTGGCTCTTAATACAAGAAAAGTTATATTCTTAACGGGTGCGACCGGCAACATGGGGTCTGCCACACTTGCTGAGCTGCTTTCCAGATCCGATCAATTCATTGTCCGCGCCCTCGTTCGTCCGGAAGAGAAAAACCACCCTGCGGTCATGCTTCACGCGAACGCGCCCGGACTGGAATGGGTCTGGGGTGATCTGACCCGGTATGAGGATATTGTCCAAGGCGTGAGGGGCGCAGATCATGTGCTGCACATCGGGGGCCTGGTTTCTCCACTAGCAGACCAGAACCCTGATCTGACAATGAAGGTCAACGTTGGCGGCGCGCGCAATATAGTGAACGCAATTAAGGCCACGGGACAGTCAGACTCAACAGCCCTAGTCTATATCGGTTCTGTCGCCCAAACGGGTCATCGTAATGCCCCAGTACACTGGGGAAGGACAGGTGATCCGATAAAAATTAGTCTTTATGACCAGTATGCTGTCAGCAAAACCATGGCTGAAGCCATCGTCGCGCAATCAGGCCTAAGGCGATGGGTCTCGCTGCGCCAGACGGGCATATTGTATCCGACGATCTGGAAGACAGAAGACCCCATCGTGTTTCACACGCCACTCAACGGTGTGTTCGAATGGGTCACGGTGGCCGATTCTGCGCGACTGGCCGCTAATACATGCGAAGATACGGTCCCTTCGGCATTTTGGAAAAACTTCTATAATGTCGGCGGCGGCGAGACCATGCGGCTCGTCAATCATGAATTTATGCGCATAACGGGCAAAGCCCTGGGCTTCACGGACCCTTTTGCCAGCCTACTGCCCCATTGGGCAGCGACCCGAAATTTCCATGGGCAATGGTATGTGGACTCCGATCAGCTTGAGGCGCTGGTGCCATTCCGGAAAGAGACGATAGATGATTTTGCGCGCGGCGTTGCAGCATCGATGCCTGCCGTCGTAAAATATCTGGCCCGAATGTTCCAGTCTTTAGGACGCAAGCGCATGGAAAGGCTCGCCCGGGGTCCCGGCGGGACGCTCGACTGGGTCGCGCGTGACGACGAGCAACGCCTCAACGCTTTTTTTGGCTCGCGGGAATTGTGGAATGCACTGCCGCGCGACTGGGACGAGTTTAATCGCACAGAGCCATCCCGAACCATGACATTGCTAGACCACGGCCATGACACAAGCCACGCAATCGAGCATTGTTCAACTGCCGAACTCAAGACAGCGGCAGCGTTTCGTGGAGGACATTTTCTCGGGGACACCTTTGACCCTGATAAGGACGCACCGTTTCGCTGCGCGCTTGGACATGATTTCCACATGACGCCCCGCCTATATTTGAAGGGCGGACATTGGTGCCCCACGTGCATGTTTGATCAAAACAGCTACCAAGCCAATGCCGAAATCAATCCATTTTTTGCCCAGGTTTGGCCCGACCAAGATTGAGTGGCTGTGTGCTGCCCTGCCGAAGTGGTGCCTGAAAAGATTAGGGGCTGGCATAGATAGAAGATAAAGGCTATGTATATCATATGG
>CANJUF010000018.1 GCA_947477745.1 Sphingomonadaceae bacterium | reverse complement strand
CCCGGCGGATGTCTTTCACCACCTGCTCGGCAGGCTTTTTGGCGCTTGAGGATTTGGGTCTCATCTTCGTTCCTTCGTCACTACGACGAGACCCAAATCCTCCTTAAATCACAACCTCAAATCTGGGCCATAGGTGCTGACGGGGAACATTCGGGGCTGCCTTCGCTCATCTTCGCCGCGACTGTCGCGATCAACGACCTGAGCGCTTCGCCCCCCACAACCACGCCATGCCACGGCTGGACATTGCCACCCGACGGAGCGCGGCGCGCCTTGTCCAGCACCCTGACCAATACGTCCCTGTCCACCGGCTTGTCGAGGAAGGCGCGCACTGATCGGCGCGAAGCAACTGCTTCGCTGACAGTATGTGATCTATCGATTTTCAAAGTGGTGTCTCTCTTGATTTTTGCCCGACAATGGTCGGCACTCGCACAGCGTTAAGCCCAATTTCCATCATGACTCGATTGGTATTCACGCGAACTGGCTCGCCTGGCCAAGCGTAAAGTCAACCGGCCGGCCGTCCGAATCCAAGCCAGAGTAAGGCGACCGCTTGCCCATCAGCACAGTGAAGCGATCGTCGTTCCGAGCCAGTGCTTCCTCGGAAATCCACTGACGGTGCATCATCTGCGGCATCAGATACCAGCGGCAGAACAGGAATATCAGCGAGAGGCGGCCGCCCGGGTTGTTGCGCGGCGCAGCGCCATGCCAGGTATTGCCGTTCCAGATGATGACTGATCCTGCGGGTGCCGTGATCGTGATGGCTGAGGAGTCGTCCAGCGCCTCGCCAACGGACGGATGCCGTGCAAGCTTGTGGCTCCCCGGCACAAACTTGATCGCGCCGTTATCAGGTGAATAGTCAGTCAGTGCCCAGGTCGCGTTGGCAACCTGTGCGTAGGGCGGGAAAGGCGCTGGCTGACCAACCATGTCAGTGTGCAGTTCCAGCTGTTCAGGCGCGCGAACCTTGAGCATCGCGCTGTTGCTGCTGAGGATGCAGTTCTCGCCCAGAAGATAGGTCATCAGCGCAAGCACACTGCGCGTCATCAACGCATGTTCGAACAAGGCGTCTTTGAACATCACGGCAGGCATGAAATGGCCTCGCCCGATCGCCGTTACTTCCGCTTTGATCTGATCGCCGTTTTCCAGATCGGGCCGGAAGCCCAGATCGCCCTCGGCAAAATCCAGGAGTTTTTCCCGAAGTCGGTCTGCAAGGTCGCCAGCACCAACCTGATGCGGCGCAAGCACGGTATAACCCAGATTATCGAGTTCCCAGGCATTTCGCTCCAGACCAAGTGCTATGATCTCGGCCACAACGCGCACGGACGCATCGTCATGGCCGTCGGACGGCAAGAACAGTCCCGTAAACTCCTCGCGGGCATTCAGCCTTGGAAGCGTTTTTCCAACTGGTTGTTCGATATTGGTTGCCACAGCGATACTCCTCACCGCTCCGAATGTTCTGCACTCGCCCAGGACGTATCAAGAATGAGCATTCAATACACAGGCACCGCTATGTATCCCAGCTCATAGGAAGTGTCCGGTGCCTGCGCACCTGCAGGCTGTATTCCCACTCAGGTGCATCGTCGGTTGCGAGGGCGGGGAACGAGCCGCGCTTAAGCAGTGCCGTCAGCACGATACGCGCTTCCATCCTTGCCAGCGCCGCGCCCACACACAGATGTATGCCTCGTCCGAACGTCACATGCTGCAACTTGCGGCCAAAATTGATCGTGTTGGGATTGTCGAACTTGGCCGGATCGCGGTTGGCCGCGCCCCACATCATCATCAGCGTCGAACCTGCGGGAATGCGCACCCCGCCAAGCTGGGTATCGCGGGGCACCGAGCGCAGGTGGCTGCGGAAGGGAGATTCGATGCGGCCAGCCTCCTCAATAAACGCCGGAATTTTAGACAAATCCGCTTGCAACGTGCGCCGCAGGTCCGGGTGTTCGGCAAGGATGCGGACCGAATTGCCGAGCAGACTGGACGTCGATTCGCCCCCGGCCGACAGCAGCGTGAGCATCGTCGTCATGGCCTGATCAGCGGTGAACTGGCCGGTTTCGACGGCCGTCTTAATCGCATCGAGGACATGTTCACTTGCGCCGCCCTGCCGCCTGTCGAGCTGGTCCTGCATCCAGATCCTGATTTCGTCATGGTTGAGCTGGATCTGGCCCATTTCCTCAAGGGTTCGTGTAGCCGAAGTCAGCTCCACCAGCTGAAAGGCCGTGCGCGCAAGAAGCGCGTCGTTGCTATCCTCAAAGCCGACCAGCATTGCGATCGCCCGGATCGGCACCGCGATCCCGATTTCCTCCATAAACTCGAAGCTGCCCTGTTCAATCGTTCGATCGATGCAGGCTTCGGCAAATTCGGTCAGCTCTTTCTCGATCACGGCCATGCGCTGGGACACGAACTTGGGAAAGACGAGCTGCTTGTGCGCGGTGTGAGCAGGAGGATCGGCAACCGCCAGCGTCGGGTCGCCCAATCGCATTTCCATCTTGGCGAGAACGCCGTCCTCGTCCTTGTAGAGCAGCGCTGTCATCACCGATGAGAAATCTTCGATCCGGCGCGCCGCCTCAGCCAGCAATTCGAAGCTCGTGACGGCGAATATGTCCTGCGGACCAGCCTGCCATACCGGTGCTGTCGCCCGAAGCTCATCGTAGAAGAGATAGGGGTCCTGCACTACCGATCGGTCGAGCATCATTGTCTGGTCAAGCGCCACGTGTCGTCCTCATTCCCAAGCAACAATCCCTGACATGAATTACATCTGTAACATATGATGAGACCTTTACAAGATGGCCGATGTTCGCAACCAACGCATCATGGAGATAGACACCAGCGTGACAGCGTCGGCGAGCGCGAACGATCGCAAGACCTCGGGCTTGAAACGCCATGCGCGCCAGCGAAACGACGAAAGCCTCACGCGCATTCGCAGTGCGGCGAGAACGGTGTTCGTCAACAAGGGATACATTGCCGTCACGATGGAGGAACTGGCTCGCGAGGCGGGCGTAACCCGGCAAACACTATATCGGCACTTCTCCTCGAAATACGATCTGGCCCTCGACTTTATGCAGGCATCGGCTGCGGACACGCTGGAGGTCTGGCGCAAGCTCTGCGATTACGATCTGGCCGACGGGCAATCGGTCCTCGTCTGGGTCCAGTCGGTTATAGATCACCATGTCGGGCGCGAATACGAACGAGCCTACGTGGAACTGATGTCCACCGAACCGGCCTACCGCCAGATCCTGGCGGAAATGATTACACAGATAGTCTGTTCGCTGGCAGGTGTTGCGCCCATTTTCTCTGCAGCGACGGAGCATCCCGACGGCTTGGCGGCGGCCAAGGCACACCTATTTGTCGCCACCCTAATCGAGCGCAGCGACTTCATTGCCATCGGAGAGGAATGGTTCGCCCGAGAGCACCTTGAAGCCATTATGACCGACTGGCTGATGTTGCTGACGCATCCAGATCGCTAGAGCTCTGCTCGTCGCTGGCGCATGATCGTTGACGGCTGGACTAATTCGACGTGCGCTTTGCCGTGATTGTCCGTCGTCAGGACATTTGGCGCAGATCACAGTCCCGAGCATCCACTTTTAATGCAAACTCGACTGGACTGTACTCTAAATACGAGCAACAGCACATTGCGCTTCGGCACTGATCGAAGCGGCTTACCCTACTATAAGTGTCGACGAGAACAAGAAAATTGCGACCCGCATGATCGATTGTTTGTCCGAAGGAAGGCTCGACACGACGCTGGTATCGTCCGACGCTCAATGGTGGGTGCCCGGTGGAGGGATGATGGACCGCGCGACCTTCGAGAATATCCTCCTGAAATTTAATGAAGCCCGCGCTGGAAAAGGCGAAATGAAGATCGTGGGAATGACGGCTGAAGGTAATCGCGTTGCGGTTGAGGCAGAGGCAAACATACCACTCAAAAATGGGAAGGTTTACCAAAACACCTATCATTTTCTTTTCATCATCAATGACGGGAAAATTGTCCTTTCCAAGGAATACAATGACAGTCTCTATGCATCGTCCGCGTTGGGCGGATTGCTCTGATTGCGCAGTACGGCAAGCCAAACGAAACTCTGGCTAAACATGGGGCGACAGCACAGTGTTTTCACCGGGCCATGCATGCGGTCAAGGTCATTGAAACCCGGCTGATCCGCAATGGCTCTGTCAGCCACTACTCTCTCGCGGGTCGTCTAACAGGCGATAGACAGGTGCCTCGAATAAACCGAGGTCGGGCCGGGCGGTGAGCCGTGCATCTCGCGCGAGAGGTCATCGCCAGGTGATGGTTGAGGCCTCACCACAGGCCATTGTCGCGCCACAGGTAGAACCAACGCCGTACCATTGAGACAGGCAGGAAGCACGGCGGCAACATCCGCCACGGCAGCCCGCCGCCTCGGCCATTTGCGGGGCCAGCCCACAAACGACGGCGGCGGAAAGAACGGCTCCAGCACCGCCCACTCGCCGTCGGTCAAATCGCCTAGCAAAGCCTGTCCCCCGCGGGCATGATACGCGCGAGCGTTTTCGGTCCACCTTGTCGAACTCCGGAAGTTTGCTGCAAAATCCCAGAATCAATGATCGGGCGCGGCGTCAATCTAACCAACTGACAATACTCAACTTAGTTTCGGATCAGGCTCACAGGCCGACCGCTGATCCCATGGCTTCACCCTCCACAACCAGATCGCCATAGCTTCAGGCTTTCAGCCTCTTGGAAATCCCCCACGTAAGTCAGGACGTACGCAGTTTGGCGGCACTTGCAGAGCTTTGTCGGTCTGGGACATCAGCTTGGTTGCTGCCATGCGATTAGGCGATTGATTGTGCGCTTGAAACACATTGGACAGTGGCCAAGGCGAAGTGTGATAGCCCAACCTGATCTTCAATATTGTTCGGGATCAATCCGGAAAAACCGGAATACAGGGAGGATATTCGATGTTCGTTTCACGCTATGCTCGTATTCGTTACCTTGCTGGCACATCGCTGACGGCGATTTTGCTGACAACGCCTGCCTTCGCGCAGGATGCAGAAGAGGTCAGCGGCCTTCAGGAGATCATCGTTACCGCCCAGAAGCGCGAGCAGAGCCTTCAGGATGTTCCGATCGCGGTTTCCGCCGTCACCGGCGAATCGCTTGCCGCCAACCGCGTGACCAACGTCATCGACCTCAGCGCCATGGCGCCGGGCGTGACCGTGCGCCCCTCGCTCGGCAGCTCGTCGATCCCAACGTTCTCCGTTCGTGGTGCCATCAGCTACGGCGTTGTTCCGGGTTCGGACAAGCAGGTCTCGATGTATCTCGACGGCGTTTACCTCTCCTCACCGCGCGGCTCGATCTTCGACCTGCCGAACGTGGAGCGGATCGAAATGCTTCGCGGCCCGCAGGGCACGCTGTTCGGCCGTAACGCCACCGCCGGCGCGGTCAGCATCACAACGCAAAATCCCATGGGCGAAGGCCATGTCAAGGCCAGCGTCTCGATGGCCAACCATGACGGCTATCGCTATGAGCTGACCGCGCATACTCCCGAACTTGGCCCGCTCAGCGCCTATTTCAGCTACGTCAAGAACAAGTATCGCGGCCACACGAAAAACAACGGCCCGGTGACGACATTTGACCGCAGCGCCAACGCACTCAAGTATAAGGAATTCGTCAAGACGGCTCCATGGCTGGGCGGCAAGGATTCCGATTCGATCTTCGCTGCGGTGAAATTCGAGAGCGGCGTTTTCAGGGCGATTTACAAGTTTGACCGCAACGACTCCACGGAAACGGCCGGTGCGGTTGGCATTTTTGGCTATGATTTTGCGAACCCACGAGCGGGACTTGGTGCGCCGTTCGGCAATTTGCTCAAGGCCATCGTCGATGGCTCGATCGCGAACGGCTTGACGCTGGCAAAACCGAACACCCGCCCGGACTCGGTCTGGAACTCGTACAACACCGATTTGATACAGTTTCAGGAAGGCCATAACCTGACGATCGATTTCCAGGTCAATGACCAGATCGCGATCAAGAACATCGCGGCCTTCCGCTCGTCTCAGGTTAGGTCGACGGTTTCGCTGCTTGGCATCGATGCCCTGCCATTCCCGGCTTCCGCCACCGATGAATTCATAACACTTTCGGCACTGAGTAGTCCAGCTTTCGCCGGGCTTCCAGCAGCAACCCAGCAGGCCATTGCAAACGGGGAAGTCGGCAGGAACTACGTGTTCTTTGGTTCGGGCCCGGTATCACGCACACGACAGTACAGCAACGAGCTGCAGGTCAACTACGATTCCGATTTCCTGACGCTCACTCTCGGTGCTGTCTACTTCAAGGGCACGGATAACAACAACGAACACGGCATGCAGAACACCGTGCGGTTTACGAACCTTCCCGTTGGTAACGCCATCCCGTATCTGCCGGGCGTCGGTCACAACGAAGCCAAGTCGATTGCCGGCTACGCGCAAGGCGAATTCCACGTCACCCCGCAGCTCGATATTGTCGTCGGCGGTCGATACACCAATGACAAGAAGCTTGCTCAGCTCAGTTCGCTGACCACGGCGACCTGTCCGGCGACGATCACCACATCGGCCGGTCGCCTGACCTGCCCGCTGATCACCTCCACGTTCAACTACAAGGACAACAAGTTCAATTACCTTGTCGGTGCGAACTTCCGTCCGAATGACGACATCCTCGTCTATGCAAAATACTCGACCGCCTATGTGTCGGGCGGAAAGGTCGGACCGATCGAGTTTGTTCCGGAAACCGCCAAGTCGGGTGAACTCGGCGTGAAGGCCGACTTGCTGAATCGCCGTCTGCGCACAAACCTTTCGGTGTTCTGGGCCAAGTACACGAACAACCAGACCCCGCAGGGCGGCAACGTGTTCCCCCAGGCAGAGCTTGCACTTCTCGTTCCTGACGCACGGATCAGAGACGCACTGGGAACGTTCGTGTTTATTCAGGGCGACCTCGAAGCCAAGGGCTTCGAGCTTGAAGTCACTGCGGCACCGACCGACGGTGTCGTGCTGGGCGGCAGCCTGTCCTACACCGACACGAAGGCCACCAAGATCCCGGAACTGCTGAAGACGGCGAATCTTCTGCCGCCGGGATCACCGGATAGCGCCTATCGTCTTACACTGCGTCCGAAGTGGACTGCCAATGCCTATGTGCAGTACACTTCGCAGCCGATCTGGGATGAGGCGACCTTCACCGCGCGTATCCAGGGCAACTATACATCCAGAGTCCTGGCACTCCCCTATGCGGGTGCCAAGGCAATCTTCCCGCACTATACAGACTCGATCCCGGGCTACTGGCTGGTCAACGGCCGTGCTGCGATCGAGAAGATCAATCTTGGCGGTCTTGACGCCACCGTGGCGCTGTGGGGCAAGAACATCTTCGACAACAAGTCAGTCTCGTTCCCGTTCAACAATGTTGGCGTGGGCGCGGCAACCTTCATCGAACCGCGTCGCTACGGCGTCGACCTCACGGTCGAATTTTAAAGCAATCTTCGTCGGATTTGGGTCGCGGGGTAATTGTCTCCGCGATTCCATTTGCAGCTGGGATTGGGTGGCCAGCACGGGAGAGCACGTTCTCGCTTTGCGAGTTCCGTGTCGCTATGCGAGCGATGGGAACTAGGTGCAGCAAAGGAACATGGCCGTGGCAGCCAATGTCGAACCACCAGTTGGGAAAACGCTTCCAAGGCTGAATGCGCGCGCGGAGTTTACAGGCCTGTTCCTTCCGTCCGACAGCCATGACGATGCGGCCACACGCGTATTGGCCGAGATCATTGAGCTTGGCCTGGAGCGAAACGCCTGGGAACTCGATAACCTGGGCTATACTGCGCTTGCCCCGGATCAGATTGGTGCTGGCGACCTTGCACAAAGACTTCGGGAAAAACTGCTGGATTTTGCCGAGAGTGATTTGGGCTTCCGCCCCGATCTGGAAAACGGCGATCAGATCAAGGCTGAAATAACGGCGATCGGGCGGGGCCATTTCATGCCGGCGGTTATGTTCAAGGATCCCTTGTTCGAGCAGGCGCTGATGACGCGCAGTGTGCTGGCGCTGATGACCTATCTTCTTGGCGAGAACTGCATCCTCAGCAGCAACAGCGCGATGCTCAAGGTTCGTGCGCCCGAAAAGCTGGAACTGCACACCGACATGGTCGGTCAGCCAGCGCCTTTCCCGCCCTATGCGCAAGTTGCCAACGCGACCTGGGCACTGACTGACTATTCGCTGGAGAACGGCGCGATCACGTTTGTGCCGGGCAGCCACAAGCTTGCACGGCATCCGTCCGTTGGCGAGGCGCTGGACGACTCCACAGCCATCACGATCACGGCACCTGCAGGATCAGTCATCATCTGGAACGGCAATACCTGGCATGGCGCTGCGCCGCGCACCAATCCAGGCGGGCGCCTCTCGCTGATATTCTTGTTCTGCCGCTGGTATCTGATGCCGCAGATGATGCACCGTCAGTGGATATCCCAAGAGGCTCTGGCTCGAAACGAAGATCGCTTCACCGTGCTGATGGGCAAGCGGTCGCCGTATTCCGGACTGGATTCGGACGGCCAACCGGTTGACTTTACGCTTGGGCAACCGATTACAGGAGCCTTAACTGAGCTACTTCTAAAAGAGCGTCAGCAACGCGATGATCAAGAGGGGTATATTTTTGCTGTGACACGCATGGACGGGATGCCTGGCCATCGCCGAACCATGGCTCGCCAATTTGCACGAGCGGTCATTCGGGCAAATCTTGAGCCTCGTAAAGTCACGCCGCACGTAATGCGTCACACCGCCATCACACAGCTTGTGAAAGCGGGCATTGATCTCCCAACCATCCAGCGAATCAGCGGGCACAAGACACTGGCGATGGTGATGCGCTACGTCCATCTTTCGGGCGAGCATATTGACACCGCCATGGCGGCTATCGACACGGCATTTCCTGACGTAAATACACCAGAATTACACACGCCCCAGATAATCCAAATGAGCGGAGCGGCCTAATATTAGGACTAAAATATTAAATATAAAGGACAAAATAGGTGGAGGCCCGAGCCGGAATCGAACCGGCGTGCGCGGATTTGCAGTCCGCTACGTAACCACTCCGCCATCGGGCCTCATGCGCGCTTGATCGCATCGGTGTGGAGGGGAGCGCCACTACCAACGCTTTGCCGCGCGCGCAATGGGATTCGCAGGCGGTACAATCGTTTCGCAGCTTTCGCTCGCTTGCGGCTCAACCGCCATTGCACCCATATTGCCACGCGCTATACGAATGGCCGCGATTCACGCACACTGGGGAGAGTGCCCGCCATGAAGACCGCCAATGAAAACTAGGGCCGCCGTCGCCTTTGAAGCCAAGCAGCCGCTTGAGATCGTCGAACTCGATCTCGAGGGTCCGAAGGCGGGTGAGGTGCTGGTCGAAATCAAGGCGACGGGCGTGTGCCATACCGATGCCTACACGCTTGACGGGCTCGATTCCGAAGGCCTGTTTCCGTGCATCCTTGGCCATGAAGGCGCTGGGATCGTGCGCGAAGTGGGCGCGGGCGTAACCAGCGTTTCGCCCGGCGATCACGTCATCCCGCTTTACACCCCCGAATGCCGCCAGTGCAAACCGTGCCTTTCGGGCAAGACCAACCTGTGCACCGCGATCCGCGCCACCCAGGGCCAAGGCGTGATGCCCGACGGCACCAGCCGGTTCAGCTACAAGGGCCAGCAGATCTTCCACTACATGGGCTGCTCGACCTTCTCGAACTTCACCGTCCTGCCCGAGATCGCCGTGGCGAAGATCCGCAAGGACGCGCCGTTCCAGTCAAGCTGCTATGTCGGCTGCGGGGTGACGACGGGCGTCGGCGCGGTGGTCAACACCGCCAAGGTGCGCCCCGGCGAGAATGTCGTGGTGTTCGGCCTTGGCGGCATCGGCCTCAACGTCATCCAGGGCGCGCGCATGGCCGGGGCTGACCGGATTGTCGGTGTCGATATCAACGCCGACAAGGAGGAATGGGGCCGCAAGTTCGGCATGACCGACTTCGTCAACCCGAAGAACGTGGGCAACGTGGTTGAGCATATCGTCCAGATGCTCGACGGCGGCGCGGATTACAGCTTCGATTGCACAGGCAACACCGACGTGATGCGTCAGGCGCTCGAATGCTGCCATCGCGGCTGGGGCCAGTCGATCATCATCGGCGTGGCCGAGGCGGGCAAGGAAATCAGTACCCGCCCGTTCCAGCTGGTCACCGGGCGGGTCTGGAAGGGCACCGCCTTCGGAGGGGCCAAGGGCCGCACAGATGTGCCCAAGATCGTCGACTGGTACATGAACGGCAAGATCGAGATCGATCCGATGATCACGCATGTCCTGCCGCTCGAGGAGATCAACAAGGCCTTCGACCTGATGCATGCGGGCGAATCGATCCGCTCGGTTATTGTTTACTGAAGAGAGGAAACAGAAATGTTCAGTCATATGGTGGTCGGCGCGAACGACCTTGAAGCGTCCAAGAAGTTCTACGACGCAATCATCACCGCGACCGGCGGCAAACCGGGTTTTACGGACCCCAATGGCCGCGTGGTCTATGCCCATAACGGCGGCGTCCTGCTCGTGACCAAGCCGATCGACGGCCAGCCCGCTACTCACGCAAACGGAGCCACGCTTGGTTTCGCGATGGAGAGCCCCGAGCAGGCGAAGGCGTGGCATGATGCGGGCGTCGCCGCAGGCGGCACCAGCTGCGAGGATCCTCCGGGCGAGCGTCCGGGCTCGGGCATGTACCTCGCCTACCTGCGCGATCCTGCCGGCAACAAGCTGTGCGGGCTTCACCGACTGGGATGATGTGATGAGCGTCGCCGCGCGGATCGACGAGATCGTCGCGGCGCACGCGCACCGCGAAGGGCCGCTGCTGCCTGTGCTGCACGAGGTGCAGGCAGCGTTCGGCTGCGTGGACGAGGAGGCCGAGGCGGCCATCGCCAAGGCGCTCAACCTGTCGCGCGCCGAGATTCACGGGGTGGTGAGCTTCTACCACGATTTCACCGCGAAACTTGATCCGCGTCCATGCGTCGAACTGTGCCGGGCCGAGGCCTGCCAGGCGCGCGGGGTCGAGGCGCTGGTTGCGGCGGCAGAGGCTGCTGCGGGCGCGCGCGTGCGGTTGAAGACAGTCTATTGTCTGGGTCTGTGCTCGGCCAGTCCAGCCGCGCGGATCGGCGATACTCTCCACGCGCGGCTCGACGAGATGCGCCTTGCCCGCCTGATCGAAAACGCATGACATTGGTTCGCATCTCGGACGACGCGCTCGCGCTCGCCTGCGGAGCCGACGAGGTTGCGCGCGCTTTTGAGGCGGCGGGTTGCAAGGTGGAGCGAGTCTCGTCGTGGGGCATGCATTGGCTTGAGCCGCTTGCGGAGATTGGCGGGCAGGGCTGGGGGCCGCTGACCGCGGGCGATGTCGCATCGGTGCTTGAGGGAAGCAGCGCCAAGGCGATCGGGCGGATCGAGGATCACACCTTCCTGGCAAGTCAGCAGCGGCTGACTTTCGCGCGCGCGGGCAAGACGCGGCCGCTCAGCCTCGACGACTATGCCGCAACCGGCGGCTGGATGGGTCTTGATCGCGCCCGGGCTATGGCGCCCCAGCAGGTTGTCGAGGAAGTGATCGCATCGGGCCTGCGCGGACGGGGCGGGGCGGGCTTTCCGGCAGGCATCAAGTGGCGCACGGTCCTGCAAGCGGCTGGACCGCGCAAATATATCGTCTGCAACGCTGACGAAGGCGACAGCGGTACATTCGCCGACCGGATGCTGATGGAGGGCGATCCCTTCGCGCTGATCGAGGGCATGGCCATTGCCGCGCACGCGGTCGGCGCATTGCAGGGCTATATCTATGTTCGCAGCGAATACCCGCACGCCATCGCAAAGCTCAATCCAGCTTTAGATCTTTGCGCAGCGCGGATCGCACCTTTCGTTATCGAGGTGAGGGTCGGCGCCGGAGCCTATGTCTGCGGCGAAGAAACTTCCTTGCTCAACTCGATCGAAGGCAAGCGCGGCGAAGTGCGCGCCAAGCCGCCGCTGCCCGCCCTTGAAGGGCTGTTCGGCTGTCCGACCGTGGTCAACAACGTGCTCACGCTTGCGGCCATTCCGCATATCATGACGCCGGGCGGGGCTTCGCTTTATGACAGCCTTGGCGTGGAGCGCTCCAAGGGCACCATGCCGATCCAGCTTGCCGGAAACGTCAAGCACGGCGGGCTCTGTGAAACTGCATTCGGGATCACACTTGGCGAACTGGTTCATGAGATCGGCGGCGGCACTGCAACCGGCCGCCCGGTCAAGGCGGTGCAGGTCGGCGGGCCGCTCGGCGCCTATATCCGCCCCGACCAGTTCGACTTGCCGTTCGATTACGAGGCCTATGGTGCAGCCGGCGCGCTGATCGGTCACGGCGGCGTCACGGTGTTCGACGACACGGCGGACATGGGCGGCATGGCGCGGTTCGCGATGGAATTCTGCGCGGCGGAAAGCTGCGGCAAGTGCACCCCCTGCCGGATCGGCTCGACCCGCGGCGTCGAACTGATCGATCGCATTCGTTCGGGCGGCGGGCGTGCGCCCGGAAAGGTCGAGTCGCTGCCCCAGATGCACAATGCGCCCAAGCAGCCGCGAAGCCGCGAGCAGGAGATCGCCTTGCTCGAAGACCTGTGCGAGACTATGCGCGATGCTTCGCTCTGCGCGCTGGGTGGTTTCACGCCTTACCCGGTGCTTTCCGCGCTCAGGCACTGGCCGGAGGACTTCATGTGATCCTGGGCTGCGTCCTCGCCGGCGGGCAATCGAGCCGTTTCGGCAGCGACAAGGCGCTGGCCGAACTCGGCGGCCATACCCTGCTGGCGCGCGCGGTCGATCGGCTGGCGGGCTGGTGCGAATATGTCGTCGTCGCCGGCCGCGAGACGGCGCCCGCGCCTTGCATTCCGGACTGGCCTGCGCCCGGAGCAGGGCCGCTCGGCGGAATCGCCGCCGGGCTGCATCTTGCGCGCGACGAAGGCTACCACGCGGTGCTGACCGTGGGCGTCGATTCAATCGGCCTTCCCGAAGACCTGCCCGATTTGCTAACGCCCGGACACGCCTATCTCGCCAGCCAGCCGGTTGTGGGCCTGTGGCTGCCCTCGGCCTGCGAAGCGATCGAGGCCGTGCTGACCGGAGAGGGCCGCCACTCGATGCTCGCTTTTGCCGAAGCAATCGGCGCACGGCCCGTGAATCTCGCGGCGAAACCTGCTAACATCAACACGACCGCCGACCTGGCGGAAGCGGAGAAACGCCGTGACCTATGAACGGCAGACCGATTTCGGCACGCCCGAGGCGCTATCAGATACCTTCGTGACGCTCACCATCGATGGGCGGGAAGTCACCGTGCCTGCAGGAACCTCGGTCATGCGCGCAGCAGCGGAATGCGGCGGCGCGATCCCGAAATTGTGCGCGACTGACAACGTCAAGGCGTTCGGTTCGTGCCGGCTTTGCCTCGTCGAGATCGAGGGCCGCAAGGGGACGCCCGCAAGCTGCACCACGCCCGCCGAGCAGGGCATGGAGGTTTCCACGCAGACGCCCCGCCTCGAAAAGCTGCGGCGGGGCGTGATGGAGCTTTACATCTCCGATCACCCTCTCGACTGCCTCACCTGCAGCGCCAACAACGATTGCGAGCTTCAGGATCAGGCCGCCGCGGTGGGTCTGCGCGACGTGCGCTATGGCTACGAAGGCGCGGACCACCTCGGCACGCAAACTGATACGTCCAACCCCTACTTCGATTTCGACCCGTCGAAATGCATCGTCTGTTCGCGCTGCGTGCGCGCCTGCGACGAGGTGCAGGGCACCCTTGCGCTGACAATCGACGGGCGCGGCTTCGCCAGCATGGTGAGCGCCGGGCAGCAAGGCGACGATTTCCTTTCGAGCGAATGCGTCTCGTGCGGTGCCTGCGTGCAGGCCTGCCCGACCGCGACGCTTCAGGAGAAATCGGTCAAGGCCATTGGTAAGCCCGAGCGGGCGGTCGTCACCACCTGCGCATACTGCGGCGTGGGCTGCACCTTCCGCGCCGAGATGCGCGGAGAACAGCTTGTGCGCATGGTGCCGTGGAAGGACGGCAAGGCCAATCGCGGCCACTCCTGCGTCAAGGGGCGCTTCGCCTGGGGCTATGCCAATCACCGCGACCGGATCACCAAGCCGATGATCCGCGACAAGATCGATGAGCCGTGGCGCGAAGTGAGCTGGGACGAGGCGCTGACTTTCACCGCTTCCCGGCTCAATGCGATCAAGACGCAATACGGCGCGCGGGCGCTGGGCGGCATCACTTCCAGCCGCTGTACCAACGAGGAAACCTTCCTGGTCCAGAAGTTGGTGCGCGCGGGCTTCGGCAGCAACAATGTCGATACCTGCGCGCGGGTTTGCCATTCGCCCACCGGCTACGGCCTCAAGACCACTTTCGGCACTTCTGCGGGCACGCAGGATTTCGATTCCGTGATGCAGGCCGATGTGATCCTCGTCATCGGCGCGAACCCGACCGACGCGCATCCGGTTTTCGCCAGCCGCATGAAGCGGCGGCTCCGGCAGGGCGCGAAACTGATCGTCATCGATCCGCGCCGCATCGATCTGGTGCGATCACCTCACATCGAGGCGGCGCATCACCTTGCCTTGCAGCCGGGAACCAATGTCGCGGTGCTGACCGCGATGGCGCACGTCATCGTCACCGAGGGGCTGGCCGACGAGGTCTTTGTTCGCGAGCGGTGTGACTGGCAGGAGTTCGAGGAATGGGCGCGGTTCGTTGCTGAGGAGCGCCACAGCCCCGAAGTGCTTGAAGCCGTCACCCGCGTTCCTGCCGGTGAGATGCGAGCCGCCGCCCGGCTCTATGCCACTGGCGGTAACGGGGCCATTTACTACGGCCTTGGCGTCACCGAGCACTCGCAAGGCTCCTCCACCGTCATGGCAATCGCCAACCTCGCCATGGCGACCGGCAACGTCGGCAGGCGCGGCGTCGGCGTGAATCCGCTGCGCGGCCAGAACAACGTGCAGGGCGCCTGCGACATGGGTAGCTCCCCGCACGAGCTATCGGGTTACCGCCACATTTCCGATGGCGATACCCGCGCTCTGTTCGAGGCCGACTGGGGCGTCACGCTCGACGAGGAGCCGGGGCTGCGCATCCCCAACATGCTCGATGCGGCGCTCGATGGCTCTTTCCGCGCGCTTTATGTGCAGGGCGAGGACATCCTCCAGTCCGACCCCAACACGCATCACGTCGCGGCAGGGCTGGCGGCGATGGAATGCGTGATCGTCCACGACCTGTTCCTCAACGAGACCGCGAACTACGCGCATGTTTTCCTGCCGGGGAGCACTTTCCTCGAAAAGGACGGCACCTTCACCAATGCCGAGCGGCGGATCCAGCTCGTGCGCAAGGTGATGGAACCAGCCAATGGCATGGGAGACTGGGAAGTTACCCAGGCGCTCGCCAATGCAATGGGTCTGCAATGGCATTACACCCACCCAGCCCAGATCATGGACGAGATCGCGCGGCTGACGCCCAGCTTCGCGGGCGTCTCGTTCGAGCGGCTCGAGGCGGAAGGCTCGCTGCAATGGCCGGTCAACGCGCAGTTTCCCGATGGCGCGCCGGTCATGCACGTCGATGGCTTCGCTTCGGGCAAGGGCAAGTTCGTCGTTACCGACTATGTGCCTACCGACGAGAAGACCGGGCCGCGCTATCCGCTGCTGCTCACCACCGGGCGCATCCTGTCGCAGTACAATGTCGGCGCGCAGACCCGGCGCACCGAAAACGTGGTGTGGCACGAGGAAGACGTGCTTGAGATCCATCCCAGCGATGCCGAGAACCGCGGTCTCAAGAGCGGCGACTGGGTCCGCCTCGCCAGCCGCACCGGTGAGACCACCCTGCGCGCCGATGTCACCGACCGGGTCGCCCCCGGCGTGGTCTACACCACCTTCCACCACCCGGCGACGCAGGCCAATGTCGTCACCACCGAATATTCCGATTGGGCGACCAATTGCCCCGAATACAAGGTGACGGCGGTGCAGGTGATGGCGTCGAACGGCCCCAGCGAGTGGCAGGAAAGCTATGCGTCCTGGTCGGAAAAGAGCCGCCGCATCGTGCCTGCCGAACCGGCGGAATAGGGCGGCGATGGACGCCGATCGCCTCATCTACATGGCGAACCAGATCGCCCGCAATTTCGAAGTGCGCGGAAAGCAGGGGGCAATTGCCGCGACCGCCGATCACATCGACAAGTTCTGGGATCCGCGCATGAAGGCAGCGGCATATGCCGCGCTCGAGCAAGGCCACGCCGGGCTGTCGACAATTGCGCAGGGCGCCCTCGAAATGTTGCGGCGGGGTCACACGCCGGCGCCGCAATCGCTGGCGACCACGTTCAACGCAGTCGATGAAGCGGGCCACTCCGACGCCGGCTGAAACGGTCCGGCTACACCACTACCGTATGCTTGGCGAACAGCCAGCGGCCATCAAGCTTCACGTACTCGTCGAGATAGTTGCAGCACCCAGCGTGCTGGGTGCGACCCTTCTCATCAAGGCTGGTCATCAGCATGTAGCTCCGTGACCGCGCCCGGTCAGTGTCGCCTTCGACTGAGATGGTGGTGATGTGGTGGTACCACGGGCGGCCCGGCTTTGCCGCGAAGTAATCCGCGAAATCGCGCATCTCGGCCTCGCCTTTCACCGTGCGGTAGCCGATGTCCATTTCGGCATCGGGCACGAAACAGGCAAGGAAGGCCGAGGGATCGGTGCCGTCCATCGCATAGGCATAGCGCGCGAGCAGGTCCATGATCGCCAGCCGGTCGTCGGCGGAGAGGGGTTGGGGCATCAGGATTCCTAAAGCGATGCGACGGAGCGCAACAGTGCATCGGCTGGCTGCAGGCAATAGCCGCCGCTCGGCGCGGTTTCGACCAGGCCTTCAAGGCCTGCGGTATTGAGCTTGCCGCGCAGCCGCGAGACATGGACGGCGAGGCTGTTGGTTTCGGGAACGAAGCCCATGCGCCACACATCCTTGACCAGCGGTTCCTTGCTGACCGGGCGGCCCGGCGTGTCCGCAAGCCGCCACAGCAGCCCAAACGGCCGAGCGCACGCTCGTCGACATAGGCCTCTCGCGCCAGGAGATCGAGGTTGAGCCGGCCGATCCGGCGATAGCGTGGCAGAGTGTCCTCAAGCGCCGCCAGCCGGCGCGCGCGTGCATCAAGCTCGGCCAGTGCGATATCCATGCCGGTCACCTCGCCAAAGCCGAGCCGCAGCATGCGCGCGCGGTCCACCGCGTCGTCGATCCCGACCAGCAGCATCAGCCGCCGCGCCAGCCGCCCATGCGCCGCGAGGAAACCTAGCCAGTGGCGCGGCGTCATGCCGGTGACATGCGCGCCCCCCATGCAATCATCGGCTGCGGGCGCGCCGTCCACGAGGAACCAGCCGCAATCCCGAAGATCGAGATGCGACGGGATCGCGTTCGCGGATAGCCAGCGAAACTCGCGCAAGAAAGACGACTCCCCTTCCCCTGCCGTAGCGGGCCCCCGACGGCGCGACTCGCACCATCAGGGAATTGCCGACTCGTAGCAGGAAAGCGAAGGTAACGAGACTCGGTGCAAGTCCGCAATCAGGCTGCTGAACTATTTACGCCCATGCTGGACAGGTAGCGCTTGATATTGCGCGCTGCCTGCCGAAGTCGCTGCTCGTTTTCGACCATGGCGATGCGCACGAAGCCTTCGCCTTCCTCGCCGTAACCGACCCCCGGAGCGACCGCGACTTCGGCCTGGGTCAGAAGCTGCTTGGAAAACTCAAGGCTGCCCATTCCGGCCAGCGCCGGAGGAAGCGGCGCCCAGGCGAACATGCTTGCCCGCGGGCTGGGGATGTCCCAACCGGCGCGCCCGAACGCTTCGACCATCACGTCGCGGCGTTTGCGGTAAAGCTCGCGGTTCGCCTCGACGATGTCCTGCGGACCGTTGAGCGCGGCGACAGCGGCGGCCTGGATCGGGGTGAAAGCTCCATAATCGATGTAACTCTTCACCCGCGCCAGCGCGGCGATGAGCTTGGTGTTGCCGACCGCGAATCCCATGCGCCATCCGGCCATTGAGTAGGTCTTGGATAGCGAGGTGAACTCGACCGCGACCTCCTTGGCCCCGGGCACCTCGAGGATCGAGCGGGTAGGATTGCCGTCGTAATAGAGTTCGGAATAGGCGAGATCGGAGAGGATCCAGATCTTGTTCTCGCGCGCCCAGGCGACCAGCCGCTCGTAGAATTCGATGCCCACGGTCTCGGCGGTCGGGTTCGAGGGGTAGTTGACGATCAGCACGGTCGGGCGCGGCACGGTGAAGTGCATCGCGCGTTCGAGCGCTTCCCAGTAATGCTCATCGGGCGTCGTCGGTACCGAGCGGATCGAGGCCCCGGCAATGATGAAGCCGAAGGTGTGGATCGGGTAGCACGGATTGGGCGCCAGGATCGTGTCGCCCGGCGCGGTGATCGCGGTCGCGAGGCTGGCGAGCCCCTCCTTCGAGCCGAGCGTGACCACGACTTCCTTGTCGGGATCGAGATCGACGCCGAAGCGGCGCGCGTAATAGTCAGCCTGAGCCTTGCGCAGCCCGGGGATGCCTGCCGACTGCGAGTAACCGTGAGCGTCGGGATCCTGCGCCACCTCGCACAGCTTGTCGATGACATGCTTGGGCGGCGGCAGATCGGGGTTGCCCATGCCGAGGTCGATGATGTCCTTGCCCGCCTGGCGTGCTGCGTGCCGCATCGCGTTGACTTCGGCGATGACATAGGGCGGCAGGCGCTTCATGCGGTAGAATTCGTCTTCCATGACCTCTCGGCAATCTTTGTAACTGTTGAACGGACGGCACCCTTGCCGCCCCGGCCCATGTAGGCGATAATCAGGCTCTGGCAAACGGTCGATGCAAATGATCGGCTGTCCATGATCCGCGGAGCCACCGAGCCTGATGCCTGACCAGCCCGATGTCGACCCTGGTTCCCTGATCGGTGAGTTCGCCAAAATGCAGTCCGAGGTGTTCCAGTCGCTGTTCGGCCAGCTTTCCGCCGCGCCGCAGACGGGCGGCGAAGGCTCGCAGGCGCACTGGGCCGGGATTGCGCGCAAGCTTCAGGGCATGTGGCTCGATTATCAGGCGTCGCAGCTTGGCCAGCAGCGCGCGGTGCCGCACTATTCCGACCCAGTGAAATGGATTGCCACCGCCGAAGAAGTGCTGCGCGCACTGCCGCTGTCCGATCCGGAACATCAGAAGCAGCTGTGGTCCGACGGGCTCGACCTTTTCCAGACGGTGCTGGGCCAGTACGGCATCGGCCCCAAGGCTGACGAGGCCGCGGCGGCGGGGGATGATGGTCCCCGGATGCCGCGCCGTGACCGGCGTTTTGCCGATCCGCTGTGGCGCGCCAACCCGTTCTTCGCCTTGCTGCACCAGACCTACCTGATGCTGTCGGACGAGTTGATCGCGATGGCGGACAAAGCCGAAGGGATCGAGCCCGAGCGCAAGGGCCAGTTGCGCTTTGCGACGCGCGCGTTGGTCGATGCGTTCAGCCCGGCCAACTTCGCGCTGACCAACCCGGTGGCGCTGGAGCGGGCGCGCGAGACCGGCGGGCAGAGCATGGTCGACGGCATGGATCATCTGCTCAAGGATCTGGCGCGCGGCCAGATCAGCCACACGGCGCCCGGCGCTTTCGAGATCGGGGTCAACATCGCCGAGACCCCCGGCAAGGTAGTCTACGAGACGCCGCTGTTCCAGCTCATCCAGTATACGCCGGTGACCGACAAGGTGCTGAAAACTCCGCTGGTGATCTTTCCGCCGTGGATCAACCGGTTCTACATCCTCGACCTCAATGCCAAGAAGAGCTTCGTGCGCTGGGCGGTGGCACAGGGAATCAGCGTGTTCATGGTCTCGTGGAAATCGGCCGATGCCTCGATGGCCGACGTGACTTGGGACGATTACATCGCCGCGCAGATCGAGGCGATCGAGCATGTCTGCAAGCGCCTCAAGGTGCCTTCAGTCCACACCATCGGTTACTGCGTGGCGGGCACGACCCTGGCCGCCACCCTGGCGGTGATGGCGCGCAAGAAGATTGCGGACAAGGTGGCGAGCGCGACCTTCTTTACCGCTCAGGTCGATTTCGAGGACGCGGGCGACCTGCTGCATTTCGTCGATGACAGCCAGATCGGCATGCTCGGCGCGCTGGTGACCGACGGCTATATCGACGGACGCTATCTCTCGGCGACCTTCAACCTGCTGCGCGGCAACGAGCTCTTGTGGAATTACGTTGAGAACCATTACCTGAAGGGGGAGGACTATCCCGCCTTCGACCTGCTCCACTGGAACGGTGACTACACCAACCTTCCGGCCAAGTGGCACCGCGAGTACCTGCGCGAGCTTTACCGCGACAACCGGCTGATCGTGCCCGATGCGCTTTCCGCCTGCGGCGAGCCGATCGACCTCAGGCGGATCGAGACCCCCTGCTTCATCCAGGCGGGGCGCGAGGACCACATCGCGCCCGCGCGCAGCGTATGGAAGCTGACCCGGCATCTGTCGGGGCCGTGGACCTTCCTGCTGGCGGGCTCGGGCCATATCGCCGGCGTGGTCAATCCGCCCGAGGCGAACAAGTACCAATACTGGACCAACGATGGCCCGGCCGACACGCTCGATACATTTGTTGCCGGCGCGAGCGAACATCCGGGAAGCTGGTGGCTCTACTGGAAGGACTGGCTGGTGAGCCGGGATCCGCAGCAGGTGGCGGCCAGCAGCAAGCGCCGACCGGGCGGCAAGAACGACACGATCATCGAGGACGCGCCGGGACGTTACGTCAGGACGCGATAACGCGTGCATGGCCTATGCTGCACTGCACAAAAAATTCTTGACTTCGCTGCTGCAGTGATTATTGTGCACTGCAGCATAAAGGCCGGTAGCGCCCGGCGAGCGAGGTAGCGAATCGATGGCCGAGATTGAAACCGGTAAAGCTGAGGCCGCTGCTGAAAAAGCCTATGCCGAGGCTCTGGATACGATCGCGCCAGTGAAGGCGGCTCCAGTCGCCGAGCCTGCCGCAAAGCCGGAGGTTGCTTCCGAAGCGCCTGCTGCCAAGGCTGCCGAAGCGATGGTGATCCCGTCAGTCAAGCCCAAGGCCGCGACCAAGCCGGCCAAGATTGCCAAGGCCAAGATTGCGAAGGCCAAGTTGGCCAAGCCCGCCGCGAAACCAGCCGCAAAGGCGCTCCCCAAACCGGTTGTCAAGGCCGCTGCCAAGCCGGCCCCCAAGGTCGCACTCAAGGCGGCCAAGCCCGCCAAGCCAGCGATCAAGAAGCTTCCGGCTTCCGCGCCTGCTTCCGCTGTTGCGGCGACCACCTTCAAAACCCCGACCAAAACTGCATTTGCGAAAACCAAGGACACGACCATGACTCTCAAGACCAAGATTACCGACGGTTTCGAAACCGTGATCGGCGAAGCCCAGACCAAGGCCAAGGAAGCTTTCGAAAAGAGCACCGCAATGCTCGGTGACTATGCCGAATTCGCCAAGGGCAATGTCGAAGCCGTTGTCGAATCGAGCAAGATCCTCGCCGAGGGCCTGCAGGACATGGGCACCAACCTCGTTGCCGAGGGCCGCTCCACCTTCGAATCGGTTTCGTCCGACATCAAGGGCATGGCCGCTGCCAAATCGCCGACCGACCTGATCCAGCTGCAGAGCGAAATGTTCCGCAAGAGCTTCGACAGCGCCGTGGCCTATGGTTCGAAGAACACCGAAGCGATGATGAAGATCGCCAGCGACGCGATGGCGCCGATTTCCAGCCGCGTCAGCCTCGCAGTGGAAAAGGTGCGTCAGGTCGCCGCCTGATCCTGCCTGACATACGATAATCCAGTGAGGTGGCCGGGCGGCGAGAAGCTGCCTGGCCGCTTCGCTTTTTGGTAACTGCATTCGTGCAAAGCGCGGGTCTTGTGAACCGACCCCGCCTTGCGGTATTCTCATCCGATGCATTTTCACGCTCAACCTTGCGACGTCCGTCTTTCCCACCCCCTTGCAGGCAATATGCCGCGCCTGGATAATGGCGACGACGATGACGCTGGCGGCCGGCCCGGTCAGGGTGACGGCGATGGCGAAGGCCAGGTCGGCGTTGCCACCAAGACCCGCACCAAGCCGAAGAAGCCCAGCATGTTCAAGGTGCTGCTGCTCAACGACGATTATACGCCGATGGAATTCGTGGTGATGGTGCTCAAGCGCTTTTTCGGCATGGACCTTGAGCAGGCCACGCGCGTCATGCTCCATGTCCACCAGAAGGGCGTCGGGGTATGCGGCATCTTCCCCTACGAGATCGCCGAAACCAAGGTGAACCAGGTCATGGACTTCGCCCGCCAGAACCAGCACCCGCTGCAATGCACTTTGGAAAAGGCGTGATAACCGGCTAGACCTCCTACCGAAGCAATTGGGGGACGCCACAAATGCATACTGAAATCCTGATCCTCGCTTGGGGAGCGGTCCTGCTGCTCGTCCACATCTTTGTTGCCGGTCACTACAAGACGAAGCAGTACGGAACCCAGTGGAATATCGGCGCACGCGACGAGGCTTTGCCGCCACTCGAACCGATCGCGGGCCGACTGGTGCGAGCGCAGGCGAACTTTGCCGAGACATTCCCAATTGCCATCGTCGCCCTGCTCGGCGTGGTTCTCGCGGGGAGGACCAGCGACATGACCGTGATGGGCGGATGGATATGGCTTGGCGCCCGCGCAGCCTATTTACCGGCCTACTGGGCAGGGCTGAAAGGCGTTCGCACGGCGATCTTCATGGTCAGCCTGGTCGGCCTTATCCTGGTTCTGTGGCCGCTGCTGGCACCCTAAGGGCTTGTGCGAGGTGGCGCTCAACGGATAGAGCCGGAACATGCCCGCGCACCGCGCCCCAATTGCGGCCAAAAGCTTGACCTTCCTAACTGCCATCGACCGCTACATCTTCCGGCTCGTGATGATGCCGATGCTCGGGATATTCGTGCTCGCGGCCTCGCTGCTCATGCTCGACAAGATGCTGCGCCTGTTCGATTTCGTGGCGACCGAGGGCGGGCCGGTCAGCGTCGTGTTCAAGATGCTGGCCAACCTCATCCCCGAATATGCCAGCCTCGCCATTCCGCTCGGGCTGATGCTCGGCATCCTGCTCGCGTTCCGCAAGCTGGCGACAAGCAGCGAACTTGACGTGATGCGCGCGGTGGGCCTCAGCTACACGCGGTTGCTGCGCGTGCCATATCTGATCACGCTGGCGCTAGTGATCGTGAATTTCGCCATCGTTGGCTATCTCCAGCCGCTCGCCCGCTACTACTACGAGCAGCTCAACTACGAGCTCAAATCAGGCGCGCTCGGCGCTTCGATCAAGGTCGGGGAGTTTACCACGCTCAAGGATCGCATGGCCCTGCGCATCGAGGAAAGCCAGGACGATGGCCGCCGCCTGATCGGCATCTTCGCGCGCGTCGCCAACGACAAGGGGCAGGTGCTCTCGATCTCGGCGCAGGAAGGCCGCTTCCTCGCGTTGCAGAACAAGCCTGACACCATCGTCCTGCGGCTGATCGAAGGGCAGATCGTGCAGGATATGCCGGGGCAGGAGCCGCGCGTGCTTTCGTTCTCGCGTCACGACCTGCCGATCGACTTGCCGGCGATCGAACGCTTCCGCCAGCGTGGCGGCAAGAACCGCGAATATATTCTACCTGAATTGTTGCGCATCGGGTGGAGCGACACCAGCAGCGCTGAAGAGCGCGCGGGCAGCCAGGCGAGCTTCAACTACCGCATGGTCGAAGTGATCATGATGTTGCTGCTGCCGCTCCTCGCGGTGGCGCTGGCGATCCCGCCCAAGCGGTCGACCTCGGCGCTGGGCCTGTTCGTCTCGATCGTGATGATCGTCGCCTATCACAAGATCAACCAGTACGGCGAAGACGTCGCCTCGCTCGGCCGGATCGATCCCGCCCTTGCCTTGTGGGGGCCGTTCGTGGTCATCGCAGCGCTGATATTCTGGATGTATTACCGGGTCGCCTATGTGCCCGGCGGGCAAGCGATCGGCTGGCTCGAGAAATTCGCGAGCAGCGTCGGCAAGCGCCTGCGCTCGCTGCTGCGGCGCCAGCGCGTACTGCCGACCTTCGAGCCCGATCCGGTGCCGGCGGAATAGCGGATGGAACTCGAATTTTTCCCTTCGCGAACCCTCGTGCTTTATCTCGCGCGGCTATTCATCACGCGCATCGTCGGCGTGCTGCTGATGCTGGTGATGGTGCTGATGATCCTCGACCTGCTGGGCGAAAGCGGCGACATCCTCGCGCCCTCCGGCAACGGTGAGGCGCAGTTGCTGCACTATGTCTCGCTGCGCGTGCCGCAGCTGATCGCGCGTTTCCTGCCTTATTCGGTGCTGCTGGCCACGATCATCACCCTGGCCACGCTCAACCAGAATTCCGAAGTTATCTCGATGAAGGCGGCGGGGCTTTCCGCGCACCAGGTGCTCGCGCCGCTGATCCTCGCCGCGCTGGGCATTGCGGCGGTCAGCTTCGTGTTCAACGAGACCGTGGTAACGCGCGCGACCGCCTCGCTCGAGGCATGGAAGGCGGTTGAATATGGCCCGATTCCTCGCGCGTCCTCGGTCCGCGACAATGTCTATCTGTCGGACGGGCCGCACATCCTTGCTGCTGCGGTAGTGACTGATGGCGAAGACGGGGTGCAGATGCGGCAGGTGACCTATTACCGGCGCAACAGCCGTGACATGATCGTCGAGCAGATCCGCGCGCCGCGCGCCAGCTATGCCGCGCCGGGCTGGAAGCTGGTCGACGCCGTGCGCTTCGACGTAGCGGGCACAGCGAGCGACAGGCTGGCGAGCGTGACGGTCGCGCCGGGGATCACGCCCGAGCAGGTGCGCATCAGCAGGGTCGATGCCGACGCGCTGAACATCGTCGAACTGTCGCGCTCGATCGATGCATTGCAGGCGGCGGGGCGGCGCACGAGCGAGCTCGAAGCGGCGTGGTGGCACAAGCTGTCCGGGCCGCTTTCCTCGGCCTTGATGCCGCTGCTGGGCGCGGTGGCAGCTTTCGGCCTCGCGCGTTCCGGCCAGTTGCTGATCCGCGCAGTGATCGGGATGGCGCTGGGCTTTGCCTACTTCGTGGTCGACAATGCCGCGCTCGCCATGGGCAATTTCGGCGGATACCAGCCCTTCGTGGCCGCCTGGGCGCCGTTCCTGCTGTTCGCGCTGGTGGGCGAGACAGTGCTGATCCGGACCGAGGAATAAGGAGCATCGCGCGGAAAAGCGGGAACCGGTTTTTCCGCAGAAAGTGATGCGCAAGAGAAGACATTGCGCCCCCGCGCGAAGGGTATAGTCTCCCGCGCGGGAGAGTCGCGATGAAGAAACTAATCATCGAAGTGCGCATGAACGAGGCTTCGCGCAAGCAAGCCAATCCGAACGTTCCCTATACGCCTGACGAGATCGTCGCAGATGCGCTGGCCTGCGCCGAGGGGGGAGCCACCATCGTTCACTTCCATGCCCGCAATGCCGATGGCAGCGAATCGAATGCGGTGGACGACTATCGCCGGATCGTCAGCGGTATCAGGGCAAAGTCCGACGTTCTTATCCACCCGACGCTGGGGCAGTTCTTCGGAGATGCCGGGCCGGACCAGCGCATGGCGCATATCGAGGCGCTGGCCGCAGAGGGGCTCGCGCCAGACATGGCCCCGCTCGATACTGGCTCGAACAATATCGACATGTTCGACTGGCAGGCGGGCGAGTTTCTCGGCGACGGCGGGGTCTATGCGAACTCCGGCGCGAACCTGCGTTACATGGCGGGCCGCCTGCGCGAATGGGGCGTGCGCCCGCAACTGTGTTCGTGGTCGATCCCCAACCTGCGGCTGGCAGGCGCGTTCCTCGCCGCCGGGCTGGTGCCCGCTCCGGCCTTTGTGACCCTCGTGCTCTCGGGCGGGCAGGGGATCATGGGCCATCCCGCCACCGAGGCGGGGCTGCGCGCCTATCTGGACAACATGCCGGGCGAGGAGATGGAGTGGAGCGTGCTGTGCGGCGGTCAGGAGATTTTTAGCCTGCTGCCGATGATCCTGCGCGAAGGCGGTCACGTTTCGGCGGGGCTGGGCGATACCTCCTATGCCTCGCTCGGCCAGCCCAGCAACGCCGACATTGTTCGCGCCATCGCCGCCATGGCGCGCGATGCGGGGCGGGAGATCGCCACGCCGGAGGAAGCCCGCGCCATGCTGGGCAAGCAATTGCAACCGGCCTGAACGGCCCAGACAAGACGAGACGGGAGAGAGACCGATGACCGTAGCCGAACTGACCCGCGAGGAAACCACGGACGATACCCGCCCGATCCTTGCCGTGTCCGCTGATTCGCACATCACCGAACCGCCCAGCATGTATGTCGATTTCATCGACCCCGCTTTTCGCGACCGCGCACCCTATGTCGCCGTCGATCCGCAGATGGGCGGCGAGGCATTCTTCGTCGAAGGCTTTGCGCGGCCGATCGCGCTGGGCTTGCTGGCAGCCGCGGGCAAGGACCCGCGTGACATCAAGGTGACCGACGAGCGTTTCGCCGATCTGCACCTCTCCGGCTGGGACCCGAAGTACCGGGTCGCCGATCAGGACCGAGACGGGGTCCAGGCCGAATTCATATACCCGACCGTCAACATGCTGGTGTGCAACCATCCCGACGGTGAATACAAGCGCGCGTGCTCGTGGGCCTACAACCGCTGGCTCCAGACGTTCTGCGCCGAAGCGCCCGACCGCATCTATGGCCTGGGCCAGCTCATTATGCTCTCGCCCGAGCAGGCGATTGTCGATCTGCGGGCGATAAAGGACATGGGCTATCGCGGCGTGATGATGCCGGGCGAGCCCGATACGCCTGAAGACTTCGACCAGCCGCTGTGGGATCCGTTCTTCGCCGCGGCAGCCGAAATGGACATGCCGCTCAGCTTCCACGTGCTGACCAGCGGCATGACCAAGGGCTTCATCGAGGGCAACAACATCCTTGCCGGCAAGCGTGCGGCCAATCCCTCGCGCGCCGAGGGGCGCGGACCGCCGGTGGCGCGCACCTTCGGGATCGTGCGCAATTGCCAGGACATCCTCTCGATGTTCGTGTTCGGGCGGATCTTCGAGCGGCACCCTTCCTTGAAACTCGTCTGCGTCGAGGCCGACGCGGGCTGGGCGCCGCATTACATGTACCGCATGGACCACTATTACCGGCGGCACCGGCACTGGAACGGCTATGCCGACCTGCCCAAGCTGCCGAGCGAGTATTTCAAGGAGAACATCTGGCTCACCTTCCAGGACGATTTCACCGCGTTCCAGTTTGCCGACTACATGAACCCGCGCCGGCTGATGTGGGCGAACGACTTCCCGCATTCGGATTCGACCTGGCCATGGAGCCAGGACGTGATCGCAGAGCACACCGCAGGGCTGTCGCGGCAGAACCGCGAATGGATCCTGCGCGACAACTGCGCTGAGCTCTACGGGATAGATGTGATCAGGTGACGCGCCGGTCCAGCTTTGGCGATCAGCGCGGAAGCTGGCCGTCGTCGGCCTTGATCACCGTGCCGGTGACGAACCGCGAACTGGGCGAGACAAGGAACAGCAGCGTCGAATCGAGATCGTCGGGATAGCCTAGCCGCTTGCGCGGGAAGGCCTGGATGAAATCCTCGCCGCGCCGGTCGATCATGCCCTGGACCATTTCCGAGGCAATGGTGCCCGGCGCGATGCAGTTGACGTTGATATGATAGGGCGCCCACTCCTTGGCGAGCACCTCGGTCATGCGCACCATCGCGCTCTTGGTCACTGAATAAAGCGATCCGGCCACTGTGCCGCTGTAGAAGAACGCGCCGATCGAGGCGACGTTGACGATCCACCCGGCTTCCGCCTTGCGGGCGATGGCGCGCTTGGCGAATTCAGCGGACAGCACCCACGGCCCGCGAAAGTTGGTGTCGATGCCGGTGTCGATCTGTTCGAGCGACATGCGCGACGCCCAACCCGCCGCGTTGACCCCGGCATTGTTGACCAGGATATCGACCGGGCCGAGTTCGGCCTCGATCCTGTCATAGACCGCAGGGCCGGCCTCGACGTCCGAGACGTCAAGCGCAACCGGCAACACCGTTCCGCCTGCCTTGGTGATGATCGCGGCCAGTTCCTCAAGCCGCTCGGTTCGCCGTGCGGCTATTGCCACCTTGGCCCCGCAGGCCGCGAGCACCTGGCCGAAGCGCCAGCCCAGGCCCGAGGATGCGCCGGTGACGAGCGCGACGCGGCCGGTGAGGTCGGTGTCCATCTTGACCGGGGGATCGATTGCCAGTGCCATGTGCCTATTTGCCTTTCCATTCGGGCTTGCGCCCCTCGGCGCGGGCTTTGATCGCCTCGCGAAAATCCTCGCTGCGCCCGACCAGCAGTTGCTGGCGGTTCTCGATCGCCATTGCGTGTTCGAGGCTGGGCGAATCGATCGCCATGTTGAGCCCCTCCTTGGTGAGCAGCAGACCCATTGGCGTGGTCGCCAGCATGTCGTCGATATAGCCCTGCGCGCAGGCCTCCAGTTCGTCGTCTGGCACGACCTCGCTGACCAGCCCGACCGCAAGCGCGCGCTTGGCTTCAATGAAGCGGCCGGTGAGCATAAGTTCCGAGGCGACCGAAACACCCACCAGACGCGGCAGGAAATAGCTCGTCCCCATGTCGCAGGCTGAAAGGCCCACGCGGATGAAGGCCGCGTTCATGCGCGCGCTTGTTCCGGCAATGCGGATATCGGAGGCGAGCGCGAAGGCAAAGCCGCCGCCCGAGGCCGCGCCGTGAATCAACGAGATGATCGGCTGCGGGCAGCGCCGCATCTTCATGTAGATTTCGGACATGGTGCCCTGCTGCGCGAGGCCGCGCCCGAACGGCGGGCTGACCACGCCTTCGGCATGTTCCTTGAGGTCCATGCCTGCGCAGAAGCCGCGCCCCGCGCCGCGCAGCACGACAACGCGCACCTCGCGGTTCTCGCACAGCGCGCCGAAATAGTGCGAAAGCTCGGCGGTCATCACGGTGTCGATGGCGTTGAGCCGCTCGGGCCGGTTGAGCGTCACCCATTCGGCCGCGCCGCGCCGTTCGATTTCAAGTGTCTGGTATGGCATGGTGGCTCCCCGGCAGGTGCTATTGCGCGCAGCCGCGCTGATGTCCATCTTGATTGGCGCAAGTCAAATTCCGTTGACCGCGCTTGCCCCATTGGTGCCGCAAACTTGCACCATTGGCGCGCGATTCCCAATTCTGCTAACGCGCATTCCATGCCCGAGGATCGAAGCACCGTGAACGATACATTCGCCGACGACAGCCACCTGCCGTTCTGGAAGCGCTCGCACTATCTTGACCGGATGACGCTAGGCCAGCTCGTTGCCGCCTATTTCCAGCACTACACCATCGTCGCCTATCTGGCGGTGGTCGCGCTGTGCATGCTCGGCTGGGCGATGCGGCCCGCTGGCCTGTGGCAGACGCTGGGCGCAGTCGGCGCTGCGCTGGTAGTCTATCCGCTGGTCTGGCACCTGCTTCACCAATATGTGCTGCACGGTCAGTGGATGTACCGGATCAAGTGGCTGTCCCCCACCTGGAAGCGCATCCATTACGATCATCATCAGGATCCCAACCACCTCGAAGTGCTGTTCGGCGCGATGCACACCACATTGCCGACAATCGCTATCGCCACCGTGCCGATGGGCTGGCTGATCGGCGGGGCGGGCGGCGCCTTCGCAGCGCTTGGCACCGGAATTCTCACCACCTGCTATTACGAGTTCATGCACTGCATCCAGCACCTCTCGTTCAAGCCGAAGTGGAAGTGGGTGCAGTTCATGAAGCAGCGCCACAACGAGCACCACTATTTCGACGAGGACGGCAACTTCGGCATCACAAACTATGTTTTCGACCGGCTGCTGGGCACCTTCTACGAGAAGAAGGACCGGCCCGAGCGCAGCCCCACCGTGTTCAACCTGGGCTATACAGAAGATGTCGCCGCGACTTATCCGTGGGTGAAGGAGCTTTCGGGCGGCATCGCCAGCGGCCATCCCCGCCGCCGCGCGTTGGCGCGCGATTAGCCGGCGCGGGCGGACCGGGGGGCAACCATGGCGGATGTGACTGTCAGCCCGGTGACGGGCAAGCGCGAGCTTGGCGCGTTCGTCGATCTGGCATACCGGCTCAATGCGGGCGATCCCAACTGGGTGCCGAACCTGCGCAGCGAAGAAATGGAGAAGTTCACGCCGGGCAAGAACCCGTTCTTCGCTCATGCGCGCTGCCAGCTTTTCCTCGCGCGCCGCGGTGATCGCATTGTCGGGCGCATTTCAGCGCATATCGACGAGCTGGCGCTGCTGGTGCCGCCCGAGCAGGGTATGGGGCCGGGTACCGGCAACTGGGGCGCGATCGAGGCCGAGGACGAAGCGGTGGCCGCGGCGCTGATCAGCACCGCCGAAGAATGGCTGCGCACGCAGGGCATGAACCGGGTGCTCGCGCCGATGAACCTGTCGGTCTGGGAAGAGCCGGGGATCCAGACCAAGGGTTTCGATCATCCGCCGATGATCATGATGGCGCATCACGACCGGCGCTATTCCGGCTGGATCGAGGCGCTGGGCTACGAAACGGTCAAGATGCTGCGCACTTATGACCTCGACATCCGCAAGGATTTCCCGCCGCTGATCGCTCGGATCGTGGCGTCAGGGGAAAAGAACGAGCGCATCCGCGTGCGTAACGTCGTGCTCGCGAATTTCGAAGCCGAAGCGGCGATCATCTGCGATATCCTTAATGATGCCTGGTCGGATAACTGGGGCTTCGTGCCCTTCACTCCCGAGGAAATCGCCTATACCGCCAGGAAGCTGCGACCGCTGGTCCATCCCGACCTGATCCGCATCGCCGAATACGATGGCGAGCCGGTTGCCTTCATGATGACCTTGCCCGATCTCAACCAGCCGCAGATGCGGCTTAACAAGCGCAATGGAAAGCCTTCGCTGCTTGGCCTGATCAAGCTGCTGCTGTGGCTGCGCAAACCGCGCAACGCCGATCTGCGCGTGCCCTTGATGGGGGTGCGCAAGCATCTGCAGAGCTCACGCCTCGCCAGCCAGCTCGCCTTCATGATGATCGAGTTTATCCGTAAGGCGGCGATCGAGAAATATCACGGAAAGCGCGGCGAGCTCGGCTGGATCCTCGAGGACAACCAGGGGATGGTCGCGATCGCCGATGCCATCGGCAGCATGGTCAACCGCGAATACCGGATCTACGCCAAGGCGCTTTGAGTGGCCGCCTCATTCCTCCGGCGCTGCAGGGCCGCCGCTCTCGCTCGTCGGGGAAGGCGCAGGCTGGATCGGGTCCGGCATGGCGGGGCCGGTCTGCGGCGCGCCGCTCGGCGCTGACCCGCCCTGGCCGCTGCTCTTGCCGCCCGTCTCGCTCTCTTCGATCTTGGCTGCCGGCGGTTCGGACCTGAGCTTTTCGTAGGATATCATCTCGTCGCTGGTGGAACCTTCGAGGATCCTGCTGTTGGCGGCTTCTCCCCCGGAAGCGTTGTCAGCCGAATCCCCGCAAGACGAAAGCGCCAGCGCGCCAAGCGCGGTCACGGCAATGCGCAGCAACGAAATCATCACGTCTCCTCCTTGGGGCAGGGTTGGTCGAGCCGGGCGAGGAAGGCATCGGCCCGCGCCAGCAGCGCTGCGTCCCATTGCGCCACGGTGACCGGCTTGCCAAGCCTTTCGAGACTGGTGACGCCATATTCGGCGATGCCGCAAGGCACGATCCCCGAGAAGTGCGACAGGTCGGGCGCGAGATTGACCGAAAGCCCGTGCATCGTCACCCAGCGCCGGACGCGCACGCCGATCGCGCCGATCTTGGCCTCGCGTCCATCGATGTCCTGAGTCCAGATGCCGATCCGGCCCTCGCTGCGAAACGCCTCAACGCCGAAGTCGGCGAGCGTGTCGATCACCCAGCCTTCGAGCGCGTGGACATAGCCGCGCACGTCGCGTGCGCGTTTGCCCAGATCGATGAGGACATATGCCACGCGCTGGCCCGGCCCATGGTAGGTATAACGCCCGCCGCGCCCCGCCGCGACGACCTCGAAGCGCGGATCAAGCAATTCGCTGGCGGCGGCGCTGGTCCCCGCCGTATAGACCGGCGGATGTTCAAGCAGCCAGATCAGTTCCCGCGCCTCACCCGCCGCGATTGCCTCGTTGCGGCGAGTCATTTCCTCAAGCGCGGCGCGATAGTCGACCAGTTCGGTGTCGATGCGGCGCTCTATCGGGGGCAAGCGGTCCATGATGCGTTGCGTGGCGGCATTGGCTGCGCTTATCAAGAGGCTGTAGCGGGAGGAACGGCGTGAAATTCGACAGCAATCTGGCCTGGAAAGAGGCTTCGGCGGCGATTTCCGCGAACCGCGAGGTGGTGCTCGCGCTCGCGGGCGTGTTCTTCCTGGTGCCCGGTCTCGCCACCGCGCTGCTGTTTCCCGTGCCGCAGCCCACTGCGGGGATGGACAGCAAGGAGACGGCGGCGGTGATTGCCAGTTACTACTCCTCGATCCTCCCGTTCATGCTGCCGCTGTTTGTGTTCCAGGCGGCGGGCACGCTGGCGCTGCTCACGCTGCTGACCGACCGCAGCCGCCCGACAGTGCGCGAGGCTATCCGCAGCGGGGCGAGGGGTGTGTTCCCCTATGTGCTTGCGCAGCTGCTGCTCGGCGTGGCGGTGGGCCTGATCGGCGGCCTGGTGCTCGCGGTTGGCAGCGCAACCGGCTTGGGCGCGCTGACCATGGCAGGCATAGCGGTGGTCGGTCTGCTCGTGATCTACGCAGCCATCAAGACTTCGCTGGTTGGCCCGGTCATAGTTGCGGAGGGTGAGCGCAATCCGGTCGCCGCGCTCAAGCGCTCATGGCTGCTGACCAAGGGCAACAGCCTGCGCGTCGGCGTCTTCTACCTGCTGGTAGGGCTGGTATTCCTGATAGTCACCTCGGTGATCGTGGCGGTTGCAGGCATTGTCGTCGCGCTGATCGGCGGTCCGCACGCCGGCGAGCTGGCGGGAGCGGTGATCTCCGCTGCGCTCAATGCAGTGATGGCGCTCTATTTCGTGGCGATTGTCGCAGCGACGCACCGCCAGCTTGCGGGGACTTCGCCGTCCGGCGTGTTCGAATAATCGTTACGCGGCCGTTTCCTCGTCCTTCCAGCCCCAGAACAGGCGGCAGGGCGGTATGTTCAATGCCTCAAATCCGTGATCGATCCGGCGAAAGTGGCGTGCCATGAAATCGCGTGCGCGCGCCGAGAACTGATAGACTAGGAAAGCGCCGCCCGGACGCAGCACCTCATGCGTGGCGCGGGCAATCGCCGGGCCGACGCCGTCAGGCAAGGTCGAGAACGGCAGGCCCGACAGCACATAGTCGGCATGGTCGTGGCCGTGCGCCTCGACGATTTCGCACACGTCTTCGGCGCTGCCCAGAACGGCGGTGAAGCGGCTGTCGGCGATGGTCTTGCGCAGATAGTCGATGAACAGCGGGTTGGTATCGATCACGATCAGCGCGCCGTCGCGCCGCAGCCGGTCAAGGACCGGCTGGCAGAATGTGCCGACGCCCGGGCCATATTCGACGAACAGGCGGCATTCGTTCCAATCCACCGGATCGAGCATCTTGGTGATGGTGAAGCGCGAGCTCGGGATGATCGAGCCGACCATCACCGGGTGCTTGAGGAAGCCTTCGAAAAAGACGCCCCAAGCCCCGAAGGTGCGCCTGATTCTGGTGCTCAGACGCTGCGGCAAGGCCTGCCGGACGGACTCGGAACCTGTCATGCTGAAGGCAAACCCCGTGTGGCTGCTAAGTAATCCTGCTTGGCCCCGGAAGTTGCAGATTCGTCAGGCCTTTGCAAGCAATGTGTCCGCAATCCGTCAGAGGATCTCGTGCACCTTATCCTGCGGGCGGCACAGCCTGACGCCCTTGTCGGTCTCGACCAGCGGACGCTCGATCAGGATCGGCTCGCTCGCCATCGCCGCGAGCACGGCCGCATCGCTTGCAGTTGGAAGGCCGCGGTCCTCCGCATCGGTGCCGCGTGTTCGCAAGCCCTGCTGCGGGGTAAGGCCGGCATCGCGGTAAAGCTGCGCCAGCTTGTCGGCTGAAGGCGGGGACTTGAGATATTCAACCACGGTGACTTCCACGCCTGGAGTTTCCTCGAGAATTGCCAGCGTCTTGCGCGAGGTGCCGCAGTTCGGATTGTGCCAGATCGTCGCCTTCATGTCCGCGTCTCCGTCTTGGTCGAGTGCATCGCGCGCCTCCTTAGGCCGGGCAGGAAAAAATTCCAATTTGATCCTTGCCATTGCGAAAGGTTCGCATTAGCGCCAGTGACGCTCTTGCAAATCACTTGCAATAAAGGCTCTCACGGGGGAATTCGCACTATGGCAATCACACGTTCGCGGCGTCATCTGCTGGCCGGCAGCACCGCGCTCGCACTGGCTTCAATCGTCACAATAGCACCGGCCACGGCTGCGGAAGCCGACGATGAGGCTGGTGAGCATGGCCGCACCATTATCGTCATTGGCCAGACCGAGGGCTACGTCGCGACCAATTCGGTTACCGCGACCAAGACCGACACGCCGCTTAGGGACGTTCCGCAGACCATCCAGGTCGTCACCCGCGAGCAGCTCGACGATCAGGCGCAGCATTCGATCGCGGACGTGCTGCGCTACGTCCCCGGCGCCACTGTCGGGCAAGGCGAGGGCAACCGCGACCAGATCACCCTGCGCGGCCAGAATTCCTCCGCAGATTTCTTCCTCGATGGCGTGCGCGACGACGTTCAATACTATCGCAGCCTCTACAACATCGAGCGGGTGGAGGTGCTCAAGGGGCCCTATGCGATGATCTTCGGGCGCGGCGGCGGCGGTGGCATCATCAACCGGGTGCAAAAGACGCCGCAGGGCGAGGTCCTGTTCGCGCGGGCGCAGGCAAGCGCCAACAGCCTCGGTGCTTACGATGTCTCCGCCGACCTCAATCTGCCGGTTTCGGGCGCTGCGGCGCTGCGGCTCAACGGCTTCTACGAGCATCTGGGCAGCCACCGCGACCATGTTGAGGGCGAACGTTTTGCCTTCAATCCTTATCTCGCGGTCGAACTGGCGGACGACTGGCAACTCGGCCTGTCCTACGAATATGTCGACGACGACCGCGTGCCCGATCGCGGCGTACCCTCGGTGGAATGCGCGGGCGCGGGCTGCATCCGCGCGCCGCTTGCCAACCACCGCGATACCTTCTTCGGCATTCCGGGCATCAACCGCACGGGCCTCAAGGCACATATCGGCAAGGCGCGACTCGATGGCCAGCTGTCCAACAGCCTGAAATGGTCGAGCACGGTGCTCTACGGCGATTACGACAAGTACTACACCAACGTCTTTCCCAACGGCGCGGTGCGCCTGTCGGACAATGCGGTCGAGCTGGACGGCTACCGCGACGATACCGAACGCACCAATTTCATCGCGCAGAGCAACCTCGTCTGGGACCTGGAACTGGGCGGGCTGAACAACAAGCTGCTGCTTGGCGCGGAATTCGGCGATCAGGACACGGCGAATGCGCGCAATGTCGCCGCGGCCAAGGGCCGGGTGGACGTGAATGCGCTGGCCTTCGCGGTGTTCGCCTTTCCGTTCGTGACCAATTCGCGCAACACCGTATCCAATGTGCGCTTCTTTTCGGCCTACGTGCAGGACCAGATCAGCATCGGCGAGCATCTCGATCTGGTCGGCGGCCTGCGTTTCGACAACTTCGAAATCAAGGGAACCAACCTGCGGACCGCTTTCGATTTTGCGCGCACCGACGAGAAATGGTCGCCGCGCGTGGGCCTGATCTTCAAGCCGACCGCTCAGCTCAATCTCTATGCAAGCTACAGCCGTTCGTTCCTGCCGCGTTCGGGCGACCAGTTCATCAGCCTGGATGCGACCACCCAGAACCTCGCGCCCGAAAAGTTCACCAATTACGAGCTGGGCGCCAAGTTGGACGTGAAACCGGGCCTCGCGCTGACCGCAGCGCTGTTCCAGCTCGATCGGACCAATACGACCACCCCCGATCCCACTAATCCCACCGTGACGATCCTTGCCGGCAAGACCCGCACGCGCGGGGCGGAATTGGGCATCGCTGGAAAAGTGACTTCGCGCTGGCAGGTGAGCGGCGGCTACACATGGCAGGACGGGCATCTCGATGGCGCCAAAACCATCCGTACCGCGCAGGTGCCGCGCCACCAGTTCGCGCTGTGGAACCGCTATGACTTCAACCGCACGGCTGGACTGGGGCTGGGCGTGGTCCACCAGTCATCGCAGTGGGCCGCGCTGCACAATCCGGGGGTGAGTTCCGCGACGCGGCTGCCTGGCTTCACCCGGGTGGACGCGGCGCTGTTCATCCAGGCGTCCGACAGGGTGGAATTGCAGGTCAATGTCGAAAACCTGCTCGACGAGGAATACTTCGCCGACGCGCACAACAACAACAACATATCGGTGGGCGCGCCGATAAATGCACGCTTCACCGCCAGCGTTAAATTCTAATCCCGCCGCATCGCCGGAACCGCCCGGACCGCGTCTTCGGGCGCGATGCCCGGCGCAGGGGCGGCGCTGATCGTCTCTTCGCGGCGCATCACGCGGCCTGCACGGCGGACCGCGCGCAGCAGGCGCGGGTAGACCCCGCAGCGGCACAAGTTAGGCAGCGCGGCCTTGATCTCCTCGTCGCTCGGGCTGGCGTTGCGGGCGAGCAGGGCGGCGGCGGCCATGACGATTCCGGGCGTGCAGAAGCCGCACTGGATCGCTTGCTCGGCAACCAGCGCCTGCTGCACCGGGTGCGAGCGGTCATGCGAAAGGCCTTCGATGGTGGTGACGAAACGGCCCTCGCTTTCGGCCAGCGAAATGAGGCATGAGCGCAGCGCTTCGCCATCGACCAGCACCATGCAGGCGCCGCAATCGCCATTGCCGCAGCCATATTTGGTGCCGGTGAGATTGGCGGCATCGCGCAGTGCCCAGAGCAGGGGCGTCTGCGGGTCCATGCGGAATTCGACCGGGTGTTCGTTGACCGTGAGGCGTGGCATCGTTCGCGTCTAGACCGTCACGGCTGCGCACGCAATTTGAGGCCGATCCACAGCGTGCGCGGCGCGCCGAGATCGATCGAACCCGCCTGGTTGCGGGTGACCACGCGCTCGTTCGTCAGGTTCTCGCCGCGCAGCACCAGAGCCAGCGCGCGGCCGAGCGGCAGTTCGGCATAGGCATCGAGCGTGGTCGCGGCGGGCAAGGCGTCGGTTTCGAGATCGTCCTCGAACTGGCGGCCGACATGGCGCAGCGTTGCCGCCAGCCGCCAATGCTCGCGCGGTTGCCATGTCACGGTTGCGCTCGCGGCAAGCTCCGGCACCTGCGCGGGGCGTTTTCCGTCCAGCGCAAGGGCAGGGCCGCTGCCGCGCACTTCGGCATCGGTCCAGGCAAGCGATCCATCGAGCGACCATGCGCCGCTGCGCAGGCCCGCCGCAGCCTCGATCCCGCGCGCCCGGATCGCATCGACATTTTGCCGCTCGCGCAAATTCGTGCCGATGGTGACATTGGCGATGGCGTGCTTGAGCCGGTTATCGAAAGCCGTAAGCGAGAGGTGCAGCATCTCGCCGCGCGCATAGTCGATCCCCGCTTCGAAGCCTTCGAGCTTCTCGTTGCCAAGCTGGGCATTGGCCCGCGTCTCGACCGGGAACACCACGAAGGGCCGGTAAAGCTCGTTGAGCGTGGGCTGGCGCAGGCCGGTGTACGCAGCGGCGCGCAGCGAAAGGCCGCCACCCGCACGCCACAATGTGCCGCCTCGAAACGATGCCTGCCAGCCCGAGCGGTCCGCAAAGCGCTGCGAAGAGACGAGCGCGCTGGCGCCGTCCTGCGTGGTGAAATGGCCGCCGGAGACGCTCCAGCGGTCGGCACGCGCGCCGGCGGTGAGCACGAGGTCACCGAATTCTGCATCGGCCTCGGTATAAAAGCCGATGTCATGGGTTTTTCCGCTGGCGGTCCGGATCGCGGTGCGCGCGCCCGAAACCGCGTTGTAGGCTTCCTCCTCCATGCGGCCGCGCGCAACCCTGAGGTCCGAGCCGAGTCGCACGGTCAGGTTCTCGCCCACCGGCGGGCGCAGCTCGAGCTTGCCGCCAAGCCCGGTCGACGGGGTGGCGCGCTGGTCCAGCGTCTTGGTAAAGCGTGTCGAGCTGATCACCACATTGCTGAAATCGCGCGCCTGCACATAGCCGAGCGCGTCGATCTGCCAGTCTCCGCGGTGAACCAGCCGCAGGCTCGCATCCTGCCCGCTCGAGGTCGAATCGGCATTGTCGAAGCGCAGTGTGCGATGATCGTCGAACAGCAGCGAGCCAAGCTGGAGCTCGGTCTGGGCATCGAGCGGAAACACCGCGCGCAGCCCGGCGGACCAACTATCGAAACTGGCGCGAGACGTGGCAGGTACGCGCTGGTTCTCCGGCGTGGTGTGGAAGCCCTGTCCCCGGTCCCATCGTCCCGAGACCACGGCATAGCCCGCGCCGAGCCGGGGTGCGGCGAGCGCCGACATTTCGCTTTCGCCGCGCTGATTTACGAGCGCCGATGCCGACCACGGACCAAGCCTGTCCGGCCCGGCGCTGCTGAGTTCGATGGTGCCTGAAACCGCATCCGCGCCGAACGCGCCCGATCCGCCGCCATGAGTGATCCGCACGCTTTCAAGGCGTTCGGGCGAAATCGCGCTCAGGGGAATGTAGCCGAAAAACGGATGCGCCATCGGCACCCCGTCGAGCAAGACCAGCGCGCGGCTGGACGCATTGCCGCCGAGCGCGCGCAGCGTCACGCCCTGCGCCGAAGGGTTGGCCGAGCGGCTGTCCGAGCGGCGAAACTGCTGGAATCCCGCCACTGACGAAAGCACGTCCTCGATCCGGCCAGAGGCGCTCGATACGATCCGCCCGCGGTCAATCTCGCTGCTGCGATAAGCGGGGGTTGCCGGCGTATCGTCCAGTCCGCGCCCGGTGACGACGATCGGAGAGGCCGGATCGCCGGCCTGTGCAGCGGCACTACAAGGAGCCTGCAAGAGCACTGCCGAAGCGGTGCAAAGGAACCACAAGCGGATCATGCGCCTTTATTCCGGCTCGCCGATCGCCAGGGTCAGATCAGCCAGTCCATCGATGCGTCCTACCAGTCTGTCCGAGGGGGCAACCGGGCCGACGCCTGCTGGCGTGCCGGTGAAGATCAGGTCGCCGGGGGCAAGGTGATAAAGCTTCGAAAGCTCCGCGATCAGTTCGGGAATCGACCAGATCAACTGCGCGAGGTCGGCGTCCTGTCTGGTCTCACCGTTTTGAGTCAAGCTGATGCGCTGGGCCGCAGGCACGCCGAAGCTGGTGGCCGGGGTCAGCGGGGCGAGCACGGCGGCGTTCTCGAAATCCTTGCCGGTGTCCCACGGATGGCCTTGCCCGCGCGCCGCGTTCTGCAGATCGCGCCGGGTCAGGTCTATTCCCACGCCGTAGCCCGCCACCAGCGAAAGCGCATCGGCGGCGGCGATGCGAAAGGCGGGTGCACCAATCGCGACCACCAGCTCGACCTCGAAGTGGCAGTTCGCAGTGCCGGGCGGATAGGCAATCGTGCTTCCCGAATGGCACACCGCCGCCGGCGACTTGGTGAAGAAGATCGGCGCGTCGCGCTGGGGCTCAAAGCCCATTTCGCGCGCGTGCGCCGCGTAATTCTGGCCGACGCAGAAGATCCGTCCCACTGGAAACCGCAACTCGGTGCCGGCCATTGCAAGCACAGGGCAAGCGGGAAGATCGAAAAGCTGGGACATGGAGACTCCTTCGCCGTGGCTGCATAGCCGCGCAGGGCGCTGCGATAAACAGCCCATGCAATGTGTCGCAATCGCCTTGCCGCGACGCGAATTGACCTTAAGTTCGTGGCCGATGGAACAGCCGCAATACCTTTCAGGCCGGATACTGCTTGCCATGCCGGGCATGTTCGACCAGCGATTCGCGCGCAGCGTCAACGTCATGTGCCAGCATGACGAGAACGGTGCGCTTGGCATCGATGTCGGCCATTTGCGTGATGGAGTGCGGCTCCACGCAATTCTCAAGGAACTCGATATCGATCCGGGCGCTGCCCCCGATTGCCCGATCCACCACGGCGGCCCGGTTGAGCCGGGGCGCGGATTCGTGCTGCATTCGGCTGACTGGGCCGGTTCCGACACGATCGAGGTGCAGCCGTTCGGCGCCCTGTCCGCCTCGCTCGACGTGCTGCGCGCGATCGCCGAAGGGCGCGGGCCGAGCCGCTGGCTAATCGCCCTGGGCTATGCAGGATGGGGGCCGGGGCAGCTTGAAGGCGAGATGAAGCAGCATGGCTGGTATGCCGCGCAAGGCAGCGCCGAGGTGCTGTTCGACACCGGGGTCGAGGGGCGCTGGGCGGCGACTTGGCGCGCCGAAGGGATTGATCCGGCGCAGCTTTCGCCAGTGACGGGCCGGGCTTAGAGGTTTACCTTATCCGGCGAGGTAGCTTAAAGCCCCGCCAAGTCCTCGGGCCGGTCGATGTCTAGCATCACGCCGGGATTGTCGCAATCGGCAAAAGCGATGTCGCCGCGCGCCTTGAGCAGTTTGCCTGCCCCCGCATCTCCGGTGAGCCGCTCTACATCGGCAAAGCTGCTTGCCGACAGCAGCACCGGATGGCCGGGCTTGCCCTTGTAGCGAGGCATCGCGGCGTAGCTTTCACCCAGGATCGCCGCCAGATGGCTAGCGATCTGGTGCGGCACCCGCGGCATGTCGCCGAGGAACACGAAGACCCCGTCCATGCCGTGCACCGCCGCAATGCCTGCCCTGAGCGAGATCGACAATGCATTGCTGGCAAGCTCGATCCGCTCCACGGGTGGCCCGCCTTCCCATTCTCCGATGTCGAGGCCCGAGCGCGCCACGACGATCACCCGCTCGACCGGCGCGGCGCGCGCGGCGCGGATAGCGTGCCGGATCAGCGGTTCGCCGCCAAGCATGGCCGAAAGCTTGTCACCTCCGAACCGCGTGGCGGAGCCTGCCGCCAGCACAATCGCGGCGAACTTCATCGATCCGCGCCGACTTTGGCAAAAGCCTTCATGATGTCAGCAAGAATCCCGGTCGCGACCTCGAACGGGGCCTTGCCCAAGGCCGGATCGCCCGGCGTGAGATGCAGGCGGGCCAGTTCCTCTTCGCTCGCGCCTGCCGCGCGCAGTGCCGCCAGCCGGCCTTCCGCGCGTGAGCGCGCGCCGATCATGCCGGTCCACGCCGCCTTGCCGCGCAGCGCTGCCAGGCAGCCGCCGAGATCGTGATGGTCTTCGTGAGTTGCGCCGACATAGGCGGTCCAGCCGTCCACGCCGACTTCGCGCAGCGCGTCTTCCGGCTCGCCGCGCAGGTAGTGCGATACCGCGAACGGCGGCGGTGCCTCGGGGCCGCCGGGGCGCACCAGGATCGTCTCGAAGCCGGCCGTCATGGCCGCCTGCGCCGCGGCCAGTGCGCCGGGATCGCCGCCCGAGACGATGACGCGGCGGGCCGGATCGAACCGGCGGGCGAAGCGGAATGGTTCCTGCTCGAAGGTCAGTGCGGGTCCGGCGTCATCGCTGACCCGCTGATCGTGGCCGTCGCTGTGCCAGGTGCAGACCTGCCGCGCGGTGCCGCGCACAATCAGCTCGCGCGCCGCCGCGCTGTCTGCCGCCACCCGTTCAACGAACACGTGAAGCGCCCCGCCGCAGCGCAGGCGGATGTCGATCCACGGGCTGCCCATGCCGTAGTGCAGGTGGCGCGGCTCGCCGCTGGCCAGCACTTCGGCGGCGTGCCGGGCGACATCGCCCTCGATGCAGTCGCCCGAGAAATAGCCGACCGCCTTTTCGCCATCGAACAGCATCTGCGCGCCGGGGCCGCGCGGGGCGCTGCCTTCGACGCGGTAAAGCGTGGCGAGCGCGGTGGCCCGTCCGCGGGCGATTGCTTCGGCAAGTGCCGGGCGCATGTCAACTTGCCAGCCGAAGGTCGGCCAGTTTGCATCGGCCAGCATGGCTGCCGCCAGGGTCGCCTCTTCGGTCATGTCCGCTCGTTCAGCCCGGAACAGGCCCCGGCTCGGTGACCAGCTTGTCCATGATCGGGCCGATCACCAGCCGGTCGAGGATGACGGCGACCTGCTGGGGCGAATAACGCTCATCCTGTTCGAGCCACCAGACCAGCACGTCGATCGCCGAGGAGACGCCTACTCGCCGCGCCAGTTCGGGCGGCAGCCAGTCGGGGCACTGGCGCTCGTCGCCCAAGGTGTCGGCCTGACGCATCATTTCCTTGCGCACGATGGCGGCTGCTCCGCCGGTCAGAAGTGCCGACCACAGCTTGCGGTGAGCATCCACATAATTGCACAGGTCGAGGATCGATCCGAATCGGTCCTGCCCCGACATCATCGAGGCGGTCATGGTCATCAGCGTGCAGATTTCCTCCGCCGCGACATCGCCCAGCAGGGCTTCCTTGGTGGGATAGTGGCGGAAGAAAGTGGCGTAGCCGGTGCCCGCGCGGGCCGAGATCTCGCGGATGGTGATCTGGTCGAAGGCGGTCACCTGCAGAAGTTCGAGCAGCGCACCGTGCAGCGCCGTGCGCGAGCGTACCTGGCGAGCGTCCTGCGGGACATCGACCCGGGCGACAATCAAGCTGGCTGACATAAGATTTCCGTAACACCGTGTACCGACTGTGTCGATGCGGTGCGCTCAAGCCTCGCCGATGCGGTCGGCGAACAGCAGCCGCCCGCCGTAGAGGCTCGTCAGGGTGTCGGCATAGTCGCGCTGGCCGAGCGCGAAGCAGCCCGAGCTGCGGCCCAGCTTGCCCCACTTGGGGATCATGTCGGCCTCGGCATACCAGGCCGGATGGATAACGATATGGCGTTCGAGCGCGGTGGCGTTGTCAGGGTCGAGCCCCGTCAGCCGCAGCGAGATGCCGTATTTGCCGGTGTACCATTCGTCGGTGCGGAAGGCGCCGCGCGAGGTCGCCTCGGATCCCGGCTGGTCGGAGAACTGCTTGAGCCAGCCGTCATGTTCGAGGTCCGAACCCTTGCCGTGCGACAGCAGGAATGAGCGCACCGTGCCGCTTTCCATCGAGACCAGATGCATGCGCGGTCGCCACGAAGGCAGCGCGAAATCGGCGATCCCGACAAAGTCTTTCTGCCACAGCTGCCCCATCATGCGATTGCGCTGCGCCACTGCGGTTTCGGCTACGCGGCGCTCGTAAGGAGTGAGCGGGCTTGCTGTCGCGGCGCGCGCGGGCAGGCATAGCGAAGCGCCAACAGCGGCACTTCCCACCAGCATCGCGCGCCTGTCAATCGCTCCGGCCATCGGTCATTTGTAGCAGCATTTCACCGAAAATGCCAGCACCGAGCGCGCGGGGCAAGGGCTGCACAGTCAGGCCACGGCTTTCAGAGGGCGCTTGGCCTCGTGCGCGGCGATCCAGCTTTCGACCACTGGGGCGATTTCCTCGCGCCACTTGCGGCCGTTGAAGATGCCGTAATGGCCGACATTGGGCGCCATGAAATACTTCTTGCGCGCGTCGGGCAGGCGGGTGGTGTGCTTGAGCGCGGCCTTGGTCTGGCCGAGGCCCGAGATGTCGTCGCGCTCGCCCTCGATGGCAAGGATCGCTGTGTCGGTAATCGCGCCGAGATCGACCACATTGCCGCGGTGGACGAATTCGCCTTTGGGCAGGGCGTGGCGCTGGAACACGGTTTCGACTGTCTGGAGATAGAATTCGGCGGTCATGTCGCACACCGAGCGGTATTCATCGTAGAACGCCTTCGTCGAATCGGCGCTGTCATCGTCGCCGGCGACGAGATGCTTGAACATCGCGTAGTGGCTCATCATGTGTGCGCCCAGGTTCATCGACAGGAACCCGGCGAGCTGCAGGAAGCCGGGATAGACCTTGCGGCCTGCACCCGGATAGGTGAGCGGCACCGTGGCGACGACGGTGTGCTCGAACCAGGTGATCGGGCGTTGCATGGCGACATCATTGACCGAGGTGGGCGATTCGCGGGTGTCGATCGGCCCGCCCATCATGGTCAGCGAAGCTGGCCGGCACGGGTTGTCCTGCGCCGCCATTACCGCCGTGGCGGCAAGCGTGGGCACTGAAGGCTGGCACACCGCGAGCGCATGCGCGCCGGGGCCGATGAATTCGAGGAAGGCGATCACATAGTCAATATAGTCGTCGAGATCGAAGCGGCCGACTTCGGTCGGCACCATCTTCGCGTCGGCCCAGTCGGTAATATAGACGACCGAGTTTTCGAGCATCCGCGCCACGGTTCCGCGCAGCAGCGTGGCGTAGTGCCCGCTCATCGGCGCGACGATCAACAGCCGGGGCGCGTCTTCGGGCAGCCCTTCGTGCGAAAAGCGCAGCAGGTTGCCGAACGGCTTGTGCAGCACGATCGCCTCGGTGACGCGGTGTTCCTTGCCGCCGGTGCTCACCGTTTCGATGCCAAACGCGGGCTTGCCGCGCGGCGCGGTGGCATGGGCAAACACTTCGAGCGCGGAAGCCACGACCGGGCCGATCCCGAAATATCCCATCGGCAGCGAAGGATTGGTCAGCAGTTCGGAGGTGACCGAGGCCCAGGTTGCAGCACCGCTCAGCATGGTGCGCTGCAGCTCGTATGCATTGTAAAGCAACAAAATCTCCTGCGAACGCGTCATGTAACGGGCGGCTTTCCGCCTCGTTCCTGGTATATGTGCCCCCGGTTAAGCCATTGTGCAATGCACAATGGTCATTTTGCGACAGGCGAATCAAAGCTGCGCGGTTGATCTTGCGACCGCTTTCCCTTCGCGAACGCAGGTTGTAAGGGAGCGCGCGATGAATTCTCCCGAACCCGTTCAAAGCCCTCCCGTCGCCGCAGATCTCGCGCTTGCGGCCGATCCCGGCCTGGCGCCAGCCACAAGCGACGAGCAGCCTGCCAAGCGCAACCTTGGCCCGCTGCGCATGGTTTTCGCCGCCGCCGCGCACTATCCGGGACGCGTCGCCGTGGCGGGCATGGCGCTCATCGTCACCGCGCTGGCGACGCTGGCGATCCCGGCGGGATTTCGCCTGATCATCGACCGGGGCTTTGCCGCAGGCGGCAACCCGGCGGACATTGGCCGCTGGTTCGAGTACCTGCTGCTGATCGTGGTCGTGCTGGCGCTTGGCACGGCGGTCAGGTTCTACATGGTCTCCTGGCTCGGCGAGCGGGTCGTCGCCGATATCCGCCTTGGCGTAAACCGCAACCTGATGCGCCTTTCGCCCAGCTTCTTCGAGGACAACAGCCCCAAGGAAATCTCCTCGCGGATGACCGCGGACACCGCCATCGTCGAGCAGGTGGTGGGCACCACCGTATCGGTGGCGCTGCGCAACGTCATTATGGCGATCGGCGGCACGGTCTACCTGTTCACCCTCGCGCCGCAGCTCACGCTCGGGCTGATTGCCGGGATTCCGGTGGTCATCGTGCCGCTGGTGCTGTTCGGCAGGCGCCTTCAAGCAGTGTCTCGCACCAGCCAGGACCGCATCGCCGACATCGGCGCGCTCACGACCGAAGTGCTCGGCGCCTTGCGCGTGGTCCAGGCGTTCAACCAGGAAGGCCGCGAGGCCGACCGCTTCGCCGCGACGGTCGAACGCACTTTCGCAACCGCCAAGCGGCGCATCACAATCCGCGCGGTGATGACTGCCGTGGTGATCTTCCTGGTATTCGGGGCGATCACGCTGCTCATGTGGCGCGGCGCGCTGGGCGTGGCGACAGGCGCGATCAGCGGCGGCACCATTGCTGCCTTCGTGATTACCGGCGGCCTCGTGGCCGGTTCGTTCGGCGCGCTGGCCGAAGTTTACGGCGATCTTGTGCGCGGAGCCGGTGCGGCCAGCCGGCTGAGCGAGCTTCTCTCCGAGCGGCCGAGCATTGCTCCGCCTGCAAAGCCGGTGGCGCTGCCAGATCCGCCGCGCGGCCAGCTTGCCTTCGAAAACGTGACTTTCCGATATCCTTCCCGGCCCGAAGTCGCGGCGCTGGCCGACTTCACGCTCAAGATCGATCCGGGCGAGACGGTCGCCATCGTCGGCCCGTCTGGCGCCGGCAAATCGACGCTGTTTCAGCTTGCCGAGCGGTTCTACGATCCGCAGGCTGGCACGATCAAGCTGGACGGCGTGCCGCTGTCCTCCGCCGATCCAGCCGATATCCGCCAGCGGATCGCGCTGGTGCCGCAGGAAGGCGTGCTGTTCGCCGCGAGCGCGCGCGACAACCTGCGCTACGGCAAGTGGGAAGCCAGCGACGAGGAGTTGTGGGAAGCAGCGCGCTCAGCCAATGCATTCCAGTTCCTGCGCGATCTGCCCGAAGGGCTCGACACCTTCCTCGGCGAGGACGGTGCGCGGATTTCGGGCGGCCAGCGCCAGCGCATCGCCATTGCCCGCGCGATCCTGCGCGATGCGCCGATCCTGCTGCTCGACGAGGCGACCAGCGCGCTCGACGCCGAGAGCGAAGGGCTGGTCCAAGCTGCGCTCGAAGCACTGATGGCGCACCGTACCACGCTTGTGATCGCGCACCGGCTTGCAACCGTTCGAAATGCCGATCGTATCGTCGTGATGGATGGCGGGCGCATTGTCGAGCAGGGCACGCACGAGGCGCTTTCGCTATCGGGCGGGCTTTACGCCCGGCTCGCCTCCCTCCAGTTCGATAGTCCCGCAACCGTCCCGGAGCCCCTATGACCCGTCTGTCACTGCGTTTCCCCCTGCTGCTGTCGGCAGCCTGCGCATTCGGCCTTGCCGCGAGCACCGTTCCCGCACTCGGCGCGGATAGCGCCGTCGACGACTGGGGCACATTCGGCGTCCAGACCAAATGGATGGATACCAAGGTCAAGCCGGGCGACGATTTCGACGCCTATGTGAACGGTGAATGGAACCGCACCACCGAAATTCCGGCCGACAAGACCCGGATCAGTTCGTTCGATTCGCTTAGCGACCGTTCGGAAGACCGGCTCAAGGAAATCCTCGAAGGCTTCGCTGCCGGCACCTATCCGCCCGGGTCGGACGAGGCGCGGCTCGCGGCCTCCTACAAGGCGTTCATGGACACCGGCGCGATCGAGGCGGCGGGCTTGGCTCCGGCGCAACCCTATCTGCGCGCGATTTGGGACGCGAAGACGCCGCAGGATCTGGCTGATCTGTTCGCCAAGCCCGGCTTTGCCTCGCCGCTCGATTTCGATGTCGCCCCCGACGCGAAGAACAGCGATGTCTACGCGTTTTATATCTCGGGAGGCGGCCTCGGCCTGCCGGACCGCGATTATTACCTCAAGGACACCGAAACCTACCGCGAGGCGCGCGAGAAATATAAGGACTATCTCGCCTTCCTGCTCGGCAAGGCAGGATATCAGGATCCCAAAGGCGCGGCGGATGCGGTGTTCGCGCTCGAGACCCGGATCGCTCGCACCCACTGGAACCGCAGCTCTTACCGCGAGCGCGAGCTGACCTACAACAAGGTGCCGGCAAGCGAGGTCGCCGCTTATGGAACCGCGGCGCTGGTGCCGCGCATGCTTCAGGGGCTGGGCGCCTCACCCGATTCGGTGATCGTCTACGACCTTCCGCCCACTGCGGAGGAGCTGAAAACAGCCGGGATCAGCGAGGCAGAGGCTGCGGCCCGCTTCGGCGGCGGCACCCCGGCGATTGTCGGCCTGATCGAGCAGGCGCCGATGGCGACCTGGCAGGCATGGCTTGCGGCACACTTCCTTTCGGACCATGCGGCGGTCCTGCCCCGCGAGATCGACGAGGCGACCTTCGCGTTCTACGGCAAGGTGCTGCGCGGCCAGCAGGAACAGCGCCCGCGCTGGAAGCGCGCCATCGATACGGTTGAAGAACAGATCGGCGAAGTGCTCGGCAAGATCTATGCGGCCAAGTACTATCCGCCCGAGCAGCGCGCGGCGATGGAAGAGTTGGTCGCCAACCTGCGCACCGCGATGGACGCCAACCTGCGCGAGCTGGCGTGGATGGGACCGCAAACGCGCCTGGAAGCCAAGGCCAAGCTCGATCTGTTCACGCCCCGGATCGGCGCGCCCGATAAGTACAAGACTTACGACGGGCTCGTCCTGTCGCCCGGCGATCCGCTTGGCAATGCCATGGCGGCGAACAAGTGGGGGCTCGATTTCCAGATGGCGCGCATCGGCAAGCCGGTCGACGACAGCGAGTGGGGCCTGTTTCCCCACACGGTGAACGCGCAGTACAGTTCCTCGCTTAACGCGATCACCTTTCCCGCCGCGATCCTCCAGCCGCCGTTCTTCAACCTTTCGGCCGATCCGGCGGTCAACTACGGGGCGATCGGTGCGGTCATCGGCCACGAGATCGGCCACGGCTTCGACGATCAGGGCGCCAAGGCCGACGGCAAGGGCAACTTGCGCGACTGGTGGACCGCCGCAGACATGGCCAACTTCCGCAAGCTGCAGGCGAAGCTGGGCGCTCAGTTCGCGACCTATTGCCCCTTTGATGCGGGCAAGACCTGCGTCGATCCGCAGCTTACCATGGGCGAGAACATCGGCGATCTTGGCGGCCTCAGCCTTGCCTACCGCGCTTACCGGCTTTCGCTTGGCGGCAAGCCAGCGCCGGTGATCGACGGATTTACCGGCGACCAGCGCTTCTTTCTCGCCTTCGCGCAGGTCTGGCGCTCGAAGGCAAGGGAGGCGCTGGCGCGCGAATATCTGACCACCGATCCGCACTCGCCGCCGAAGTACCGCGCGAACGGAACCGTGCGCAATTTCGATGAGTGGTACGCCGCCTTCGGGGTCAAGCCGGGCGATGCGCTTTACCTGCCGCCAGCCCAGCGGGTGCGGATCTGGTAGCATGGACCTGACGCTTACCGCCGTCCTGCTCGGCGTTGTCGAGGGGCTGACCGAGTTCATTCCAGTCTCCTCGACCGGGCACCTGATCCTCGCTGCCGAGATTTTCGGCTACGATGCCGATCAGTGGAAGGTGTTCAACGTCGTCATCCAGCTCGGTGCGATCCTCGCCGTGGTGGTGCAATACTGGCGCACCTTCTGGGCGGTGGGCATGGGCCTGCTGCGCTGGCATCCGCAGAGCGTGGCGTTCCTGCGCAACATCCTGCTCGGCTTCCTGCCTTCGGCGGTGCTGGGCTTCGCGCTCAAGGACTATATCGACGTGATGCTCGGCAGCCCTGTAATCGTCGGCTGGGCGTTGATCGCGGGCGGCATTGCCATTCTGGTGATCGAGCGTTTCGCCCGGCAGGGTCCGCTTACCGGCGTGGCTGAACTGCCGGCGCGGCAGGCGCTGGGGGTCGGCGTGCTCCAGTGCATCTCGATGATCCCGGGCGTCAGCCGCTCGGGCGCGACGATCATGGGCGCGCTCGCGATGGGAATCGAACGGCGCACCGCCGCCGAATTCAGCTTTTTCCTAGCCGTGCCGACTATGCTGGGCGCCACTGCGCTCGAGCTGTGGGACAGCCGCGAGACGCTGCTGGCGGGGACCGGGCCGGTGGCCTGGAGCGAGATCGCGATTGGCTTTGCGGTATCGTTCGTAGTCGCGCTGGTGGTGATTCGCGCTTTCGTCGCTTTCGTCAGCAAGTCGGGCTTCGGCCCCTTCGCCTGGTACCGGATCGGCGCGGGCCTTGTAGCGCTGCTGCTGCTTTACAATCTGATCTGAGCGCGGCGGCGCAACTCTTCGGGTTGACTTTCGCAGCCGCCTGCCGCAAGGGCCGCATCCTTGAAGGGCGGCGCATTTTCGCCGCTCTCGTTGTTTTCAGGACTTGAGCAATGGCGAAGCCCGCAACCGTAAAGATCAGGCTGGTTTCCACCGCCGACACCGGCTTCTTCTACGTCACGAAGAAGAACCCGCGCAACACGACCGAGAAGATGAGCTTCCGCAAGTACGATCCGGTCGTGCGCAAGCATGTCGAGTTCAAGGAAGCCAAGATCAAGTAACCCGCTTCTGGCCGGCTTGGCCGGTCTTGCCGGGAAACAATCGGGTTCACTGTGGGTTCAACGCCCTGATGCCAAAGCCAAGGCCATGAACCCGATCAAACCTCTTCTTGCATTCATCGCCGCAAGCGCGCTCGTGCTTTGCGGCGTTCTCGTGCCGATCGTATCGGCGCTCGCGCAGGTGCCTGCTGCGTCGCAAAGCGGTGCGGCCGCGCTCGACCAGGCGGTGGCCGCGCTGCGCGGCATCTCGACACTGACCGCCGATTTCACCCAGTCCGACCGTAGCGGGCAGGTGCTGCGCGGCAAGCTGACGCTCAAGCGTCCGGGTCGCATCCGCTTCGAATACGAAAAATCGGTCAACATGCTGATCGTCGGCGATGGCAGGTCGCTGACCATGGTCGACTACGACGTCAGCCAGGTGCAACGCTGGCCGATCAAGAACAGCCCGCTTGGCGCGCTGCTCGATCCCAACCGCGATGTGAAGCGCTATGGTACGCTTCGGCCCACCGGCAATCCCGATGTGGTCAGCATCGAGGTGCGCGATACCAAGCATCCCGAATACGGCGTGATCACCCTGGTGTTTATGCGTCAGCCTTCGGCCCCGGGCGGGCTTGAACTGGTTAGCTGGGTGGCGCTCGACTCGCAGAACCAGCGCACCACGATTCGCCTCACGAATCACCGTTATGGTGCGGCCGTGGCTGACCGCGCGTTTACATGGCGCGATCCGCGTCCAAGGGTTCGTCGATGATGTGGGGCGGGTCGCCGTATTATGTGCAAATGTTGCGACAAACTACGACAAAATACCCCCCCATGTTCACTTGGCAGAAAGCGGAAAAGCCCTAAATTACGAATATCCGGAGCGGCTGAGGCGGGTTTCCCCCCTGTTGCCCGCGCCTCCTGAAAAGGTTGCTTCGGATCTAGCGTGACGAACGCTTAAAGGAACCCTCGTCCCACTTGCCCCCGGGACGAGGGTTTTCTTTTGCCCTGCACCGTATAAACGCCAGCCATGATCTCCATCGCCACCTGGAACATCAATTCGGTGCGTCTGCGCATCGATCAGGTCGAACGCTTCCTGCGCGAGCACGAACCCGACGTGCTGTGCCTGCAGGAGATCAAGTGCGCCGAAGACAAGTTCCCGCACGAGATGTTCGAGCGGCTCGGCTACGTCCACCGCTTCGTCCACGGCCAGAAGGGCTACCACGGCGTCGCCACAGTCAGCCGCCTGCCTGCCACCGAATTCAGCCGGTACAACTGGCAGGACAACGGCGAGGCGCGCCATGTCGGCATCGAGCTGGGCGGCGCGGGGCAGGGCATGGTGCTCGAGAACGTCTATATCCCCGCCGGCGGGGACATCGCCGACCGCGAGGTCAATCCCAAGTTCGGCCAGAAGCTCGATTTCCTTGGCCGCATGACCCGCTGGGCCGAAGCGATCGAGCGGCCCACCCTGATCGCGGGTGATTTCAACGTCGCCCCGCTCGATTGCGACGTTTATGACCACAAGGCGCTGCTCAAGGTTGTCAGCCACACACCGATCGAGGTCGAGACGCTCGGCATGTTTCGCGATGCGCACGGCTGGGTCGATCTTGGCCGCAAGCACATCCCCGCGCCCGAGCGGAACTGGACCTGGTGGTCCTACCGCACCTTCTGGCAGGAGAAGGACCGCGGGCGGCGGCTCGACCATATGTGGGCCTCGCCCGATCTGGCCGCGCAGTCGCGCGCGCACCGGTTCGTGGAGGATACGCGGCGCTGGGAGCAGCCCTCGGACCATGTGCCGCTGATCACCGAGTTCGACCTCTGAGCATCTCGGCGCCTGCAGACCCCGCGCGGCGGGCGGCGCTGGCGATCGACGCCCTGCGCCACGGCTGGGCGATCGAGGTTGACGGAGTGCTGCGGCTGCTACCCGCCGAGACCGGCTTCGGCCCCGGCACAACCGCCCCGCGCATGCTGATTTCGGCCGCACGCGCGGCAACGCTCAAGCTCGCCAACCAGCGCGAGGCGGCACAGCCCGATGCCCCGGTCTTGATCCGCGCCGCGGAGCCGTTCGACCTCGAACTGGCCCGCGCGCTGGCCGATCCGGCGCTCGACCTGATGTATCCGATGAAGGGCCCGTTCCTTGCCGAGCATATCGAGCATGGCGAGGCCGCGCGCGCGGCGATGGAACTGGCGCGGCTGGCGGGCGTGCTGCCGGCCTTCCTCGTCGATTTCGCACCGATGGGCGAGGTTCAGTCGGTGTCGGCCAGCGATCTTGCCGAATGGCGCGATCCGGTGCGCCTCAAGCTTGCCTCGCGCGCGCGGCTGCCGGTTGCAGCCTGCGAACAGGCCGAGATCGTCGCCTTCCGCTCGGCGGACGACCTTCGGGAACATGTCGCGCTGGTGATCGGCGAGCAGCGCGGCGACCGCGCGCCGCTGGTAAGGCTGCATTCGGAATGCCTGACCGGCGACATCCTCGGCAGCCTCAAGTGCGACTGCGGGCCGCAGCTCGATGCAGCGCTGCGCGCCATGGCCGACGAATCCGCGAAGGGCGGCTGGGGGGTATTGCTTTATCTGCGGCAGGAAGGGCGCGGCATCGGCCTCATCAACAAGCTGCGCGCATACCGCCTGCAGGATCAGGGCTTCGATACGGTCGACGCCAACAACCGGCTTGGCCTGCCGACCGAGGCGCGCGATTTTCCGGTGGCGACGCGGATGCTCGAACTGCTCGGCGTGTCAGCGATCCGGCTGATGACCAACAATCCCGCCAAGGTTGCCGCGCTCGAGGCCGAAGGCGTCGAGGTGACCCAGCGGGTCGCGCACCAGCTTCCGCCAAACCCGCACAATGCCCGCTATCTCGATACCAAGCGCGACCGGACGGGACATATCCTGACCTAGCGATTATACCGCGCGAAGGGTTTGAGGCCTTCGCCCAGCGTGTTGCGGCGCATCACCAGCTTTTCACCGGTAAAATCCGCGACGAAATTGCTCGACCAGTCGGCCTTGGGCGCCAGCCGCGCCTGGTTGTCCTCGATCACCAGACCGTCCGAGCTGTGGCTCGTGTCATTGGCGCCTACCACGATGAAGCCCGACTTGTTGTCCTTGCTCAGCCCCTGCGCGAACCAGTTGCCCGCGATCCGCCCGGTTGAGCCGTTTGGCAGATCGATCATGTAGTTGGTCTCGTAGCCGCCGCTGTCGTCGAAGCTGCAATCGCTGATAGAGACCCGCGGGCCGCGATGCTTGACGTAGTGCCCGCCGGTGCCCTTCTCGAAGCGGCTGCGGGTGACGGTGAGCGAGCCATAATTGCCGATGTAGATCGAATGAGCGCAGCCGCTGCCCTCGCAGGTGCCCAGCCGGGTAAAGGTGGACTTGTCGATGACGATTGCGCCCGAAGGATCGTTCCCCGCAAGGATGCCCTGCTCGCTGTCGCGGAACCATGCCTGCACCACTGTCAGGTTGCCGCGTTCGAGACGGATGCCTGCGCCGTTCTTGTCATCGACCCGCATGTTGGCGAAGACCATCCCCTCGATCCGAGCGCTGCGCCCGGCGAGCACCAGCGCCGCCTTGTTCTGGCAGGTCACGCCGTCGAGCACGGCCTCGCCCGGCACCTGCGCCTGATAGGTGATGTCGCCGCCTTTCTGCACCGCGCAGTCGGCAAACCGCAGCGAGGCGAAGCGGATCGTGCCCTTGCCGTTTCCGATCGCGTCCACCGCGTCCTGCAGGCGAACGTAGCTGCGCCCGCTTTCGGCCACGGTGTAGGGAGCGAGCTGCTTTTCGCTCGCTGCGGCGGGGGCGAGCAGGCCCGCCGCCGCAGCAGCGCAGGCTGCGGCGACAGGGGCAAGCGAGCAAAGGGGCGAGCGTGCGGGGCGCTGGTTCATGACGATATCCTAGCCGAATGCGCGCTACGGCGCGTGCAGGACGGAGCGGCCGTCCGGCTGCGGCACAGATAGAAGCGCAAGTGTTTACGCGGGGTTTCTGCAAGGTTTGAGGCGGCCTCGGCATAAACCGGGTTGAAATAGGATCGATTCGGTCTTAAACAGGTTGCTGCGGGCCGGGCCCCTCTGGCGCAGCCGTTTTGCCGAAATCGGGAAACGGCGCGTGATGTCGGACCGCATCGGATGAAGCCGATGCGTCTGGTGGCCGGGAACTTGACCCAACAATCCCTCGCACCGGTCCCTGCCATCGGCTCATCCGATCGAACCGCCGTTTCGATCAGGGAGCTTATTCCATGGAATTTCTGTTTGCCGACTGGCTGGGTACGCCGGTCTGGTTCTGGCTCGCCTTTCTGGGCCTCGTGGTCGCGCTGACCGCCTTCGACCTTGGCTTCCTCCACAAGGAGGATCGCGAGATGGGCATCGGCGAATCGCTCAAACTCTCGGCCTTCTACATCAGCATCGCGCTGGCATTCGGCGTTTGGGTCTGGTTCCAGAAAACCGCTGCCTTCGGGCCGGAGATCGGCGCCGACCTGACGATGAAATACTACACCGGCTTCTTCATCGAAAAGGCGCTGTCGATCGACAATATCTTCGTCATCGGCCTGATCTTCACCACCTTCGCGATCCCGCCCAAATACCAGTACCGCGCGCTGCTGTGGGGCATCATCGGCGTGATCGTGCTGCGCGGCGTGATGATCGCGCTGGGTGCGGCGCTGGTCGAGCAGTTCTACTGGGTGCTCTACTTCTTCGCGGCGTTCCTGATCGCCACCGGCATCAAGATGCTTTTCGCCAGCGACAAGCCGATGGACGTGGCAGGCAATCCGGCGGTGCGCTTCGTCAGCCGGATCATGCGGGTGACGCCCGAGCTTCATGACCAGAAGTTCTTCGTTCGGGTGCCCGACAGCAAGACCGGCAAGCTGGCGCTTGCGGCGACCCCGCTGTTCCTGGCGCTAGTCGTGATCAACGTGGTCGATCTGGTGTTCGCGGTGGACAGCGTGCCGGCGATCTTCGCGATCACGACAGACACCTTCATCGTCTATACCAGCAACATCATGGCAATCCTGGGCCTGCGTGCGCTCTATTTCGCGCTCGCGGCCATGGTGCACCGCTTCCATTACCTCAAGTACGCGCTGGCCCTGGTGCTGGTGTTCATCGGCTCGAAGATCTTTGTCGCCGACTTCGTGCTGGGCGGCGACAAGTTTCCGCCGGTGCTGAGCCTTGCGGTGACCTTCGCGCTGATCCTTGGCGGCATCGTGTGGTCGCTGTGGAAGACGAGGGGCGAGGCCGTGGAGGCGACTGGCTGACCAGAAAGGTCATGGCCAGATCCGCTCGATAGGCTAGGGCGCGGGGATGGAAGCCCCCGCGCCCACTCGCAACTGGAAACCCGTCCACCTCGCGGCCCTGCTCGGCGCCAACCTGTCGATGGGCATCGGCCCGGTTTTCGTGCGCATGGCGGAAACCGGCCCTGCCGCCACCGCCTTCTGGCGCCACATTTTCGCCTTGCCGATTTTGGCCGCGCTGCTGTTCCTGCGCGCGCCGAGGGGCGAGCGGATCCTGCGAGGACGCACCTTGTGGATCGTTTTGGCGGGAGGGCTGCTGTTCGGCAGCAACCTCGTCTTCGCCTATATCGGCTTCGACCTGACGCGACTTGGCAACGTGGTCCTGCTGGGCAATTCGGGCGGCGTGCTGCTGATGATCTGGGGGCTGATCGCCGCTGCCAGATTGCCCAGGCCGCTCGAACTTGGCGCGGTGCTCTCTGCGCTGGCGGGCGGCGCCCTGCTGATCGGCGGATCATTCCATGTTTCCGCCGAAAGCTTTCGCGGCGACATCATGGGCCTGATGTCGGGCATCTGCTACGCCGGATACCTTCTCATCCTGCGCCGTGCGCGGGCGGCGATCGGCCAGTTCACCCTGCTGTTCTGGGCGACGATGGCGAGCACTCCAGTCCTGCTGGCGGTTTCCTTGATGCTGGGCGAACGCATCGTCGCCGGCCCATGGTGGCCAATCATGGCCCTGACATTGACCGGCCAGCTGATAGGGCAGGGCCTGCTGATCTATTCGCTTCGCCATTTCAGCCCGCTGGTTATCGGGCTGGCGCTGCTGACTCAGCCGGCGATTTCATCGCTGGTTGGGCTGGTGCTTTATGGCGAAGTGATCGGCCCGCTCGATGCGCTGGGCATGGTGCTGCTGGCAGCGGCGCTGGTTATTGCGCGGGCGTCGGACCGGGTTTGAACTGACAGAGATTTCAATCGCCGTCGGGCACGTCATCTGCTGGCACGTCCTCGATGTGGACCTTGCCGATGTCGCCCTTGCCGACCGTGTCGCTCGCCATTTCCAGCATCCGGTCAAGGCTCGCCTTGGCCTTCAGACGCAGGTCTTCCTCGATCTCTATCCTCGGCGTGAGGTCGCGCAGCGCGAGGTAGAGCTTCTCGAGCGTGTTGAGCGCCATGTACGGGCAGATGTTGCAGGCGCACTGGCCATCGGCACCCGGCGCGCCGATGAAGGTCTTGCCCGGCAGCGCCTTTTCCATCTGGTGGATGATGTGCGGCTCGGTCGCGACGATCAGCGTATCGCCTTCGAAGGTCTTGGCATAGTTGAGGATCGCGCTGGTCGAGCCGACCAGATCGGCGTGATCGAGGATATGCGGCGGGCATTCGGGGTGCGCGGCGACCGGCGCCCCCGGGTTCTGCGCCTTGAGCTTGAGCAGTTCGGTTTCGCTGAAAGCTTCGTGGACGATGCACACCCCCGGCCACAGCAGCATTTCCCGCCCGAACTTGCGCGAGAGATAGCCGCCAAGGTGGCGGTCAGGCCCGAAGATGATCTTCTGGTCCTTGGGGATCTTGGAAAGGATCGTCTCCGCGCTCGACGAAGTAACGATGATGTCGGAGAGCGCTTTCACCTCGGTCGAGCAATTGATGTAGGTCAGCGCGATGTGATCGGGGTGCGCCTCGCGGAAGGCCTTGAACTTCTCGGGCGGGCACGAATCCTCAAGGCTGCATCCGGCATTGAGATCGGGCAGCACGACGATTTTTTCGGGGCTGAGGATCTTCGCGGTGTCGGCCATGAACTTGACCCCGCAAAAGGCGATTACCTCGGCGTCGGTTTCCGCCGCCCGGCGCGAAAGCTCCAGCGAATCGCCGACGAAATCGGCAAGGTCCTGGATTTCCGGCTTCTGGTAATAGTGCGCGAGGATGACGGCATTGCGTTCCTTGCGCAGCCGGTCGATCTCCGTGAGCATGTCGAGGCCGGAAAGGTCTTCGCGCGGCTGAAAGGTCATCGATGTATCCTTGTCCTTGGAAGTTTCCAGATGGCCTCGGCGCGGCCCAGGATCAAGGACGCATGTGCCTGCCTACATCGAAAAACCGGGCGGCAGGAAGGCATGCATCGGCCGAGCCGCACCCGGTGAACCGGCCAGGACCTGCTGCGTCAGGCCAGTGCCCCATGAGCTGTAGGCGATCAGGTCGGCAAGGATCTGCACGGCGATGATGGCACCAACCCCCCACAGGTAAGCGGGGTGGATGCGGCCTTCGCGGCGCTGGTCGCGGATCATGCCGATAACCGGCCAGATCAGCGTGATCACCATCATGATCCGCCAGGCATTGGGGATCAGCAGCGGCATCGGCAGCAGCCGGCCAAGGCCCGGTCCGGTAAGGATCGACATGGCCACCAGCATCAGCCGGCGGTGCCAGCCAGTGTAACGCTGACGGCGCAGCGCGGTGATGACCAGCACCCCAAACAGCATCAGCAACATGGTGTTGCTGATCATAAACTCGTTCTGGTCGAAGAAGAACGGACCGCCGCTGCGGCGAAGGGACGCGATCATGATGACGAAGCCCATCACCACCATCATCGGCGCCCACAGGTAAGCCAGTCGACCTAGCGATTTGTGCAGATCAATGCGGCCAGTTGTGATCGACCAGGCCTGTGCGAGATATAGCGCGACCCAGCTGAAGAAAATCCCGGCGTGGATGTGATAGACCGCCGGGACTGCGAAAGTGGACCGGCCCATGGCGAGGTTCAGCGCGAACCCCGCGAAAATCGTGACCGACATGACTGCCGCCATGGCAAGGAAGAAACCCTCGCTGCTGCTGGATCTCGTCGCATTTTCGCGTTCGATGATAGTTGCCATGGCGTTGCCCTCCCTCACCGCGTCAGCTTGCCATTCATAGCCGAATCTGTGCGCGCCAAAAAAGGGGGATCACCTGGGCGACGGCTCTCCATCGAACAGCACTTCCACGCGGGCGTCCTGGAAGCCGGCGACCTGCAGCGGCACTGCAAGGTTCTGGCGCACGGCTTCGCGCGCCGCCTTGCGCGCCATGGCGAGAACGTCCGGCTGGCTGGCGAATTCCTGCGCCTTGCGCTCCGCCTGCTCGGCATTGTTGCGCCTGAGGTCATCCTGCGCTCCCGATGTGACCCACACGCCCTTGGTGAAAACCTTGGCCCTGGCCTCGTCGATGTTGGGCTTGGATATGCTGAGCGGCGGCAAGCGGACCGAGAGCACCTGCTTGTCCGCGTCCCACTCCATCCGCTCGCGCCCGACGCCGGAGAGATCGAGCCGGTACTCGACTAGGGCGGGCACCGCGACCGCCTGCTCGGTATTGAGCAGATCGACCCCCAGGATGCCGCGCGAATTGGTGCTGCTGGCAAGCACGTCGAAGCGCGAGCTGAACACCGTGAGCGAGTTCTGCTTTTCGAAGGCGAGCAGCGCGCCGGCGACTGGATCGCCCCGTTCGTCCGCGCCAAAGGCCTTCATGCCCAGCCAAGCGGCAATCGCCAGCATGCCGATGAACAGCAGCCACGGCACCGCCTGCACCCGCGCAAGGTTCATCCGCGGCGGTTCGGGCGGCGGGGGCGTGCCTACGCTGTCATCCATTGGTCCTCGCTCCTCCTGGCGCGGCCTTTGCGCTCAAGATCGATCAGGTGCGCGAGCACCGAGCGTTCGGCGGCGGGCCAGAGCCGCTGGTCAACTCCCTTGTACATTGTCGGCACCATCTCGGGGATGCGCGCCACGCCTTCGCCCATCAGCCGCAGGATCTGGTTCTCGCGCTGGCGGCGGTGGCCGATCATACCGCGCACGAACTGGCGGGTCTTGTCGACTTGCGGACCGTGCGCGGGGAAATAGACCTCGTCAGTGCGCTCATAAAGCTTGGCGAGGCTTTCCATATAAGCGGTCATGTCGCCGTCCGGCGGCGAAACCACCGTGGTCGACCAGCCCATCACGTGATCGCCGGTAAACAGCGCCTGCGAGCCGTTGAGCGCATAGCACAGGTGGTTGGAGGTGTGCCCGGGCGTGTGTACGGCCTCCAGCTTCCAGCCGTCACCGCCCACGTCGTCGCCATCGCTCATCACGCCGTCGGGCTTGTAACTCGGGTCGAACGAGGCGTCCGAACGCGGGCCGTCGTCGATGATATTGAACGGCGAGCAGCCGTGGATCGGCGCACCGGTGATGGCGGACAGCGCGGCGGCGGCCGGTGAGTGGTCCTGATGCGTATGGGTGCAGCAGATCGCGACGACCTTGGCCGCGCCGATCCCTTCGACGAGGGCGGCGATATGATCCTCGTCGCCCGGGCCGGGATCGATCACCGCCAGGTCGCGGTCGGTGCCGACGAGATAGCTTTGCGTGCCGCTGTAAGTGAAAGCCGACGGATTGCGCGCCAGCACACGCCGCACGAAGGGAGCGACCGGCTCGGCGAAAGCATAAGGCGGCGTGTCTGTGTCTGGGTTCATCAAGCAGATATGGCGATTGACACCGTTCGTGTCGAGCCAAGTCGAGACATGTCTGCCGCCTCTCGACTTCCCCTGAGGCGAACGGCATTGTCCGCGCGATGGAAGGCGATATCATTCTGGTGATCGATGCGGGCACGACCTCGACGCGGGTGCTTGCCTTCGCGCTGGACGGCACGGTGCTGGCGGTCTCGCAGGCACAGATCACGCAGCACTATCCGCAGCCCGGCTGGGCCGAGCACGACGCGGGCGAGATTCGGGATCTCACGATCGGCGCCATCCGCGAGGTAGCGGGCGCGATCGGCGGGACAGGCCGGATCGCGGCCATCGGCATCACCAACCAGCGCGAGACAGTGGTTGCCTGGGACAAGGTGAGCGGCGAGCCGCTGGCGCGCGCGATCGTCTGGCAGGACCGGCGCACCGCCGATCAGTGCGAGGCATTGCGTCGGGCAGGGCACGAAGCGGAGGTGCAGGCGAAGACCGGCCTGCTGCTCGATCCCTATTTCTCGGCCACCAAGATGCGCTGGCTTTTGGATAATGAGACTTTGGTCGGCGATGCGGCGCGGAGCGGCCGGCTGGCGCTGGGCACTGTCGAATCGTGGCTGGTTTACTGCCTCACCAGCGGCGCGCATCTCAGCGATGCCAGCAATGCCAGCCGCACCAGCCTGCTACCGCTGGCATGCGCGACCTGGGACGAGGGCCTGTGCGACCTGTTCGGAGTGCCCTTGGCGGCGCTTGCCGAAGTGGTCGATACTCACGGCGAGCTAGGCCTGACTGCGCCTTACATTCTCGGCCGTGCTATCCCGATCTCTGGCATGGCGGGCGACCAGCAGGCAGCGACCATCGGGCAGGGGTGCCTCTCGCCGGGGCAGACCAAGGCAACTTACGGCACCGGCGCTTTCGTGCTCACCAACATGGGCGGCAGCGTGCCCACCTCGCGCCACCGGCTGTTGGCCACCGTGCTCAGCCAGCAGGGCGGCGAGCGATGCTATGCGCTCGAGGGCTCGATCTTCGTGGCGGGCAGCCTGATCAAATGGCTGCGCGACAGTCTGGGCGTGATCGAGACCGCCGAAGAAACCGAAGCGCTGGCGCGGTCGGTTGCTGACAATGCGGGGGTTGTGATCGTCCCGGCGCTGTCCGGTCTGGGCGCCCCGCACTGGCGGCCCGAGGCGCGCGGAACGATCTCTGGTCTCAGCTTTGCTGCGGGACGCGCGCATCTGGCCCGCGCCGCGCTCGAAGCCACGGCGCACCAGACGCAGGACCTGGCCGATGCCTTTGCCGGGGACGGGGCATGCTGGACCGCGCTCGCCCTCGACGGCGGGATGAGCGTCAACGACTGGATGGCGCAGGACAT